>NZ_QLZD01000037.1 GCF_008636115.1 Candidatus Tokpelaia sp. | reverse complement strand
CGGCTCACGGCTCACGGCTCACGGCTCACGGCTCACGGCTCACGGCTCACGGCTCACGGCTCACGGCTCACGGCTCATTCAGGGCAAGAGCGGCAGGCCGCTCCTGGGGATAAAAGGCCGTATGCGGGTATGATGTAATGGCAGCCTGTCAGCTTCCCAAGCTGAATGCGCGGGTTCGATTCCCGCTACCCGCTCCAGCATTATCTGTTCTCCCTTTCAGCAGTTTTGTGAGAGGAAATACTGTTTTTTGTCGTTTTACTATAAGTATTTATATTATATCTCCCCCTTAATATTTAAATAAATATCCATGTTTAACGAATAGTTAAGCATAATAAACTATAAATATTCCAGAGATTATTTTATTGCAGATTCTCTATTGTTAAATCCCTCGTCTATTAAGTGTTAAATCTGTTTGTTGCGTGCGTGCGTAAGTAGAAATATTATTCGCAAATACGGGTTTATCATTATGCTTTTGCCTTGTGACATTGCGGCCAGGCCTGCTGTTCCGGCGCGTTCCGGCGCTATTGCACAAATTTTTTGCCGGTGCGGGGGCAAAAGGAGAATAAAGCGATTTTGCAGAAAAATTTTGCAATATGGTGCAGCGGCAGCGTTTTTTTGTTTTTCTACTTCAGCCGCTTATGCTGTAGATAATGCCACCTGGGCCGGCACTATTGTCTCAGCCCAATGGAATATACCGCTAAACTGGAAGGATACCGGGTCAATATTCGGCGGTGTGCCGACAGATACGGCAACATTCGGTTCCACCGGCTGGAGCTCGGTGAATCTTGGGGATATTGCGGGCGTTGTTCTTGGCAATACGCAGCAAATCAAGACCATGTATTTTACCAAAGATGCCCAGGCTTTTACTTTTAATATAGGCGGCCTTATAACCAGCGCCACGCTGATAGTTTCGGGCAAAGGCATTGTTAATGATTCTACCCAGCAACCGGTTTTAAATGTTGGCGGTTTTTTGGGCAAAGGCACATTATGCTTTACCAATGATGCGACCTCGGCCAATGCGGTTATTCGCGTCAATTCCAAGGGCAGAATTTGTTATATGGATAATGCCAGTGCCGGGACTTCCACTATTGAGGCGGCGGAAGATTCCGAGCTGGATTTTTCCGGCAATAGCTCGGCCGGGCAGGCACAGATTGATGTGGCAAAGGGCAGTAATGCCGTTTTTAGCGACAATGCCACGGCCGGCTCCTCGCAGATAAATGTTTCAGACGGCGCTACACTTGGTTTTCAGGACAGTTCTTCCGGCGGCACCGCTGCGATCAATGTCGGCCAAAACGGCAATGTCGGTTTTGGCGGTAATAGTTCTGCCGATAATGCACAGCTTAATGTCACCGATGGCGGTAAGGTTAATTTTGGCAATAAAACCAATGCCGGCAATGCAACTATCGGCACCTCCAATGGCGGCACGGTTGATTTTAATGACGGCAGCAATGGCGGCAATTCCGATGTTACTGTCGGCGCAGGCGGCGAAGCTAATTTCAATGATGATTCCTCCGCCGGCAATTCTGATATTGATGCCTCCAATGGCGGCAAAATAGGCTTTAATGATAATGCCAATGGCGGCAGTTCTACTATTGGCGTCTCTGACGGCAGCACGGTTGATTTTAATGATAACAGCAATGCCGGTAATTCTGATGTTACTGTCGGCGCGGGCGGTGAGGCTAATTTCAATGACGGTTCTTCTGCTGGAAACTCGGATATTGATGCCTCTAATGGCGGTAAAATAGGCTTTAATGATAATGCCAATGGCGGCAGCTCAACCATTGGCGTCTCTGACGGCAGCACAGTTGATTTTAATGATAACAGCAATGCCGGTAATTCTGATGTTACTGTCGGCGCGGGCGGTGAGGCTAATTTCAATGA
>NZ_QLZD01000014.1 GCF_008636115.1 Candidatus Tokpelaia sp. | reverse complement strand
TCTCGCCCTTATTGCCGCAGACGGCACCGCAGATGCCCCCGGCACCACACAAAAACTCACCAATCTTTCTGCCGGCACTTTGTCTGACAGCTCAACCGATGCTGTTAATGGCAGCCAGCTTAACGCCACTAATAATAATGTGACCACTAATACCGGCAATATTGCTGCCAACACCACTGATATTGCCGGCAACAAGACCAATATCACGGCTAATACCACCGCCATTAACACAGTCGCAACCAATACCAGCACCTATCTCGGCGGCGGGGCTGATGTCGCGGCCGGAACAGCCCCAAGCTATACTGTGCAGGGCGCTACCGCCAATAATGTCGGTGATGCCCTCAAGGCGGTAGACAGCAGCATTAACACGGTCAATAGCAGCCTTAACAATATCACCAATAATATCAATAATGGCTCTATCGGCCCCGTGCGCCGCACCAGTGGCGATAATCTCGCCCTTATTGCCGCTGACGGCACGGCTGATGCCCCCGGCAATACCCAGAAGCTTACAAACCTCACGGCCGGCACTTTGTCTGACAGCTCAACCGATGCTGTTAATGGCAGCCAGCTTAATGCCACAAACACCAATGTGACCGCCAATGCCGGCAATATCGCCACCAACACCGCCGATATTGCTACTAATGCCCAACAAACGGCAAATTATCTTGGCGGCGGCGCTGCCTGGCAAAACGGCTCATGGACAGCCCCCAGCTATATAATTCATTCTGTTGACAGCAGCGGCACTGCCACTAGTGGAAACTATAGTGATGTCGGCAGTGCTTTGGAGGCAATGGATAGCAGCCTGAGCAATGTTAACAACCAGGTAAACCAGAATAAGCAGGATATAAACACTATCAACAACCAGCTCGGCGATATTAGCAACGGCAAAAGCGGCCCTGTCCAGCGCGCCGATGACACGACCCTGGCGCTGATAGACAAAGACGGCGGCACAACAACACCGCAAAAGCTCACTAATCTTGCCGGCGGCACGATTGCCTCAGGCTCAACAGACGCCGTTAACGGCGCTCAGCTCAACGACACTAATAATCGTGTCGGTGTTGTTGAAGGCCGTCTTGGCAATGTTGAAAACCGTGTCGGCAATATAGAAGAAACGATCGGCAATATCGGCACTGCAACCAAAAATGCCGTGCAATATGACACAGATTCAGACGGCAATAAAACCAACAGCGTCACCCTGCAAGGCGCTGATGCCTCTACCCCTGTCGCTCTCCATAATGTCGCCGCCGGCAAAGTGGAAAAAGACTCCACCGATGCTGTTAATGGCGGCCAGCTAAGCGATGCCAAAGACGAGCTGAATGCTAATATCAGCACGACAGCAGCAGCAACGCTGAAATCCGCCAATGATTACACCGACAGCCGCATTAACAATATCAGCACGGGCGCAGTTGAGCAGGCCAATCACTATACGGATCTGCGCTTTAACCGCCTCAATCACCGGCTTGATAATGTCCGCGATGAGGCTCGCGCTGCCGCTGCTATCGGCCTCGCCGCCGCTTCCCTGCGCTTTGACGATACACCCGGCGCCTTCAGTATCGGCTTTGGCAGCGGCTACTGGAAAAGTGAGGGTGCTATTGCTTTCGGCGCCGGCTATACCAGCAATACCGGCCGTTTCCGCAGCAATATCACCGGCACAGTGGCCAACAGCGCTATGGGTGTCGGCGGCGGTGTGACTATTCGCCTTAATTAAAATCCGGCGGCCTTGGCAACACCACAGCAATAAGACAATCCACAGTTTTTCATAAATAATCCACAGATTTTTCTCAGCCGCTATTCTTACTCTTTGGAGCATTCAGCGCCGCCCCCTCTCATAAGCCGAAATCCATACTAATAAGCCGGTTAAAGGTAAAATTCTTATAGCCGCGCCTTAAATTCTACCACAGAAAATATCTCAGTTTATGGCAAAAAAACTGCCCATTCCCCCGTTTATGTTGCAAAAATAGCACTTTATCCGCCTAAAAACCTGAGTAATCTTAAATTATCAATTTACAAAAAATTTATATTGACCTATAGCTCTGCCTGATAAGCTCCTTCTTGCTGTTGTTTGAAAGCATAGCCGACAGCTTTGCAAAGAGCGGAGCATAGCAGGCGCTGGAGCGCATGGAAACCAAGCAGGGATTTTGAAATGGCCGAGAATACGCAGCGGGGCCGCGCGAGCGGCAATGTTTTTCGTCGTAATGAAATTGTGTCTTTTAGCGGGGTTAAGCGGCGCAGCCTGCCTTTGCGCCTGGCGCTTCTGGCTTCAGTTGCCTTCA
>NZ_QLZD01000036.1 GCF_008636115.1 Candidatus Tokpelaia sp. | reverse complement strand
AATTTCCCCACGCGGATTTCGTTTCAGGTAACGAGCAAAATAGACAGCCGCACAATTTTGGGCGAGCAAGGGGCAGAAACTTTGCTGGGGCAAGGCGATATGCTGCATATGGCCGGCGGCGGTCGGTTAAAGCGCGTGCACGGGCCTTTTGTTTCCGACCGCGAGGTAGAAAAAGTGGTTGCTCATTTAAAGACGCAAGGCACGCCGGAATATTTGTCCACTGTCACGGAAAGCAATGAAGACGAAACCTCAGACGGCAAAAATAAGGCAGAAGGCGATGATGAACATTCTGCCGTGGCGGAAATTGTCGCCGCTGCCGGTGGTAATGATGATTTTGACGATTTATATATTCAGGCTGTTAAAATTGTTATGCGCGATAAAAAATGCTCTACTTCTTATATTCAGCGCCGGCTGGGTATCGGCTATAACAAGGCTGCTACTCTGGTAGAGAAAATGGAAGAAGAAGGTTTGGTGGGTGAGGCCAATCATGTCGGCAAGCGCGAAATTCTGATAAACGGCTAAGATATTTTTGTCGCAATTTTATCGGTTCGGTTTTGCCGGAATTATCAGGACAGGCTGCGATAATTGCTGAGGCGTGAGGCAGCAATTATAAATATTGTAATCTGTGCGATATTTTCTGTCGCAATGGCTGTATCTCGCGTGGAATCGTCCAATCCCGCTATTTCCAATCATTCGTGTCAAATAATAGCAGCAAATGAGGAAGCAAATAAAACGGGCAGAATTTCGTCAGTTCCGCCCGTTTGTGTTTTTGCCCGCTAGCGGCTGTTTTATCTTTGCTTCATGCTGAGGCTGTCCGGCTAGCCCTATTTGTTTAACCGGATAGTCACGCCGCCGCCAATACCCATAGTGCTGTTGGCCACTGTGCCGGTAATATTGCTGCGAATGCGGCCATTCTCACTGGTATAGCCGGCGCCGAAGGAAACAGCGCCTTTGCTCTTCCAATAACCGCTGCCAAGGCCGACACTGAATGCGCCGGGCGTATCGTCAAAGCGCAGGGAAGCAGCAGCGAGGCCGATAGCAGCGGCAGAACGAGCCTCATCACGGACATGATGAATTTTATGGCGCAGGCGGTCAAAACGCATATCCGTGTATCTGTTGGCCTGATCGACGGCATCAGTCGTAATATTATTAACGCGCATATCCGTGTAATTATTGGCAGATTTCAGGGTGGTTGCCGCAGTATTGCTGATATTGGTATTCAGCTCGTCCCTGGCATCGCTTAGCTGGCCGCCATTGACAGCATCGGTAGAGCCTTTGGCCACTGTGCCCGCTGCAACATTGTGGAGAGCAACAGGAGTTGAGGCATCAGCGCCTACCAAAGTTACACTGTTGGTTTTTTTGCCGCTTGAGTCTTTATCATATTGCACGGCATTCCCGGCTACATTGCCAATATCGCCGATCTGCCCTTCTATAGTGCCCACACGGTTTTCAACATTGCCGACCCGGGTATCAATGCCGTCAATACGGGTATTGGTGTCAAAAAGCTGGCCGGCATTGACCGCATCGGTGGAGCCTGAAGCAATAGTGCCGGCAGCAACATTAGTGAGCTTTTGCGGGGTTGCTGTGCCATTATCACTATCGATAAGGGCCAGGGTTGCGCTGTCTGTGCGCTGGACAACACCGCTTTTGCCATTATTGATATTGGTAAGCTGCGTGTTGATGGTTGCAATATCCGTTGTGTTTTTAACCACTCTGGAATTGACGCCGAACAGGCCGGAATCCAGGGCAGTAAAGGCGTCACCCACATTGCCATAATCGGCGCTTGTAGCTGTGCCGCTGCTGTCATAAGAGCGGATAGTATAAGTGGGCCCTGTGATAGCACTTGCCGAGACGCCGCCAAAAGGCGATGTATAGGAGGCACCGCCGCCCAGATATTTAGCCATTTGCTCGCCATTAGCATCTATAGCGCTATGAGTAGCATAAAGCTGTCTGCCGTTGACGGCATCGGTTGAGGTGCTGGACAGAGTGCCGGCGGCCAGATTGGTAAGCTTCTGGCTATTGCCGGGGCTAGCGGCGGTGCCGTCAGCGGCAACAAGCGCCAGATTATCGCTACCGGTGCGCTGTACCGGGCCAAGCGTGCCGTTGTTGATATTATTGGTGATATTGGTCAGGCTGTTATTGACGCTATTAAAGCTGCTGTCTACGGCTGCGAAGGCGCCGCTAACGCTATTACTGTTTGTGCCCTGGACAGTGAAGGTCGGCGCTGTGCCGTTGGCGACATTGGCACCGCCGCCAAGATAGCTATTAGTGTTGGTAGCAACCGTGTTAATCGCCGTAGCATTGGTGGCGATATTGGTTTTGTTGGTAGCAATATCGGTCGTATTGGCAGTGATATTGCCGGTGTTTGTGGCAATATTGCCGGCATTGGCGGTCACATTGGTATTAGTCGTGTTCAACTGTGTGCCGTTGACGGCGTCAGTTGAAGTTGAAGACAGAGTGCCGGCGGCCAGATTGGTAAGCTTCTGGCTATTGCCGGGGCTAGCGGCGGTGCCGTTGGAAGCAGTCAGAACCAGGCTGTTTGTGTCACTGGTGGAGCGTTTCACAGGGCCAATCGTGCCGTTATTGACGCTATCAGTAATGCTCGTCAGGCTGGTATTGATGGTGCTCAAATTAGTATCAACGGCAGCGAATGCACCGCTAACGCTATTGCTGTTTGTGCCCTGGACGGTGAAGGTCGGCGCTGTTCCGGCCGAGACATTGGCACCGCCGCCAAGATAGCTATTAGTGTTGGTAGCAACTGTGTTAATCGCCGTAGCATTGGTAGCGATATTGGTTTTGTTGGTAGCAATATCGGTCGTATTGGCAGTGATATTGCCGGTGTTTGTGGCAATATTGCCGGCATTGGCGGTCACATTGGTATTAGTCGTGTTCAACTGTGTGCCGTTGACGGCGTCAGTTGAAGTTGAAGACAGAGTGCCGGCGGCCAGATTGGTAA
>NZ_QLZD01000009.1 GCF_008636115.1 Candidatus Tokpelaia sp. | reverse complement strand
CAATGTTTGATTATAATAAGTATGGAGAGAGTTTCAATATTGTCTTTGCCCGCTCATTGCAGACCACGCTGAGCGACAGCCTTTTGGGCGTTTTGCGCAAGATTCTGAATAAAGAGCCACAAGCCGCCCCGCATTGGGAGGCTGGCGCAGAGTATTTCCGCGCCCGCAATGCCCCGATAAATGGGGTGCTCAAAGGAACAAATGCGAACGCTGAAGAAATCAAGGGGACGGAAGATGTCAAATTTGCTTTGTTTGATGAAGCGAATACTGCAACCGAATTTGCACTGGGTGAGATTGTGCCAACATTTGCCCGCGTGGCGCGTAATAAGCGTATTTATATTTTTAACCCCTCAATAAAGAGCACTCCGATAGCTCAAAGGCTTATCAGGGATATTGGCGAGGAGAATCTTTACAAAGATTGCAAAGTGGGCAAGGTGGTAGCGCGCTGGGTGAATTGGGATACAAATGATTTTCTGTCGCAAGACGGTCGGGATTTTATAGCGAAAGAGAAAAAAGATATATCCAGGTCTCTTTTTGATAACCGTTATGGCGGCTATTTCCGCGAGGTGCAAGAGGGGGTTTACTACACAAATGAGCTGGCCGATATGTATGCGGCCGGCCGCTACCAGAAACTCATAGTAGATTACCAGGCACCTTATTATGCCACTTTTGACCTCGGACTCAATGACCTTTGCACCTGCTGGATATTTCAGGTGGAGCGCGACCGCGTCAACATTTTGCGCTATTTTGCCTGGGCTGGCACAAAATTTAGCGATGTGCTGGACGATATTGCGGTAAAAGGCTTTGCAAAACCGGTGATTGTCTTGCCACATGACGGCGATGACCAGCGCGGCTATTCCACCCTCGCTACTCCCGAAACAGATGCGCGCCGGCGCGGCTTGCAAGTTATAGTTGTGCCGCGTGTCAAAAGCAAAATGCACCGCATTGACGCTGTGCGCAATGTGCTGCCCCATTGTTGGTTTGATAATATTTATTGTGATAATGGACTGGCAGAAATCAAGCAATATGCGCCAAAAATAGTAAACGGCATTCCGCTTGACAGTCCAGACCATAAGCACTCAGACGCGGCTGACGCGCTGGGTGGTATTCCTTACATTTACAACCGCGCAAATGTGGTAAGCCGGCTGGATTTCTCCGGCGTTATCTTTAACTGAACATCATAACTTTAATAGCTGCATTGCCACTTATAATTGCAGTTGGTGATTATCAGAGAGAGCGGCAATGTCTTATAATTTTGACGGATTTTTGCAGAAAGTAGCGGGTTATGAGGCCGACAAGCGCGGCGACCCCTATATGAGCCGCTCTGTAGAAAAAGGCGGCGGCGGCTGGGGTGAAGCGCGCGGCAAATTCCAGTTCCGCAAAAAGACATGGAATGATTTGGGCTATTCCGATGACCAAATATGGTCTCCGCAAGCACAGGAAGCAGCGGCTAATAAGCTGGCCCAGCAGAATTACGCGGTGCTTGCCAATAAATTCGGCCGGCCGCCTTCTGAAGGTGAAATGCTCCATGCCTGGCACTATGGCCCGGGGGCAACACAGGCTGGCGCGACAGAGCGACAGGCTTACGGCGGCGGTTATAAAGGTGCGCATGGGGGCGGCGGCAGCGCACAAGCCCCTTTAGCCCAAGCGGGCGGGCAATCCCCGTCCCAAAGCCAAAGCCCGGCCGGGGTAAGCCAAGCGTCTGAACAGACTGCCAATACACCGGCACAGCCGGCTACAGTGGGGCAAACACAGCCCGGCGCGGGGGAAGCGACACAGGGTGAAGGGCTTCGGGCACCGCCAGCGGCCAAGCCTATTCAGAAGCGCGACTTATCGGGTGAGCAGCAAGATGTTATGGCCATGCTCGGAGCCAAGCGCGGCTCCTTCATTTTTCCGCAATTTGGCACCAATCTCCTGAAGGGTTTTAGCTGATGCCGACTATTTACGACTGGAGCAAGATTCCTGAAGAGAATCAGGCTTCAGACAGAGAAATCCCCATTTATATAGGCTGCCCGCCGGCTAATGTCGGCCGCTCTATCCGCGCCATGATGAAGCGCTTGCGGCAAAAAGCCGATGATGAGCTATATAGCCGTGAGCCTGTGGTTGGTGAGACCAATTTGCGGGTTGAGCTGGACGAGGAATTTACCGATTATGTTGACGGCATGATTGTGCGCTTCCGCTGCCCGAACGACATTGCCAAAGTGCCGGATAATCCTTTGCTTTGCATTACCAATATCCCTGTTGCCAAGCGCGGCAATGACGGCAACGGCTTGCCCATGGTTATGATGTCGTGGGACAGGACAGCCAAGGGGCTGCGTGTCAAGCAGGCCACCGGCGATATGTTTGTTGCCGGTGCGCATGTGCAGGCTGTCTATTCGTCCATTCACCACATCTGGACGGCGGCAGATTATGAAGCAGAGCAGAAGGCCGAGCGTCATTTGCTCGGCGACACCATGGCGCTGCTCAAAAACTCCCCAGAATGGCAAAAATTCGTGAACGATAAGGGCGTGTTTTTCGTCTACACAGACAGCAATATGGCCGAAATCCAGCGCATGATTGATGGCAGCACTAATGACGCCCTCTATAATTGCACCAATTTCCCGCTTTATGACGCCAATACAATGGGCGCTCCCCTCACGCCTTTATATGTCGCCCCTGCGCCAAAAACAGATGCAAACGGGAATCCGGTGCTAGACGATGACGGGAAGCTGGTTATGTGCCCGCATATTGTGCGCTCTCCGATTTCCAGCCGTTTTATTGGGCAGGTAAATGAAGGGTCTGTTTGGTCTGACGGTGTCCGGCGGGAGCTTCCTGACCCGACCGATGCCAATGTTTATACAAACAGGCAGATTGCCGACATTTTAAGACCTCACCAAGAGGCTAATCCTTGGGGAGACAACAAAATTTGCCGGAACGCTTATAGCTACCTGGATATGTCAAACCTTAATAAATGTAAGGTTTTTCAAATTGATTTTGATACTTTGAAAGATGGCGCCCTGGTCTCTGCCACTATAGGATTGGGAGTCCATAGTGGAGCTACAAATATCGCAGAAGTAAGCCTCAATAGCTATGGCATGTTTGTTGTTGATGGCATTGTCCTTCTTTACAATGACGGAATGGCGGGTGTGTCATCAATAAGGGCAACAAATAGTATCGTCAATCTAAGCGATACTGTTGACCTTTTGCCTATTGAGAAGGCAGGTAAACACCACCTGGACTTCTTTATTACGCCCGTTACCAAGCAAAAATCTCCGCGTTCCTTTACCTCCGGCGGAGCCGGTGAGTTTGGACAACATTATATTTCTACCCTGTCCCTGCATTATTCTGTTGAAT
>NZ_QLZD01000035.1 GCF_008636115.1 Candidatus Tokpelaia sp. | reverse complement strand
TATCGGTTAGCTTCAGCTCAATAAAGGTGGGGCGGCAGTTTTGGGCGCTTGCGACCCAAAACAGGAAAGAAACACGGCTGCCCCGGCGCTTGCTCTTTATCTTCTGGCGAAGAGCTTTTCAATATCGGTTAGCTTCAGCTCAATAAAGGTGGGGCGGCCGTGATTGCAAGTGCCGGATTGCGGCACTTGCTCCATTTGCCGCAGCAAAGCGTTCATTTCCTGCGGTTTTAGCCGCCGCCCGGAGCGCACTGAGCCGTGGCAGGCCATAGTGGCGGCAACATAATCCAGCCGGTCTTTCAGGCCGCCGGCAGTATCATGCTCCGCTGCTTCATCAGCCAGATCGCGCATAAGCTTTTGCACATTTATCTGCCCTAATAAAGCCGGCGTTTCCCGCACGGCCAGCGCATGATTGCCAAAAGGCTCAAATACAAGGCCGAATTTTTGCAAAAATTCGGCATGGGAGAGCAGGCGGGCAATATCTTCAGGCGGCAGCTCAATAATTTCGGGGATAAGCAGCATTTGTGAGGCCAAAGGCTCGGCATAAAGCGCTTGCTTCAGCGCCTCATAAACCAGCCTTTCATGGGCGGCGTGCTGATCAACAATAATCAAACTGTTTTCTGTCTGGGCAATAATATAATTCTGGTGAATTTGCGCCTTTGCCGCGCCTAAGGGAAATTGCGCCATTGCTGCGTGCTGTTCATCGGCTTCTGCTTCGTCCTGATTATCTTCCGGCAGGCGAAAATCGGCCGCCGGCGGGAAAGGTTGCGGCCACATTCCCGGCAAGGCGGGGGCGGAGGCTTTATTATCTGTCAGCAGGGGCGCCGCCGGTGCCGGCACTATTTCATCTTCGGTTTCATGCCAGGGAGCCGGATCTTCAGCAAAACCGGTTATCCGCCCTCGGCCGGCAGGATAAGCGCCCGAAGCAGCAGCAAAGGCGACTGGAGCCTTATTCCCCGCTTTAATAAAGGGCGCAGTCTCACTCTGCCGGTCGCGATAATACGCAGCCTCATATGCTTGATACGCTGTTTTATTGCCTGCCTGCCTGTTGGCCTCTGCCGCCTTTATCAAAGCTGCCGCCGCTGTGGTGGCGGGGCGGGCGCCTGCCTGCTCCAGCACCTGACGAATAGCGCCGATAATCAGGCCGCGTATCAGGCCGGCATCGCGAAAGCGCACATCGGCTTTGGCCGGGTGGACATTAACATCTACATGAGCGGGGTCAAGCTGCAAAAACAGGGCGGCCACAGCATGGCGGCCGGCGGGCAGCATATCGGCATAAGCGGCGCGCAAGGCAGCGCTGATGATTTTATCACGCACCGGGCGGCCATTAACATAGGCAAACTGGTGCAGAGCATTGCCGCGATGATAGGAAGGAATGCCGATAAAACCGAAAATATGCACATTTTCACGCCGCGCATTAAGCCCAACACTATTTTCGGCAAAATCCCGGCCGAGAATTTGTATCAGCCGGCTGTGATAGGCTTGCGCCCGGGCAATATCTTCTTCATTGCCCGGTTCAGCCTCAGGCTTTGCCGCCGCCTGGGCCGCGGCAGCAAATAGCGGTGCGGCAGGCAGGTCAATTATCAGGCGCTCCGTGCCTGAAAGGCTGAAGCGAATATGCGGAAAAGCAATGGCAAGGCGTTTGACATTATCGCTAATGGCTGCGGCTTCCGCCTGGTCGCTTTTTAAAAATTTCAGCCGCGCCGGGGTGGCGTAAAACAGGTCACGCACTTCCACCACTGTGCCGCTTTGTATCGCTGCCGGCCGCACCGGCGCTCTTCTGCCGCCCGCCACAGTGATTTCTGCTCCGGCCGTGCTTTCTCCGGCGCGTGAGGCCAGCCGCAAATGCGCAACAGAAGCAATAGAGGGTAAGGCCTCACCGCGAAAGCCCAGAGAGCGAATATCGTGAATATTATCGGCCATTTTGGAGGTGCAGTGGCGTGATACGGCCAGCTCCAGCTCATTGGCG
The DNA here is from genome assembly GCF_008636115.1 of Candidatus Tokpelaia sp. Classification (GTDB taxonomy): domain Bacteria; phylum Pseudomonadota; class Alphaproteobacteria; order Rhizobiales; family Rhizobiaceae; genus QLZD01. The sequence continues at coordinate 2,221 of NZ_QLZD01000035.1, read as the reverse complement.
GCAATGCCGCTGCCATTATCATGCACGCGGATAAGGTTTTTGCCGCCGCCGGCAGTGGTGATTTCTATCCGGTCGGCGCCGGCGTCAATAGCATTTTCTACCAGCTCTTTGACCACGCTGGCGGGGCGCTCCACCACTTCGCCGGCGGCAATGCGGTTGATAATTGTGTCTTTCAGGCGGTGTATGTTCATAAATCAAGCTTAGCCTATTCAGCCATGCGGTTGAAGAGCAAGTTTTGCTTATCCCAAATGAAACAGGGCCTGCGCTCCGCAAGACGAAATATATTGCTTATGCCGCGCCTGTGGGCTATGACTATATAAGAGATTTCAAAGTGAGGTTTGGGGCTGTTATGTGTGTTTTCCCAATCGCGAATGCGGGTGCCGGCGCCATGCCGGCAGCGGGATCTGCTGCGGCCGCAAACGGCATTTTCCCCGATACTTATATTGCCGCTTTAATAGAGAGCGGGGCAGTTAAGGCTGCTCTGTCCTTTGATGATAATCAGCTCCAGCCCGCCAGCCTGGATTTGCGCCTGGGCACCAGGGCCTGGCGCTTGCGTGCCTCTTTTTTACCCGGAGCAGGAAAAACTGTCGCCGACCGGCTGGAGCAGGTCAAGCTGCATGAAATTGATTTACAGGCCGGCGCTGTGCTCGAAACCGGCTGCGTTTATCTTGTCTGCCTGCTGGAAGAGCTGGCGCTGCCGGCAGATGTGTCTGCCGCCGCCAACCCCAAAAGCTCGACCGGGCGGCTTGATGTTTTTACCCGCATTATTGCCGATGGCGTGCGTGAATTTGACAAAATCCCTCCAGCCTATCACGGCCCGCTTTATCTGGAAATCAGCCCGCGCAGCTTTCCCATTCTGGTGCGCAGCGGCTCGCGTCTGGCGCAAATGCGGTTTGCACGCTCCGCGCGCTCCTGCGGTTTGCAAAGCGGCCTGACTCCGCTGGATAGTGCTGCCCTGCGCGCCTTGCAGAGCCGGGAGCAGCTTGTTTCTGACAAAATTCCTGATATTAGCAGCGCCGGTATTGCACTTTCGGTCGATTTGCAAGGCTCTGCCGGCGGCCGGGCCGGGCGGCTTATCGGCTATCGCAGCAAAAGGCTCTGCCCGGTAATTGATGTTGATAAACCGGCGGCCTGTGCGGTGGAAGATTTCTGGGAGCCGATTTATAATCGCGGCAGCGGGCAGATAGTGCTGGATCCGAATGAATTTTATATTCTTGCCTCACGCGAAGCCGTGCATGTGCCGCCGCTTTATGCGGCGGAAATGCGGCCTTTTGACCCGCTGGTGGGGGAGTTTCGCGTCCATTATGCCGGTTTTTTTGACCCCGGTTTCGGCCACACCCTCGCCGGGGGCGCCGGCGCGCGCGCCGTGCTGGAAGTGCGCAGCCATGAAGTGCCGTTTATCCTGGAACATGGGCAGATTATCGGCCGGCTGATTTATGAGCCAATGCTGGCCCGGCCTGAAAAACTCTATGGCGCGGGGGTAAAATCGCATTATCAGGCGCAAAAACTGAAATTATCCAAGCATTTTAAAGCTTGAGAGCGGGCAGATTGGGGCGGCAGCCTGGCTGCCTTTGTCTGATTGGCTATAATACTAACGGTAATAAGAACGTTGCGGCTTGACCGCATTTTCTGATTAGCTATAGCGGATTTAACGCGTTGCGGCTTGACCGCATTTGTCTTTACTGACAACACCGAAAGCATCTTCAATAACATGCTGATTTTATTCGTCTATTTTTTGGGTTAGGGCAGAAGAAAAGTCGGTTAGGGCAAAGAGGTTCAATTTTCATTCTCCCAATGAAGCATTTCAATGGACTCTGCCGCCATTTTTTGCGATTTGCAGAACGCGTATAAAGCGATGGCATTGCTCTAGACCGCCAGCCAAAAAATGCCGTTAACTGTTTTTCGGTTGCACCGGCATTTGCGCTGCGCACGGCGGCGATTTTGCGTATATTATGCGCCGATTTGGGCAGCTATACACGCCGCTCAGCCGGCGGCTGGTAAATATGGGGTGCAGCCTGGCCTTTGCCGCCGCAGCCTGGGGGCAGATTAAGTCTGCCGGCAGGAAAATTCTGCCGCAAACTATGGTGAAAAGCGGTTTTTGGTTGAAAAAAAGCTTTTCCCGGCGGTGAAAATGTTCTAATTCTGGCTCACGGCTCACGGCTCACGGCTCACGGCTCACGGCTCACGGCTCACGGCTCACGGCTCACGGCTCACGGCTCAC
>NZ_QLZD01000024.1 GCF_008636115.1 Candidatus Tokpelaia sp. | reverse complement strand
GTACACATGAGTCCGCCGGCACTCTGTCTTCAACTTCAACTGACGCCGTCAACGGCACACAGTTGAACACGACTAATACCAATGTGACCGCCAATGCCGGCAATATTGCCACAAACACCGGCAATATCACTGCCAATACGACCGATATTGCTACCAACAAAACCAATATCGCTACCAATGCTACGGCGATTAACACAGTTGCTACCAACACTAATAGCTATCTTGGCGGCGGTGCCAATGTCTCGGCCGGAACAGCGCCGACCTTCACCGTCCAGGGCACAAACAGCAATAGCGTTAGCGGTGCATTCGCTGCCGTTGATACTAATTTGAGCACCATCAATACCAGCCTGACGAGCATTACTGATAGCGTCAATAACGGCACGATTGGCCCTGTGAAACGCTCCACCAGTGACACAAACAGCCTGGTTCTGACTGCTTCCAACGGCACCGCCGCTAGCCCCGGCAATAGCCAGAAGCTTACCAATCTGGCCGCCGGCACTCTGTCTTCAACTTCAACTGACGCCGTCAACGGCACACAGTTGAACACGACTAATACCAATGTGACCGCCAATGCCGGCAATATTGCCACAAACACCGGCAATATCACTGCCAATACGACCGATATTGCTACCAACAAAACCAATATCGCCACCAATGCTACGGCGATTAACACGGTTGCTACCAACACTAATAGCTATCTTGGCGGCGGTGCCAATGTCGCCAACGGCACAGCGCCGACCTTCACTGTCCAGGGCACAAACAGTAATAGCGTTAGCGGCGCCTTCGCAGCCGTAGACAGCAGCTTTAATAGCGTCAATAACAGCCTGACCAATATCACCAATAATATCAACAACGGCACGCTTGGCCCGGTACAGCGCACCGGTAGCGATAATCTGGCGCTTGTTGCCGCTGACGGCACCGCCGCTAGCCCCGGCAATAGCCAGAAGCTTACCAATCTGGCCGCCGGCACTCTGTCCAGCACCTCAACCGATGCCGTCAACGGCAGACAATTATATACAACCAATGCCAATGTAGTCACCAACAGAGACAATATTGCCACAAACACCGGCAATATTCAGACCTTGTCAGACAGTGCTGTTAAATATGATGACAGCACAACGAAAGGCACTATTACCCTTGGCGGTGCCGGCGGCACTAAAATTACCAATGTCACTGCCGGGACTCTGTCCGCCACTTCAACCGATGCCGTCAATGGCAGACAATTATATACAACCAATGCCAATGTAGCCACCAACAGGACCAATATTGCCACAAACAAGGCCGATATTCAGACTCTGTCAGATAGCGCTGTCAAATATGATGACGGCACGACAAAAGACACTATTACCCTTGGCGGTTTCAGCGGCACTAAAATTACCAATGTCACTGCCGGTACTCTGTCCGCTACTTCTACCGATGCCGTCAATGGCAGACAATTATATACAACCAATACCAATGTAGCCACCAACAGAACCAATATTGCCACAAACAAGGCCGATATTCAGACCCTGTCAGATAGTGCTGTCAAATATGATGACGGCACGACAAAAGACACTATTACCCTTGGCGGTTTCAGCGGCACTAAAATTACCAATGTCACTGCCGGTACTCTGTCCAGCACTTCTACTGATGCTGTCAATGGCGCGCAGTTGAACGCAACCAATACTAATGTGACCACCAACAGGAACAATATTACCACCAACAGGAACAATATCGCTACCAATACTACGGCGATTAACACCTATCTTGGCGGCGGCACCGATGTTACGGCCGGAACAGCCCCGACCTTCACCGTGCAGGGCAGCGGCTATAACAGTGTCGGTAATGCTTTTGCTGCCGTGGATACCAGCATTGACAGCGTTAATACCAATATCAGCAATCTGACCAATAATATTAACAATGGCAGCCTTGGCCCTGTCCGCCGCACCGGTGGTGATAATCTGGCGCTTATTGCTGCCAATGGCACCGCCGCTAGCCCCGGCAACAGCCAGAAGCTTACCAATCTTGCTGCCGGTGATCTGTCTGCTACTTCAACCGATGCTGTCAACGGCAGCCAGTTGAACGCGACTAATACCAATGTGACACAAAATGCTACCGATATTGCGACCAACAAGACTAATATAGCTGCCAATACTACGGCGATTAACACGGTGGCAACCAACACCAATAGCTATCTTGGCGGCGGTGCCGATGTCTCGGCCGGAACAGCCCCGACCTTCACCGTCCAGGGCACCGGCTATAACAGTGTCGGTAATGCTTTTGCTGCCGTAGATACCAGCATTGACAGCGTTAATACCAATATCGACAATCTGACCAATAATATTAACAATGGCAGCCTTGGCCCTGTTCGCCGCACCGGTGGTGATAATCTGGCGCTGATTGCTGCCAATGGCACCGCCTCTGCTCCCGGCAATAGCCAGAAGCTTACCAATCTGACCGCCGGCACTCTGTCTGACAGCTCAACAGATGCTGTCAACGGCAGCCAGTTGAACACGACTAATACCAATGTAACGACCAATGCGACCAATATCGCCGCTAACGCAACAGACATTGCTACCAACAAAACCAATATCGCCACCAATACTACGGCGATTAACACGGTTGCCACCAACACTAATAGCTATCTTGGCGGCGGTGCCGATGTTGCGGCCGGCAATGCTCCGACCTTCACCGTCCAGGGCACCGGCTATAACAGTGTCGGTAATGCTTTTGCTGCCGTGGATACCAGCATTGACAGCGTTAATACCAATATCGACAATCTGACCAATAATATTAACAATGGCAGCCTTGGCCCTGTTCGCCGCACCGGTGGTGATAATCTGGCGCTGATTGCCGCTGACGGCACCGCAGACGCTCCCGGCAACAGCCAGAAGCTTACCAATCTGACCGCCGGCACTCTGTCTGACAGCTCAACAGATGCTGTCAACGGCGCACAGCTTTACGCTACTCATAGCGCTATAGATGCTAATGGCGAGCAAATGGCTAAATATCTGGGCGGCGGTGCCTCCTATACATCGCCTTTCGGCACTTCCGCAGCCGCTATTACGGCGCCGACTTACGCTATCCGCTCTTATGACAGCAGCGGTGCGGCCGCCGGCAGCGACTATAATAATGTCGGCGATGCCTTTGCTGCTCTGGATTCCAGCCTGTTCGGCGTTAATTCCAGAGTGGTTCAGAACACCACAAGTATAACCACAATCAATAACCGGCTTACCGATATTGATAATGGCAAAAGCGGTGTTGTCCAGCGCACAGACGACACAACTCTGGCCCTTATCGATAATGATGGCGGAACAGCAACTCCGCAAAAGCTCACTAATGTTGCCGCCGGCACGATTGCCTCTGGCTCAACAGACGCCGTTAATGCCGGTCAGCTTTTTGATACCAATACTCGCATTGACGGCATTGATACCCGGGTCGGCAATGTTGAAAACCGTGTCGGCAATATAGAAGACACGATCGGCACTATTGGCGATGCGGCTGAAAATGCTGTGAAATATGACAAAGGTGCAGATGGCAAAAAAACCAACAGTGTTACCCTGGTGGGGGCTGATGCCTCTACCCCGGTGGCTCTCCACAATGTTGCAGCGGGCACAGTGGCCAAAGGCTCTACCGATGCTGTCAATGGTGGCCAGTTGAGCGATACCAAAGACGAGCTGAATGCCAATATCAGCACGACAGCGGCGACAACACTGAGATCTGCCAATGATTATACTGATATGCGCGTTAATAATATTACGACTGATGCCGTCGATCAGGCCAACAGATACACGGATATGCGTTTTGACCGCCTGCGCCATAAAATTCATCATGTCCGTGATGAGGCTCGTTCTGCCGCTGCTATCGGCCTCGCCGCTGCTTCCCTGCGCTTTAGCGACAGGCCGGGCAAGATCAGCTTCGGTGTTGGCGGCGGTTATTGGAAGAGCGAAGGCGCTGTTTCCTTCGGTGCCGGGTACACCAGTGAGACGGGTCGTTTCCGCAGCAATATTACCGGCACGGTGGCTAACAGCACTATGGGTATTGGCGGCGGCCTGACTTTTGAACTTAACTAAACGGCCAGGAAAACGGCAAATATCAAAGCCGGGAAACGGCAAAAATAGAAACTGGGCTGAATATTCAGCCCAGTTTTTTTATTAGAGCGGGGATTATTTCAAATAAATCCCCCACAAGGCCATAATCTGCTACCTGAAAAATCGACGCTTCCGCATCTTTGTTAATCGCCACAATCACGCGGAAATCCATCATACCCGCCAAATGCTGCACGGCACCGGAAAGGCCGATAGCAATATAGAGATCAGGCGAAACTACACGGCCTGACTTTTGAACTTAACTAAACGGGCAGGAAACCGGCAAATATCAAAGCCGGGAAACGGCAAAAATAGAAACTGGGCTGAATATTCAGCCCAGTTTTTTTATTAAAGCGGGGATTATTTCAAATAAATCCCCCACAAGGCCATAATCTGCTACCTGAAAAATCGGCGCTTCCGCATCTTTGTTAATCGCCACAATCACGCGGGAATCCATCATACCCGCCAAATGCTGCACGGCACCGGAAAGGCCGATAGCAATATAGAGATCAGGCGAAACTACACGGCCTGTCTGCCCGATTTGCCGATCATTAGGGGCAAAACCCGCATCTACCGCCGCCCGGCTGGCACCAATCGCCGCCGGCAATTTTGCTGCCAGCGGCTCCAGCAGATTTTTGAAATTTTCTGCCGTGCCAAAACCGCGGCCGCCGGAAACAATAATTTTAGCCGTGCCGAGGCCGGGCTCCCCCTCTTTTTTATCACCTTTTTCATCAATAAAGCGGGTAGGAACAGGCAAATCCTGCGGTAAAACCAGCTTTTCTTCTGCCCCTTGTTCTGTCTCAGCCATTGCCGGTAGAGGGAAAGCACTTGCCCGCACAGTTACCACTTTTTTATCTGCTAAAGCGCGCACAGTCTCAATCACATTGCCGGCATAAATCGGCCTTTTAAAGGTGTCGGGCGCCGGCACAGCAATAATGTCGGAAATTTGTGCCACCTGCAACAGACCGGCCAGGCGCGGCATAATATTTTTGCCGTAACTTGTTGCCGCTGCCATAAAAACAGTGTAAGCCGCGGCCATGCTCGCCAGCAGGGCGGCAACAGGCTCGGCCAGCCCATGTTCCAGTGCCTCTTGCTGCGCCTTTGGCGCGGCCTGTGTTTCTGCCAGCAGCAACCGGCGCAAAGCGGGCAGGCGCCGGGCAGCGCGCCGCAAGGCAGCGGGGGCGTTGCCTATCAATAGCACATCAATGGGCATATGCAATTTTTGCGCCGCGCTATAGGCCCTGGCTGTTTCAACAGCAAGCCCGTCTTTATTCCATTCGGCCAGCAGTAAAACCGCCATTATTTTCTCCTCTGCTTTATCTTTCACTATAATCTGCCAATATTGAGCCACACCCGGCAAACGGGCAGCAGGCTTTAGTTGATTACCCTGTCAGCCCGCAATCTGGCGAGTAATGCCTCTACACTGTCAAGCTTGATACCGGCTTTGCGCGCCGGCGGATAATTGAGTGCCAAAACTTGCCATTGCGGGTGCGGCACTATCCCAAGCTCAGCCAGAGAATGCTGTTCTATTGGCTTTTTGCGCGCTTGCATAATATTGGCCAGGCTGGCATAACGCGGCTCATTAAGGCGTAAATCGGCAGTTATTACCGCCGGCAGGCGGACAGCCACGGTTTCAACACCGCTATCTGTCTCACGCTCAACCACTGCTTCCTCACCTTTTATCGCCACAGCAGAGGCAAAACTTGCCTGCCCCCAGCCCAACAGGCCGGCCAAAATCTGCCCGGTCTGATTGCTGTCATCGTCAATCGCCTGCTTGCCCAGCAGCACCAGCCCTGCTTGCTCCATTTGCGCAATTTTGCCCAGAATACGGGCAATATCCAGCGGTTGCGGCATTGGCTCCGCTATAATCTGCACAGCGCGATCCGCCCCGGCAGCCAGCGCCGCCCGCAACACATTTTGCGCCGCCGGCGAGCCGACAGAAACCGCAATCACCTCACGCGCAGCACCCTTTTCCCGCAGGCGCACAGCTTCTTCCAGGGCGATTTCGTCAAAAGGATTCATCGACATTTTCAAATTATCAAGATCAAGCGCCAGACCGCCATTATCCTGCTTGAGCCGCACTTTGACATTATAATCCACGACTCTTTTTACGCCGACAATAATCTTCATCTCTCTGCCTTAATTCTTAAGTCTGCTTTACTCTGTATGGCCGCGGGGCAAAACCGCCCCGGCCGGCTTTATTATATTACGCGGCGCAGCCCAAGGTAAAGGCAGAAACTGTTCCGGGCTTTGCAAACAGCAAATCCGCCCTATATGCCCCTTTCGGGGTTCCGTTTGTCATGCCCCTCCGGATTCTCATATAAATAAATCTTGTCACAAATGTATAACAGGGAAGCCAAACCCGTAAATAAAGTGGCCTGGAGCATGGAAAGAAACCACAAAAGCAGTGACAGCGTTTGCTCTCACAGGCAGGCAGGCTGTGTCGGCGGTCGCTGGCGGCCTTTTTCCTTGCGCCTTTTATTATTGGCCTCAGTGGCTCTCAGCCCAATATTGGACATAGCAGCGACACAGCAAACAGCACAGGCGGCGATTGTCGGCAATGATCTTGATATTGACAGCAGCGGCAATGATTCTATCGGCCGCCAGACCGGCGGCGCCGGCCTTACCCCGGTTATTGCCTCGCAAAATTCTATCGCTATGGTCGGAGACGGCGACTGCCATGCCTTAAGCGGGGTCGGTCTCGCCGATCGTGTTTTTAATTCCACCACCATATGGGGCGATAAAGACACAAACCGCACCGGCGGCGTTTACGGCTTTGGTGAGCAAAAGCCTGTCAGCAATGCCGCCAACGGTCTCACCGGCGGCACCACCAATAGCGGCGGCAATCTCAGCACGTCCGGCGGCAATGGCGCGCCCAGCAGCCAGAACAGCTATAACGGCCTGCGCTATTTTCAAGGCTCTAATGCCGGTGCCGGCCAAACCCAGGGCAGCCGCTCCTGGTATGCCAGCAATGACGGTTTTCGCACCGGCTATATTCAAAACGGCCCAGGCTATGCCACAGCAGGCAGCGGCACTTCCAGCAATCCCGCCGCAGGGGCAGCGGCAACCCAGGCATTGGGGGTTAACTCAGTGGCTATTGGCTGTGATGCCCGTGCCAACGGCTATGGCGCCTATGCTATGGGCTGGGGCGCATGGGCCAGCGGTGCCGGCGCTACTGCTTTCGGTATCAATTCCCGCGCTACCGGCCAGGGTTCGCTCGCTTTCGGTATTGCAGCCCAGGCAACGGGGGAAGATTCTATCGCTCAAGGCTCCCTAGCGGTCGCCTCCAATAAAGGCACGACCGCCATTGGCGCCTTGACTACCGCTTCCGGCACCAATTCCACCGCTATCGGCGCCGGTGATACGACAGAAGGCACCGGCGCTCAGGCTACCGGCGATAATAGTGTTGCTCTGGGCTATAAAACTCGGGCTACCGGCACTAATGCTACCGCTATCGGCGCAGGTGATGCCTCTAATTCCGGCGCTGCCGCTACCGCTGCTTCTGCCACCGCTCTCGGCTATAAAGCCTCCGCCTCAGTGGCAGATAGTGTAGCTCTCGGCTCACAGGCTGCTGCCGCCACTGCCGCCGGCATTACCGGTTATGATGCCGCAACCGGCGCAGCTTCTGCACAAACCGGCGCGGCCTGGGTCTCTACCCTTGGTGCCGCCAGTGTCGGTGATGCCTCTAACAGCCTGACGCGTCAGATTACCGGTGTTTCCGCCGGCGCGGCCGATACAGACGCCGTCAACGTCGCCCAGCTTAAAGGCCTGGCAGAGGTTTCTATCCGCTATGATGATGACAGCCGGGCAATGCTCACCCTTGCGGGCAGCAGCGGCACAAAGCTCACCAATCTTTCTGCCGGCACATTGTCTGACAGCTCTACCGATGCTGTTAACGGCAGCCAGCTTAATGCCACCAATGCCAATGTAAGCACCAATGCCGCCAATATTGCCGCTAATACCGGCGATATTGCTACGAACAAGGCCAATATCGCCGATAACACGGTCGCTATCAATTCCGTTGCCAGCAATACCAGCGACTATTTTGGCGGCGGCGCTGATGTCAGCAAAAATATCTCCCCCACTTATACGATTCAGCGCAGTGTGTCCAATAATGTCGGCGATGCTTTCAAGGCTGTGGATAACAATCTTGACATGGTTAATACAGATATTACTACTAACACAAACAATATCGCCACCAATACGGCTAATATTCAGACCCTGTCAGACAGTGCTGTCAAATATGATGACAGCACCAGTAAAGACAGCATTACGCTTGCGGGCAGCAGCGGCACAAAGCTCACCAATCTTGCTGCCGGCACTTTATCTGATACCTCAACCGATGCTGTTAATGGCAGCCAGCTTAATGCCACTAATAATAATGTAACTACCAATGCCGGCAATATCGCTACTAACACGACTGATATTGCCACAAACACCGGCAATATCGCCACGAACACCACCAATATTCAAACCCTGTCAGATAGCGCTGTCAAATATGATGACAGCACAGCCAAAGACAGCATTACCCTTGCCGGCGCAAGCGGCACCAAAATCACCAATGTGACCGCCGGCACTTTGTCTGATACCTCAACCGATGCTGTTAATGGCAGCCAGCTTAATGCCACTAATAATAATGTAACTGCTAATGCCGGCAATATTGCCACAAACACGACTGATATTGCCGGCAACAAGACCAATATCACGGCTAACACCACCGCCATTAACACCGTGGCCGGCAATACCAGCTCTTACCTTGGCGGCGGTGCCGATGTCGCGGCCGGCACAGCCCCAAGCTATACAGTGCAGGGCGCTACCGCCAATAATGTCGGCGATGCCCTCAAGGCGGTAGACAGCAGCTTTAATAGCGTCAATAACAGCCTGACCAATATTACCAATAATATTAACAACGGCTCTATCGGCCCCGTCCGCCGCACCAGCGGTGATAATCTCGCCCTTATTGCCGCTGACGGCACCGCAGACGCCCCCGGCAACAGCCAGAAGCTTACAAACCTCACGGCCGGCACTTTGTCTGACAGCTCTACTGACGCCGTCAATGGCAGCCAGCTTAATGCCACTAATAGCAATGTAACTGCTAATGCCGGCAATATCGCTACTAACACCACTGATATTGCTACAAACACCACCAATATTCAAACCCTGTCAGATAGCGCTGTCAAATATGATGACAGCACTGCCAAAGACAGCATTACGCTTGCGGGCGCAAGCGGCACAAAGCTTACAAACCTCACGGCCGGAACTCTCTCTGATACCTCGACTGACGCCGTCAATGGCAGCCAGCTTAATGCCACTAATAATAATGTGACCACTAATGCCGGCAATATCGCCACGAATACCACCGCCATTAACACAGTCGCAACCAACACCAGCTCTTACCTTGGCGGCGGTGCCGATGTTGCCGCCGGCACAGCACCCACTTATACAGTGCAGGGCGCTACCGCCAATAATGTCGGCGATGCCCTCAAGGCGGTAGACAGCAGCTTTAATAGCGTCAATAACAGCCTGACCAATATTACCAATAATATTAACAACGGCTCTATCGGCCCCGTCCGCCGCACCAGCGGTGATAATCTCGCCCTTATTGCCGCAGACGGCACCGCAGATGCCCCCGGCACCACACAAAAACTCACCAATCTTTCTGCCGGCATAGTATCTGCAACTTCTACTGAGGCCATTAACGGTGCTCAGCTTCAATCTGCCTATGACCAATCGACAAGAAACAGTCAGCAGGTGGCAAGCTATCTGGGTGGTGGAGCAGCTTATGCCGGCTATGATAACTGGACAGCCCCCAGCTATACAATTCACTCTATCAGCACTACCGGCGCAACTACCAGCGCCCGTTACGATAATGTCGGCAGTGCTTTGGGGGCAATGGATAGCAGCCTGAGCAATGTTAACAACCAGGTAAACCAGAATAAGCAGGATATAAACACTATCAACAACCAGCTCGGCGATATTAGCAACGGCAAAAGCGGCCCTGTCCAGCGCACAGACAGCACAACCCTGTCGCTTATCGATAGTGATAATGGCACAACAACCCCGCAAAAGCTCACTAATGTGGCTGCCGGCACGATTGCCGCAGGCTCCACCGATGCTGTTAACGGCAGCCAGCTTAATGACACTAACACCCGCATTGATAACACTAATACCCGCATTGACGGCATTGATAGCCGTGTCGGCAATATAGAAGGGCAGATCAAAAATATCGGCTCGGCGGCCAATGCCGTGCAATATGACACAGATTCAGACGGCAATAAAACCAACAGCGTCACCCTGCAAGGCGCTGATGCCTCTACCCCTGTCGCTCTCCACAATGTCGCCGCCGGCACCGTGGCCAAAGGCTCAACCGATGCTGTTAATGGCGGCCAGCTAAGCGATGCCAAAGACGAGCTGAATACGTCTATTGACAATACCAAAAAAGAGCTGACCACTTCTATCAATGATACGGCAGCGACAACGCTGAAATCCGCCAATGATTATACAGACAGCCGCATTAACAATATCACTACAAATGCAGTTGAACAGGCCAATCACTATACGGATCTGCGCTTTAACCGCCTCAATCACCGGCTTGATAATGTTCGCGATGAGGCTCGTTCTGCCGCTGCTATCGGCCTCGCCGCCGCTTCCCTGCGCTTTAGCGACAGACCAGGCAAGCTCAGCTTCGGCTTTGGCAGCGGCTACTGGAAAAGTGAGGGTGCTATTGCTTTCGGCGCCGGCTATACCAGCAATACCGGCCGTTTCCGCAGCAATATCACCGGCACAGTGGCTAACGGCGCTATGGGGGTCGGCGGCGGTGTGACTTTTGAATTTAACTAAAAGCCGATAGCCCTGCCGGCGCCATTAACAATAAAATAAGCTGCAATTATCCATAAATAATTCATAGATTTTTTCACCGGCAAAATTTCTCTTTCGCCGCTTTAATCTCCAGGCTCTTTAGCCACACCCGGTTTTTTTGCCATTTTCGCCCTGCAAAAGCAAAAAAAACTTATGGCAGAGCTTTAGCTGTTCTCGCAAAGAATGTTTCAATTTCTGGCAAAAAATATGCTAGTATACTGCTTCTGTTGCAAAAATAACACTTTATCTATTGCAAAAGACGCCAAAATTAAAATTGTAATTTACAAAGAACTATACTGCCTTTATAGACACTTCATCACAAAAAACTGTGTTGGTTGCTTTAATTTACCTTAAAAGGAGTCTCTTGCTGTCATTTAAAGCAGTATTGATTGCTCTAATCGGCGCAGAAATATTCAAAAGCTGGAACGCATGAAGGGATAAGCGGGGAATAAAATGGTTCAGAACAAGCAGCGGGGTCGCGCGAGCGGCAATGTTTCTCGTCGTAGTGAAATTGTGTCTTTTAGCGGGGTTAAGCGGCGCAGCCTGCCTTTGCGCCTGGCGCTTCTGGCTTCAGTTGCCTTCAGCCCAGTGCTGGATACGGCCATTACCCAACAGGCTGCGCAGGCAGCTCTTGCCGCCACTGACCAGGGCTTGATCAATAATACCGCCGGCACAGCTACTGACAATGGCAGCTCCGGCGGCCTTGGCGCTTCCGCTTCAGCAAACTCTATTGCTATGGTCGGCGATGCCGATTGCGGCCGCCTGACCGGCACGACTCAGACGGCCAATAGCGGCATTTTTGATGCTGCCAGCATCTGGGGCAGCGGCAATACTGCCCGCACGAACGGCCTTTATGGCTTCGGTACGGAAACTCAAGCGCGAAGCTATAGTTACGGCAGCAACCAGGGCGCCGGGCAGACACAAGGTTATACGCAATATAATACTTCCAGCAAGACATTCGGTAATATTGTCGCCAGCACTAATCGTAATGTAGCGCAGACTCAGGCCTGGGGCAGCAGTGCCAATGCTATTGGCTGCGACAGCCAGGCCAACGGCTTTGGCGCCCAGGCTATGGGCTGGGGCGCCTGGGCCAATGGCGCCGGTTCTGTTGCCTTCGGCATTAATTCCCGCGCGACCGGCCAAGGCACTTTGGCTTTCGGTATCGGTGCTACTGCTACCGGTGAAGATTCTATCGCTCAGGGCACATTGTCTACAGCCAGCAGCAAGGGCGCTATTGCCTTTGGTGCTTTGACTACCGCTTCCGGCACTAATTCTACCGCTATCGGCGCGGGTGATACCGCCACCGGCACAGGGGCGCAATCTACCGGCGATTATAGTGTGGCCTTAGGCTACAAAACTCAGGCGACCGGCACTAATGCTACCGCTATCGGCGGCGGTGATGCCTCTAATACCGGCGCTGCCGCTACCGCTGCTTCTGCCACAGCTCTCGGCTATAAAGCCTCCGCTTCCGTTGCCGGCGGCGTAGCTCTCGGCTCACAGGCTGCTGCCGCCACCGCTTCCGGGGTTAGCGGTTATGATGCCGCAGCTGATGCAACCTCCACCGCTACCGGCGCGGCCTGGGTTTCAACCCTCGGTGCCGCCAGCGTGGGTGATGCCTCTAACAGCCTGACGCGTCAGATCACCGGTGTTTCCGCCGGCGCGGCCGATACAGACGCCGTCAATGTCGCCCAGCTTAAAGGCCTGTCGGAAATTGCAGCCAAATATGATGACAGCGCAACCAAAAGCAGCATTACCCTTGCCGGCGCAAGCGGCACCAAAATTACCAACCTTGCTGCCGGCACATTGTCCAGCACCTCAACCGATGCTGTCAACGGCACGCAGTTAAACACGACTAATAGCAATGTCGGCAAAAATACTGTCGAGATTGCCAGCCATGCGAGCGATATTGCCGCAAATGCTGCCGCTATCAGCACCAACAGAACAAATATCGCCACGAATACAACCAATATTGCGACCCTGTCAGACAGCGCCGTTAAATATGATGACAGCGCAACCAAAAGCAGCATTACCCTTGCCGGCGCAAGCGGCACCAAAATCACCAATGTGACTGCCGGCACATTGTCCAGCACCTCAACTGATGCCGTCAACGGCACACAGTTAAACACGACTAATAGCAATGTCAGCACCAATGCCGGCAATATTGCCACCAACACCACTGATATTGCTACCAACAAGACCAATATCGCTACCAATGCTACGGCGATTAACACTGTTGCTACCAACACTAATAGCTATCTTGGCGGCGGGGCTGATGTTGCTGCCGGCACAGCGCCCAGCTTCACTATTCAGGGCACCAGTTACGGCACTGTCGCTAATGCTTTCACAGCGGTAAATAGTGCCGTTACCACAGCCAACACCAATATTGCTACAAACACCGGCAATATCGCTACCAATAAGACCGACATTGCCACCAATGCCGCCGATATTACAACAACACGCAACGCGGTAGATAGTAATGGTGAGCAAATGGCCGCCTATCTTGGCGGCGGTGCTTCCTATAGCTCTCCTTTTGGCGTCTCGGCAAGTGCTATCACAGGGCCCACTTACACTATCCGCTCTTATGACAGCAATGGTGCCGCCACCAGCGCCGATTATGGCAATGTCGGTGATGCCTTCACCGCTTTGGACGACAGCGTCTACGGCGTCAATAGCCGGGTAGTGCAAAATACTGCCAATATTGCGACCAATACGAGCAATATCAGTAATCTGACCACTAATATTAACAATGGTAGCCTTGGCCCGGTTCGCCGCACCAGCGGCGATAATCTCGCCCTGATTGCTTCTGACGGCACAGCAGACGCTCCCGGCAACAGCCAGAAGCTTACTAACCTGACTGCCGGCACATTGTCCAGCACCTCAACCGATGCTGTCAACGGCACACAGTTGAACACGACTAATACCAATGTGACCACTAACGCCGGTAATATTGCCACAAACACCGGCAATATCGCTACTAATACGACCGATATTGCTACCAACAAAACCAATATCGCTACCAA
>NZ_QLZD01000010.1 GCF_008636115.1 Candidatus Tokpelaia sp. | reverse complement strand
GTCGAGTTTATTGTGCATAGCTATCGCGATGTCAATGCCCGGCTTAAGCTTGGGCGGCCGTTTTTTCTTGATATTTTACGAGACGGCATAGAGCTTTATGCTGAGCCGGGCTACCCGCTGGCTGATGCCGGCGCTATGACAGAAAAACAGCAATATGAAGAAGCGCAGAAATATTTTGACCAATATTATGAAGGCTCTCTAGCGCGGTTGGCCGGCGCAAGATTTTATTTTGAACGATCAAAAGGTGTAATGGGCATAGATATGCGATATGCCGCATTTGAGGCGCATCAGGCAACAGAAGCTATTTATCACTGCCTGTTGTTAACGCTGATGCTCTATAGCCCCAAACTGCATAATTTGCGCAAATTGCGCTCAATGGCCAATTTCCATGCGCCGGAGCTTATCTCGGTCTGGCCGGAAGATAAGCGCGCCTATAAGCGTTGTTTTGAGCTGTTGCGCCGCGCTTATGTTGAGGGGCGCTATTCGCCGCATTACAAGATTACCGCCTTGCAGTTACAATGGCTGTTTAGCCGCATTGAAATCTTGCAGGAGCGCGTCCGGCAAATATGTGCAGCGCATTTGCCATAAATAGCGGCTTTTGGGCAAGAGTTTCTATTGCCGCGCTTTGCGCTATATTTTCTCTACCTGCTTTGCTTACCCGGCAGGTTTTGTCGCAGCGCTTCATGCCAGGGCTGCAAGCCATAGAGACATTTTCATGCCGCGCCTGTTTGCTCGCCTGCTCATTGCCGCTCTTATCGCCGGGATTGGCGGCGGCCTGAGTGTGCATTATGCTTTGCGGCATTTTAACGGTTTTCACAAAGTGCAAATCGGCCTGTGGACAGCCTGGCCGCAGGCAGAGACAGAAGAGGCCGATGCTTATGTGCAGGCAAAAACCTTGCTGCGCGGCGATATTGCCCTTGGCCGGGCTGAGGGTTTGAGCTTTTATCTGAGCCGTGATGATGAGGGGCAGGCACTTAACGGCCGCTGCCGCTATATTATACACGGGCAAGTGCCCGAGGCGCGGTTTTTCACCCTTTATGCCATAGATAAAGAGCGCGTGCCGATAAAGGCAAAACAAAACTGGCCTGATAAATTATTGTCAACGGATATTATCCGCGATGAAAGCGGCGCTATCACCATTATATTGTCACCGCGTGTGCAGGACGGTAACTGGCTGGCCGTGCCCCGCGGCCCTTATGCCTTGCAGCTCAACCTTTATGATACGCCGATAACCGCCATGATCGGCCTTACCAAACCCTCCATGCCCTCTGTGGTAAAAATCAAGGAGAGGCATTGTGGCTAAATTGTTTTACGCCATATTATTGGGGCTTATTGGCGCCGTGCTTGTTCATCTTACCGTTTTGCTGCTTATCCTGCCTTATAGCGGCTCGGCCTTATGGACACGGCTTGGCCGGGAAACAGCGCTCTCACGCTTTGTCACCCTGCCGGCCAATAACCCTGTCAGTAAAACGGCCGACCCATTTTTCCGGCTGAAATTATGCCGCTTTAATCTGGAAGAAAGCCCCGTTCATCTCGCCGCCGCCGGTGATGTGCCTTTTTGGTCGCTTTCCATTTACAGCCAAAAGGGAGAAAATATTTACAGTATTAACAGCAATACAGCGCCCGATAATGTGCTGAATATAATTGCCGTTAACCCGCTGGAAATGATGGATTTCAAACATAATATGCCGGAAGCCTATACTGGCGCAGCGGTTGCCGCACTCAATAGCAGCAATAATTTTGCCATATTGCGCGCCCTTTTGCCCTCTGCCGACTGGCAAAAACAGGTGGAGGATTTTTTTGCCGGTGCCAAATGTGAGCGCATTGATTATTAAACTTTCTCAGGCGGCGGCCGCAATCCGGCTTCCCCGGCTCTATTGCGGCTCCCGTGCCTGTACCGCCGTGCGGGCGGGTGCCTTTCGGGCTGGCCGATACGGCTAATGCGGCACTCAGCTATCCCGCGCCTTTATTTAACCGGAGGGAGCGTATCGGCATCAAGCGGCCAGGAATTTACAGCAGTGATTATAAAGCAATGCACGCGCGGGTGTATGCTCAGGCTCACCTCGTGTACTCATGGTTTCTGAAAAACCTTTTTCATCGCAGTATCCCGAATCTGATATAATTTCTTTTAGCCGCGATTCTACTTTTGCCTTCTCCATTTTATAAGTTCTGTCGCGCTCTTCACGCGGCCTGTCTCTCTCTGCTCCTTTTCTTCCGCCGTTTTTCTGATGTCTCCCAAACGGAAATAAATTAGAACGAGAAAAGCTGCGATTATCGCTAAAAATACCCCTGATAAAACATATATCATTCCTCATTACATATCAAAAGCTGCCAGTTGCAGCAGCCCGGTTTCTGCCAAATCAGCAAAATTCTCAATTTCCACCAGCCAAATATCAGGGTCAAAATCCAGTTCCTGCTGTAATCTTGCATCTATAATCTCTCCTTCCCCCTGTAACAGCAGCATAAACAGCCGGTCGCCCCGCATTATTGCGGCATCATAAAAAATTTGCGGTGCCGGGCCATAAAGCGTGCTCAGGCCGCCGCCCCGGTTTTGGCGGATAAAAATTGCCCCTGCCTCTTCAGCCCCGCGGCGCGCCAAATAGGCAAAGCCGCCCTGCCGGCGCACATCGCGCATTAAGGCTGCTATCCAGAAATCCGAAGTCAAACGCATCACTATTCTCTGCCTGTTACAAAACAGATTTATGCCTGATAAAGCGCTATAGCGATTTTATCCCGGCTCCAACACTCTGAACAAACAGCCCAGACCCTGGCCGGCCAGGGCGGCAGCGCCTTTTACCAGTGCCTTTTCCGCCCGGCGATGCCGGGGGCTGAGCTTTTTTCCTGCGCGGTAATAAAATCGGCAATACTATCGCGCGGCTGCCTTTGTCGCCCAGGCGAAATGGCGGCAGGAGCAGCCTTATCCCCCTTATTATTGGTCAGCGCCTCAGTGCTGATAGCTTTTGCAACAAAGGGGCGGTTTTGCTCGCCCCCCGGCCCTGGCACGGCAAATTTATCCGCACGGGTAGAAAACAGGATCGGGCGGGAAATACTGCTTTGCCGGAAAAAAGCATTATAAGTAACTATGGCAAATATTATGGCAAACAGAGCCAGCCCCAAGGCCAAAGGCACATTTTTGCGGGAAAGGCGCCAAATATATTTGGTCAAAAGCTGTATTAACGCCCCAATGCCCAAAAACAGGCGCAAAATCCACGGCATTTTTGCCTTTTTGCCAAAATGGCTATTCTGTTTGTCCGGCATTGCGCTCTCTTGCATAATTTGCCCGTTACTGCTTTCTCTCTATGCTGCAAAAGCACCCTGTTTTTCATAAAGCCGATGATTCGCCCTGTCTTCACATCTATTTTAGATTTTTAAGGTAAATTTAATGATAAAGGCCTCTATAGGCGTCCTATGTTTAATTTTACAGTGTCAATACCGGTAAAGCCGGGGTGAAAGACTGGGCAAGTGATAAAATTGCTGTTTAAATCCGGGGTGTTTTTATGCCTGATATTTATTATTTTATCTTTTTTCCTGCCGGCGGGGAATAAACAGCCGGCTGATAGACAAGGCGAAACGGCCGGTATGTTTGCCACGGCCGCGGCTGTCGGCAGTTTGCTACAGGATATGGACGGTTTTTGCCGGCGCAATCCGCAGGCTTGCGCAACGGGTAAAAGTTTTTTTGGCCTGATGGCAGAAAAAGCCCGGCAGGGCGCCGCTTTTGCCTATCAATGGCTGGGCAGCGGTTTCCACAAAGGGGCAGAAAATACTGAGCAATATTTGGCCAAACAGGGGGAAATGCCGCAAAAAGCGGAGAGCAGCGCCGCTGCTGTGCCCGCTGCAATAGCGGCGAATAAGGCTGCACAGCCCACAGCCGCAGACGAAATAAAGCCGGCAAAGCCCGGCACTGTCAGCAGCCGGGCCGCACCGGATAAACATAAAATAAAGCGCAAACAGCAAAGCAAAAAACCGGCGGGCAAACAAGCGGGAAAAAGCGAGGGGCCAGGTGAAAAACGGCATTAAACGCAGCTTTATGCCGGGAAAGCCGGTTTTTCCTTGTATTATGCCTGGGCTTTGCTTACAAGCAGCCCGGAGCAAGCGCTCTGCTAATCGGCATATAAATCAGGCGCCGCTGCGGGTTACAAAATGCAAATAAAAATAGAAGAGATAGAAGCAGATTTTGCCTTGCTGGAAAATTGGGAAGAGCGCTACCGCTATATTATTGAACTTGGCGGCTCGCTTGCCCCTTATCCTGAGGCCGCGCGAGACGCCGCGCATAAACTGCGCGGCTGTGTCAGCCAGGTATGGCTGCTCTGCACGGCAAGCGGGGATAAAGACGACCCGGTTTTGCACTTTAAGGGGGATTCCGATGCCCATATTGTCAAAGGCTTGATCGCCATTGTGCTGGCGCTTTATTCCGGCCGGAAAGCCTCTGCCGTGCGACAGATTGACGCTGTTGCCAGATTAAAGCGCCTGGGGCTGGAAGAGCATTTGACCCCGCAGCGCTCTAACGGGCTGCGCGCCATGATAGGCCGTATCCGCGCAGAGGCTGAACAGAAATGCCCCGGAAGAAACGGGACAGAAGCGCCTGGATAAAAAAGCAAAAACCCGGCCTTTCGGCCGGGTCTGGAAATACGCGCCTCGATCGGCAGGCCTGACCGGCGCCGCTTTCAGGCATTACCGCCTTTGCCCTTACGCCCCAGCCCCATTTCCTTGGCCAGGTTAGAGCGCGCCTGAGCATAATCGGGCGCCACCATTGGATAATCAGCGCCCAAATCCCATTTTTCACGATATTGATCCGGCGTCATGCCGTAATGAGTCATTAAATGGCGCTTTAAAGATTTAAATTTTTTGCCGTCTTCAAGACAGATAATATATTCATCTGTAACAGAGCGCCTGGGATTAACGGCGGGTTTCAGTTTTTCCACCACAATTTCGTCACCCCTATTGGCGCCCACACGCGTCAGCGCGGCGTGAACATTGGCGATAATTTCAGGCAGATTACCGGATCCGCACTCATTTTTACTGACATAGGCAGAAACAATACCGGCAGTCAAAGCGATAAGATTGCCGTTATCATCTTCCTTTTTTATGTCCTGTCCATTCTCCCGCATATCCATAATATCTCCTGAACCTGATTTCGCCAGTCTCTGTTTCGCCCCCGCGCACCCCGCTCCGATTATAAGCAGACACCCTCTGTTGCTGTTATAAAGCGGTATCCCCCTCCCGAGTAAGAATGATAAACCCAATGATAAGAGGATTTAATCTTTGCTCACTTAATATCCTCTGTCTTTTTGTTTGTCAATAACACAAATAACAGGGCCGGTTTACTGTAAAAAGCAGGAAAAGAAAAAAACTTGCGCTAAAACTGTTGCAAAATAAGGCAAAAATGCCAAGGCCAGGCGGCAGGCCGCGGGTATTTTGCCCGGCTCAGGCAAGAATAAAAAGCCCCAAACAAATAAAAGCGGCACCAGAGCGCGCCGCTTGCTGTTTTTTATCGGGCAGGCAGTTTGGAACACGTCGCCGCCTGCCCGGCATAAACCGGCAATCACCACCTATCCGGCCGCTTTTTCATAAAGCTCCAGCACATAATCCCAGTTGACTAAATGATCCATAAAACTTTCCAGATATTTCGGCCGGGCATTGCGATAATCAATATAATAAGAGTGCTCCCACACATCGACACCCAAAAGCGGCAGGGCATCATGCACCAGCGGATTTTCGCCATTGAGCGTTTTCATCAGCGCCAGCCTGCCTTTATGCCAGACTAGCCACCCCCAGCCCGAGCCAAATTGCGCCGCCGCATTATTGATAAAATCGGTGCGGAATTTATCATAACCGCCCAAATCGGCCTGTATCGCTTTTTCAAGAGCGGCCGGCAGTTTTTTACCGCCGCCGCCTTTTTTCAACCATTTCCAAAAATGCAAATGATTATAGTGCTGGGCGGCATTATTAAACAGACCCTGATTCGCGCCGAAACTTTTTTTCACAATTTCTTCAAGGCTTTTTCCCTTCAGGCCGGATTCAGCCAGCAGCTTGTTGCCGTTGGTCACATAAGCCTGGTGATGTTTATCATGGTGATATTCCAGAGTTTCGCGCGACATATAAGGCGCCAGGGCATCATAATCATAAGGCAAAGGGGGCAATTCAAAGGTCATCGCAATTCTCCTGTCTGTTATGCTTTCCCTATTTATTGTCAAACGGGCACCGGCAGGCTGCAACCCGGCAGCGCCTGTAAGCCGCGGCCCGGCCCGGCATAAAAGCTCAAGACCAGCCGACAGCCTTTTTTACAGAGACAACAGGGCAAAATAAAGACAAATTCTGCCCAATGCACAGCCGGGCCGGCAGCGAGGGGCCTTGACTTTTCTGCCGGCAGCATAATTTCCTATGAACAAGCGGAGAAAGCGGCTCTGCCGTTTAAATTTGCTCTTATCCGGTGCGTGGCAAATAATGTGTAAAAACTGCAAAAATTTCTTTCTGCCTGTTATGGTTTTGCCGCTGGCTTTAACGGCCTGTATGCAGCCGCTTAATTCGCGCGAGCCATATTTGCTGCCGCAGGGGCAGGCCGCCTGGTTATGGGATTCTCCCCGCCCGCGGCATAATAATCCGCGCGATGCTATGGCTATTGGCGGCCAGCCTGTTGCCTGGCGGCGCGATATGATGTTTTTTTATCCGCAAATTTATGCCGCCCGCCAGGATAATGGTTATATTGTGCCGCAAATCCCTTATGCGCGGGTAAATCCGCAATATTTGCGGCAAATAGTGGATAATACAACCGGCGAGCAGCCCGGCACAATAGTGGTGGATCGCAAACGCCATTATCTTTATCTGGTGCTGAGAGATAATCTGGCCATTCGTTACGGCATTGGCATTGGCCGTGAAGGTTTTTCATGGCAAGGCACGGCCACTATCAACCGCAAGGCAGCCTGGCCGCAATGGAATGCAACTGCCGGCATGGTGCAAAGAGCCGGGAAAAACGGCGCTCTGTTACGCCGTCATTTTGACGGCCGGCTGGATAATCCCATGGCGGCGCGCGCCCTTTATATTGCCCGTTCAGGGCGCGATACATTATACCGTATTCACGGCACGCCGGAATGGTGGACTATTGGCAAAAATGTCGGCTCAGGCTGTTTCCGCATGTTTAATCAGGACATTATCGATCTTTATGACCGTGTACCGGCAGGGGCCAGAATTATTGTGCGCTAAATCCGGCGGCGAGAATATAAACAGCCTGCCTCTCCCGGCACAGACAGATTATCCTGAAAACGGCAAATTCCGGGCCGGAATTTGCGCAAAAAAATCAAAACAGACAAGGCCGAAGCCTATTGCCCTGACAAGGCGGTATAGCCTATAATAATGGCAGCGCTGCCTGTCCTGTCAACAGCGGCAGGGGCGCCGCACAAGCTTGTGCCGCAAAATATGTTTTGCATATTTCCAGCGGCAAAAGGAAGGATTATCCGGCAATGGTAACGGTGCCAGGCAAAGACAAAATGCAACGCAATGAGCAAAAAACAGCGCGGCTCTTTGCTGTTATGCAACGCGCCGATGACCCGGATATTGCGCGCGCAAGGCAACAGATAGAGGAAGATTTGCGCGGCGGCGCCACAGGCATTGCCGTTATTTTTGCCGGCGCGCCTAATGCCTGGCGCTTTGGCCTGCCCGCCCGGGCAGATATAATGGAAAAACTCTTTGACGGGATCGATCTGGCCAATTTGCATATTCGCATTGACAATCACCCTCACGGCCAGGCACTGACAGAAAAATGCGTTGAGTTTTTGCAAAAAAAGCGGCTTGAGCTGAAATCAACTCAAATCACTTTCAGCATTGATCCGATTGCCGTTTTGGCCAGCACCGGCCGGCTGAAAATGTCGCTGGCGGCGTTAAAAGCTTCGCTGCCGCAATCCATGTCGGCTTTTTTCTCTTCCGGCCTGCCGGGCATAGTGCTGGAGGCTGACGGCCGCCCCTTCCACAATGCCGGGGCAAGCCGGGCACAGGAAATCGGCGCCATGCTGGCTGTCGCCCACAGTCATTTGCAAATGGTGGAAGAAGGCCGCCATCATATTGCCTATGCCCTGCCGCATATTGGTTTTGCTACAGCTCTGGATCAGGATCCGGCGCGCAATATTGCCAAAATGCAGGTGCTGCAAATGCTCTGGCATAAATTGCAAAAAGACCATGGCATTGCCTCACCGGTTGCAGCGCCGATTCATGTTGAAACTTCCATGCGCATGATGACCAGGCGTGATTGCCTGACCAATATAAGCCGCGCCACTGCTGCCGCTTTGGCCGCCATTGCCGGCGGCGCTGTCTCATTGAGCGTTCTGCCTTATAGCCTGCCGCTTGGCCTGCCCAACGCCCAGGCGCGGCGCGTGGCGCGCAACTGCCCGCTGGTCTTCACCCGTGAAACCGCGCCGACAGCGCTGATTTCAGGCAGCGCCCTTACCCCCAATGCGGCGCTGGTAGAAAAGCTGGCCGCTGCCGCCTGGGAGGAATTCCGGTTTTTTGAGCAACAGGGCGGCATTTTGCCAAGCCTGGTAAATGGCAGCCTGATACGCCGTATCCATAAAGCGCAGGAATTGCGGCTCTCTGCTTATTTACGCAGTAAGCAGGCCCCTATTGACATTGCGGATTTTGCCGGCACAGCAGATAAAGGCGCCGCAATTTATGCACAAAAACCGGTTTCTTTTCAGGCAGAAGGCATAGAGCAATGCACGCCCTTGACCTTCTGCCGCACTGAGAGCCTGCTGGCAGGTGCCGCTGCCAATGCACCCGGGGAAACAGTCTGAGCCGGTTGCGCCCCTTTATGATTGCACACCCCCCCTGGGGAGAATTACCCTGATCGCCTGGTTGGAGTCTGCGTTAAACCCGGCTCTTTATGGTTGTTGCAATTCTTGTTGGGGAAATCGCCTGCCGGCGGCGGCCCGCTATATTTCCCGTGCCGCTTCTGCGGTCAAATGTCTCACAAATTGTGGAAGACGGGGTAAGGGCTTGACTTTCTCTGGAATAATAGAAAAATAGCAGCCCGAAACCGGGGAAATTCCATGCCTGCTATTCCAGATTCCACCTTGGCTGCCACAGCGGTTGAAGAGGCTTTGATTCGCCTGAATGCCGCGCCGCGCAATCGTGAGGAGGCTATTCGCGCTGTCGGTCAAATATTGGTTGAGGCCGGCGCGGTAGAACCTCCTTATATAGAGAGCATGCTCCGGCGCGAAACGCAGGCGGATACCTGGCTGGGCAGCGGTATTGCCATTCCCCACGGCATGATAGAGGACAAACATTATGTGCGGGCCGATAAAGTGGCGGTTTTGCAGGTGCCGCAAGGGGTAGAATGGTCACAGGGCGAAACTGCTTATCTTGTTTTCGGCATTGCCGCCCGCGGTGACGGCCATTTGGCGGTGTTGCGCCGTTTAACCGGATTGTTGCAACAGCCGCAAAAACTGCCTGAATTGTTTACCACGCATGACCCGGCCGCTATTGGCGCAGCTTTGTCTGACCCGGCAGGGGAAGCGGCAGCGGCCGAGGCGCCGGCGCATGATTTGGCAGAAATTGCTCTATGGCGGCTGGATTATCCCAATGGCCTGCATGCCCGCCCGGCTTCCCTGTGGATTGAGGCGGCAAAACAGGCAGACGCGCCGCTGCAAGTGCGGCTCGGCAATCAGGTTTCCGATATAAAAAGCCTGATCTCTTTACTGCAGCTTGGGGCAAAATGCGGTGATGAATTGTCTTTTTCTGCCGGCGGTGAACAGGCAGCGCAAAAACTTGCGGCCTTGATAAAGGCGGTAAAGGCCTTGAGCGCCGGTGAAAAACAACAGGCGCACCAGGCGGCCGAACAGCAGGCGAAGAGCCTGGCCAAAAGCTGGCAGCCGCCCTCAGGGCAGGCGCCGATAATCGGTGTGCCCGCCGCGCCCGGTCTGTCGGTCGGCATAATTTATCATAGCGCCGGGGCAGAGCCGGAAATAGAGGACAGGCCGCTGCCGCCGGCGCAAAGCGGCCTGTTGCTACAGCAGGCGCTGGAAAAAACCAGACAGCAAATGCAGGCTGTGATTGATGATATAACCCGCCGTCTTGGCCGTCAGGAAGCCGGCATATTTAAAGCGCAGGCAGATTTACTCAATGATGACGAGCTGATTACCAAAGCCTGCCGCTTGATATTGGCCGGGCGCGGCGCAGCCAGGGCCTGGGCTATAACAGTGCGGGAGGCAGCCGACAGGCTGGCCGGCATGGATAATCCCATATTGGCCGGGCGGGCAACAGATTTGCGCGATATTGGCAAGCGGGTGCTGGCAAATATGGCGCCGGCCGCGGCGGCAAACCCTGTGGCCGCTCTGCCCAAAGGGGAAAAGCTGATTATTGTGGCCGAGGATTTATCCCCTTCCGACACGGCTGCTCTGGATACGGCCTATATTTGCGGCCTGGCAACTATTGCCGGCGGACCAAGCTCACATAGTGCCATTCTGGCGCGCACCATAGGCCTGCCGGCAATAGCGGCGGCCGGCAAAAATCTGGCCGAAGTTCCAGCCGGCACCAAAGCTATTCTTAACGGCGATAGCGGTGCCTTATGGCTTGACCCGGCAGAGGAAGATATTGCCGCCGCCCGGGCGGAAATAGCCAGAATAAAGGCCGGGCAACAACGCCAGGCAGAGAGCCGCCGCCTGCCCGCCACCACGCCGGACGGGCATAATATTATTATTGCCGCCAATATTAACCGGCCGGATCAAGCAGCTTTTGCGCTGGATCAAGGGGCGGAGGCTGTTGGGCTGATGCGGACGGAATTTTTGTTTCTGGAGCGGGATTCCGCCCCAGATGAAGAGGAACAATATCACATTTATCGCGCTATGCTGAGCGCGCTTGGCAGCCGGCCGCTCATTATCCGCGCGCTGGATATTGGCGGTGACAAACAAGTGGCCTATCTCAATCTGCCGCGAGAGGATAATCCGTTTCTTGGCCGGCGCGGCGCCCGGCTGCTCCTGCACCGGCCTGATTTGCTTTACCCGCAATTAAGGGCGATTTACCGCGCGGCTGCGGGTGGCGGCGCTGTTTCTATTATGTTTCCGATGATCACAATGGCAGAAGAAATTATCCGGCTGAAAGATATAAGCGAAACTATTCGCCAAAGCCTGAATGCACCGCCCGTGCCGCTGGGTATTATGGTGGAAGTGCCGGCCGCTGCCATTGAGGCTGATAAATTAGCTGCTTATGCTGATTTTTTCTCTATCGGCACGAATGATTTAACCCAATATACTTTGGCGATGGATCGGCAAAATCCCGATCTTGCCGCCAAGGCAGACAGCCTGCACCCTGCTGTTTTGCGGCTGATAAAGCGCATTGTCGCCGGCGCCCGGCGTTATCGCCGCTTTGTCGGCGTTTGCGGCGGCCTGGCGGCTGATCCGTTTGGCGCGGTTTTGCTGGCCGGGCTGGGGGTAGATGAGCTGTCTATGACTCCGCGTGATATTGCTGCCGTCAAAGCGCAGATAAGGCGCACACCGCTTGGCCTGATGCGGGATTTGGCGCGGCAGGCCTGCCTCAGATCAAGCGCGGCAGAAGTGCGTGCTTTGGATAAAGGCCTGCCCGCCGATAAACCCGCAACGGCTGAGACTGCCGCGCCGGCAACGCAGCCGGACGAGCCGGGCGGGAAAGAGGTCTGAATGACAGAAGAAACTGCGATAAAAGCACCGATTTGTGCTCCCGTCACCTGCCTGGCGCTTAACCCCGCGCTTGATATGACCATTGGCCTGGACAGGCTGGCAACAGGTGCGGTCAACCGCGCCCAAAGCTGCACTACAATAGCGGGCGGCAAAGGTGTTAATGTCGCCGCCACTTTGGCGGCGGGCGGGGTTAAAACAGCGGTCACCGGTATTTTGGGTCGCGATAATGCCGATTTTTTTAACAGCTTTCTGGCCGGGCGCGGCATAGAAAATCACTTTCTCTATCAGGCAGGAGCGGTGCGCCGGAATATCAAGCTGGTTTCTGCCTTTGAGACGACCGATATTAACCTGCCCGGCCTTTCGGCCGACCCGGTTTTGCTGGAACAACTGCGCTCTATTCTGGCAGCGGCCAAAAGCCGCTTTCTGGTTTTGGCAGGCAGTGTGCCGCCGCATTGCCCGGATAGTTTTTACGCTGATTTTTTGCAGTTTTATGCCCGGCAGAGCGGCGCGCAAAAAGCCAGATGCGTGGCAGATTGCAGCGGCGCGGCGTTGAAAGCGCTGTTAAGCGGTGCGGCGCGTCCCTTTTGCATTAAACCCAATAGAGAAGAGCTGGCCGAATGGTCGGGCAAAAAATTAACCGATCAGGCGGAAATTTTGCAGGAAGCGCGCCGCCTCGCCGCGAGCGGCATTGCTTTGGTTGCTGTTTCCATGGGCGCTGAGGGAGCACTGTTTGTAACCGAGGCAGCAGCTTGTTGCGCCCGGATTACTCTGGACAAAGTGGCCAGCACAGTTGGCGCCGGCGATGCTATGGTAGCCGGCCTTATCAAGGCTCTGCTGGAGCAGACAGAAAGCGACATAATAACAGCGGCCGAGCTGGAAAATATTGCCGGAAGCGCAACTTTATGGGCTGGGGCCAAGCTGGAATGTGCCGGCCCGGCTTTACCAAAGCCCGCCCGCCTGCATGCTCTGGCGCAAAATTTGTGCTGCCGGCGGCTCTATTGAAAAACGGGGTTATATTATGAAATTATTTGCCGTTATTGATGAAGCCGATGCCCCTGTTCTGGCGATTCTGGCGCAGGAAATGCTGCTGCATGCAGCCGGGGAAAAAGGCTTTGAAATAGAAATATACAGGCGCAACGGCAGTGCTGTGCCCAATATCTCCCCGGCCTGGCAGAACGGTGATATTATGCTGCTTGTGGGCAGCCGGCAAGGGGAAGAAAACAAGCCGGCCTGGGCGGCCGGATTTTCCGGCCCGATTATCGCGGCGACCCGCGAGGATATATTCAACCGGTCTGCGGCTTTATGGCGGCAGATAGAACAGGCGGCGGGTAAATCTGCGGCCGCGCCGGGTGAAAGGGCGATAAAGGACGCGGGCGGGCGGGCAGCGATTGATGGCTCCGCGGCGATTGGCGGCAATCCCTCCGTGCCGCATAAGGGCGAAACCGCTGCCCGAAAGGTGCAAAAACTTGTTGCCGTTACCTCTTGTCCTACCGGCATTGCGCATACTTTTATGGCAGCGGAAGCTTTGATGACAGGTGCCAAGGCGCTGGGGCTGACTATCAGGGTAGAAACACAAGGCTCTGTCGGCGCCGGCACGCCGCTAAGCGAAGAGGAAATCAGCGCGGCCGATCTGGTGATTATTGCGGCCGATCGCGAGGTGGAACGCAGCCGCTTTAACGGCAAATATGTCTATAGCAGCGGCACCAAAGCCGCTATCGCCAATGGCAAAGCCTATATTCAAACCGCTATTGACCGGGCAGAGCGGCAAAATGCCGGCTCTAACCCCGGCGCAGCAGCACAGGCAGCAGGCGGACAAAAAGGTAAAAACGGCTTTTACGCGCCGCTTATGACCGGTGTTTCCTTTATGCTGCCTTTCGTGGTGGCGGGCGGTCTGCTTATTGCCCTTGGGCTGGCGCTGGGCGGCGTTAATGTTGAAGAGCAAAACGGCAGTTTTGCCCATATATTATGGCAAATCGGCGCGCGCAATGTTTTTCCGCTTATTGTGCCGGTGCTTGCCGGCTATATTGCCTTTGCCATTGGCGACAGGCCGGCTCTGGCGCCCGGCATGGTTGGCGGCTTTGTTTCCGATCAGATTGGCGCCGGTTTTATCGGCGGCATTATTGCCGGCTTTCTGGCGGGCTATATCAGCAGAGCCGCCGCGCATTATATCCGCCTGCCGCGAACAATAGAAGGGCTAAAACCCGTGCTGATTTTGCCGCTTTTATGCACGGCGGCCACCGGGCTTATTCTGTTTTATGTTATTCAGGCGCCGACAACAGCGCTGCTGCATATGCTGACCGATTGGGTGCGCGGGCTGGAGGCGCAAAGTAATGGCGCCATAATCAATGCCTTGCTGCTGGGAGCGTTGATTGGCGGCATGATGGCGGTAGATATGGGCGGCCCGGTGAACAAAGCCGCTTATACAGTGGCTATCGGCCTGTTATCGGTAAAAATTTACACTCCTATGGCGGCGGCCATGCTTGGCGGCATGACACCGCCTATGGCGCTGGCGCTGGCCTGTTATATGCGGCCGCGCTGCTTCACCACAAAAGAGCGGGAATCATCGGCCGCGACTTTTATTATGGGGCTGTCTTTTATCAGTGAAGGTGCCATTCCCTTTGCCACGCGTGATCCGCTGCGGGTTATCCCCTGCCTGATTATCGGCTCAGCCTTTGCCGGCGCTGTCGCTTTATTGGCCGGCACCGGTATTATTGTGCCGCATGGCGGCATTTTCCTGCTGCCTATTAAAGGCGCCATTATCAATTATGGCGGTTATTTTATGGCGCTTGTCAGCGGCGCTATAGTCAGCGCCTGCTGCCTTTGCCTGATTTGCCGCCCGCTGCCGAAAGAGCAAAACCAGCCGCCCGCTGTCAAAAGAGCAAACGGCCTCTGATAAGTTATATTTATTGGGGCGTGCAGATTTTCTTGGCCTCTCGTTGCGGCCTGACCATACTTTCCGGTTGACTGCGGCAGGTCGGCAGTTCTGCCGCCGCCATTGCTGCCAGACATCGCCGCTGCTGCCCTTATTGCCGGCTGCGGCCGGTTTGGCCATAGCTTCAGAGTGAGGCAATGCACTATATGCGGAGTTGCGGCCTGGCCATATTTTCGGTGTGCTATATTTGTTAACCGCAATTCAAAGGAGTTCGGCTTATTGCGATTTGGCCATATTTTTCTCAGACCGCCCGGTAAAAGCAGCCCGGCTGCCTTTGCCCGGCAGGCAAAATAGCGATTGCGCCCTTAAAAAACCGCAAATATTTTTCATAAGCATAATCGGGTGAGTTATCGGCGCTTTGATACAAGCAAAGCGGCCGCAGGTGGGGTTTTCAGCAGGCATAATTATTGGTTATTGTGCCTGCCATTTGTATAAAAGGCTGGCGGAGCATTATCGCACCGCCGGGCAATAGCATTAAGGCGCGGCTCAAAGGCGGCGCACCACGCTGGAAGAGTTCCGGCAGCTTTCTATTTATTACACGAATTTTTATAAAACCGACCAATCTCTGCGAGAAAACTGTCATGCAAAAATTTTCCCCGGCAGAACTTGCCGTTTTATTTGCCAATATTGAAGTTGATGATGAAATAGATTTGGCAGCCTCTCTCCCCGGCCGTGTAGATTTTGCCTGCTCTGTGGGGACAAGACGGGCCTGCTATTATATGGCGCTGCAACTGTTAAATACTTATGTAGACATACCGGCTTTCCGCCGTCTCGTTGCAACTATTATCGCACAGCGCGCGGCTGATGCGGATCAGATCGCCGCTTATAGAAAGGCGCGCACCTGCTTTAAACATATGCGCTTTTGCTGCGCCAATTTTGACGCCCGGCACCGTTATCCGCAGCATTTAAATGCTATAATCGTAACGCAGGGGCGTCTTCAGGACGCTATTATAAACCGGCAAAAAGCCAGAATAGTGCTGCTCGGCTCACAGTTGTGGCTTATGCTGTCGCCTGTTTCCTGTTATTTTCTGCGGCAAAGGCTGGCGGCTTATCGCCCAGGCAGCGATAAACGCTATTATCGCCGGCTGAACCGGGAAAATGGGCGCCTGGCACAATTTCTGACGCGAGAGCCGCTGGCCGGCACGGGGGAAGAGCTGCACTCTCTGCGTAAAATTATCAGCCGCCGTGTGGCTCTTAATGATGCGCTGCGGTCTTTGCGGCCCAGTGCCGGGCTTGATGCTGTTTCCCTCTATTTGGCCTCTTTAAACGGCATGTTGGGCGATGTGCATGATGATCTGATAAAATGGGACGCAGCCGGCACTATTGATTACAAGCGTCATGTTTTTACCTTGCCCCCGGCTATTGCCGATCGCCTCAAAATCTTCTCCAATAGCCAAATTCGGTATAGCCC
>NZ_QLZD01000002.1 GCF_008636115.1 Candidatus Tokpelaia sp. | reverse complement strand
ACGCGCGCCCCTTCGGTTTGCTTGGCTTACGCGCGCCCCTTCGGTTTGCTTGGCTTACGCGCGCCCCTTCGGTTTGCACAGCTCACGCGTGCCCCTTCGGTTTGCTTGGCTTACGCGCGCCCCTTCGGTTTGCACGCTCCGCGCGCCCCTTCGGTTTCTGCTGTGAAATCCGGCCGCCGGCGCCGGGTAAAATGAGGAAGCAGGGTGGAGAGCTGCCGCTGTTTTGGCTCAGTGTCGGGCACTGTTTTTGCGAAACTGCAACCTGGCCAGGCGGGCATAAAGCCCGTTTTGCGCTGTCAGATCAGCATGATTGCCTTCTTCAATAATCTGCCCGTTTTGCAGAACCAGAATGCGGTCGGCCTGCTGCACTGTGGCCAGGCGATGGGCAATAACCAGAGTGGTGCGGTTGCGCATTACTCTGCTCAGCGCCGCCTGTATCAGGGTTTCGCTTTCGGCATCAAGGGCGCTGGTGGCTTCGTCCAGCAGCAGCACCGGCGCATTGCGCAATAAAGCCCGCGCTATAGCCAGCCGCTGTTGCTGCCCGCCGGAAAGGCGGGCGCCTTTTTCGCCGATTTTCGTGTCAAAGCCTTGCGGCAGATTCCGGATAAACTCATAAGCATTGGCGGCTTTTGCGGCCGCAATAATCGCTTCTTCGGCGGCATTTTCAGCGCCAAAAGCAATATTGGCGCGCACTGTGCCGGAAAAACAACTGCCTCCCTGCGCCACATAAGCGAATTGCGCCCGTAATTCCTGCGGGTCGAGCGCTGTTATATCTATAGTATCCAGCCTGATTTGCCCGCTTTGCGGGTCGTAAAAGCGCAAGAGCAGCGCCAATATTGTGCTTTTGCCGGCGCCGGAAGGGCCGACAAGAGCCACAGTCTCCCCCGGTTGAACCGTAAAGCTCAGCCGTTCAAGCGCCGCCGCCGGACGGGAAGGATAGGTGAAGCAAATATTATCCAATGTGATTTGCCGGCCCGTTTTCTCCCCGGCGGTTAAAGCCGGCAAATGGCGCTGCTCTGCGGCTGCCGGCGCGGTGATAAGCGGCTTTTCAGCCAGAATTTCGGCCAGTCTTTCCAGGGCGCCGCCGGCAGCAGAAATTTCTCCCCCCGTTTCGGATAATTGGCCAAAAGCGGCAGCGGCAAAAATAGCGTAAAGCACAAATTGCCCTAAAGTGCCGGCCGACATATGGCCGTTTAAAACATCGCGCGCACCCAGCCATAAAACGGCAATCACACTGCCGAAAATTAAAAATATGGCAAAGCCGGTCAAAACAGCGCGAATTACGGTAGAATTTTTTACCGCTTTCAGCGCTGCTTCGGTTAATCTTGTGAAAGATTTCACCGCATTATTTTGCTGATTATAGGCCCAGACAGTGCGAATAGCGCCGATCTGCTCCAGCGCCAGGGCATTGGCCCTGGCCTGTTTATCCTGAGCCTTGCGGGCACTGGCGCGCACTTTGCGCGCCAGTGCCACCAGCGGCACAATAATGACCGGTATAGCCAATAATACATAGGCAGACAGGCGTGGGCTGGTGAACACCATCATCAATACTGCGCCGGCCGCCATAATAGCATTGCGCAGGCTGACCGACAGGCTGGCGCCGATAATGGTTTTTACCTGTGTTGTATCGGCTGTCAGGCGCGACAGAATTTCGCCGGAATTGGAGCGGTCATAAAAAGCAGGAGAAAGCTGTGTGAGATGGGCAAAGACATCACAGCGCAAATCGGCAATAATTTTTTCTCCCAGATTGACAGTGCTGTAATAACGAATAGCTGAGGCTAAAGCGAGCAAGGCGGCCAGCACAATCAGCATGGCGAAATAAGAATTGATAAAGTGATTGCCGGTGGAGCTGAAGCCGTAATCCATCATGCGGCGCACAGATAAAGGCAGAGCCAGCATGATCATGGCCGCCAGAACCAATGCGGCTAGGGCAATGACAGCCAGATATTTATAGCGGCACAGATAAGGGCGTAAAATTCTCAGCGATGTCAGGCGGCGGCGAGAAATATTTGTGCTGTTTTCAGCTTTTGGCATAAAAATCACCTTATTCCGGCCTTGGGCACTGCTTTTGCCTCTTGTGATAAAAGAACTGGTAATGTATAGACTAAAAACAGGTTTTATAAAGACTTTTTCGGCAAAAATGCGGTCACGCCGCCGTAAAAGGCCGGATTTGCCGAATATTGGCGTTTCAGGCGCCAGTGCCCGGCGGCCAGGTTCAAAACAGCAGTAATTTACAGCAAGCAGACGGAAAACAGCAATTATGAAAGCGAAAATTCACCCCGATTATCACATGATTAAGATTGTCATGACGGACGGCACGGAATATATGACCCGCTCTACCTGGGGCAAAGAGGGCGATGTCATGAATCTGGATATTGATCCGACAACGCATCCGGCCTGGACTGGCGGCTCACAAACTTTGGTAGATCGCGGCGGCCGTGTCTCTCGCTTCAAGAATCGTTTCGGCAATCTTGGTGTCTGATAGTGCGCTCTGGCGAGTGGCTTTTATCGCCCAATTCCCGCCGGCGGAGAAAATGAACAGGTTGGGGCCGCGCCGGTTAGGCGCGGTTTTTGTTTTGCCGGTTGCTTTAATGTCTGCCCGGCAATTTTCCGGGACAAAGGCGGGCTGTGAGCGCCGGCGGGAATGTTAAAGGCCGATGACTATGGCAGCCGGTAATAAACAGATTTTAATGGCCGTTATCGGCAAGGCGCAAGGTCTGTCGGGCCAGATGCGGTTGAAATTTTTTACACAAACGGCGCAGGATCTGGCGCGCTATGAGCGCTTTTATGGCAAAGACGGCGCGGAATATAAAGTTAAAGCGCTGCATATTCATAAAGGCCTGCCGATTATGGCGCTTGAAGGGATAGAAAACCGGGCGCAGGCCGAGCAGTTAACGGGGCTGGAACTATTTGTCAAGCGCAGTCAATTAGCCGATAATTTGCAAAATGACGAATTTTATCAGGAAGATTTGCTGGGCTTTGCTGTCCTTGACGAAGCAGGTGAGCCTATTGGCCGCATTAGCGGTTTTTTTAATTTCGGCGGCGGCGATATATTGGAAGTTGCTTTGTCGCCGCCTGACCCGGTAAAGCGGCCGGCGCCGGCCGGCGGCGTGAAGCTAAAGGCAAAAAAAGCGTTGATTCCGTTTAGCAAGGCTTTTGTGCCGGAAATTGCCGTGAGCGGCGAATATATTAAAGTGGATCGGCAGGCAGCAGGGCTGACCTTTGATGAGGATAAAACGGCGCGTGAGGAGGAAATGCCGCCCGCCGACAGCGCAGAATAGGCGATAATAAAGGCAGTTCATGGCTTTTCATGCAATTATTCTAACCCTCTATCCGGAAATTTTCCCCGGCAGTTTGGGCTTTTCGCTGGCGGGCAAAGCGCTGGCCAAAGGCCTGTGGTCTTATGAAACGCGGCAAATCCGCGATTTTGCCGGGGACAAGCATCATTCGGTTGATGACAGGCCGGCCGGCGGCGGTGCCGGCATGGTGATGCGGGCTGATGTGCTGGCGCGCGCCATTGATACTACTCCGGCCGATTATCCGCGCTTTTTATTCAGCCCGCGCGGGCAGGTTTTTGACCAGAGATTAGCGCGGCAAATGGCAAATCTGGAACAGGCGGTATTTATTTGCAGCCGGTTTGAAGGGGTCGATGAACGCCTGATTAAAGCGCGCAATCTGGTGGAGCTATCGATAGGCGATTATATTCTTTCCGGCGGAGAAATTGCGGCGCAAACTGTGCTGGACAGTGTTATCCGCCTGCTGCCGGGGGTGATGGGCAATCATGATTCCGGTTTACTGGAGAGTTTTGACAATAATTTACTGGAATATCCGCATTATACCCGGCCGCAAATTTTTGAAAATGAGGCTATTCCGCCGGTTTTGAGCGGCGGCAATCATGCCGAAATTGCCGCCTGGCGGCAGCGCCAGGCTGAGCGCGTGACTAAAGCGCGCCGGCCGGATTTGTTCCGCCGCTATCAAAAGCAGAAGAAAAGTGATTTGGGGCAAAAATAGCTCTTATAGCGGTTTGAGGCTTGATTTTTATCAGGCTTTGCTGTATCGCAGAGGCGATGATTAAAGGGTAACCCTGTCATTGTGGTTTAACCTCGTTTTCTGATTAGTATATCACAATGACGATATACGAGGGAACCCTGTCCAAAATGAAGGAAGGGTGCATTCGCCCCTGCTTTAATCCGCGCCGTTTGGCTGTGCAAGCGGTTTTAAAGGGTAAGCATTGCCGGCAGAATATTTTGCGGCAAAAGTCGGGCGCTCTGGCTTTTCGATAAGAATATAAGGATTAAGACTGATGAATATTATTGCGCAACTGGAAGCTGAGCAGCGCGCCAAAATTGAAGAAAAACGCAGCCTGCCGGCTTTTAATGCCGGCGACACAGTGCGCGTTTCTGTCCGCGTGACCGAGGGCACCCGCACCCGTATCCAGATTTTTGAAGGCGTGTGCATTGGCCGCTCCGGCGGCGGGCTGCATGAAACTTTTACCGTGCGCAAAATTTCTTACGGTGAAGGGGTAGAGCGCGTTTTCCCCTGTTATTCGCCGCTGGTAGAAGGGGTAGAGCTGGTGCGCCGCGGCCGGGTGCGCCGGGCCAAATTATATTATTTGCGTGGTTTGACCGGTAAAGCAGCCCGTATTGCCGAGAAAAAGGATAATCGCAAAAAAGCCGATAAACGCGCTGCTGCCAAAGCAGAGGCGGCACCACAAGCTGCGCCTGCCGCTGAAAAAGCAGCCGCTGCGGAATAAGCAGCCTGATCCGGAATTTTGCAAAAGCCTGCCTGGCCTCTGCCCGGCAGGCTTTTGCATGACGGAATGCAAGGTTTTTATTGCTTTCTTAAAGTCACCAAATTAAACTTCACGAGTGACTATATTTGGCTTATTTGCTGTTTATAGATTGGCAGGACAATGTTGAATTCAAATCATTCTATTGACCAGGCTATGATTGAAGCAATGCGGGTGGCGGAATATATGCGCCCGGCTATCGTGCGCCCTTACCGTGAGATTGCAGAAATTCCTGCCGCGGCCAAATCGTTAGAGCGATATTATCAGGATAAAAAAATCAGCGAAAGGCTGAAAAAATTTTCTAAGGCCATAGCAAAACAGGAAGACAGGCTGGAAGCTTTCTTGTTTTCCGGCGGTAAAGTGCGGGCTGTTTTGGGCGAAAGCTTTGCTGACAACAAAGATAAAGTAGAACCGCGTCACCTGGATAATTTAGAACAGATAGCTGGTGATTTAGAAAACAGGGCGCAGGAAACTTCGGCTGAGGGCGTAGCGCTGCTGAAAAAACTGCATAAGCAGTTTAAAATATTAGGACAGGAAAAACCGGCTTATAAAAAAGAAATTAAAGAGCTTTTTGATCGCATTTTCAATTTGGGCGATAAAGCGACTGAAGAAGTTTATAATATGGCCTTGTTTTTGCGAGCACTCCGGGCAGAATATGGAGAGAGAAAAAAAACAAAAAGTTTTACTGATGAAAAAGAGATGCTGACTTATCTTGATGGGCTTGGACGTTAATGAAGATAGGATTGGCTTACGGGGAAGCATTTGAGAAGTCATTCAAAAAAATAAAAAACGAAAAGGATAAAGCGGCGATAAAGGGAGTTCTTGTAAAATTTGCTGGAATGGGAGTGCATATTGGTGCGCCGGGATTTAAATATTTAAATGTAAAGAAAGCATTACAAGATCGGGGAGTAGTGCGCTGTCGTTTACGGAGCGGAGTATGGCGGGTTCTATTGACGGAAGAGGAAGAAAATTTAAGCTATATAGTTGAGGATATTCAGTTGCGCAAAAATGCTTACGAAGTGTGGAAGCGGAAATATGAGCTTGCTTGATTGTCTCTAAAGTTGAGATATTTTATATCCTTTTATCACTATGAAATATTTCAATAATAAGATTTTTATCCACCGGCATTCAGAAAAAATTCTGATTTTTGCCAATTTTCTTTATAGGACTTGACGCCTTGCGGCAATAAGCTTACCAAAAGGAAAGTGAGGCGTTTTGTCGCACAAGCGGCACTGCCTTGTTGTTTTCCTGCTCTTCCAAGCCGGCAAAAGCCGGTTTAAGCCGAGGGAGGTTTTATGGCTGTTGCAACTCCGCCTGTTGAAGAGAAAATTCAGCCTTACCGGCCTTCCTCCCCGCGGCCGAAATCGCCGCATGTCACTATTTATCGCTGGCCGATTACTATGGCCATGTCGATTGCTCATCGCGCTACCGGCGCAGCGCTTTATGCCGGCACGGTGTTGCTGGTGATTTATCTGGCGGCGCTGGCCATGGGTGAGCAAAGCTTTCATTATGTGCAGGCGGTTTATCAGTCGCTCATTGGGCAGTTTATCCTGTTTCTTTACAGTCTTGCCTTTGTTTATCATATGGTCGGCGGCATTCGCCATTTATTCTGGGACGTCCGCCCCGGTTTGATGGAAAAGCATTGCGCCACCAAAACAGCCTGGGCGACAATCGGCATTTCTCTTATTGTCACTATATTTATCTGGTTTGTCGCCTGCACATTTTTTTGAGGAAGAGAAGATGACTCACGGGGATTTTCGCACCGAATTGGGTAAAGCGCGCGGTCTTGGCGCTGCTCGCAGCGGCGCGCGCCATTTCTGGCTGCAAAGGGTAACAGCCTTTGCCAATGTGCCGCTGTTTATCTTTTTTATCGGCTTGATTATTAGTTTGAGTGATAAGGATTATGCGCAGATTCATGCGATTTTCGCCAATCCCTTCATTGTGCTGATTGTAGCGCTTATTCTGCTTTCCGGCATTTATCACATGAAGCTGGGCATGCAGGTGATTATTGAAGATTATGTTCACGGTAATGGCTGGCGCGTTTTTATTCTGGCGCTTAATATTTTCTGTTCCGTGTTTCTGGCCGCAGCGTCTGCTCTGGCTCTGGTTAAAATTATGCTGGGAGGCTGACTAATGGCACAAGCAGAAGCAGCGCACGAAAAGGCGGCGGGGGCGGGCGCGAGCGGTTTTGGCGGCGGCGCCTATAAATATGTTGATCATCAATTTGATGTTGTGGTGATTGGTGCCGGCGGTTCCGGTCTGCGCGCCACGCTGGGCATGGCTGAGCAGGGCTTTAAAACAGCCTGCATTACCAAAGTTTTTCCCACGCGTTCGCATACAGTAGCGGCGCAGGGCGGCATTGCCGCCTCGCTGGCCAATATGGGGCCGGATAACTGGCAATGGCATATGTATGATACGGTCAAAGGTTCCGACTGGCTGGGCGATATGGACGCGCAGGAATTTATGGTGCGGCAGGCGCCGCAGGCTGTCTATGAGCTGGAGCATTATGGCGTGCCGTTTTCGCGCACGGAGGAGGGTAAAATTTATCAGCGCCCCTTTGGCGGCCATACGACTGAATTTGGCGAAGGCCCGCCGGTGCAGCGCACCTGTGCCGCGGCCGACCGCACCGGCCACGCCATTTTGCACACGCTTTACGGCCAGAGCCTGAAGCATAAAGCGCGCTTTTTTATTGAATATTACGCGCTGGATTTAATTATGACCGATGGCGCCTGTTCCGGGGTTGTCGCCTGGAATCTCGATGACGGCACCATTCACCGCTTTGCCGCCAAAATGGTGGTTTTGGCCACAGGCGGCTATGGCCGCACCTATTTTTCCGCCACTTCAGCGCATACCTGCACGGGGGACGGCGGCGGTATGGTGGCGCGCGCCGGCCTGCCTTTGCAGGATATGGAATTTGTCCAGTTCCACCCCACCGGCATTTACGGCGCCGGCTGCCTGATCACGGAAGGCGCGCGCGGCGAGGGCGGTTATCTGATAAATTCAGAAGGGGAGCGCTTTATGGAGCGCTATGCTCCAACCTTCAAGGATCTGGCTTCGCGTGATGTGGTTTCGCGTTGCATGACGGTTGAGATTCGCGAAGGCCGCGGGGTTGGCAAAAAGAAAGATCACCTTTATCTGGTGTTGAGCCATCTTGACCCGGCCGTATTAAAGGAGCGCCTGCCTGGTATTTCGGAATCGGCGCGGATTTTTGCCGGGGTTGATGTAACGCGCGATCCGATTCCGGTTATCCCCACCGTGCATTATAATATGGGCGGCATTCCGACCAATTATTGGGGTGAGGCGTTAAACCCGACCGCTGATAATCCGGACGCGGTGCAGCCGGGGCTTATGGCGGTGGGTGAAGCCGGTTGTGCCTCTGTGCATGGTGCCAATCGGCTGGGTTCCAATTCGCTGATTGATCTGGTGGTATTTGGCCGGGCGGCGGCGCAGCGGGCAGCGCAGATTATTGATAAAAATGCGCCGGTGCCGGATTTGAATCTTGCTGCCTGTGATAAAATTATGGCGCGCTTTGACCGGCTGCGTTACGCCAAAGGGGCGCAGCCGACTGCCGCTCTGCGGGAGAAAATGCAGCGCGCTATGCAGGAAGATGCGGCGGTATTCCGCACAGCGGAGAGCCTGGCACAGGGCTGTGAGCGTATTTCCGCCATTTGGGGTGAATTGAACGATGTGCATGTTTCTGACCGCTCGCTGATCTGGAATACGGATTTAATGGAAACATTGGAGCTGGAAAATCTCATGGCCAATGCTGTCACTACCGTTTATTCAGCCAAAGCGCGGCCTGAGAGCCGCGGTGCTCATGCGCGTGAGGATTACCCTGAGCGTGATGATAAAAACTGGCGCAAGCATAGCCTGGCGCGGTTAAATGCGGCGGGGGAGGTGGCGGTGTCTTATCGCCCGGTGCATACGGAGCCTTTAACCGGGGCGGAAGATGGCGGCATTGATCCAAAGCGCATTGCGCCGAAAAAGCGGGTTTATTAGGGCAGTGCTTTGCTGCTTGTAGCGGGTTTTGGTGATAGCAATAATAATTCAGGGGTGAGGGTGCCCCGTATGAGTGAAATTTCCCTTGGCCGTCTTCCGGCAGCTAACAGGGTCGGTATTTAAGGAATTATTCTATGGCGCAGATTCGTCTTCCTGAAAATTCGCGTATCCAGCCTGGCAAAACCTGGCCAAAGCCGGAAGGGGCAAAAAATCTGACGGAATTTCAGATTTATCGCTGGTCGCCCGATGATGAGGAAAATCCGCGGCTGGATACGTATTATGTTGACAGGGAAGCCTGCGGGCCAATGGTGCTGGACGGCATACTCTATATTAAAAACCATATTGACCCGAGCCTGGCGCTGCGCCGTTCCTGCCGTGAGGGGGTGTGCGGCTCTTGCGCCATGAATATTGACGGAGCCAATACACTGGCCTGCACCAAAGGCATGGACGAAGTCAAACAGCCGATTAAAATTTTCCCGCTGCCTTCCATGCCGGTGGTAAAAGATCTGGTGCCGGATTTGAACCATTTTTATGCCCAGCATCGCATGGTTGAGCCATGGCTGCAAACCGTCTCACCCGAGCCGGAAAAGGAATGGCTGCAGGGCCATGGCGAGCGGCAGCAGTTAGACGGGCTTTATGAATGTATTTTATGCGCCTGCTGCCAGACTTCCTGCCCCAGTTACTGGTGGAACGGCGACCGTTATCTTGGCCCGGCAGTGCTGCTGCAGGCCTATCGCTGGATAGCCGATACGCGTGATGAAAAGACAGGCGAGCGGCTGGATAGACTGGAAGATCCCTTCCGCCTTTATCGCTGCCACACAATTTTAAACTGCACCCAAACCTGCCCGAAAGGCCTGAACCCGGCCAAAGCTATCGC
This sequence comes from Candidatus Tokpelaia sp., assembly GCF_008636115.1. GTDB lineage: Bacteria > Pseudomonadota > Alphaproteobacteria > Rhizobiales > Rhizobiaceae > QLZD01. The sequence continues at coordinate 8,735 of NZ_QLZD01000002.1, read as the reverse complement.
CACCATCAAAAATCTGATCACCGAACGACAGGTTTGAGCTAGGGGTAAGGCGCCCTTCTGGTTGTAACTAAATTTTTGTATAACTGTTTGAAGTAGCAGGTTTTTGTTTTCTCTGCTGCTTTTTTGCATGTGAGACGCTTTATCTGCGGATAATGAAATTTACAGGGTCTGCCTGTAGTTCACCGTCTTTCCATTTTTTTATTGGGTTTTGAACGCACACAATCTCAGGATTTTCGCTTCCAGCGCCAAAGAGGATATAAAGCCAATACAAATCCCCTTCTTTTCGTGCAACCTCCCATTGATGCCCCGATACTTTAAAGGCATGGTCGGTTAAGTTTTCGGTAGATTTTACCTCAATGATTTTTTCCAGTTTGCCGTTGCGCCAGCATTCAATATCGCGTCCTGTGCCTATATTGCCGTTTTCATTGAGAATTTTTATTTCTTTTTCCGTATAGCCTTCTTCTGTTATTAAAAATCCCTTAACGGCTTCTTCACCCCATTCACCGACAGCTTTGGCTTTTTTAGAAGAAGGCTGCGGCGGCTCAGAATACTCTTCAGAGAACACATTCCTTGAATCCATAATTCTGCTCTGCGCTATACGCGGATTACTTTCCCTTTCAGGGATAGCAGCAAGCTCATTTTCCGTAAATATTGCCTGTGTGGGTTCCACTTCAGGAATCCAATCCGCTTCTTGCTGCTGTTTGGCTGCTGCTTGCTGCCTTTCCCAAGCTTCGTATTTGTCATATCGCTCTGCGTCAACAAGCTTTTTGCCTAGTGCCGCCGCTTCCTCTTCCAACTCTTTTTCGCGGTTTGTTTTAAATTCGAAAGGCAATCTTGCTATTTCTTTTATACTTTCTGCTATATCTTCCTTTACTATATCAGCAGGCTTATAAAACTGACCATCTTTACCAAGAATCCACTGGGCTGTTGAAAGCAGATTTTTTGATAAATTCTTATAGTTTTTATCGCTCGGCGTCAGTGTTATTTCATCATTCATAAATAAACATGGATATTTAGAATTAAATTGTAATAAAATATCTTTCAAGGTCACTATATTTTCAGAATCTAATTGAGTGAAAAAATCTCCCATGCCAGCTATTACAGCTAGGTCTCTATATCTATAGTCAGCAACGGGTATTATATCTGGTCGTGTCATCGTGCCAAGTTTTATCTGATCTTTTTCAGACAAGGCTTCATCGGCAAAATTTATATTGGAAGAATATTTGAACCATGCTTTCAGTAGATTAGACGAACAATAGACCTCTCCTGCTTCTCTAAATATCCCGTCTTCACATTTGATAAGCTTTAAACCGGAGAGCTGCTCTTTTAATTTAGAGCTTGCGTCAAGTGATTTACTATTCAGAACATCTAAAATCTGTTGCAAGTCTCCCTTGTATTCCTCATCGCTTACATTCGGAAATTGCCAGTATTTAGGTAATATAGTTTTTATTATATAATCAACCGTGTCAGGTTCACGCAATCCGAGATCTTTGAGGAATTTCAGGGCTTCTTCGTTCTCAGTGAGCACTTTTTTCACCATCGGATAAGCAATAAGTGTCTCAATCGGTAGAAAAGCTTTTTCGGGGAGATACAGAGAATTATCAGATAAACGAATTATCGGCTTCGTTGTTAAAATACCTGCTTCTTTGTGAAAACCTCTCCCTTTATATATGGTTCTCACTGACCATAAGTCTCTTTGCGCTCTTAAAAATTGATAAAATTGGATAAACCAATCGTCCGTTTGTATCGCTAAAAAGGATTCATCGATTCTGCGAGCAAAATCCGTGGGGCTTATAATTTCTATGCCCAGAGACTTTTCCAGATAATTGAGCAAGGCAGGCGTTCTATCGCGGGTTATAGCTGTCGAGAGCCAGATTTTCCCTTCAGGCGTATAGAGATTTATCAATTCTCCAGAGCGTGCGATAACAGCCCTTTGTGCGGAAGTGAAACTTTGCTTTGCTGTCGGTAAATAGTCCTCTTTTTTCAAAATATCTTTTATTTTGGCAAAGAGTGGACAAAAGAAACTGCTTTCAGGAAAATTTCCTGCCTCAATCGGCAGAGTCTGTAAGAAAGATAAATCACAAAGTCCAGCCGCCTTTATTTGCGGCAAAGCTTCAGCCAATAATTCTGCTGCCAGCTCAATTAAAGCTTTATTATGCTCGTTATTTTCGGGGATACTCTCACGCGAGGCAGTGGTGATAAAATTACCGTTTAAAAGGAAATGCAGGCCGGTTTCCTTTATGGTCGGGAACCAAACAAAAAGTTTTGTATCTTGAGCTTTCTCTAAAGTTTTACCTTTATCTGAATCTGTGCAGGCGAAAGCAAGATCGATTTTCTGTTGCTCAGTTCCCTTTTGAAAAATAATGAAGCTTTGCTGCTCTTTACCTGTGAGAGAAATTTGCAAGAGTCCGTTGGGCCGCTCTGTAACCTGTTTCGTGTATCTGCCTTTGTCGTTACCTCCGATATAGAAGGAAATCTGTTCCAGATTTTTGAGAAATAATAGGCAGCGTGTGTCAAAATTTTGCAGCCGTTCGGATAACCCTTTATAGATAGCTTCGGCCTTAGTTTCTTTGAATGGAAGAGAGAAAAGAGTCGTCCACTCATTTACGGCTTTAGGTTCAATTTCCTCGGGGCGAATATATTTTTTTATACAAAAATGAAATATATCAGAATGAATCTCGGGCGCTTCAGTTATTGCATGAACAGATTTGAAGCCCAGCCCGAATTTGCCGATTTTTGTAAGGTCGTCTTTTGTGCTTTGTGCAAACTGGGTTACGGCACGAACATCGCTTTCAGAGAATACGCGTCCGTTGTGATAAATATCCAAAACATCGGCGCGCAAGACGAATGCTATTTCGCTAGCGCCGGCATCTTCAGCATTTTGTAAAATTTCAAACAAAAAATGCGTGTCATCGGAGTAAAGCTGTTCACTAAGCATTTTTAGGTGATTAGTTCCTTTTCCGAATTCTTCTAGATTTTCTTTACAGAGGCTTTCGAAAAAATCAGAACACTTTTTAAACATGATTTTTCCTAACAGATACATATTTTGAATTTGAAGAAATGTGGAGATTCGGTATCTTGATTTGTCTTTCAGCAGGGGTAATTTTATTTGTGAAAATATGCAATAAAAATTATCAGATGATGCTGCATTAACAGCGGCCTTTTCAGGAATTGTGATAATTTTATTAAGAGAAAAGAAAAATGGTGCGTGGAGCCGGAACGGAAGCAGCGGCACAAGGATTTTCGGTTCCTTGCTCTACCGACTGAGCTATCCAAGTGCAATAATACGCAACGGAGTGTGCTCGAGCCTTTAAACACAAGAATTTGCCCTTTGTCCAGCGAGAGTTGCAGCAAGAGCAATCTTAATCGTGTTCCACTTCATCTTTATCGTCAAATTCAAGCTCTAAAGCAGGAATTTTGGGGAGAGTTACCATTGCGTCTAAATCGCCATACATGCTTATTGTATTGCGAAGAACAGTCTCCAGCCGTTTTTCTGCCGTCGCCCATTTTTTCTGATAAGAGCGTTTCTCTTTAGCAAGGTCATCTTGCATGGCAGAGAAATTCTCAATAATCGCTTCTATACGCTGGCGAAATTGTGTGCCGGTTAAATATTGATAGAGCACTTCCATTTTTTCATTTTTGCCGACAGCCAAATTTTTTTCTCTTGCTATGGCTTCCAGCTTGTCACGAAGAATAATAGCAAGCGGAATCGCAAAACGCCTGTCGCAAACCCATATGCCGTCCCGCCAGGCAAAACCTGTTATGCCTTCCGGCAATATTGTGGAGACAAGAATAGCTATATCGGCTCCTAAGGCGCGTTGGTCTTCTTTGAGTTTTGCTATCCAGCCATCAGACCAGTTTTTCGTATTTTTAGCTTCCCAGATTATGTGCCCACATTCTTTGCCGGCGGCATTATAAACTGTCTGCACAATATCAGCACCTCTGATACCTTTTGGCACGGGCGCTATTGTATCACGATCGAAAGCCCTCATTAGCGCGTCCTCCAGCGTTAGCTCCAGAGCTTCGCCTTGCGCTTGCTGTGAGCCTTGTTGCAGTTTACGCGCCATTTCAGCATTGGTTTGTTGACTCTCAGCTAGCAATTTATCTTTTTGCGCTATAATCAGCCGCGAGGATTCTAGCGCTTTTAGCTCCGCTTCTTTTCTAATTTTTTCTTTTTCCGTTTCAAGCCGCTTTAAGGTTTCGATTTCAAGATTGCGCTGCTTTTCCTCCAGAACTGCTTTTTGCTTTAGGAATTCGATCTCTTGTTTTGCAGCATTTTGTAATTTTGAATCTCTGTCTGCTAACTGTTCTTTTAGCAAATCCGTAATTTGCTTTTGCTCTGTTTCTGCTTCTTGTTTAAGCTGTCGGCGGAGACTTTTTTCGCTTTCTGCCAGTTTCGTTTTTACCTGATTCGCAATAGCTCGTTCAGATTCTTCTTTAAGGAAGGCCAATTTTTCTCTTTCTTTCTCTAGAGCGCTCTTTTCTGCCTCAAGCGCAGATTTATCTTTTGCTTTTTCCACTTCATATCGCCGGCCAATTTCTGCTGCAATTTGGTTGCGCAAAATTTCATTCACGGAAATTTCTGTGCCGCATTTGGGGCATATGATAATCTGGCTGTCAGGCATTTTTTACTCCTACCGCGATTCGCGTAAATATAATTTTATTATTAAAGGTAGACAATGATAAATATGAGGAATGAATAGTTCTGCCGGTAATGACAGCAATCTAACCAAAATAGATAAATGATATTTTATCAAGGGAAAGAAAAATAATGGTGCCTGGAGCTGGAATCGAACCAGCGACACAAGGATTTTCAGTCCTTTGCTCTACCGACTGAGCTATCCAGGCACAGCAACACGCATAGGCGCGTTACCCAAGCCTTTAAACATAAGAATTTTCCCCTGTCCAGAGGCAAATTTAAAATTGCCGCTCTTAATCACCAAAAAACGCTGTCAACCGAGCGGTAACCCAGCCGCCGGCGCGCACTGTCAATCGAGCGCCCGGAATTCTCCCCTTTGAATCCGTGTAATTGACTTATCAAGGCGGTATGTCCTAGTATTAGGACATTGTCGGGCGCTTGCCGGCGTGTTGGTGTTCCGCTGTCCGCCCTCTGCCGCCCGTTTGCCGATTATTATAAAGTTATCTGTTTATGCCGTTAAAGCCGTTGATTATCCTGCCTGATCCTGTTTTGCGCCGCCACTCTGAGCCGGTGGCCGAGGTCAATGCGGCAATAACCACGCTGATTGATGATATGCTGGAGACCATGTATGAAGCGCCAGGCATTGGCCTGGCCGCCATTCAGGTGGGGGTGCCGCTGCGCCTGCTGGTGCTCGATGTTGCCGGCAAAGATGAGCCGAGAAATCCGCAAGTCTTTATCAATCCGGAAATTGTCTGGCGGTCAATGGCAATGAGCCGCTATGAAGAAGGCTGCCTGTCTATTCCCGGTTATTATGCCGAAGTAGAGCGGCCGAACAAAATCCGCGCCACTTACCGCGACCGCAGCGGCAAAGCGCAGGAAATTGCCGCTGAAGGCTTGCTGGCCACCTGTTTGCAACATGAAATAGATCATTTAAACGGCATTTTGTTTATTGACCATATTTCCAAGCTCAAGCGCGATATGGTGATGCGCAAATTTAAAAAGAAACAAAAATTGTAGCCCGAAGCTGCCACGCCCCGCAGCGGCTCTCGGCAATATCTGCCTTGCCGGGGGCGATGACGGTAAAAATTCGGGCAGAGATCAAGGCAGAAAAACTGTGAGCCGGGCGGCCGGCGGTGTAAAAGTTCTCGTGCCTTGAGCGCGTAAACTGCGCCCATCACGCACTGCGCGCTCAACAGAGAGCAGGGGTGGCAGAGTTTCGTTCCGTTTTATTAAAAGCTGAGATCTGCTGCTTTGTATTGCGCGCCCGCAAAAAGGCAGGCTAAACCGAGACAAAAGGGCGCGTTCTGGACAGCCTTTTGTGCGCGTTAACACCGTCAAGGTTTGAAAACCGGCAGCAATTATAAGGAAGCGGATAATGAAACTGGCTTTTATGGGAACACCGGAATTTGCCGTGCCGTTTTTGCAGGCTTTGCATTGTGCCGGGCATGAGCTTGCTGCGGTTTATACCCAGCCGCCGCGCCCGCGCGGCCGCGGCTTGAGCGAGCTTGCTTCGCCGGTGAGCCAGGCGGCGCAGGCACTGGGCCTGCCGGTATATAGCCCCAAAACTCTGCGTGATGCGGCAGAGCAGGCGCGCTTTCAAGCCTTGGCGGTTGATGCCGCCATTATTGTTGCCTATGGCCTGCTGCTGCCGGAAGCGGTGTTAAACGCGCCGCGGCTGGGCTGCTATAATGCTCATGCCTCGCTTTTGCCGCGCTGGCGCGGCGCCGCGCCGGTGCAGCGCGCTATCGCCGCCGGCGATACAGAAACCGGCCTGGTGATTATGCGCATGGATAAAGGGCTGGATACCGGGCCGATTCTCTGCGCTCAAGCGGCCGCCGGCGGCAGACGCGCGCCGGCGCGCCCGTTTATGATTAAAATGCCGATCGGCGCGGATATGACAGCGGGCGAGCTGTTTAGCGCTCTGGCGGCAAAAGGGGCAGAGCTGACGGTGCAGGCCGTTGCCGCTCTGGCCGACGGGCAAACCGGTTTGCAAGCGCAGGCGGCAGAAGGCGTTACTTACGCTCATAAAATCACCAAAGAAGAAACGCGGATAAATTGGCATCAGCCGGCAGAACAGGTGCATAAACATATTTGCAGCCTGTCACCTTTTCCCGGTGCATGGTGTGAAATGATTCTTGCCGGCAAACGCGAAAGAGTGAAAATTCTGGCCTCGCATTGTGCCGACAAAGCCATCGACGCCGCCGCCCGGCAACAAGGATTGATAAAGCCGGCTGCTGCCAATAGCAGGGCAGCAGCCCTGGAAGCAGAAAAAGCGGCACGGGTAAAAGCGCAAACTGCCGGGACGAATCAGGTACAAGCGGCAAAAACAGTGCCTTATCTGGCAGTGCAATGCGCTAAAGGCGCAGTTCTGCTGACGCAGTTGCAAAAAGCCGGCGGCAAAGTGCTGGCCGCCGGCGATTTTTTGCGCGGCGCAATAATAGAATCTATCCATTAAAAAGTCGCAAAAGGCACGGGCCAACCTGCTCGCAGCGGTGCGGCACAGCGCCGGATTTGAAAAAAAATCAAAACACAAGCCCTTCGTAAACTTTTTGGCAAAAAAATATAAAAATAATAAGCTACTGTTTTTAATAGATTTTATTACGAAAATAACAAGCCGGACGGCAATGATGAGCAAATAGGCCGCTACTGTTGCCTGTTTGCTACAGACACAGACAGCGGCATTTGCTAAATCGGTGCCACATCACTTGATACGGATACAGGGGCTGGATTAAAAAGCTTGCTATCCTTTCGCTGGAGTAGTTTTTTGCCGGGAAGCTCAGGGTTTTCAGGTAGAGACAAAAAAGGATCATAAAATGAAAAAATCTATTATAGCTGCGGGCGTTCTCGCTCTTTTGGCTTCCACCGGCGCAAAAGCTGCTGATATTGTAACCTATCAGGATCAGGCTGTTGCTGCCCCTTCAGGCGTTAACTGGACCGGCTTCTATGTCGGCGGCACCATTGGCGGCGCCTGGGCGGAAAGCAAAACCCGTCTGCGCGGCCCGATGGAAATCAGCGAGGGCGGCGACAAAGATAGCTGGGGTCGCATTGCCAAGAAGACTGTTAATCCGGATTCCTTCATTGGCGGTATCTATGCCGGTTATAACTTCGAAATCGGCGCTCTGGCCAATACGCCTTTCCTGAAAGATGTAGTTTTCGGCGTTGAAACCGACTTCCTCTTCAATTCCGGCAATGATCGGGGCGGCAAGGATATTGATCAGGAATATGTTGACTTTAACAGCAGTGCCAATGGCCGTAGCTGGTATCTTGGCGAAGGCGCTGACGGCGCTCGCTACAAAGTGCGCGTAAAACAGAAATGGAATGGTGCAACCCGCTTCCGTGCCGGTTATGCTTTGGGCAATGAAGGCCGCTTTATGCCTTATTTTGCAACCGGTATTTCCTATGCCAATATTCAGGCTAAAGGCGCTGTCTTGAGCTATAGCACAGCAACGGGCGACAGAAATTATATCAATGAAGTCGGCCATCATTCCATGACCAAGACTCGCGCCGGCTGGAACATTGGCGGTGGTGTGGATTATGTCCCGCCGATCATGAATGATCATCTGGTGCTGCGTGCGGAATATCGCTTCACCGATTTCGGTCGTGATGACTACAATGTCAAAGATCTGAACGGCAACAAAAAATATAATCAGGTTGTAAAATATTACACCAATGATTTCCGCGTTGGCGTTGCTTACAAATTCTGATTTGCGATGGCGGATTTTTTCCTGCTATAGTAATATAGCAGGAAAATTCAGGAAGCTTGGACAGGGCGACTCTCATAGGAGTCGTCCTGTTTTACTTTATGGGTTTTATACCCTATATTAGCTCGGTTTTATTTTTCTGCTTAATAGTTATTCGGTGTCGCAGAGGTTATGAATCTGCCTGTATGGATTTTGGTTGATAAAGCCGATTGCGGTTGTTTTAAATCGCCGAAGAAACAGGCGGGTAAAGCGGTAATAGCGGGCATATTGCCGGCTGTTTTTGCCAAAAAGACTGAGAAAGCATACCGCGTTATAAACTGCTGATAGAATATGCCGCGCTTATTCCCCAAAAATATATTTTTGGGAGCAGGAATAAGCGGCAGGAGAAGTTCTGT
>NZ_QLZD01000006.1 GCF_008636115.1 Candidatus Tokpelaia sp. | reverse complement strand
GTTGATTTTAATGATAACAGCAATGCCGGTAATTCTGATGTTACTGTCGGCGCGGGCGGTGAGGCTAATTTCAATGACGGTTCTTCTGCTGGAAACTCGGATATTGATGCCTCTAATGGCGGTAAAATAGGCTTTAATGATAATGCCAATGGCGGCAGCTCAACCATTGGCGTCTCTGACGGCAGCACAGTTGATTTTAATGATAACAGCAATGCCGGTAATTCTGATGTTACTGTCGGCGCGGGCGGTGAGGCTAATTTCAATGA
>NZ_QLZD01000048.1 GCF_008636115.1 Candidatus Tokpelaia sp. | reverse complement strand
GGTAGCAATATCGGTCGTATTGGCAGTGATATTGCCGGTGTTTGTGGCAATATTGCCGGCATTGGCGGTCACATTGGGATTAGTCGTGTTCAACTGTGTGCCGTTGACGGCGTCAGTTGAAGTTGAAGACAGAGTGCCGGCGGTCAGGTTAGTAAGCTTCTGGCTGTTGCCGGGGCTAGCGGCGGTGCCGTTGGAAGCAGTCAGAACCAGGCTGTTTGTGTCACTGGTGGAGCGTTTCACAGGGCCAATCGTGCCGTTATTGACGCTATCAGTAATGCTCGTCAGGCTGGTATTGATGGTGCTCAAATTAGTATCAACGGC
>NZ_QLZD01000033.1 GCF_008636115.1 Candidatus Tokpelaia sp. | reverse complement strand
CAGTTGGTGCGGGTATAGTCTCCAGGATTATAGAATAGGTTTGAGTGCTCAAGGCAGGGCAGCTAAACAGGCTGCCCTGCCTTGAGCCGAGCCTGTTTTGTCACTATGTGAATTGTGAGGATAAAAGAGTATGGACAGTCAAAATATCCGAATTCGTTTGAAGGCGTTTGACCATCGGATACTCGATGCTTCAATACAAGAAATTGTGTCGACGGCCAAGCGCACTGGCGCGGATATTCGCGGCCCTATTCCGCTGCCTACGCGAATTGAAAAATTTACGGTTAACCGGTCGCCTCATATTGATAAGAAAAGCCGTGAACAATTTGAGATGCGCACACATAAGCGTCTTCTTGATATTGTTGATCCGACACCGCAAACGGTAGATGCGCTGATGAAGCTTGATCTGTCTGCCGGTGTTGATGTCGAGATTAAGCTTTAGGCTTGAAACGGAAGGAATAAATCCGATGCGTTCAGGTGTGATTGCACAGAAATTGGGTATGACGCGCATTTATAATGATGCGGGTGAGCATGTCCCTGTGACAGTTCTGCGAATGGAGAATTGTCAGGTTGTGGCGCAACGAACAGTTGAGAAAAACGGTTATACGGCGGTTCAGCTTGGTGTTGGTCTGGCAAAAGCGAAAAACACAACAAAGCCGTTGCGTGGCCATTTTGCCGCGTCTTCGGTGGAGCCGAAAGCAAAATTGGCGGAATTTCGCGTTTCTCCCGAAAATCTTTTGGAAATCGGGGTAGAAATTACGGCGGAACATTTTGTGCCCGGGCAAAAGGTTGATGTAACGGGGACGAGCATTGGTAAGGGTTTTGCCGGTGTAATGAAGCGCCATAATTTTGGCGGGCACAGAGCTTCGCATGGTAATTCCATTACACATCGCGCTCATGGCTCTACCGGCCAGCGTCAGGATCCGGGCAAAGTCTTTAAAGGCAAAAAAATGGCCGGTCATATGGGCGATGTCCGGGTAACAACCCAAAATATTGAAATTGTCTCTACAGATGTAAATCGCGGTCTTATTCTTGTTCGCGGGGCTGTTCCGGGTTCTAAGGGCAGTTGGATTTTTGTCCGTGATGCGGTGAAATACAGCCTGCCCGAAAATGCGCCGAAGCCCGCCGCTTTGCGCAAATCTGCGGAAAGACAAGAGGTTGTCGCTAAAAAGATTATTGCTGAAACGCCCGCAGATGAGGGAGCCGAATAATGGATATAATAATCAATACATTTGACGGCAAAGAGGCGGGCAAATTGCAGCTTTCCGAATTTATTTTCGGTCTGGAGCCGAGAGAAGATATTTTGCAGCGCGTTGTGCGTTGGCAACTGGCTCGTCGTCAGCAGGGAACGCATCAGTCTCAGACACGTGCCGATGTGGCACGCACCGGCGCCAAAATGTATAAACAAAAAGGCACGGGGCGCGCCCGGCACTCTTCAGCCAGGGCGCCGCAATTCCGCGGCGGCGGCAAGGCGCATGGGCCGGTATCGCGTAATCATATTCACGATTTACCGAAAAAATTCCGTGCTTTGGGTCTGCGTCATGCACTTTCTGTTAAAGCTCGAGTAAAAGACTTGCTTATTATTGATGAATTCAATATTGCAGAAGGTAAGACGAAGATTCTGGCTTCAGCTTTGACAAAATTGAATATTGGTAATGCGCTCTTTATTGATGGAGCGGATATTAGTCCCGCTTTCAAGCAGGCTGCGCTTAATATTCCGAATATAGATATTCTCTCGGTGCGGGGAGCCAATGTTTATGATATTTTGCGTCGCGGCAAGCTGATTCTTTCAAGAGCCGCCGTTGAAGCTCTTGAGGAGAGGTTCAAATGATAGATATTCGCCATTATGATATTATTATAAGTCCGGTTATTACCGAGAAATCTACTATGGTTTCCGATAATAATCAGATGGTTTTTAAAGTGGCCGAGCGGGCGACAAAACCGGAGATCAAGGCTGCGGTTGAAGCTTTATTTGCCGTTAAGGTTAAAGCTGTCAATACTCTTATACGCAAAGGTAAGATGAAGCGCTTTAAAGGTTTTATCGGTCGGCAGAATAATGTGAAAAAAGCGGTCGTTACATTGGCTGATGGGCAGTCAATTGATCTTTCGGCCGCTATTTGAGTTGTGGTGGAGTAGGTAGAAATGGCGCTTAAGCATTTTAATCCAACCACGCCCGGTCAGCGTCAGCTTGTTATTGTTGATCGATCAGGCCTTTATAAAGGAAAGCCGGTAAAGTCTTTAACATGTGGGCTTGCTTCCAAGGGCGGTCGCAATAATGCCGGTCGTGTTACTGTGCGTTTTCGCGGCGGCGGTTGCAAGCGTTCTTATCGTATTATTGACTTTAAGCGCTTTAAACATGGTGTTTCCGCCAAGGTTGAGCGCATTGAATATGACCCTAACAGGACGGCTTTTATCGCCCTTATTCGCTATGAAGATGGTGAATTGAGCTATATTCTGGCGCCGCAGCGTTTGGCTGTGGGTGACTCGGTTACGGCTGGGGCAAGCGTTGATGTCAAGCCGGGCAATGCTATGCCGCTCAATGCCATGCCGGTTGGCTCTATTGTGCATAATATTGAGTTGAAACCTAAAAAAGGCGGTCAGATTGCTCGTTCGGCAGGTGCTTATGCGCAATTTGTCGGTCGCGATCGGGGAATGGCTATACTTCGGCTTAATTCCGGTGAACAGAGATTGGTTCCGGTTGAGTGTTTCGCGACAATTGGTGCCGTATCCAATACGGATCATGCCAATACTAACGATGGTAAGGCCGGGCGTTCGCGCTGGCGCGGCAGGCGTCCGCATGTTCGCGGTGTTGCCATGAATCCTGTTGATCACCCGCATGGTGGCGGTGAAGGACGCACATCGGGCGGTCGTCACCCGGTTTCTCCTTGGGGTAAGCCGACAAAAGGCAAAAAAACCCGTGCCAATAAGGCAACGGATAAATTCATTATGCGCTCGCGTCATCAGCGCAAAAAATAGAGAGGTAGTCTGAAGTGGCTCGTTCAGTATGGAAAGGACCGTTTGTCGATGGCTATATTCTCAAAAAAGCTGAGAAGGTACGCACAGGCGGCAGAAATGAAATAATTAAAATGTGGAGCAGACGTTCCACTATATTGCCGCAATTTGTCGGACTGACTTTCGGTGTTTATAATGGAAGCAAGCATGTGCCTGTTTCAATTACAGAGGAAATGATTGGCCATAAATTTGGTGAATTTGCTCCAACCCGGACGTATTACGGCCATGGTGCGGATAAAAAAGCGAAAAGGAAATAATAATGGGCAAAGCCAAGGCTTCGCGCCAGCTAAAAGATAATGAGGCAAAAGCTGTTGCGCGTACAATTCGCGTCAGCCCGCAAAAGCTTAACCTGGTTGCTGCCATGATACGCGGCAAAAAGGTTGATAATGCTCTGGCGGATCTCACATTTTCGCGCAAACGTATTTCTGCAACCGTTAAAAAAACTCTGGAATCGGCTATTGCCAATGCAGAAAATAATCATGATCTGGACGTGGATTCTTTGATTGTGGCAGAGGCTTATGTGGGTAAATCCATGGTCATGAAGAGGTTTCATGTTCGTGGTCGCGGGCGGGCCAGTCGTGTTGAGAGGCCGTTTTCTCATCTTACTGTAATTGTTCGTGAAGCGGCTGGAAAAGAGGAGAGTGCATAATGGGTCAGAAGATAAATCCTGTTGGATTGCGTCTTGGTGTCAACCGCACGTGGAATTCTCGCTGGTATGCCGATACAGGTGAATATGGCCGCCTCTTGCATGAAGATTTGCTGATTCGCAATTATCTGATGGATAAATTGAAAGCTGCCGGTATCGCCAAAGTCGTTATTGAACGTCCGCATAAGAAATGCCGGGTTACTATTTATTCGGCTCGTCCTGGTCTGATTATCGGCAAAAAAGGAGCGGATATTGACCGTTTGCGCCGTGATCTCGCCGCTATGACCAAATCAGATGCGTCTTTGAATATTGTGGAGATTCGTAAGCCTGAAATTGATGCCGCTTTAATAGCGCAATCCATTGCGCAGCAATTGGAGCGCCGCGTTGCTTTTCGCCGTGCCATGAAACGGGCGGTTCAATCGGCCATGCGCCTGGGGGCAGAGGGTATTCGTATCAATTGTTCAGGTCGCCTGGGCGGAGCAGAAATTGCTCGTATGGAATGGTATCGTGAAGGGCGGGTGCCGCTTCATACTTTACGCGCCGATGTTGACTATGCTACTGCAGCAGCAAAAACTGCTTATGGGATTTGCGGTGTTAAAGTTTGGGTGTTTAAAGGTGAAATTCTTGAGCATGATCCGATGGCTTCGGAGCGTCGGGCGCAAGAAAGCGATAATCAGGGAAATTTTTCAGGTCGCCGCCACGAAACAGCCTGATAATGTTGGATTAAGAGTTTTTTGGAGAGAGAACAATGTTGCAGCCTAAGCGCACAAAGTTCCGCAAACAGTTTAAGGGTCGTATTCACGGTAATGCGAAAGGTGGGACGGAGCTTAATTTCGGTGCTTTCGGTTTGAAAGCGCTCGAGCCGGAACGCGTTACTGCGCGTCAGATTGAGGCTGCCCGCCGTGCTATTACGCGGCATATGAAACGCGCCGGTCGTGTATGGATTCGCATTTTCCCAGATCTTCCGGTGACGGCAAAGCCTACAGAGGTTCGTATGGGTAAAGGTAAGGGCAGTGTCGAATATTGGGCTGCTCGTGTTGCTCCCGGGCGTATTATGTTTGAGCTTGACGGTGTTTCAGAAGATATAGCGCGTGAGGCTCTTCGTTTGGGAGCGGCGAAACTCCCGGTTAAAACGCGTTTTATCCAGCGTATTGCTGAGTAAAGGGATAAATGATGAAAGCCTCCGATATACGGGCAAAAACGCCTGATCAGTTGAGTGAAGAATTGGCCGGTTTGAAAAAAGAGCAGTTTAATTTGCGCTTTCAGAAAGCTACGGGTCAGTTGGAAAAGACAATGCGCATTAAGCAGGTTCGCCGTGATATTGCGCGTATTAAGACTATCACCCGCGAAATTGCGGGTAAAAGTCAGGCTTGAAGGAATTATTATGCCTAAACGTATTTTGCATGGCGTTGTTGTCAGCGATAAGAGTAATAAGACTGTTGTCGTAAAAGTGGAACGCCGTTATTCTCACCCTCTTTTGCAAAAAACGGTTCGTCAGTCCAAAAAATATAAAGCGCATGATGAGCACAATAAATTCAAGATTGGTGACGCTGTTGCTATCCAGGAAACGGCACCGATTTCAAAAGATAAACACTGGATTGTCGTTTCTGATAATGCAGTATAATGGAGCAGGCATAGATATTTTTGATAAATTTCGGATTTGTTGGGTCTCGAAGCTTTATTGAAAATATGAAATGTTTAGATCATGGTTTGACATGTATATTCAAATGTGGCAAAGGCATTTGAATAGCGGGATAAAAGAAGGCAGCCAGTCATGATACAGATGCAAACGAACCTTGACGTCGCTGATAATTCAGGCGCCCGTCGTGTTATGTGCATCAAGGTTTTGGGCGGTTCCAAGCGGAAATATGCTTCTATCGGCGATATTATTGTCGTTTCAGTGAAGGAAGCTATACCCAGGGGGCGTGTGAAAAAAGGCGATGTGATGAAGGCGGTTGTGGTGCGCACCGCCAAAGATGTGTGTCGGCCGGACGGCAGCGTTATCCGGTTTGACAAAAATGCTGCTGTCCTTATTGATAATAAAAAAGAGCCGATCGGTACGCGTATTTTTGGTCCGGTTCCGCGTGAGTTGCGTGCTAAAAATCACATGAAGATTATTTCGCTCGCTCCTGAAGTTTTGTGAGGAACATGTGATGCAGAAAATTCGTAAAGGCGATAAAATTATTGTTCTGGCCGGCAAAGATAAAGGAAAAACCGGCGAAGTCGTTAAGGTTAATCCAAAAGATCAAAATGCTTTGGTTCAAGGCCTTAATATGGTGAAGCGCCATCAGCGTCAGACGCAGAGTCAGGAAGCCGGCATTATTGTGAAAGAAGCTCCTATTCATGTGTCAAATCTGGCCATTGCCGATCCAAAAGACGGGAAGCCGACACGAATCGGTTTCCGTGTTGAAGCAGACGGCAAGAAAGTTCGTGTAGCCAAGCGTTCGGGAGAGTCGATTGATGGTTGAAACAAAAATTGAGCCGCGCTTAAAAAAGCATTATGACAATATTGTGCGTAAGTCTCTCCTTGAGAAATTTAATTATAAAAACAATATGCAAGTTCCGCGTATTGATAAAATTGTGATCAATATGGGGATTGGTGAGGCGGTTCTGGATTCGAAGAAGCCTGGTCGTGCGGCCGAGGATTTGGCTTTGATTGCCGGCCAAAAAGCTATTGTGACGCATGCGCGTAATTCTGTTGCCGGCTTCAAGGTTCGTGAATCTATGCCGATCGGAGCCAAGGTGACATTGCGCCGCGATCGCATGTATGAATTTTTGGATCGTCTGGTTACTATTGCTTTGCCCCGCGTCCGCGATTTTCGCGGTCTTAATCCAAAGAGCTTTGACGGTCGCGGTAATTTTGCGATGGGCTTAAAAGAGCATATTGTGTTTCCTGAGGTCAATTATGATAAAGTTGATCAGATTTGGGGTATGGATATTATCGTTTGTACGACAGCCGCAACTGATAATGAGGCGCGTGAATTATTGCGCGGCTTTAATTTTCCGTTTCGGGCGTAACGGCAAGCGTAGCGAGGTGTAAAAATGGCCAAGGTAAGTGCCGTACAAAAAAATAAGCATCGTCAGAATCTGGCGAAGGAATATGCAAATCGCCGTATGCGGTTGAAGGCGATTGTTATGGATCAGTCTTTGCCTTTGGACGAAAGGTTTAAAGCTTCTATTCGCCTGGCGGAATTGCCGCGTAACTCGGCCAGGAGTCGTATCCGCAATCGCTGTGAAGTGAGCGGACGTCCGCGCGCTTATTATCGCAAGTTAAAAATGTCCCGTATTGCTCTGCGGGAACTGGGTTCTCTCGGTTGTGTTCCGGGTCTTATAAAGTCAAGCTGGTAAGGAGAGGTAAATATGTCTGTTTCAGATCCTCTTGGCGATATGCTGACTCGTATTCGTAATGCGATAAGTCGCCGTAAAATGAAGGTTGTGACGCCCGCTTCCAAGTTGCGTGTGCATGTTTTGGAAGTTTTGCAGGCGGAAGGTTATATTCGCAGTTTCAGTCAGACTGATTTTGGTAATGGCAAGTCGGAAATTGAGATTGAACTGAAATATTATGAAAATATGCCGGTTATTCGTGAAATTGCACGTATATCAAGGCCGGGGCGGCGTGTTTATGTATCGGTGAAATCTATTCCGCATGTTGCTAATGGGCTGGGTATCTCGGTTCTTTCTACACCTAAAGGTGTGATGGCAGATCACGAGGCTCGCGAGCAGAATGTAGGCGGTGAGCTGCTTTGTCGGATTTTTTGAGTTTGAGTGTTCTGGGGCTGATGTAAGTTGGTTGAAACTTTACTTGTTTCCGGGTTTTTGAAACAGGCTGATTTTATTGAAGGCCGCTTAAGAATAGACGGATTAAATTAATGTCTCGTATTGGGAAAAGACCAATTCCGGTTCCTGCGGGTGTTACCGTGGAGGTTAAAGACCGGCTGGTAACAGCGAAAAGCGGCAAAGGGGAACTGCATTTTGTCGTAAATGATGAAATTCTTGTTGCGCTTGAAGATAATGCGGTTACTGTATCGCCGCGAAATCAGACAAAAGATGCGCGTTCCAAATGGGGAATGGCGCGGACTATGATTTCTAATATTATCGCCGGTGTTAAAGACGGTTGTGAGAAAAAGCTTGAAATCAGCGGTGTCGGTTATCGTGCTGCTATGCAAGGTAAAAATTTGCAGCTCTCTCTTGGTTTCAGCCATGAAGTGCTTTACCAGGTGCCCGAAGGTATCAATGTTACTGTACCGAAACCTACGGAAATTATTGTTTCCGGTATAAATTTGCAGCGTGTCGGGCAGGTCGCCGCTGAGATTCGTGAATATCGCGGCCCTGAGCCTTATAAAGGTAAAGGTATTCGTTATGCGGGTGAGCATATTGTCCGCAAAGAAGGTAAAAAGAAATAAGGGATTTCTGCTATGGCTTCGCGGAAGGAAATTTTGCAAAAACGGGCAATGCGCGTGCGCCATCGCCTCAAAAAGCTGGCAAATGGCCGCGTGAGATTGAGCATATATCGTTCTAATCAGAATATTTATGCTCAGCTCATTGATGATGCTAAAGGTGTGACACTTGTTTCGGCCTCTACAGCTGAGAGAGACACCAGAAAAGCATTGAAAGGCGGCTCAGATTGCGTTGCCGCTGCTGCTATCGGCAAATTAGTTGCTGAACGCGCTCTCGAGGCAGGTGTGCGCTTTGTTGTTTTTGACCGCGGTGCTTATATTTATCATGGTCGTATCAAGGCGTTGGCTGAGGCTGCGCGTGAGGCGGGATTGCAATTCTGATATTTCGCCCTGAATGTGAAATATAATAGCGGAATTTCTGCTTTATTTGAGTTAAGTGCTACCGGAAAAGAAAAAGGAATGAGGTAATGGCACAAAAAGAGCGTCATAAAGAAGAGCGGGAGAGTGAGTTTGTCGATAAGCTCGTTCATATTAACCGTGTGGCTAAGGTGGTTAAAGGCGGTCGTCGTTTTGGTTTCGCTGCTTTGGTTGTTGTCGGCGATCAAAAAGGCCGTGTCGGTTTTGGTCACGGAAAAGCACGTGAAGTGCCGGAAGCAATTCGTAAGGCTACTGAAGCAGCCAAGCATGAAATGATTTATGTTCCGCTTCATTCGGGGCGAACTTTGCATCACGATATTGAAGGTCGGCATGGAGCCGGTCGTGTTTTGCTGCGTTCTGCTCCTGCCGGTACCGGTATTATTGCCGGCGGCTCCATGCGTGCTGTTTTTGAAACGCTTGGCGTGCAAGATGTTGTTGCCAAATCACTTGGTTCGTCGAATCCATATAATATGGTTCGTGCGACATTTGATGCGTTAAAGCGTCAGTTACATCCGAAAGCTGTTTCAGCGCAGCGGGGTATTAAATATTCCGTATTGCAGGCGCGCCGTCAACATCTTATCGGAACTGAAGAATAATTCTTCCTAAGTGTAAAAGGATTGAGACATGGCTGAAAAAAAAGCGCAAACGGCGGGGACTGTGACTGTTGAGCAAACAGGCAGCGCAATTCGGCGCCCTGCAGATCAGCGGGCAACATTGATCGGCCTTGGATTAAATAAAATGCACCGCCGCAGGATTTTGGAGGATACGCCTTCTGTCCGCGGTATGATTGCGAAAGTCAGGCATTTGGTTCGAATTATTGAGTGATAATTGCTATTCGGAACATGTCAGGGCTACCGGGTATTTATTCCCCGGAATATTGCAGGAAATGCGGGAGATAATTTATGAAACTTAATCAGTTGCGCGATTTGGAGGGAGCTACAAAGGCTCGCAAACGCGTTGGTCGAGGTATCGGTTCAGGTAACGGTAAAACCGGCGGGCGTGGTGTTAAAGGCCAAAAGTCGCGTTCAGGTGTCGCTGTTAACGGTTTTGAAGGCGGCCAGATGCCGATTTATCGCCGTTTGCCCAAGCGTGGCTTTACAAATATTTTCGCCCGGAAATTTAATATTATTTCGCTTGATCGTGTTCAGAAAGCTGTTGATGCCGGTAAAATAGCAGCGGAGGACGTTGTGACGGCTGAGCTTTTAGAGAAAGCGGGCATTATCTCGTCTTTGAAAGACGGTGTTCGACTGCTTGGTGATGGCGCGTTGAAGGTTAAAATAAATTTTGAAATTGCAGGTGCTTCTAAAGCTGCTATTGCCAAAGTTGAAGAATTGGGCGGTGTTGTTAAGATTTTAGATAAAGCCGTGCCACAGCAGTAAAATACTGAATCGGGGGTTTAGGTTTTGTGCCTTAATTCCCGTGCTGGCTGCCAGGAGGGAGAGGCTGGTATCCAGGCTATATTGGGGGAAATTGTGGCTTTACTAAAATTCTCGCTCGACTATAATCAGTTTTCACTCTTTTCAGTGTGTAATACGCAGTTTTAGCTGGATCGCAATTCTCGCATTGGTGGAATTCTGTTCTGTATCGATAGATCTATGCCTGTTTTACCGGTTTATTGCCGTTAAACCTTAAATCGGAGGAAAGTGATGGCTTCTGCCGCTGAGCAACTCGCCTCAAATTTGAATTTTTCGGCTTTTTCACGGGCAAGTGATCTGAAAAAGCGCCTTTGGTTTACTTTGGGCGTTTTGTTAATTTGTCGTCTGGGGACATATATTCCCATGCCCGGCATTGACGCCGAGAATCTGCGCCGGGCTTTTGAGGCGCATTCTTCGGGAATGTTGGGCATGTTCGATGTCTTTTCCGGCGGTTCCGTCAGCCGCATGGCGATTTTTGCCCTGGGCATTATGCCTTATATTTCCGCCTCTATTATTATCCAGCTTTTGACTTCGGTTGTGCCTTCTTTGGAAGCTTTGAAAAAAGAAGGTGAGTCCGGGCGTAAAATTATTAACCAATATACACGTTACGGCACGGTTTTATTGGCGGTTATACAGGCCTACGGCATTAGTATAGGGCTGGAATCGGCGCGCGGCATTGTAACCGAGCCCGGCTGGTTTTTCCGATTTACTACGGTTATAACTCTGCTTGGCGGGACAATGTTTCTGATGTGGCTGGGTGAGCAAATTACCTCGCGCGGCATTGGTAACGGTATTTCATTGATTATTTTTTCCGGCATTGTCGCCGGTCTCCCTACTGCTGTTTATCAATTACTGGATCAAAGCAGCAAGGGTCAGCTTTCTCCATTATTTGTCGTCGGTATTTTTGTTTTTGCTGTCGCCGTTATCGCTGCCATTGTCTTTATGGAACGAGCACAACGCCGTATTTTAATTCAATACCCCAAGCGGCAGGTTGGGAATCGCATGTTTCAGGGCGACACATCGCATTTGCCGTTAAAATTGAATACGGCGGGCGTTATTCCGCCTATTTTTGCCTCTTCTCTGCTGCTTTTGCCGGCAACAATTCGCGGTTTTTCTGCCAATATGCCGCAATGGGCTGAAAATCTGGTCAATGCTTTAGGGCATGGGCAGCCGTTTTATATGCTGCTTTATGCTGCTTTAATGGTATTTTTCTGCTTTTTTTATACGGCTATTGTTTTTAATCCGAAAGATACTGCCGATCAACTTAAAAAGCATGGTGGTTTTATTCCGGGGATTCGCCCGGGGGAGCGGACTGCCGAGTATATAGATTATGTTTTAACGCGGGTCACGGCTGTTGGGGCTGTTTATATTGTCCTGGTTTGTCTTTTGCCTGAATTTATTGTTTCTGCCACCAAAGTTTCTCTGGCTTTGGGAGGAACCTCCCTACTGATTGTGGTGACCGTTACTCTGGATACGGTATCGCAGATACAGGGGCATTTGGTAGCTCACCAATATGAGGGATTGATTCGGAAATCCAGATTACGTGGGGGGAAGCGAAATAGATGAGGCTTGTTTTGTTGGGGGCACCGGGTGCAGGCAAAGGAACTCAGTCGGCAATTCTTGCCGGTAAATATGCTGTTCCGCAGCTCTCTACCGGCGATATGTTGCGTGCTGCGGTAGCTGCAGGAACGGAAACGGGAAAAAAGGCGCAAAATCTGATAAAGAATGGCGCTTTGGTTCCTGATGACATAGTTAATCGGATTGTTTTTGACCGTCTTGACGCATATGATTGCCAAAAAGGCTTTATCCTTGATGGTTATCCGCGAACTGTGGCACAGGCGCAGGCTTTGCAGCAGGTTTTGAGTGATAAAAATATAGCTTTAGATGCAGTGATAGAAATTAAGGCTGATGAGACAGCTCTGCTGAATCGAATGAAAAAACGTGCCGCTGAAACTCTGGCGCAAGGGGGAATGGTGCGTGCGGACGATAATCCTGAATCTTTTGCCAAACGTCTGGCGGAATATAAAAGGAAAACTTTGCCTTTATCGGAATATTATCGTGAGCAAAGGCAATTAAGAGAAGTGGACGGTATGGCGGATATTGCTGTTGTTACGGCCGAAATTGCTGCCATTCTTGAGGCTTGATGATTTATGAAGAATAAATAGCTGCAAATTATATGAAATAGCTTGACTTTTGTCCATAAATAGGCCAAAGACGGCTGGCTTCGTGTTCGTAATGTGATCGGGTTATGTCTTCCTGGTCGTTTTTGTAATTTGCGCGTAATGGCAGTGTCAAACAAATAAGGAGGACAGACGTGGCTCGTATTGCTGGCGTCAATATCCCGACAAATAAGCGTGTTATTATCGCGCTTCAATATATTCACGGGATAGGGGCAAAATTTGCCCAGGAAATTGTTGATAAAGTTCGTATTCCGGCCGAGCGCCGCGTGAATGAACTGACAGATGCGGAAGTTCTGCAAATTCGTGAGACGATTGATCGCGATTACCGTGTTGAAGGTGATTTGCGGCGTGAAGTCTCTATGAATATTAAGCGTTTGATGGATCTTGGGTGTTATCGCGGCCTGCGTCATCGCCGGTCATTGCCGGTTCGCGGTCAGCGGACGCATACAAATGCGCGGACGCGCAAAGGGCCGGCGAAAGCTATTGCCGGCAAGAAAAAATAAAAATGAATTTGTAAGGCAGGTCTGTCGGGGTTTTCCGGCGGGTGGGCTTTTGTTCTTGTAATGATATTTTCCTGAAGATTACTCTTTAAGAAAATTTCAGGGTGGAGCTGCCGGGAAAACGGCAGTGTTGAGATCGGAGAAAGATTGTGGCGAAAGAAGCGACGCGTATTCGTCGGCGTGAGCGTAAAAATATCGTATCAGGCGTGGCGCATGTTAATTCTACATTTAACAATACAATGATTACTATTACCGATGCGCAGGGCAATGCCGTTGCATGGTCTTCAGCCGGGGCGCAGGGTTTTAAAGGATCGCGTAAATCAACGCCTTTTGCGGCGCAAATTGCCGCCGAAGATTGCGCCAAGAAAGCGCAGGAACACGGCATGCGCTCTTTGGAGGTTGAGGTTTGCGGGCCGGGTTCGGGGCGCGAATCGGCGCTTCGGGCACTGCAGGCGGCGGGCTTCACCATTACTTCTATTCGCGATGTAACGCCTATTCCGCATAATGGCTGCCGTCCGCGTAAAAGACGCCGCGTTTAGTTTTTATATCCGGGTTTATCCGGAGTTCGTGCTGCATTTCACGATTGAATGGTGGTGTAGTCAAAGAACAGGATATTATTATGATTCAAAAAAACTGGCAAGAACTGATTAAGCCGAATAAAGTCAATTTTCGGACGCATGGTTCCCCTGATAAAGTGACTGTAATAGCCGAGCCGCTGGAGCGTGGTTTCGGCCTGACGCTGGGTAATGCGTTGCGCCGTGTATTATTGTCATCTTTGCGCGGGGCTGCGGTGGTGGCTGTGCAGATTGACGGCGTTTTGCATGAATTCTCTTCCATTCCCGGTATACGCGAAGATGTTATGGATATAATCCTGAACATTAAGGAGATAGCTCTGCGTATGGAAGGTGACGGCACAAAACGCTTGACTCTTCGCAAAGAGGGCCCTTGCACCGTAACTGCCGGTGATATTCAGACAGTTAATGATGTTGAAATTTTGAATCCGGATCATATTCTCTGCTCGCTTGATGAAGGCGCGGAAATTCGTATGGAGTTTACCATAGGCAGCGGCAAGGGCTATGTGCCGGCGGAGCGTAACCGCGGTGAAGATGCGGTTATCGGCTTTATTCCTGTTGACAGCCTTTATTCGCCTGTGCGCAAGGTTTCCTATAAAGTGGAAAATACGCGTGAAGGGCAGGTGCTGGATTATGACAAGCTGATTTTGACAGTTGAAACAAATGGTGCTGTCAGCGGTGAAGATGCGGTTGCTTTTGCCGCGCGTATCTTGCAGGATCAGCTTTCTGTTTTTGTCAATTTTGAAGAGCCGCAAAAAGACAGCCCGGCAGAGCAGGTTTCGGAATTGTCGTTTAACCCGGCTTTGCTCAAGAAAGTAGATGAGCTTGAGCTTTCGGTTCGCTCAGCCAACTGCCTGAAAAATGATAATATTGTTTATATTGGCGATCTCATTCAAAAAACTGAAGCGGAAATGTTGCGGACACCGAATTTCGGCCGTAAATCCCTGAATGAAATCAAGGAAGTTCTGGCTTCAATGGGGCTGCATCTGGGTATGGAAATTCCCGCTTGGCCGCCTGAGAATATTGACGATCTTGCCAAGCGTTATGAAGATCAGTATTAACCTGGGGTTTTGCTTGTCGGCAACCCAAATGTAGTAAAGGAGATAGCTTATGCGCCACGGTAAATCAGGTCGCAAGCTTAACCGGACAGCCAGCCATCGTAAGGCCATGTTTTCCAATATGGCTGCTTCTCTCATTGAGCATGAGCAGATTATGACGACTCTGCCTAAAGCCAGGGAAATTCGCCCGATCATTGAGAAACTGGTGACTTTGGGCAAACGGGGCGGCTTGCATGCGCGCCGCCGCGCTATTGCCGCCTTGCGCGATGCCAAACATGTCACGCGCCTTTTTGATATTATTGCGCCGCGTTATCTCGGCCGTAATGGTGGCTATTTGCGCATTATGAAAGCTGGTTTTCGTCAGGGCGATAATGCACCTATGGCGGTTATTGAATTTGTGGAACGCGATAATGAGGCAAAGGGTATTGCCGACCGCAAGCGTGTTGAAGCGGTTAAAGCCAAAGAAAATGAGGCAGCCTAGTTCCGCAATTATTTTGCCGAATATGAAAACCCGCTTCCTGGAGGGGAGCGGGTTTTTGCTATTATAGTCACTGTATCTCTGTCTTTAATCGGCTATTTTATCTGACTATAGCCGGAAATATGGTCTATTATACGAATTCTGTGCCGGAATTCTGCTTTATGAAATTTGTCGCAACAGATAGACTGTGTTTTTGAAAAAATGGGCTTTATTATATAATCAAGAGCAACGGAATCCATTTTGTAGCCGGCCTTGCCGCCAATATTATGGAAAGCCGGAAACTCAGTTGTGAGGCCTGACCATATGGTGCTTTTATTATAAGGGGCTTGGGGCTTTGAAGTAGGCGTTAATCGCGGGAAGAAAATTATAAACTTGTATAACGGGCAACAGACTAATGGCAGATTTATTTTCAACTGATGAGAGGCAAAAGCCGAAGCGGGAGGATAATTTGCCTGGATCTGAAACCGGCAGCACCCGGCAAGACAGGCCGCTGGCGGATAGAATGCGGCCGCAAAGCCTGGCTGAAGTGAGCGGACAAGAACATTTGACTGGTGAAAACGGTGTGTTAACGCGCCTATTGGCAGGGGGAGCGCCCGGCTCAATGATTTTCTGGGGGCCGCCGGGAAGCGGTAAAACAACAATAGCGCGCTTATTGGCAAAAAATACGGTGCTGGAATTTGCTCAAATATCCGCTGTTTTTTCCGGTGTGGCTGAGCTTAAAAAATTATTCGAGCGCGCCAAAGCCCAATATACGGCCACAGGCCGCGGCACATTATTATTTGTCGATGAAATTCACCGCTTTAACCGCACGCAGCAGGATAGTTTTTTACCGGTTATGGAAGATGGAACAATTATTTTGATTGGAGCAACAACAGAAAATCCGTCTTTTGCCTTGAATACGGCGCTATTATCACGCGCTCGCGTTCTGAATTTTCACCGTCATGATGAAACAAGCCTGGAGCTTTTGCTGGCGCGGGCGGAGGAGCGGCAGGGCAAAAAACTGCCGCTGGATAAAGAGGCGCGTGCCGTTTTAATCCGCCTGGCAGATGGCGATGCGCGCGCTGTTTTAAGCCTGGCGGAGGAAGTGGAACGCGCCGCCCGGCCGGGTGAAATATTAACTGCGGAACAGATACAGGTAATTTTGCAAAGACGCGCCCCTGTTTATGATAAAAATCAGGACGGCCATTATAATCTGATTTCCGCTTTGCATAAATCCGTGCGCGGTTCAGATGCCGATGCGGCGCTTTATTATCTGGCGCGCATGTTTGATGCCGGTGAGGATCCACTTTATATTGGGCGGCGCCTGGTGCGTATGGCGGTAGAAGATATTGGTCTGGCGGATCCGCAGGCTTTGATTATTGCCAATGCCGCCAAAGATGCTTATTATTATCTCGGTTCGCCGGAAGGAGAGCTGGCCTTGACCGAAGCCTGCCTTTATCTGGCCTGCGCGCCGAAATCCAATGCTGTTTATCTGGCGCATAAAAATGCCATGCGCAGTGCGCGTGATAATGGCTCTTTGCTGCCGCCTAAGCATGTTTTAAATGCGCCGACACAATTCATGAAAAATCAGGGTTACGGCAAAAATTATCGCTATGATCATGATGAGCCGGAGGCTTTTTCCGGGCAGAATTATTTTCCTGAAAGCATGGAAAGACAAAATTATTATCAACCGGCTCCGCGCGGCTTTGAAAAAGAAATTGCCAAAAGGCTGGAATGGTGGGATAGCAGGCGCCGTAAGCAGACAAAAGCGGATTAGCAGTTTTTGCCGGCAGATTTTAAAACCGGCGGGGGCCCCGGTAGCACAAAGCTGGGGGAATGCTGAAAAAATTCTGTATCGCTGTGATGGCTGCCGGTTTGCCGCGGGGTGCATGATAACCAATCCTTATTACAGGGGAAAGCAAAATTTCCAACACTGCCAAGGGCGCGGCTCTGGGTGCCGGTAGCGGTGCTTTGGCAGATTACTGGCTGGCAGCTCATATAATGCGCGGCGCAATGCTGTTTTGATTGGTGCCGCTCCCGGGGCATTGACAGACGGTCTTGCCGGTCAGTATATGGATAGACAAAAGATGGAATTGCGGACGCAACTGTAAGGCAGCGGTGTTTTGGTTGCCTGGAACGGCGATCATATTATTTTAAATATGCCGAGTACTGTCGCCTTCAACGCAAATCAGGATTCTATCAAGGTGCAATTTTACCGCCGGCTTGATTCTGTGGCGCCAGTGTTGAAAAATACAATAAATCTCTGATTGATGTTTTCAGCTATACGGATTCCACCGGCGCTGCTGCTTATAATCAGGCTTTGTCAGAATGCCGCGCAGCTTCCGCGGCGCAATATCTCAGAGTCTCAGAGCATAGATAAACGCCGTTTGTCACTTATCGATTATGGCGCCGGCAATACTGTAACCGGCAATGCCGGCGAGGGCCGGGCTGGCACAAAATCGCCGTGTCGAAATTCAGATTTCGCCGTTGCGGGCCGGTTAGCCCGGCCGCAGCCTGATTGCGCGCGAGCGAAAAATGAGAGGATTTCGGTGGAAAACTTTTTATCTTCTTGTCAATACAGAACATAACAGGCAGATATAAACAGCCGCGACCGGAGTATTACGGGCTTTTGAGAACAATGCCCGGCGGGCTTCTTTATGTATTCAGGCACAAAGAGCGTTCGCGCCGTCAGGTGAGCGGAATATGGAATTAACGCTATGATTCAAAACACCTTGCGGCCTGCTGAGGATAAAAAAATGGACAAATCGAAAGCTTTAGAGGCTGCTCTGTCACAAATTGAGCGTGCTTTCGGCAAAGGTTCCATTATGCGTCTGGGGCATAATGAAAATGTGGTGGAAATTGAGACTATACCGACCGGGTCGCTGTCATTGGATATTGCTCTGGGGGTTGGCGGTTTGCCCAAAGGGCGGATTGTTGAAATTTACGGGCCTGAAAGCTCGGGCAAAACGACTTTGGCCTTGCACACTATTGCCGAAGCGCAAAAGCGCGGCGGTACTTGCGCTTTTGTTGATGCCGAACATGCTCTTGATCCTGTTTATGCGCGCAAATTGGGCGTAGATCTGGATAATTTGCTGATTTCACAGCCTGACACAGGGGAGCAGGCGCTGGAAATTACTGATACTTTGGTGCGTTCGGGCGCGATGGACGTTTTGGTTATTGATTCCGTGGCGGCTCTGGTGCCGCGGGCGGAAATTGAAGGTGAAATGGGTGATGCTTTGCCCGGTTTGCAGGCGCGGCTGATGAGCCAGGCTTTGCGCAAGCTGACAGCCTCTATTTCCCGCTCAAACTGCATGGTTATTTTCATCAATCAAATCCGCATGAAAATTGGCGTTATGTTTGGTTCGCCTGAAACAACGACCGGCGGCAATGCGTTGAAATTTTATGCTTCTGTCCGTTTGGATATTCGCCGTATTGGGGCGTTGAAAGATCGTGATGAAGTGGTGGGGAATCAGACACGGGTAAAAGTCGTCAAAAACAAATTGGCGCCGCCTTTCAAACAGGTTGAGTTTGATATTATGTATGGTGAAGGTGTCTCTCATGTCGGTGAATTGATTGATTTGGGGGTGAAGGCCGGTATTGTCGAAAAAGCGGGCGCCTGGTTTTCTTATAATTCGCAGCGTTTGGGGCAGGGGCGAGAAAATGCCAAGCAATATTTGCGGGAAAATGCTAATATTGCTCAGGAAATTGAGCTGGCCTTGCGGCAAAATGCCGGCCTGATTGCTGATAAATTTCTGGAAAATACCGGGGAAGAAGATGAAACGGCAGAGAATCTTGCGGGTTGAGGTATTTGCTGCTGCCAATATATTTCCGGTGTCTTTGGCGCGTGGTTTTATGAAAACGGGGTGGTGGGTTTTTGTAATTTTGCTTCTTGCCTTCAGGCGGCCGTAAATTTCTCTTGGGGTCACGGCTTGCAATAGCAATCTATTTTGTGATCGCCCTGTTTTTCTTGCTTTTTTCTTTTTCTCCTTGTCTTTTTGCGGAAGGGTTTCGGCTAAAGACTCCCCTTCTGCCTTTACCGCAGAGCTGCAGATTTTAGCGGCAAGGCCCTGCCGCCCGGCCTGTATTTTAGTCTCATATTTTGAAAATATTTCTCCGGCTGCAATGCGCTGTGAATCTTTTTATTTCCTGCAAAGCAATAGGCCAAATTTTAACATTCAAGTAACAATGCCGTGATTTAATAGCCGCATCTATAGCGTATTTTTGTCACGGGTGAAGTTTGAGATGAGTTTAAAGCAGTTTAACAGGGTATCTTGTCTTTATAAAAGCGGCGTTGCCGTTTTACTCATAGCGGGGGTGTTAACAGGCTGTAGTTCTGATTTTTCCCGTTTTACTGACGGTCTTACAAAATCCTCTGCCTCTTCTGCCAATAAAGCTCAAAATAAAGCGAATGAAGCTTACCCGCCGGCGCCGCAAAAAAATGCCTATGGCAAAGTGGAAAGTGATACATTGGCGCCGCCCGCTGACACTGTTGTAATGACAGAGAATGAGTCTGAAACCGGTGATGATTTTTCCACGCGTGACATGGCGCAACATTCCGCCACTCAGCAATTTGCCGACAAAAAAAGCAATGCGACAGCGGCCGGCGCGGCGGCGCTCTCTGCCCGCAAGGCAGTTTATACTGTTCAGGCAGGTGATAATTTAACCGGCATTGCCCGGCGCCATAATGTGACTGTGGCGGCTATTAAGCGCGATAATGCTTTGGATAGTGATAAAATCCTTATTGGTCAGAAATTGACTATTGCCGGCGGCACGGCAGCGATTGCTGCCGCGGCTGATAAACCGGCTGCAACAGGCAAAATCAGCCATAATATTCCCACACCTGTATCGGAGCCGATTGCTCCGCTGCAAGAAGCAGCTCAGGCCGATGAGAGCGAGGCAACAAATGGCGGCAATGCGGCCAGGCCGGCAGAAAACACGGCAGAAAATACTATAAAGCCGGTAGGGCAAAGTGATAATCCTGGCAAAGAAGCCGTAAAAGCAGGCAGTGACACGGCGACTGCTGCTAGTGTCGACACTGCTGCAAATAGTGGCAAGGCCGCGACACTTACCGGTACACAAACGAGCAGCGCTACAGTGCCGGCCGAGGCGAGCGCTGGTACAGATAAAAATAAAAAAGCAGAAACTGCGGCGGCTATGCTGTGGCCGGTCAAAGGCAATATTATCAGTTCTTATGGCCAGCGCACCGGCACCAGCACCAATGACGGTATAGATATTGCCGTGCCTGAAGGCACGAAAGTGAAGGCTGCCGATAAAGGTATTGTTATTTATGCCGGTGACGGTTTAAAGGAATTCGGCAATACAATTCTGATTCGCCATGATGACAATATAGTGACCGTTTACGGCCACAACAGCAAGCTGCTGGTGCAGCGCGGCCAACAAGTGGAACGCGATGAAGATATTGCTTTATCCGGCAGCTCAGGCAATGCCTCTGTCGCGAAATTGCATTTTGAAGTGCGCAAAAATTCTTCCCCGGTTAATCCAATGAAATATTTGTCTCCGGCCGGTCAATTATAGCTTCTCCTTTATATTTTGAGTCTAAAAGGGCTTTCTTGATGGAAGGCTCTTTTTTTTGCGCCTATATCTTTGTCGATAAGACAGGGAGATTGGTGTATGGGCAATAATCATATTATTACGCACGATATACGTGTTGGTAAAAATGCCGCAGAAGATGATGATTTATTACAGGAATGTTTTATCGATAGCGGTGCCTGGACAGAAATTTTGGATAAAAGGGAATATAAATATGTCTTGCAAGGGAGAAGCGGCGCCGGAAAAAGCGCTATTATCAGGCGTATAAGGGAAGAAAAGGCAGATAAAGAGAAATTCTTGCAATGTATTTTTGCGCTTTTATATCGCGTGGGCGCGATTGGGCTCAAAATTCGTGCAACAGACAAAGTACAATATAGTTATTTAAATGATGTTTTGGTAGAAGAAACAGATATAAGAGCCGATACAGCTATATATGTTGTGAAAATGCTGCATAGCTATCTGGATATAAAAATTCACGGCTAAAAGAAGCAATTATATTATGATTATTTCTACCTGAGATATTTAAGACAGTGACATAAAATTGCGGTAGAAAGAGTTTGCCAAAAGATAAATTTGTGTTAGATAAAAATGTAATTGTGTGAAACCGGGTAAGATCCGGCCGGTTGACGGCGCTGTCGGGCAGATATTATTATCTGATATATTATTTGCGCGCTTGCCGCAAAATTTTGCCTCTATAAGGAGTTTGGAATGTCGTTTATCGCGCCTGCTTATGCTGCCGCAGGGGGGGGGCTGCCGGAAGGGGTGGGCATGTTTATCCCTCTGGTTTTGATTTTCGTTATTATGTATTTTTTGATTATTCGCCCGCAGCGCGCGCAAATGGCGAAGCATAAAGCCATGGTTAATGCGGTGCGCCGCGGCGATATAGTGGTGACCAGCGGCGGTATTGTCGGCAAAGTCAGCAAAGTTTACGATGATAATGGTGAAATTGATGTAGAAATTGCCGAAAATGTGCGGGTGCGCATTATTCGCGGCACTTTATCGGCCGTGCGCTCCAAGGGTGAAACTGCCGAATCCGCCAAAGCATAATCAGCCTTTTGAGGCCAGGTGAGACTGCATTTTGATCTGCCTCCTGCTGTTGATATTTGTAAGCTTTGTTGCGGTAAAGAGCGGGGCGCAGCTAAAGGAAATGCCGCCTTTACCGGGATTTGTAAACTGGAATAAAGCCCTGTTATCCGGGGCTTTCAACCTTACTGGCTGAGGCTCGTGCCGGAAATTGCAGGAGGCAGGCCTATGGCCGGCGGTATAGAAATACGGAAAGCGCATTTTCCCGGCCGGGCGCCGGTTGAAGCTTATGGTAATGGCGGTTTTCGGTTCGCCGATATGTCGCATCGCGGCTCTATTTTATGCTTGCCTTCGGGTATATATGGCTGGCAGCCGCAGGCAAATGTGCCGGATAGTAAGGATTTGGCGCGTATATTACAGGAAGCCGCCACTATAGAAATTTTATTTATCGGCACCGGCACAGTAATGAGATCACCGGCACCGCAAATTATGCAAATATTACAAGCTCATAATATTGCTGCTGAAATTATGACTACTGGGGCAGCCGCGCGCAGCCTGAATATTTTATTAAGTGAAGGGCGCGCTGTGGCTGCCGCTCTTTATGCGGTGGAATAGTATGAAGGCGGCTGAAACTTATTGTTTGCAACTGTTACGCAGCCGTGCTTATGAATTATATTTCGCCGTTCTTTTTGCTCCCCCGGCTAAAAGGGGAGCTTTGGCGGCGCTTTATGCCTTTCATCTGGAAATTTTGCATATTGGCGAGCAGGTGCAAGAGCCGTTATTGGGGGAAATGCGGCTGCAATGGTGGCGTGACAGCCTGATAGAGGCCCTTAAGAAAGACACACAACATATTGCAGAGAAAGAACAAAATTCGGTTAAAACTTTGCCGGTAATGGCGCCGCAAAATCCGGTGATTGCGGCAGTGACAGCGGCAATTAACCGGTATAATCTGCCGCCGGCAGATTTTTTGTGCCTTTGTGAAGCGGCGCGTTTCGATTTATATCATGATATTATGCCGAGCCGCGCAGCTTTGGAGACTTATTGCACTGCGCTTTATGGCACGGTTTTACAACTGGCCTGTAGGATTTTGCAAGGAGAAACAGGCGATTTAGCTGACAAAACCTGCCGGCATGGCGGTATAGCTCAAGGTCTGGCCGCACTTATACGGCATTTGCCGCGCACTCAGCGGCAAGGAAAAATCTATATTCCCGCTGATATTTTGGCGAGCGTGGGGGCAGATGAGCAAAGCTTACGGAATAGTGTAGTGAGGCAGGATCCGGCAGAAAATCCGACAAAACGGCATAAGATTATTATAGAAAAGCGCAAAATTGCGATTGCGGCAATTTTCGCCTGGTTTCATGAGCATTATAAGGCTTTTATCCCGGCGCAAAAATTATTGCCTGCCGGTTTTCGCCCGGCTTTTTTGCCTTTGGCGGTTTTGCCCGCTTCCATCAAGCAGGCGGAAAAGCAGCAGGAAGCCGTTTTTACTACGCCGATTATCATCTCCCCTTTATGTAAACAGGCGAAAATCAGCCGCGCTGCTTTTTTCAACCGGTTCTGATTTATAATTTTTGTTAGAGTTTTGCTGTATCCCGCACTTATCAAAGTGATTTTTGCCGTAAGTCGTGCCTTTTATCTTCACCGCTGCGAGGCGGCGATATAGAGCAGCAATAATCAAACAGGCCGTTTGAGTGACAATCATCACTCCTGCGCCTGCATAAGCCTGTCATAGACAGTTTTATTGATGCGAACCGGTGTTTGCAAAGCCTGGGCGGCAATATAAAGATTAAGAAAATCCAGCGCTGAACGCGCCGAAATATTGGCCTGTTCTTCAGCCGAAAGCAAATTGCGGCTTGCATTTTGCGGCTCAGTGACGGCATTAACGCGGAAAACAAGGCGGCTATTATCGTTTGCTCCAATAGTCAGGCCGCTTTCGCCTTTAACTACGGAAAATATGGCAGATATTGCCGCCTGACCGAGTTTTTCATCAACCGGATTGCGGCGCAAATTATCTCTATGATAAAGCGTTAACTTATTCCGCCTGGCCAACTCGGCAAAATTCTCCCCTTTATTCAAGGCTTTGGCCAGTTCTGTGGCCTGATTATCCAGTTTTTGCTGCTGTTGTTCCTGCTGCCATGCGGCAGTGACCTGAGCCTTTACCTCATTTAAAGCAGGCTGGCGCGGCGGGATAATTTTGTCAATATTATACCAGAGGTAACCCCCATTATTTAAATTGAGCGGATCGGCATCAATATTTTCTGCCGCCGCAAAAATATTGGGCAGTAAGGCAGTCTTTTGTGGAAAATCGACAGCCTGTCCCTGCGGGTTATTGCCACTTTCGTCCAGGGTGACAAAATGCAGAGGCAAATTATATTGTGCGGCAATATCTTTTAAACTGATACCGTCAAAGCGGGCATCTTCAATTTTTTTGCGATAATCCGGCAAGGCCGCGGCGGCGTTTTTCTGCGCAATATCCTGGCGGATCTGGGCGCTGACAGCGGCCAGGGCTTTTGGCCTGGCCGCCTCAATCTGCTGCACATAAACCAGAACCGGGCCTCGCAGATCATCAATAACGGCGCTCACTGTCCCCCGCGGCAGAGCAAAAACTTCTGCGCCAAGCAAAGCCGGCAAATCTGCCTGGGCAACTGCTTCTTTATGCTCGCTTTTATTTGCCGGCTGCTCAGCATAGGCAGCAAAAGCCTGAGCCGGCTCCCGGCCGTTTTTTATCGCTGTTTCTATAGCGGCATAAGCAGAGTCGGCCGATTTTTTATCGGCAAAGCGGATAAGATCAAAACTGCGTTTTTCCGGGCTTGCCAGATAAGAATTTTTATGTGTGCTGTAATAAGCAGCAACAGCCGCGTCATCAATACTATCTGTGCCGGCAATATCCGGCGCCGACAGGCTGATATAGCTGATTTGCCGGTATTCAGGGGTTTTAAATTGTTCGCTATTGGCCTTGAACCAGTTGGCCAGGCTCTCCGCCTCAGGCGCAGCGCCGGCGCCAATAGCAGCGGCTGTCAGTTCGACATAATCCACATTGCGCGTTTGCAGCTGATACAGAGCCAAAGCCCGGTAAAATGTGTCAGGCGCATCAAGCCCTTCTTGCAAAGTGGCGACAAGCTGGCTGCGCAAGGCGCCTTTCACATAAAAATTATCAAGAAAATCATCACGCTTTACCCGCAAATTTTGTAAATAGAAATTAAAGGCGCCAAGGTCAAATTTGCCGTCCGCACCGCTAAAAAGCGGATCTTTCCCCAGTAAAGCGGCAATATTCTTATCCGACAGGCCGAGCTTCATCTGCCCGGCCTCAGTATCCAGCACAAGATTGTCATAAAGTCCGCGGAAAACCGCCTGCTCCAGGCCAAGGCGCCGGATTTCGTCAGGCGTCAAATACCGGCCGATACGCATGGATAAACGTAAAACCTCATTGCGCAGGGCCAGATCATAGGCAGAGGCGCTGACTGACCTGTCCTTTGTCGCCATCAGCGTATCATCACCGCCTGCCTGAAAAGCGCTTTGCCCGCCCCAGGCGATAAAACTGAGCAGGACAAGACACAGTAATATTTTGGCCGGCCATGAATTAACGGCAGAGCGTAGTTGATCCAGCATAATAACCCCGTTTATTCTTTGCAGAAATTAAGCCTGCGACCTTATCGATTTGCCCCAAACAGGCAAAATATGCAAGCCGAAACAATAAAATTTCCATATTTCTTAAGGGTAAGCCGGGCAAAATTGCTAAAAAAGCTTGCGCCGGCGATTTTGCAGAGATAATTTCAGCCTGAATCAAGCACTAATCAGGTAATTGGGCCGCAGGCTGTTTTTCGGGGAGAATATTATGACAAAAGATTCTATGCTTATTGCCGGCAACTGGAAAATGAACGGTTTGAGCGCGGCTCTGGCTGAATTGCAGGCAATAGCGGCCGGCTTGCCGGCGGCCTGCGCTCAGGCTGATATTGCGGCGCTTGTCTGCCTGCCGGCCAGCCTGTTGTCACGCGGGGCAGAAGCGGTGAGAAACAGTCGTCTGGCTTTGGGCGGACAGGATTGCCATTTTGCCGATAGCGGCGCGCATACGGGAGATATTGCCGCGCCCATGCTGAAAGATGCCGGTGCTTCTTATGTTATTGTCGGGCATTCCGAGCGGCGGGCAGATCATTGCGAGACTGACGAGCTTATACACCGAAAGGCGGAAGCCGCCTGGCGCGCCGGTCTTGTTGCTGTTCTCTGTGTCGGTGAAACATTGGAGCAGCGTGAGCAAGGCGCGGCGCTGGAAATTGTCGGCCGTCAGTGCGAGGCCGCCATTCCCGCCGGCGCGGCGGCTGATAGACTGGTTATTGCTTATGAGCCTGTCTGGGCTATTGGCACCGGTAAAGTGCCGACCAGAGATAATGTGGCGGAAATGCACAATTTCATTCGGCAAAAACTGCACCGGCGGTTTGGGGAAATGGGCGAAAAAATCCGCTTGCTCTATGGCGGTTCGGTGAAGCCGGATAATGCGGCTGCCTTATTATCTGTGCCGCATGTGCATGGGGCGCTTATTGGCGGCGCCAGCCTTAATCACAAGGATTTCCTGGCTATTATTGCCGCGGCGGCAACTTTGCCGTAAGCCGGCTCAAGGCGCAGTATTGCACTATTTGCCTCGCTGCTCTATAGTGCATTGCCGCGGCGGGGTGTTTAGTAAGAGGCCGCGAACTGTTTATAACAGCCTGCAAAAGCGGGGCTGTAGGCTGTAAAGCCGCCGCCGGCCGGTGTGAATTTGTCAAAAAAAGGTAGAGCCTTAATCTATGCAAACGCTTATTATCACGATTCATTTGCTTATTGTGCTGGCGCTTGTTGGCGTTATTCTCATTCAGCGCTCGGAAGGCGGCGGTCTGGGGATTGGCGGCGGCTCAGGCTTTATGACGGCGCGCGGCACCAAAAATGCGCTGACAAGGCTGACAGCGATTTTGGCTGCCTGTTTTTTCCTGACTTCAATTACATTGACCGTTTTGCAGCTTGTTCCCGGCAGAAACGGTTCCAATATTTTACGGCAAATTCCCACGCAAGAGCAGGAAGAGCAGCCCGGCAATTTGCTTGACCAGTTAGGCGGGGCAAAAACGACAGCGCCTGCTGCTGATAATCAACCGGGAACGGGAAGCACTATGCCGGGCAGTAATGCGGCGCCGGCAGAACCGGCAGAGAAAACCGCTGCGCCGTAATGAGATGGCAGGCTGCAAAGCCCTGAAATGGGGAGGCCGCAAGCTTTGGGGGCAGAATATCAGCTCTGCGGGGCGCAATATTTTGCCAAAGCGGGTCGCGCTGCGAAATTGTTCCGGATATTATAGCCTTAGACAAGGCGCGCTGCCTGCTTTTGCTGCTGCCGGGGCGGTTTTGGGCCGGGGCCGTGCCGCGGCAGCGTGTGTAACAGGCTGTCCTTTATGCCGGCGGAGCATCTGGGCATTGGCCGCCTGATTTTTCGGCCTGATTGGTGATTTGTTTCATTTCGGCATATTTTCCGGTTAATTAATGTTTTTTTGCCGGAAAGTTTTTGACAAAAATCAGCGAAGAGTTTAAGAATATACACCCATGGTGCGATATGTTTTTATTACTGGCGGCGTGGTTTCCTCTCTGGGGAAGGGTGTCGCTGCGGCAGCTCTGGCGGCGCTTTTGCAATCTCGCGGCTATCGGGTGCGGATTCGCAAGCTTGATCCCTATCTCAATATAGATCCCGGCACAATGTCTCCCTATCAGCATGGGGAAGTATTTGTGACTGATGACGGTGCCGAGACGGATCTTGATCTTGGCCATTATGAGCGTTTTACCGGCCGCTCAGCCAGTAAAAATGACAATATCACCACCGGGCGGATTTATCGCAATATTATTGAGCGCGAGCGCCGCGGTGATTATCTGGGGGCGACTGTTCAGGTTATCCCCCATGTGACAGATGAGATTAAGAGCTTTATCACCCGGGATAATAATGGCTATGATTTTGTCCTGTGCGAAATTGGCGGCACAGTCGGCGATATTGAAGCCATGCCGTTTCTGGAAGCCATAAGACAGTTGCATAATGAGCTGGAGCCGCGCTCATCTGCCTTTATGCACTTGACTTTAATGCCTTATATTCCCACGGCCGGAGAGTTGAAAACCAAGCCGACCCAGCATTCTGTCAGAGAATTGCAATCTGTCGGTATTGCGCCTGATATTTTGCTGGTCAGGGCTGATCGGCCAATCCCCGAGGAAGAGCGGCGCAAACTTTCTTTATTCTGCAATGTTCGCCCTTCTGCCGTTATTCAGGGGCTTGATGTCGCTTCTATTTACGATGTGCCCATTGCCTATCAGCGCGAGGGGCTGGATAAGGAAATTCTGGCGGCTTTCGGGCTTGCTGCCGACAAACAGCCGGATATGAGCAAATGGGAAAATATTGCGCGCAATATTCATAATCCGGGGGGGGAAGTTACTATTGCGGTTATTGGTAAATATACCGGGCTGAAAGATGCTTATAAATCGCTGGCGGAAGCTTTGGGGCATGGCGGTCTGGCCAATAATGTTCGTGTTAATTTAAAATGGATTGAGGCCGCTGTTTTCGAGCAGGAGAAAAATATTGCATCGCATTTAACCGGGGTAGACGGTATTTTGGTGCCGGGCGCCTTTGGTGCGCGCGGGGCAGAAGGCAAAATTGCCGCTATTCGTTATGCGCGTGAGCATAATATTCCGTTTTTCGGCATTTGTTTTGGTATGCAAATGGCCTGTATTGAAGCGGCGCGCAATCTGGCGGGCATTAAAGACGCCTCTTCCAGCGAATTTGGCAAAACAACTGAGCCGGTTGTTGGCCTGATGACAGAATGGCTGAAAGGCAATGCCCTGGAAAAACGTTCGCAAAGCGGCAATCTGGGCGGGACAATGCGTCTTGGCGCTTATGAGGCCGTTTTGAAAAAAGGCTCACATATTGCTGAAATTTATGGCAAAACAACTGTTTCTGAGCGGCATCGCCACCGCTATGAGGTGAATACGCATTATCAAAAGCAGCTTGAGGCTTGCGGGCTTGTTTTTTCCGGTATGTCGCCGGATAATATTCTGCCTGAAGCGGTAGAATATAAAAACCACCCCTGGTTTATTGCCGTGCAATATCACCCTGAATTGAAATCGCGTCCTTTTGAGCCGCATCCTTTATTTGCTTCTTTTATTGCTGCGGCGGTAAAATATGGCAAATAATCGGGCTTTGCGGCGGGATCAATGGTTTCTGTATATAAACCGGCAAAGCGGTAAAAATAAATTGCATCAAATGTGATTCCGTTTAAACAGGATTATCAGGCGGGTTGGATTATGAGCGATAATGGAAAATTGCCACCGGGTGAAAAACGGCCTAATGCTGTTATCAGGCTGGGCAATGTCACTTTTGCCAATAAAGCGCCGCTGGCGCTGATTGCCGGCCCCTGCCAGATGGAAAGCCGCGCCCATGCTTTTGATATGGCTGGGCGGTTGAAGGAAATTACCGCTGATCTGGGCATTGGTCTGGTTTATAAATCAAGCTTTGACAAAGCCAATCGCACATCATTGTCGGCGCAGCGCGGTATCGGCCTGGAAAAGGCGCTGGAAATTTTTGCCGAATTAAAGCAGGTTTTCGATTTTCCGGTAATTACCGATGTTCATACAATAGAGCAATGTGCCTTGGTCGGCGCTGTTGCCGATATTGTGCAGATTCCGGCTTTTTTGTGCCGGCAGACAGATTTGCTGGTGGCGGCTGCCAAAACAAAGCGGGTTGTCAATATTAAAAAAGGGCAGTTTCTGGCACCGTGGGATATGAAAAATGTTCTGGCAAAAATTGTCGAAAGCGGTAATCCGAATGTTATGGCCTGTGAAAGAGGGGTCTCCTTTGGTTATAACACTCTGGTTTCGGATATGCGCGCGCTGCCGATTATGGCGCGTTTTGGCGCTCCGGTGATTTTTGACGCCACGCATTCCGTGCAGCAGCCCGGGGGGCTGGGCGGTGCAAGCGGCGGCCAGCGGGAATTTGTTGAAGTGTTGGCGCGCGCCGCGGTAGCAATAGGGGTGGCGGGGCTGTTTGTTGAAACACATCAGAATCCGGATAAAGCGCCTTCAGACGGGCCGAATATGGTGCGGCTTGAGGATATGCCGGCTATGCTGGAGCGCTTGCTGGCTTTTGATCGGATAGCCAAAGCGGCAGGTCAATAAATTCTGTCGGGCTGGGGCCGGCAGTCAAGAAAATGCTGTTTTGCTGATATATAATCGGTAAAGTGGAAAGAGGGGATATATTGGGTCTGGCTGACAAATTTGTCGTAAAGGGAGGTTTCTATGACTGTTATTGCCAATATTATCGGCCGCGAAATTTTGGATAGTCGCGGCAATCCGACAGTGGAAGTGGATATTGTGCTGGAAGACGGGGCTTTTGGCCGGGCGGCAGTGCCTTCGGGTGCGTCGACGGGTGTGCATGAGGCGGTGGAGCTGCGTGACGGCGGCGCTCGTTATCAAGGCAAGGGGGTTGAAAAAGCTGTTGCCGCCGTTAATGGGGAAATTGCCGATGAAGTTATCGGTTTTGACGCAGAAGAGCAAATTGCTCTTGATAAAATGATGATTGATCTGGACGGCACTCCGAATAAAGGCCGTGTAGGGGCCAATGCGATTTTGGGTGTGTCGCTGGCTGCGGCCAGGGCGCAGGCAGCCTCCAGCGGTTTGCCGCTTTATCGCTATATTGGCGGCACTCAGGCGCATATTCTGCCAACTCCGATGATGAATATTATCAATGGCGGCGCTCATGCCGATAATCCTATTGATTTTCAGGAATTTATGATTATTCCTTTTGGTGCGCCGAGCTTGCGTGAGGCTGTTCGCTACGGGGCTGAGGTTTTTCATTGTCTGAAAAAACGCCTGAAAGATGCCGGGCATAATACGAATGTCGGTGATGAAGGCGGTTTTGCTCCGGGGTTGAAAAGCGCAGAAGAAGCTTTGAAATTTATTGTCGATTCCATTGCTCAGGCAGGCTTTACGCCGGGCAAGGATATTGCTCTTGGCCTGGATTGTGCTGCCAGCGAATTTTTCAAGGACGGTCAATATATTTATAAGGGAGAAGGTGTAACCCGTGATATTGCCGCCCAAACGGAATATTTGGCCAAATTAAGCAGGGAATTCCCGATTATTTCTATTGAGGACGGCATGGCCGAAGATGATTGGGACGGTTGGCGGCATTTGACCAAAGCCATTGGGGCAAAATGTCAGCTCGTGGGTGATGATTTGTTTGTGACCAATTCTGCCCGCTTGCGTGAGGGTATTGAGAAAAATGTCGCCAATTCCATTCTCATAAAAGTGAATCAAATCGGCACATTGAGCGAAACCCTTGATGCTATTGAAACAGCGCATAAAGCCGGTTATACGGCCATAGTATCGCATCGTTCCGGTGAAACGGAAGATTCTACTATTGCCGATTTGGCGGTGGCGACAAATTGCGGGCAAATTAAAACCGGCTCGCTCTCACGCTCGGATCGCATGGCGAAATATAATCAGCTGATTCGTATTGAGGAAGAATTGGGTAATCAGGCACATTATGCCGGCATATCCGCTTTCCGCCTTGCCGATTGGCCAATGGATAAGTAATATTTTGGCGGCAGGCAGCAGAGGCCGACCGGTCTCTGCTGCCTGCTGTTATTTGTGAATCTCCGGGACGGAGCTTATATCTGCCTTGGAATGAGGTGATTTCCCTCATTATGGGCTTTCCTGCCGATTGTTTTTTCAGTAATGCCGGTGGTTTGCCCGGTAATTGGTTTGGGGAAGGCCTATGGAAAACAGCGATTTTGATAAAAGAGCAGAATATAGAAGAGAATCCGGTTATTTTACTATCGGTTTCAAATTAGCTTTGGGGGCAATGGCGGCTTTTTTCTGTGTGATGATGATATTATTTGTGCTTTCAATAGTGTTTGCGGGGATAATATCCGTGACCATGGCCGATGCAATAGCTTATCAATCTATCCCCCATATCAAGGGAAAAGGATAAGCAGGAACAGGGTCAAACAACAATATCAGGGGCAGAGCCTGTTGGGAAAAACCAGACAGGCTGGCGGTTGTTTTGTCGCGAATATTGTGATGGTGTGATAGCGCAATCCGCGCAGGAACAGGCCGGTGGTGTGCGTGGTATTTAGCTTGTCCAACAGGGGCGAAGCTGCTCTGCCAATCCCTATTGGCAGGGGAAACAGGCTCTAAAGAAAGCAGCCTGTTTTGGTTAATTATCTGCCGGGCGGCTATTATGCCGTTTTTCTAAGAAAATCTTAAACAAACTGCGTTACAGCACTCCCTTGGAGCTGTTGCTTTAGCACAGTGCAGGTTCGGGTTAGACAATTACCGGAAATTTTTAATGTGGACAAAACAAAAGCGTCGGACAAATAAAGGCCGTTTTATTTTGCCTGTTTTTACCGTGGCGGTTTTATCTTATTTCGCTTATCACATTTATCACGGTGAATATGGGCTGGAATCAGGTAAAGCGGTGGAAAAGCGCATTGTTTCGCTTAATGCGGAATATCAAAAATTAACGGCGGGGAATTTATTGCTGAAAAAGAGAATTGCTTTATTGCAGGACGGCAAAATTGAAAAAGACAGTTTAGATGAATATGCGCGGCGTAATTTAAATTTTTCCCGGCCGAATGAATTGACAATTATCACCTCAAAAGAAGATGCGGCTGACTAATATGAGTCGCTGCCGGGGAATCGGCGCTATTTGCTGTGGCGGCTCAGCCGGTCTTATAAAACCGGGTGGAGCTGTTACCGGGCGTGCGGCTTTCTCCGTCTATCCTACCTCTGCAAAATCTGCCTGTTTGCGCCTTGCTGTTTATGAAAATCGGCCTTCAGGCGGTCTGATTATGCCCTTTTCCGGCCCGGAGCAGCCATTGTATTTTTTCAAAACAGATAGCTTGTATATTAGTGCAAAGGCGTCTATTTTGAGACAAAAGAACAGGGAGCAAAATTATGGTAGAGAAAGCCGGAAAAAGAGCTTTCAAAAATTCAGGCGCAGTTTTGCCTAATTATAAATCCGCCCCGCCGCCGGCCGAATTTACCAGACAGGAAGAGCTTGATGCCTATCGCGATATGCTGCTTATCCGGCGGTTTGAAGAAAAGGCGGGCCAGCTTTACGGCATGGGGGAAATAGGCGGTTTTTGCCACCTTTATATCGGCCAGGAAGCCGTTATTGTCGGCATGAAAAAAGTGACCGGAGAAGGAGATCAATTTATCACTTCTTATCGCGATCACGGTCATGCTCTGGCGCTTGGTTGCGCGCCGCGCGCCGTTATGGCTGAGCTGACCGGGCGTCAGGGCGGCGTGGCCAAAGGCAAAGGCGGCTCAATGCATATGTTTTCCAAAGAGAAGAATTTTTACGGCGGTCACGGCATTGTTGCAGCGCAGGTGCCGCTGGGCACGGGTCTGGCTTTTGCCAATCAGTACCGCGGCAATAATAATGTGGCGCTGGTTTATTTTGGCGATGGGGCGGCCAATCAGGGGCA
The DNA here is from genome assembly GCF_008636115.1 of Candidatus Tokpelaia sp. Taxonomy (GTDB): domain Bacteria; phylum Pseudomonadota; class Alphaproteobacteria; order Rhizobiales; family Rhizobiaceae; genus QLZD01. The sequence goes on along the minus strand of NZ_QLZD01000033.1, from coordinate 390,572 downwards.
GGTCTATGAAAGTTTCAATATGGCCGCTTTGTGGAAATTGCCGGTTATTTATGTTATTGAAAATAATCGTTATGCCATGGGCACATCTGTTGCCCGCGCTTCGGCCGAAGTGGATTTTTCCCGCCGCGGCATTTCTTTCGGGATTCCCGGAATGGCGGTAGACGGTATGGACGTCTGTGCCGTTGCCTCGGCTACGGAAGAGGCGCTTGCCTTTGCGCGCGCCGGCAAGGGGCCGGTATTGCTCTCTGTCGAGACTTATCGTTATCGCGGCCATTCCATGTCGGATCCGGCCAAATATCGCTCCAAGGAAGAATTAGATGAAATACGCCGCGATCATGACCCTATTGATCAGGTGGCAAAGCGTTTGCTGGCCAAAGGCTGGGCGGTTGAGAATGATTTGAAATCCATTGATAAAAATGTGCGGGCAATTATCGCCGATGCGGTTGATTTTGCTGAAAAAGATATTGAACCGGAAGAGACGCAGCTTTATGCGGATATTCTGGCGTAAGAGAGGAAAAAATGGCGATAAATATTTTAATGCCCGCTCTCTCCCCCACTATGGAAGAAGGTAATCTTGCCCGGTGGCTGAAAAAAGAGGGAGATAAAATTGCCGCAGGCGATGTGCTTGCTGAAATTGAAACCGATAAGGCAACAATGGAAGTGGAAGCAGTCGATGACGGCGTATTAGGTAAAATTCTTGTTCCGGCAGGCACGGCCGGGGTAAAGGTGAACACCGCTATTGCTGTTTTGCTGGAGGAAGGTGAAACGGCAGAAAATATTAAGGTGCCTGCCCCTGCAACTGCCGACAAGCCCGAAGACAGACCGGCACAAGCCGATAAGGCCGTTATCGCTGCTGCCCCGCAAGCTGCTATTGCTGCTGCACCGCAGGCAGAAGCAAAGCCGGCAATAGCAGCGGCACCCGACCCGGCTCTCCCCGCCGGCACGGAAATGGTTTCTATGACAGTGCGCGAAGCGCTGCGTGAGGCTTTGGCAGAAGAAATGCGCCGCGACAAAGATGTTTTCCTGATGGGGGAGGAAGTTGCTCAATATCAGGGCGCTTATAAAATTTCACAAGGTCTGCTGGAAGAATTTGGCGCGCGCCGCATTGTTGATACGCCGATTACCGAGGCCGGTTTTGCCGGGTTGGGTGTTGGCGCGGCTTTTGCCGGTCTGCGGCCGGTTGTTGAATTTATGACTTTTAATTTTTCCATGCAGGCGATTGATCATATTGTCAATTCCGCTGCCAAAACACATTATATGTCGGGCGGGGAGTTGACTGTTCCTGTTGTCTTTCGCGGCCCTAACGGCGCCGCCGCCCGGGTGGCCGCCCAGCATTCGCAATGCTATGCCGCCTGGTATAGCCATATACCGGGGTTGCGGGTTATTGCCCCTTATCACGCGGCCGATGCCAAAGGTCTGCTCAAAGCCGCTATCCGCGATAATAATCCCGTGGTTTTTCTGGAAAATGAGCTGCTTTACGGGCATGAATTTGCTGTGCCCAAGCTTGATGATTTTGTTCTGCCTATTGGTAAAGCGCGCTTGCATAAAGCGGGCAGGGACGTAACGCTTGTTTCTTTTGGCGCCGGTATGAAACATGCCGTGGCAGCGTTGGAAGAGCTGGCTTCCCTCGGCATTGACGCGGAATTGCTGGATTTGCGCACTATCCGCCCTATGGATATGCCGGCGATTATCGAATCGGTAAAAAAGACGGGACGGCTGGTGACCGTTGAAGAAGGCTTTCCGCAATCTTCTGTCGGAACGGAAATTGCCACCCGTGTCATGCAGCAGGCTTTCGATTGGCTGGACGCGCCGATTATCACCATTGCCGGCAAAGATGTGCCCATGCCTTATGCGGCTAATCTGGAAAAGCTGGCTTTGCCCAATGTGCAAGAGATTATTGAGGCCGTTAAAACGGTCACCTATAAGGCATAGAGGAGAGGCTTGATGTCTATAAAAATTACTATGCCGGCGCTTTCTCCAACTATGGAAACAGGCAATCTGGCGAAATGGCTGGTCAAGGAAGGCGATAGCGTCCGCAGCGGCGATGTTATTGCCGAAATAGAAACAGATAAAGCAACAATGGAAGTTGAGGCGGCTGATGAAGGTGTCGTAGCGAAACTTGTTGTTCCTGCCGGCAGCGATAATGTTAAAGTAAACAGTTTGATTGCAGTTTTGGCTGAAGAGGGTGAAGATGCGGCGCAAGTGGCAAAAAACGCTTTGGCGGAAAATGGCAGCGCTGCTGTTCCTGCCCCGCAACAGCAGCAGGCGGGAACCGGCAGCGCGCTGCCGGTTCCCGCCGGGCAAAATAGCGCTGCTGCCGGTGAGCAAAATCCCGTATCTGCCGCTAAAACTGCCGGCATTTTTGCTTCCCCCCTGGCGCGGCGTCTGGCGGCGCAAGCCGGGCTGAATCTGACGGCGATTACCGGCAGCGGGCCGCGTGGTCGTATTATTCAGCGTGATGTTGAAGCGGCCAAACGGGCAGGCGGCGCTGCCGCAGCAGCAGGCGCTGCGGCTGGTTCTGCTCCTGCTCCGGCGGCAGATGAAAGCGCGATTCTGGCTGTGTTTAGGCCTGAGGATTATAAAATTGTGCCGCATCAGCCGATAAGGAAGGTGATTGCGCGCCGATTGGTAGAATCCAAACAGCATATTCCGCATTTTTATGTGACGGCGGATTGTAATCTGGACGCTTTATTGAAATTGCGCTCAGATCTGAATATGGCGGCGCCGGTGATTAAAAAGGAGGAAGGAAGCGCTCCCGCTTATCGGCTTTCGGTCAATGATATGATAATCAAAGCCGTGGCCGTGGCTCTTAAACGCGTTCCTGACGCCAATGTTTCCTGGTTGGATAGTGGCATGATTCGCCATAAACACAGCGATATTGGTGTGGCTGTTGCTATTCCCGATGGTTTGATTACGCCGATTATCCGCCAGGCGGAAGAAAAATCTTTGTCCGCTATTTCGGCAGAGATGAAGGATTTAATCAAACGCGCTAAACAAATGAAGCTGAAACCGGAAGAATATCAGGGCGGCACCAGCTCTGTTTCCAATATGGGCATGTTTGGTGTCAAAGATTTTGCGGCCATTATCAACCCGCCGCAAGCCACAATTTTTGCTATTGGCGCCGGGGAGAAACGCGCTACGGTAAAAGACGGCGCGGTAGTGAGTGCCGATATTATGTCGGTTACGCTCTCTGCCGATCACCGCGCTGTAGATGGCGCTTTGGCGGCGGAGCTGGTGCAATGCTTTAAAAACATTATTGAAAATCCGCTGGCTTTGCTGATTTAGCCGCCGCCTTCGGTAAATAAAAGGGGTAATGACAAAGGCCGCAGGGGTGCTTTTAATCATTGGCTTGCTTTTGCCGGCGGCGCTGTCAGGCTTTGCTGAGGAGAAATTTATCTATGGTTTATGATATTATTATAATCGGTTCGGGGCCGGGCGGCTATGTAACCGCCATTCGCGCGGCGCAATTAGGGTTTAAAACTGCTATTATTGAGCGGGAGCATCTTGGCGGTATTTGTTTGAACTGGGGGTGTATCCCCACCAAGGCTTTGCTGCGTTCGGCTGAAATTAAACATTTTTGTGAAAATGCCAAAGATTACGGTTTGACACTTTCCGGCAAGGTTGCGGTCGATAATAGCGCCGTTATTGCGCGCTCCCGTGCTGTTTCAGCCCGGTTAAATGCCGGTGTCGGCTATTTGATGAAAAAAAACAAAATTGATGTGATTTGGGGTGAAGCCAGACTGCAAGGCCAAAAAAACGGGCAGACGCAAATAGAAGTGCATAAACCGCTCAAGCCGGCTTATCAGCCGCAGCACCCTGTGCCGAAAACAGTATTGGGTGAAGGTGTTTATGAGGCGCGTCATGTTATTCTTGCCACGGGGGCGCGGCCGCGGGCGCTGCCGGGCATTGAGCCGGACGGCAAATTTATCTGGACATATTTTGAGGCTATGGTGCCGCCGAAATTGCCGAAATCGCTTATTATTATGGGTTCCGGTGCTATTGGTGTTGAATTTGCTTCTTTTTATCGCGATATGGGAGCAGAAGTTACTATTATTGAGCTTATGCCGCAAATTTTGCCGGTGGAAGATAGTGAAATTTCGGCTTTTGCCCGCAAGCAGCTGGAGCGGCGCGGTATCCGCATTATGACTTCCGCCAAAGTGATTAAGGTAGAAAAAGGTGCGGATTCCGTCACCGCGCATGTTGAAAGCAGCGGCAAAGTGGAAACTATTACCGCTGACAGGTTAATTGCGGCTGTTGGCGTGCAGGGTAATATTGAAAATCTTGGTCTGGAAGCTCTGGGGGTAAAAACCGGGCGCGGCTGTATTATAACTGATGAATGGAGCCGCACTAATATAGCGGGGATTTATGCTATAGGCGATGTTGCTGGGGCGCCGATGCTGGCGCATAAAGCGGAAGAAGAAGGCGTTATTTGTGTTGAGAAACTGGCTGATTTGCCTGATATACACCCGCTGGATAAAAGTAAAATCCCCGGTTGCACGTATTGCCGGCCACAAATTGCCTCTGTCGGTTTGACAGAAAAAAAGGCGCAAGAGGCAGGCTATGATATACGCATTGGGCGCTATAGTTTTGCGGCCAATGGCAAGGCTGTTGCTTTGGGGGAAGATCAGGGGCTGGTGAAAGTGATTTTTGACAATAAAACCGGCCGGCTTTTGGGGGCGCATATGGTGGGAGCAGAAGTGACAGAACTTATTCAAGGCTTTGTTGTAGCCATGAATCTGGAAACGACAGAAGAAGAGCTGATGCACACCGTCTTTCCGCACCCGACTTTGTCGGAAATGATGAAAGAAAGCGTTCTGGACGCCTATGGCCGGGTGTTGAATGCTTGAAATCAGGCTGTTGCTGCCTGGCGCCCGCGAGAGCTGCCTGGTGGGGTGGCCGGGCAGCGGCAGGGCAGAAGCGGCAGCAAAGGAGAGATGGCGGCCGCAGGCTTCGACTAGCGCTGGCTTTAGCCGGCAGGCTCATGGGCTTGGGGGGTGGTGTGCGGCGGCGCTTTGCCCATAGCGCTGCTTATATTGGTTAACCTTGCTCAGATTAGGTTTGGCACAAACGTATAATAGTGTTATTGCAGCAGCGGCAGGGCAGAAGCGGCAGCAAAGGGGAGATGGCGGCCACAGGCTTCGACTAGCGCTGGCTTTAGCCGGCAGGCTCACGGGCTTGGGGGTGGTGTGCGGCGGCGCTTTGCCCATAGCGCTGCTTATATTGGCTAAATCTTGCTGAGACCGGTTTGGCACAAACGTATAATAGTGTTATTGCAGAGGCAATCTTTTTATCACGCGGGGCGGGATATAAGGAAAATATATGGTAGTCGTGCTTGATAATTTGGCTGAAAAACGCGTGCGCCACCCGGAAAAGGCGCACCGGCCGGATAAGCCGGTTTTTCCAAAGCCGGCCTGGATACGCGTTAAAGCGCCGACTTCCCATATTTATGCCGAGACGCGTGATATTGTGCGCAGCAATCGGCTGGTGACCGTGTGTGAGGAGGCCGGCTGCCCGAATATGGGGGAATGCTGGCATCAGCGCCATGCCAGTTTTATGATTATGGGGGAAATTTGCACCCGCGCCTGCGCTTTTTGCAATGTGGCGACCGGTATTCCTCTGCCGCTGGATAAAAATGAGCCGGCCCGGGTGGCGGAAGCTGTCGCCCAGATGAAGCTGAAACATGTGGTGATTACTTCGGTCGATCGCGATGATCTGGCCGATGGCGGCGCGCAGCATTTTGCCGCGGTAATTAAGGCGATAAGGGCGCGCGCGCCGGCAACAACTATTGAGGTGCTGACGCCGGATTTCCGCCATAAAGACGGGGCAGTGGAAATTATTGTGGCGGCGCGGCCTGATGTTTTTAACCATAATCTGGAAACTGTGCCGTCCAAATATTTGCAGGTGCGGCCGGGGGCGCGTTATTTTCATTCGCTGCGCCTGTTACAGCGGGTAAAGGAGCTTGACCCCGGAATGTTTACCAAATCCGGCATTATGCTGGGGCTGGGGGAAGAGCGCAATGAGGTTTTGCAGCTCATGGACGATTTGCGCTCGGCTGATGTGGATTTTATGACGATTGGCCAATATTTGCAGCCGACCCGCAAGCACCACTCCGTTATGCGTTTTGTCCCGCCGGAAGAATTCCAGTCGCTGGCGGTAATCGGCAAAACCAAAGGCTTTTTGCATATGGCTTCCAGCCCGCTGACGCGCTCTTCGCACCATGCGGGTGATGATTTTGTGCAATTAAAGGCAGCGCGGGCGGCAAAATTGGCGCAAAAAGCAGGGCAGAATGCACTGGCGGCGCAGACTGTGTGAGGAATTATGCCAAATTTCCATATGCAAAAGCAGGTCGGGCATTCGGCGCAAAAAATGTTTGCCCTGGTAGCGGATATTGAGAGCTACCCGCAATTTCTGCCAATGTGCGAGGCGCTGACCATTCGTTCGCGTCAGGAAAAAGAAGGCAATACGCTGCTGGTGGCCGATATGACGGTCGGCTATAAATTGATACGGGAGAACTTTACCACGCAAGTTTATTTGCAGCCGGCAGCGCGGCGCATTGATGTCCATTATGTCGATGGCCCGTTTAAATATCTGGAAAATCGCTGGCAATTTTTGCCGCTAACCGCGCCGGCTGCCGGGCGAAGCGAGCAAGCGGGGGAAGAATATCGACCTGATTCGGCTATATTGGCTTCCGGATCAAGATCCGAAGAAACTCTGCCGGCGGGGGAAGCGGTGCAGGGGATTCCTGCTATCGATAATATCGAGGAAAAGAAAAGAAAACAGCAGCAAGAAGATTCGCGGCGCATATCGGTTGATATACCCGAAATTACGCCGGGAGGCAGGAAAAGGGCAGAATCAGAGATAACCGGGCGACAGCCAGCCGGTGCAGAAAGCAAGGGAAGAGCAGAAGCGGCGGTAACTGGGCGCGCAGCGGAAGCAGAAACCTGCCGGGTGGATTTTTATATTGATTATGCCTTTAAAAACCCGCTGCTGGCGGCATTGATGGGGACAATGTTTGATATCGCCTTCCGTAGATTTACGGCAGCCTTTGAAACCCGCGCCGATGCAATTTACGGCATTAGTGGATAATATTTAAAATTTTACAAAAAAAAGAAAAATAAGAATTGACAGGCTCCTGATTGGCATGCTATTACCAAAGCAAGCTGATAAGATACAGGAGCATAAAATGTCAGGTTTGCTCATAGACACCAAACTTATTACCGATATTGACGCTATTGCAGATTATTTCAACAAGGACAGCAATAAAATTCTGCGGGATTTGGTGGCCGCTGAACTGGAGCGCATTCGGCCGTTATTGGAAGCTAAAAAAGCCTTGAATGCGGCTAATATCTCTCATAAAAACCTGGAAAAGCAGCACCTTAGTAAGGAATTGCCGAAGGTTCACTCAACCACAGAGCTGGAGAAGAGCAAGCCGGTCGAGGGGAGTTTTGCCGGTGAAAAAATCTGGGAGCGTAACTGGCGCGCCGTGATTGCCCAAGTGTTGCAGGTCTTATACGACAAAGCCTACACAAAGCGCGAAGAATTCACCAGCCTGCTGCCGGCCATCGCCAATATCAATATTGCTCGAGGTGTTCGAGAAGATTCCGGCTATATCCCTATGCCGGAGCTGGATATATCGGTGCAAGGCCTGTCGGCGCCGCGCGCCGGTGAGTTTATTCAGAAAGTCGCCGAGCATTATCATATCCCGTTTAGTTTTAAGCTGCGCTGGAGCAGGGCCGAATCCGGCGATTCGGCCGAACAATTTGGGCTGTTTACATCGGATCTTTGAGGATTGGGCAATGCCGGACGATTCTTCTGAACATGTGAATTCTTTGACGAAACTTGCCGGCAAAGCGGTAGAAAGTGTCGCGGCGCATGGGGGGAGCGCTTTTGCCGCTGTCGCTCTCAGGCTTTTAGGCAGCGGCAGGGATAAAGTGAAGCTTTATTTAGCCGGCGGAGCAAAAGCACAAGCACAAACGCAAGCAGAAATAGAGCTTATAAAGGCAGTGAATAAGCAGATTGTGGATAAGTTGCACAAGCAAAACAGGGAGAGGAACATAAAATGTCAGGTTTAACTATAAAAAATACCAGACTGATTGCCGGCATTGAAGAGATTGCAGCCTATTTTGGCAAAGATAGCGATGAAGTTATGCAGGATTTGGTGGATACTGAACTGAAGCATATTGCGCCGGCAATGAAAGCGAAACGAAAATGGGAAGAGGCCAGGCAAGCTGCTGAGCAGACTAAGCGGCAATATGAAAAGCTGATAAAACAGCCTGTTAGCGAAAATTTGCCCAAAATCTCCTCACCCGAGAAATTGAAAGGCACAAAACCGGTGGAAGGATATTTTGACGGCATAGAAGTAAAAATGGCTGACTGGAATAAAGTGCTTGAACAGGTTTTAAAAATTTTGTGTAAGAAAATCGGTATAAAGAGCTGGGATTTAGCGGCTTTGCTGAAGGAATTTACCGGGAAAACGATTACTCAAAGCATTCAAGGTTATCAGCCTATAGAAGAGCTGGATATATCCCTGCCGAGTTTAAGCGTGCCGAATATTGCTAGAACTATCCAGAAAATCGCTGAAAAATATGACATTTCTTTTAGTTTTAAGGTGCGTTACAATAAACCAAAATTTGGCGATACTGAGAAATATTGGCTGTTTACCAATGCCTGACGATGTTTTGGACAATGAAATTACTGTCGCGATAGAAGCAAATGGGCTATCGGCTCTGCCGGTTGAGATTAAAGCGAAAGTGAGGTCCCGTTGCCTCTCTGCTATCGACAGGTTTGCGGGGAATCTTGTCGATTGGCCGAATGCCTGGCTGGAAGCCGGGCCGGCTAAAAAACGAGCGAAGACTGAGGCAGAGCTTGCCGCTATCAAAGCGTGCGGTGAAACCGAAGCTGATGCCATCAGGACAAGTATCGGGCAGATTGCGGCGCAAAATACTCTGCCAGGGGCATTTGTGCAAAAAGCGATGGAACAGTTTTGCCGGAAAGCTGTTCGGTCTCAGGAAAAGAAAATTCTGCTGTTGCAGGAGACTATGGAAGATTTAAAACAGCGTCCGCCTGACATGGAAGAATCGACAAATGGAGCGGAAATTTTAGATGAAAGCTTCCTGAATCGGCTGGAAAAACGGGTAGAAGAAGCGACAGAGGAAGAAATTCGAGCCAAATGGGGCAAGATATTGGCGGGTGAGATACGCCGGCCGGGGACATTTTCTGCCAAACTTATGCGCCTTGTTGACGAGCTGGAGCCGGAAACAGCCAAGCTGTTTGAAGATATTTGCTGCTGGCGGATAAATGGTGGTATCCCTGCTTATTTGGTAGTGAATTTAAATTCGCCTCAACTTAAGAGCTTAGAGGCAGCCGGCTTATTTGTTCCTTCTGAGGGAGGATTGCTGACAGAATATATCGATACCAAGGCGGAAACATGGGGTTTTGCATTTAAAAACTATCTTATTGCTGTTCCAAAACAAGCGGTTATTGTCTCAGGCTTTTCGGAGCCATTAGAGCAGTATTTGAGGAAGAATATCCCCATCACGAAACGGGAAGAGGGGAAAGCTCCTGGCATAGCTTGCTATTTCTTGACTCGTGAGGGTATGGCGCTTGCTTCTATTCTGGAAGATAAACAGCAAGAGGCTTTTTATACCTATCTCAAAAAATTGTCAGAATTTCTATCTGATACAGAAATAGGTGAATTTAAAAAAGCCGATGATAATTCTCTGGAACTTGTGCGGAAATGGAAAAACGGCAAGCCGCTTTCGTGAGACAAAGCTGCTACTCGGGAGAGGGGTAAAACAGCGGAAAAACCGCTTCGTAGCAGCGCGGGCGAAGCGGTAAGCTCATCTTTGGCTATGTCCGCATATAGCGCAGAGAAACAGGACGGCGAAGCATAGGGACGTTCGCGCTATAACAGCTTTCATTTAATAGGCATATAGACCCGGCAGAACTCAACAGCTTTGCGCAGGCGCTGCGGAGAATGGCCGCAAAGCACAACAATCGCGCGAGTGCAGCAGCGCTTTGTGGTGAAACGGTGCTGCCCTTTAAGGTGCTGTTTTGCACCCCGCCTGACGGCGAAGTCAACTACCCCCGGCTGCCTTTGCTCTTATTCCCCTTTGCCTCCGCTTTTGTGCCGCGGCAAAGGGGCGCCACCAAGCCCTGCTCTTATTCCTGTCTCCGCTTTTGCAGCGCCAGTTGCAAAGCCTGTTCCACCGCGGCACGGCGCACACTCTGGCGGCCTAAATCGCCGAAATGGGGCTAACCCTGTGCTTTGCCCGATAAGCGCTTATTATTCCTGCTCCAGCTTTTGCAGCGCCAGTTGCAAAGCCTGTTCCACTGCGGCGCGGCGGACATTCTGGCGGCCCAAATCGCCAAAATGCGCTTCATAATGCAGCGCTTTTGTCCCTTTTAGCGCTACGGCCAGGTGAACAAGGCCGACAGGCTTGTCGGCATTGCGGCTGGCCGGCCCGGCAATACCGGTTGCCGCCACGGCAATATCCGCATTGCTGTGGCGTAGGCCGCCTTCCGCCATAGCAAGCGCTGTCTCGCGCGAGACCGCGCCATATTTAACCAAAATCTCACCCGGCACGCCGACAAGCTGCACTTTCGCTGCGCCGGAATAGGTGATAAAACCGCATTCCACCACATCAGAAGAGCCGGCAATATCGGTCAGCGCTGCGGCTATCAGGCCGCCGGTGCAGGATTCTACCGTTGTCAGCCGCAGCCTGCGGGCGCGGCAGGCTTCCAGAAGTTTTTGCGCCAGTTCTGCTGCAATCATCATTTTCTTCCTCTCTTCTGCTTTCGCTCTACCGGTTTTATCACCAGCCGCCGGCGGCTGAAAATCTTCCGGCGGGGCAGGCGCACAGGCGGGCAGTGCTTACGGCTCGGCTATAAATATTGGCACAGTCCTATCTGGCCGGCCGGCACGCAGGACGCAGGAGGGGTTTTACTCTTCACACTCCCTGAACCCGTCCACCCCGGCCGGAATTATTGATAATAAACATTGGCTGTCGCAATGGCGGCAATGCCTTCCCCCCGGCCGATAAAACCAAGAGTCTCATTGGTTGTCGCTTTAATCGAAACTCTCCCGGCCGCAAGATCGAGCATGGTTTGCAAATTCTCTGCCATCGCTGCCCGATATGGAGCAATTTTCGGGGCTTCGCAAATCAGTGTTATATCGACATTGACAATTTGCCCGCCTTTTTGTGCCACAATTTCAGCGGCGCGGCGGACAAAAATTTCTGACGCCGCTCCCCGCCATTCTTGCTCACTCGGCGGGAAATGGCTGCCAATATCACCGGCGCCGCACGTAGCAAGCAGGGCATCAGTCAAAGCATGCAGAGCGACATCGGCATCAGAATGCCCCTGCAGAGCCAGTGAGCAGGGAATACGCACGCCGCACAGCACCACACCGCTGCCGGTGCCAAGGCTATGCACATCATAGCCATTGCCGGTGCGTATATCGGGGAAAAGCGGCTTTGTTTCCGCTGCCTCGCTTTGTCCGCTTTGCTGCAACAGGCTGTCAGCCATAGCAATATCCTCCTCCCAGGTGATTTTGATATTGCGGCTGTCGCCGGCAATAGATTTCACCGGCAAACCATAGGCTTCTGCCAGGGCGCTGTCATCAGTAAAATCCGTGCGGCCTGCCGCTGCCGCCTGTTCATGCACAGCCAATATGGCAGCAAAAGGGAAGATTTGCGGTGTCTGTGCGGCATAAAGCCGCCCCCGCGGCACAGTCTCAGCGATAAAATCCTGCGCATCAAGCCGTTTCAGAGTTTCTGCTACCGGCAAAACCGGCACAAGGCCATATATTGGCGCCAGAGCCGCGTGGACTTTGTCCAGCAAATCATGGCTGACAAAAGGGCGGGCGCCGTCATGAATATGCACATAAGAGGGGGGCGGCCTTTGTGTTTTTAATAAATGCAGGCCGTTTAAGGTTGATTCCTGCCGGGTTGCGCCGCCGTCAGCCAGCAGGATTTTATCAGCTAAATCTCCCAGTGCCTGCCGGTATAAAACGGCATCGGCAGGATTCACCACGACAATAACCGGCGCAACAGATTTTACCTGGCTGCCGTTTTTGCCTCGATAATTTAAAAAAATCTCCACTGTGCGGCGAATAAGCGGCACGCCGCCTAAACGGGCATATTGTTTGGGGTGACGGCCGCCGGCACGCAGGCCGCGCCCGGCGGCCAGAATAAGAGCTGCAACAGAAATTTTAAACCTCGCTTTGAATCATGCCTGAATATCCGGATATGTTCAGGAAAACGGTGTCTGCGATGCTGTTGCCGATAGTGCGGCGGCAGCCGGCGCTGCCGTATCGCGGCCTGTCAGCCCCAGGCGGGCACGGTTTGTCGGCCTTTGCAAATCGGCAATAGTAGTGGCAGACAAAACTCCAAAAAAAGCGTCCAGAGCTTTTTTCAGGGTAACATTAAGGCCGCAGGCATTCACCAAAGGGCACTCTACCGCACCATTTTCAAAACATTCGGCCATAGCGAAATTTTCTTCGGTCACACGCACCACATCGGCCACGGTAATAGTGCCGGCCGGCCTGGCCAGGCGCACCCCGCCATTGCGGCCGCGCACAGTCTGCACCAGGCCGGCCTCGACCAGCGGCTGCAAAATTTTGAACAAAAACAAAGGCGAGACAGAATAGGCTTTGGCAATATCGGGAACGCGGCTCAAGCCCTCTTCATTGGCGGCGCAATACATGAGCATACGAATAGCATAATTGGTTTGCTTGGTGAGACGCATGGCTGGCGCTTTCCTTGAACAATTTTGAACTGAGCGCTAAAGGCGCCCGGATTCCTGTTTTATATCAGTATTAACCCGCAGCCGGCAAAAAACCGCCGCAAAACGGGACGGGCTGCCAGACCGGGTAAACGGATTTATGCCCTAGTTTAGAATTATTCTCAATAAGGGAAAAGCTTTTTTCTATATTTGCCCGCTTTATATTTGTAAAACTATTGGCAATCTATGCGGTAAACCCGGCAAAAACAGCTTTGCCGTCCTGTTTTATTTGTCATGCGGCTTTCTGTCGCAGAATACAAGGAAGTGCCGGCAATTACGGTAAATTATGTGCGCAAAAAGCAAATACTGTTGTATTGTTGCCACTATTTTACTAATATGAAAGCAGGGAACCTCGGTAAAACAGCTTAAGTGAGAGCGGAAGAGCCGGTATTGTTACAGGGGAAAGCAACCGGCGCCAAAGCGGAATATTATGAAAAAAATCCTGTTGCCGGAACAGATCGAAGCGGCAGAAACAGCAGAAATATCTGCGCCGGCTATTTTGCCAATATCGGCAGCGGGGGGCGGGGCCGCAGGCAATGGCGGCGAAATCAGTTTGGCACCGATTAAAAATATCAAGCCGGCCATGCAGCCTCAGAATAAAAAAGGCGCCTTTGGTGAGAACCCGCATCGTTTGCGTGCCTTTGTCGGGCTGGCCGTTATTATTCTGGCTTTGCTTTCGGCTGTTTTGTCCTTTTTCATTTTGATGGGTTTGACGCCGATAATGCCCGACCGCGCGGTAACGCGTCTCTTGACCTATATCAATGCTTTTATGGTTTTATGCCTGATTACCGGCATTGGCGCGGCGCTTTATCCGATTATCAAATCGCGCCGCGCGCGGCGCGCGGCCTCGCGCCTGCATGTGCGGCTGATTGCGCTGTTTTCGCTGGCGGCGGCCGTGCCCGCTTTGGCTATTGCCATTGTTGCCGGCTTTACCCTGAATATCGGCCTGGATCGCTGGTTTGACGTAAATACACGGCAGATTGTTGCCTCTTCCGTTAATCTGGCCAATGCTTATGCCGGCGCTACTTTGCAATCCCTGCAGGCCGCCTCTTACACTATGGGCAGGCAGTTGGATAATCGCCAGCTTTTAACCCTGAATCGGCCCGAATATAGCCGCCAGCTGACTTTGCAGGCTATTGGGCGCGATTTACTGGGAGTATTTTTGCTCAGGAAAGACGGCTCAGTTATTATTTCCAGCGAGCGCGGTGATGAGAAAAATCTGCCAATACCGCCGCAAAACTGGATAAAGGAAGCGACACTGGATAATCCTGTCACCTTCCAGCCGGGTGCTCACGGCTATTTCGGCGTTATTTTGAAAATGGACGATATTGATGAGGCCTGGCTTTATGCCGTGCGCGAGACGGATCCGCGGGTGCTGGAGGCTTTGCGCCTGACAGAGGCCAATACTAATTATTATCGTGAGCTGGAAGCCAATCGTGTGCCGACCCAGATTGTCTTCAGCGTTTTATATTTTTGTTTGTTTCTGATTATGCTGTTATCGGCCATATGGGCGGGCATTGCCGTAGCCGACAGGCTGGTGCGGCCCATTCGCCGGCTGATTGATGCGGCCGATAATGTCGCCGGCGGTAATCTGGCGGTGCAGGTGCCGGTGCATGTGCGGGACGGCGATATTGGCCAACTGGCGCGGACTTTCAATTATATGGTGGGGGAATTAAACAGCCAGCGCAATGAGCTGATTGCCGCCGGCCGGCAAATAGATGAACGCCGCCGTTTTTCCGAAGCCGTATTATCGGGCGTCTCGGCGGCGGTTATCGGTGTTGATGAAGAGGGGTTTATCACTATTATCAACCGCTCGGCCGAGCATATGTTCAACCTTTCCGGCCAGGCGCCAATGGGTAAAAGCCTGATGGCGGTCAATGCCGCTATTGGCAATGTGTTTGAAATTGCCCGCGCGCGTGACAAAAATATTTACGGTGAGCAAATCACGGTGAAAGAACGCAATGGTTCGCGCGTTTATAATGTGCGCATTACTATGGAAAATTCGGATCGCGTGCGTCATTCATGGGTGGTGACGATTGATGATATTACCGATCTGGCAGAGGCGCAGCGCTCTTCCGCCTGGGCCGATGTGGCGCGCCGCATTGCCCATGAAATCAAAAATCCGCTGACGCCTATCCAGCTTTCGGCTGAGCGTATTCGCCGCCGTTTCGGCGGGCATATTGAAGATAAAGACAAGGAAATTTTTGACCGCTGTGTTGAAACAATTATTCGCCAGGTGGGGGATATTGGCCGCATGGTTGACGAATTTTCATCTTTTGCCCGTATGCCCAGGCCGCAACTGGAATATATGGATATACGCGGGGCTTTGAGTGAGGCGTTTTTTCTTATTGAGGTTTCGCGTCCCGACATTATTTTTGAAAGAGAGCTGGCGCCAGCCCCGCTTTTCGGAGCATTTGATGAGCAGCTTGCCGGCCGTGCTTTCGGCAATCTTATCAAAAATGCCAGCGAGGCGATTGATGCCGGCCTGGCAGAAGCAGCAGTTCTTGGCAGGACAGGGGATAAAGGGCATATAAAACTGCGCGCGCAGCAAAAAGGCGATAAAATTATTGTTGATATAATGGATAATGGCAAAGGCCTGCCCAAAAAGGAAAGGCAGAAATTGCTTGAGCCTTATATAACCATGCGTGAAAAAGGAACCGGGCTGGGGCTTGCCATTGTGCGGAAAATTGTGGAAGAGCATAGCGGGCGCATGGAATTGCTGGACGCGCCGGCGGATTTTTATCAGGGGCGCGGGGCGATGATTCGCCTGATTTTCCCCTTTATTGCCCCGGTCGCAGAAAGCGAAGACAGAGGGGAAGAAAGCAGTGTGCGCGCTGTTTGAAAAAATTAAGGATTGTCACTATTTTCAGTGCCATAATAACAGGTAAGGCAAATGGGTTCCGATATTTTAATTGTTGATGATGAGGCTGATATTCGTGAGCTTGTCGCCGGCATTTTGGCTGATGAAGGGCATGAAACCCGCATTGCCGCCGATGCCGATGCGGCCTTGGCCGCCATTGACGGGCGGGTGCCGCATCTGGTTTTTCTCGATATATGGTTACAGGGCAGCCGTCTGGACGGCCTGGCGCTTTTGGACGAAGTTAAAAAGCGCTATCCTGAGCTGCCGGTGGTAATGATTTCCGGCCATGGCAATATTGAAACTGCCGTTTCGGCGACAAAACGCGGCGCTTATGATTTTATTGAAAAGCCGTTTAAAGTAGACAGGCTCATTCATGTCGCCGAGCGCGCTTTGGAGACGCAGCGCCTGAAGCGCGAAGTGTCGGAACTGCGCCGGAACACCATGGATACGCCGGAATTTTTAGGCAATTCACTGATTATGAGCCAGTTGCGGCAGATGGTTGAAAAAGTGGCCGCCACGAATAGCCGGGTGATGATTTCCGGCCCTTCCGGCTCAGGCAAGGAAGTAGCGGCGCGCATGATTCATGCTTTATCGGCGCGCCGCCAGGCGCCGTTTGTCGCCTTGAATGCCGCCGCTATTACGCCCGAAAAAATGGAGATAGAATTATTCGGCACGGAAATGGACGGCGGCGCGCGCAAAATCGGCGCTCTGGAAGCTGCCCATGGCGGGGGTTTATATCTGGACGAAGTAGCCGATATGCCGCGCGAAACGCAAAGCAAGATTTTGCGTGTTTTGACCGAGCAGAAATTTGAGCGGGTTGGCGGGGCGACATCGGTTCAGGTTGATGTGCGGATTATTTCTTCCACTGCGCAAAATATTGAAAGCATGATTAGCGAAGGCCTGTTTCGCGAGGATTTGTTTCATCGCCTGGCGGTTGTGCCGGTTAATGTACCGCCTTTATCGCGCCGGCGGGAGGATATTCCGCTGCTGGTAGACCATTTTATGCGCCGGATTGCCGCGCAGGCGGGGATAAAACTGCGCCCGGTGGGCGATGATGCCATGGCGGTGCTGCAGGCGCATAACTGGCCGGGCAATGTGCGGCAATTACGCAATAATGTGGAGCGGCTGCTTATTTTGACCCGTGACGATAATAAAGGTGATGAGCCGATTTCAGCCGATTTGCTGCCGGCTGAAATCGGCGATAATTTGCCACGTCTGGCCAATGAAAGCGACCAGCATATTATGTCCCTGCCTTTGCGTGAAGCGCGCGAAATGTTTGAGAAAGAATATTTGACGGCGCAAATTAACCGTTTTAGCGGCAATATTTCGCGCACGGCCGAATTTATCGGTATGGAAAGATCTGCCCTGCATCGAAAACTGAAATCTTTGGGGCTCTGAACCGGGAACAGACAATGAAGGTTATTATTTGCGGCGCAGGGCAAGTAGGTTACGGCATTGCCGAGCGGCTGGTGGTAGAAAATATTGACGTAACCGTTATTGACAAAGATCCGAAGCGGATTGAGGCAATACGCGATACTCTGGACGTGCGCGGCCTTGTCGGGCACGGATCCCACCCTGATGTGCTGGCCGCGGCCGATGCCGCCAATGCCGATATGCTGATTGCTGTCACCCTTTATGATGAAATCAATATGATTGCCTGCCAGGTGGCGCATACCCATTTTAATGTGCCGATAAAAATTGCCCGGGTGCGGTCACAAGCTTATTTAGGCCCTGAATTTCAAAGCTTTTTTTCACGTGAGAGCCTGTCTATTGATGTGGTGATTTCGCCGGAAGTTGAAGTAGGTGAAGTGGTTTTGCGGCGTCTTGCCGAGCCGGGCGCGCTTGATGTGGTGGTAGCGGCGGAGGGCAAGGCTACCCTGCTGGCGGTAGAATGCCTTGATGATTGCCCACTGCTGGAAACGCCTTTGCGGCAATTAAGCCAGCTTTTCCCGGATTTGCGGGCGGTGATTGTCGGGCTGAAACGCGGGCGCGATATTTTTATCCCCAATGCCGAAACGCAGTTGCAAAAAAGCGATATTGCTTATGTGACCGTAGCCAGCGACCAGGTGCGGCGGCTATTATCGCTTTTCGGCCATGAAGAACAGGAGGCGCGGCGCATTATTATTGCTGGCGGCGGCCATATTGGCCTTTATGTCGCCAAAGCGATTGAAAGAAAAAACCTCAAAACCAATGTAAAAATTATTGAGGCCGATCGCCATCGGGCGCTACATATTGCCGATGAACTGGCCAATACGCCGGTATTAAACGGCAGCGCTCTGGAACAGGCAATTTTGCAGGACGCAAGGGTGGAAGAGACAGATTTAATGCTGGCCCTCACCAATCAGGAGCAGGTGAATGTGTTAAGCGCTATGATGGCCAGGCGGCTGGGTTGCAAGGCTAATATGGTTTTGGTCAATAATCCGCTTTATGAGGAACTGACTCGAACAAACGGTATTGACGCCCATATTAACCCGCGCAATGTGACTGTTTCCAAAATTCTGCAACAAATGCGCCGCGGGCGGATTCGTGCTGTGCATTCTGTCTCACACGGGCAGGCAGAGCTGATTGAAGCCCAGGCGCTGGAGACATCTTCTTTGGTCGGGCCGCCAATAGCTGAGCTGGATCTGCCGGGAAATTTGCGTATTGGAGTAATTTATCGTGACGGCGCTATTATCCGCCCTGTCGGCTCTACCCGGATTATAGCCGGCGATTGGGTTACTATTTTCGCTCTGGCTGAGGCGGTGCATGATGTTGAGCAAATGTTCCGTGTCGGCCTGGAGTTTTTTTGAGCCGAGCCATATCAGCCTTTTATCGGCTTTTTCCTGCTGCCGCGATTTTTCGGCTTTTATTACGGGCCGTATTGGTGCCTTATCTAATCCTTATTGCAATTCCCAGTGGAAAAGCCTATCAAAGGGAGTTTGCGCTGTTTTATCAAATGCGGTAAATAGCGGCATGAGCTGAGAGCAGAAACAGAGTGACCATGCAGGATAAAATCAGAACAGCAATGAATCTTGTGCCAATGGTGGTGGAGCAGACCAATCGCGGCGAGCGGGCTTATGATATTTTTTCGCGGCTGCTGAAAGAGCGGATTATTTTTATCAATGGCCCGGTGGAAGATAATATGGCTATGCTGGTTTGCGCCCAGCTTTTGTTTCTGGAAGCGGAAAATCCCAAAAAAGACATCAGCCTTTATATCAATTCGCCCGGCGGTTATGTGACTGCCGGTCTGGCTATTTATGACACAATGCAATTTATCCGCCCGCAAGTTGTCACTTTGTGTATGGGGCAGGCGGCCTCTATGGGGTCGCTATTATTGGCGGCGGGGGCAAAAGGGCAGCGTTTTGCTCTGCCTAATGCGCGGATTATGGTGCACCAGCCTTCCGGCGGCTTTAAGGGCGTGGCGGCGGATATTCAGCGCCATGCGCAGGATATTATCAAATTAAAGCGCCGTCTGAATGAAATTTATGTCGCACATACCGGGCGCGATTATGAAACTATTGAAAAAACGCTGGATCGCGACCATTTTATGTCGGCAGAAGAGGCGAAGGAATTTGGTCTGCTTGATCAGGTATTAAAAAAACGGCAGGATTTTGATGAAGCCTAGCGCGGCCGGAGCGGCCTGATATAGACTGCGGCGAGGCTTGGGGGCATTATCTTTGCATTTACATCTTTGCCGTAAAAATGGGTATTGTGCTGTCGGGCTTTGGTGTAAATCTATATGCGGCAGCAAATCTGAACCGGGAAGTGTAATCCCCATACGGCGGGTATTGTGCCGAAACCGGTTGTGAAATTTGCGGTAACAAAGCCTGAAAGCGCAGTGTTGGAAAGGAAGGATAAAATGAGCAAAGTTGCAAATAGCGGCAGCGGCGGCGACAGCAAAAATACGCTTTATTGCTCATTTTGCGGCAAAAGCCAGCATGAAGTGCGCAAATTGATAGCCGGGCCGACTGTTTTTATCTGTGATGAATGTGTCGGCTTGTGTATGGATATTATCAGCGAGGAGAACAAGGCGTCTTCGGCAAAATTGCGCGAAGGGGTGCCGACTCCGCAAGAAATTATGCACGTGCTTGATGATTATGTTATCGGCCAGAATAATGCCAAAAAGATTTTGGCAGTGGCCGTGCATAATCATTATAAAAGGCTGGCGCATCAATCTAAAAATTCCGATATTGAGCTGACAAAATCCAATATTTTGCTGGTTGGGCCGACAGGCTGCGGCAAGACTTATCTGGCGCAGACTTTGGCGCGCATTATTGATGTGCCTTTTACCATGGCCGATGCCACAACCTTGACCGAAGCCGGCTATGTTGGCGAAGATGTGGAAAATATTATCCTGAAATTGCTGCAGGCGGCCGATTATAATGTTGAGCGGGCGCAGCGCGGCATTGTTTATATTGACGAGGTCGATAAAATTACACGCAAGGCGGAAAATCCGTCTATTACGCGCGATGTTTCAGGTGAGGGGGTGCAGCAGGCACTGTTGAAGGTGATGGAGGGAACTGTGGCTTCTGTGCCGCCGCAAGGCGGGCGCAAACACCCGCAGCAGGAATTTCTGCAGGTGGATACAACCAATATTCTGTTTATTTGCGGCGGCGCTTTTGCCGGGCTGGATAAAATTATTCTGGCACGCAGTGAAAAAACCTCTATCGGTTTTGGTGCTAAAGTAGCGGCGCCGGACAGCCGCCGTCTGGGCGCTGTCTTCCGTGATCTGGAGCCGGAGGATTTGCTGAAATTCGGCCTTATTCCGGAATTTGTCGGCCGTTTGCCGGTTATTGCCACATTGGAAGATCTGGATATTGAGGCTTTGGTGCAAATTTTGTCCAGGCCGAAAAATGCCTTGGTCAAGCAATATAAGCGCCTGTTTGAAATGGAAGATGTGGTGCTGACTTTTCATGATGATGCCTTGCGCGCTATTGCTGAAAAGGCGATTGAGCGCAAGACAGGGGCGCGCGGCCTGCGCTCAATTATGGAAAAGATTTTGCTGGATACTATGTTTGATCTGCCGGTGCTGGAAGATGTGCGGGAAGTTGCCGTCTCAAGCGAAGTGGTGGAAGGCCGCGCCCGCCCGCTTTATATTTATGCCGATAAACAGCATGAAAGAGGCAATGTTTCGGCCTGATGATTCTCCGGTTTAGTCCGGCAGCCACCTGAAAGGCGGCGCTTTTCCGGCCGCAATCAGCGCCGCTGCCGCAGTAATATTATCGCGGCTGATGCCGGCGTTTCGGCGTTGTGAATCTGAGAGATTTCCCTTTTATGATGCGGCTTTGCCGTAATGCCGGCAGTTTTCCTGCTTTTAAGTTATATTACCGGTATGACAAGCGGGCGATTTTAGCAGGCAAAATAAATTTGCGGCGAGCAATAAGATTGCTTTAAGAATATGCTGCTATTTTATTAACCGTGAAAAGGCTGTGATTTCAGTTTGGTCTTATCCGGCTCCTGTTGCTGTGCCGCGTATTGTGATGGTGTCTTGTCTGGTATTTGCCGTTTTTCTCCTAATCTCTGTTGAGCCGTCATTGCTTTGTTTATTTTCAGCTTTTGTGCCGGCTTTGTATTCTCTATGTGTTTTAGCGTATCGTGCCGGGTAACACAGTCTTTTCCTGACTCTTGAAATCGGGCTTTGGTGCAACCATCTATGAGGCTCGGCTATTCTCGTTCCCAAAAAAGAGACGAAGGGAGCAGGTTTTAAACTGCCTTTAAGCCTGTAAGCCAAGCTTTTGCGAAAGGATAAATAATGCAGGAACGTTCTGGAAAAACAGGGAAAGAAACAAGCGGCCTTTACGCTGTTTTGCCCCTGCGCGATATTGTCGTTTTCCCGCATATGATTGTGCCGCTTTTTGTCGGCAGGGAAAAATCGATTCGCGCCCTGGAAGAGGCTATGCGCGAAAATCGGCAAATTTTGCTGGTAACGCAAAAAAGCGCTGCCGATGATGATCCACAGCCCAAGGAAATTTATGATGTCGGCACTTTGGCCAATATTTTGCAATTATTGAAACTTCCTGACGGCACGGTGAAAGTGCTGGTAGAAGGTGTTGCCCGCACCGGGCTGCGGCATTTTTATGATAAAGGGGCCTATTTACAGGCAGAGGCAGAGGTTCTCGCTGAGGCGGTTGATGATGAGGTGGAGGTCGAGGCGCTGGCGCGTTCGGTTGTGGCCGATTTTGAAAATTATGTCAAACTTAATAAAAAAATTTCGCCGGAAGTTATCAGCGCTGTCAGCCAGATTGAAAATCCCTCCAAACTTGCCGATACTATTGCCTCGCATTTGACCGTAAAATTGTCGGAAAAACAGGAAATGCTGGCGCTGCTCGATGTGCGTGAGCGGCTGGAGCGCGCTTTAAGCTTTATGGAATCGGAAGTTTCTGTTTTGCAGGTGGAAAAGCGCATTCGCTCGCGGGTGAAGCGGCAAATGGAAAAAACCCAGCGCGAATATTATTTGAATGAGCAGATGAAGGCTATTCAGAAAGAATTGGGCGAGGGCGAAGACGGCCGTGATGAAATTTCAGAGCTGGAAGATAATATCAAGAAAACCCGTTTAAGCAAGGAAGCGGAAGAAAAAGCCCATTCTGAAATCAAGAAATTACGCTCTATGTCACCTATGTCGGCAGAAGCGACTGTGGTGCGCAATTATCTGGACTGGCTGCTTAATATACCGTGGAACAAAAAATCGCCAATTAAAAAAGACCTGAATTTTGCTGAAAAAGTGCTTGATGAAGAGCATTTCGGCCTGGATAAAGTGAAAGAACGCATTGTTGAATATTTGGCAGTGCAAAGCCGGGCCAAAAAAATCAAAGGCCCGATTTTGTGCCTGGTCGGCCCTCCCGGTGTCGGCAAAACCTCGCTGGCGCATTCTGTAGCCAAGGCGACAGGGCGGGAATATGTGCGTATGGCGCTGGGCGGTGTGCGTGATGAATCGGAAATTCGCGGTCACAGGCGCACTTATATCGGCTCTATGCCGGGCAAAATTATTCAGTCCATGAAAAAGGCAAAAAAATCCAACCCGCTTTTTCTGCTCGATGAAATTGATAAAATGGGGCAGGATTTCCGCGGTGATCCGTCTTCTGCTTTGCTGGAAGTGCTCGACCCTGAGCAGAACTCCACTTTTATGGATCATTATCTGGAGGTGGAATATGATTTGTCCGATGTCATGTTTGTGACCACTGCCAATTCGCTCAATATTCCCGGGCCGCTGCTGGATCGTATGGAGATTATCCGCATTGCCGGTTATACTGAAGATGAGAAAGTGGAAATTGTCAAACGCCATTTATTGCCTAAGACGATTACGGAACATGCCTTGCGCAAAAGCGAATTCTCTGTTGATGACGCTGCTGTCCGCGCTATTATCCAATATTATACGCGTGAAGCGGGCGTGCGCAGCCTGGAGCGTGAGCTGATGAAACTGGCGCGCAAGGCAGTGACCAGAATCATCAAGGAAAATGTCAAATATGTGCATATTACTGCCGGCAATATTGCCGATTATCTGGGCGTGAAGCGCTATCGCTTCGGCATGATTGATGCGGAAGATCAGGTCGGTATTGTAACCGGCCTGGCCTGGACAGAAGTAGGCGGTGAGCTGCTGACCATTGAAGGCGTGATGATGTCGGGCAAGGGCCGCATGACAGTTACCGGCAATTTGCGCGATGTCATGAAGGAATCTATTTCGGCGGCGGCGTCTTATGTGCGCTCAAGAGCGGTAGATTTCGGCATTAAGCCGCCGCTGTTTGACAAGCGGGATATTCATGTCCATGTGCCGGAAGGAGCAACGCCGAAAGACGGGCCTTCGGCCGGTATTGCCATGATGACGGCGATTGTTTCAATAATGACAGGCATTCCGGTGCGCAAAGATGTGGCCATGACCGGCGAAATTACTCTGCGCGGGCGGGTTTTGCCGATTGGCGGGCTGAAGGAGAAATTGCTGGCGGCCTTGCGCGGCGGCATTAAACGGGTTTTAATACCGGAAGAAAATGCCAAAGATCTGGCGGAAATACCGGATAATGTCAAAAATAATATGGAAATTATCCCGGTTTCTCACGCCAGTGAAGTTTTGCATTATGCCTTGACGCGTGAGCCGACACCTGTTCAATGGTCGGAAAAAGATGAAGAAGCGGCCAATAATGCCAATAATAATGTGGCTCAAAGTGATGACAGCACGGTTAATCCTATGCTGGCGCATTAAGAAAATCCGGGCAAAAGCCTGGGAAATCTGCAAGGACAGCGTGTCGTTTTTGCCGATTTTGCCCGGAAAAAGGCTGTTTTTGCCCAAGAAATTTGTGCAAAACCTGAGGAAAGGCCGAGTTTGGCGTCTTAAGGCTTTTTTCGGCTTTTCTTTGTTTTTATTTTTGCTAAACATAAGACAGGACTTTACCATTTGGCAGCGTGTTGTGGCCGCCAAATTGCCAGAGCGAGATTTAAGAAAGGAAGTATTCATATGAACAAGAAAGAACTTGTAAGCGCTGTTGCCAGGGAAGCGGGCCTTACTAATGCCAAAGCGGCGGAAGCCGTTGAGGCTTTTATTAAATCTGTCAGCGGGACTTTGCAGCAGGGGGAAGATGTTCGTATTCCCGGTTTTGGTTCTTTTGAGGTTTCTCATCGTGCGGCTTCCAAGGGGGTTAATCCCGCTAACGGCACGCCGATTGATATTCCGGCGCGCAATGTGCCGAAATTTAAGGCCGGCAATTTGCTGAAAGAAGCTGTCAACGATAAATAAGACAGTTTTGCAGCGCCTGTTATAACCGCTCCTTTGGGGGCGGTTATTTTTTGTCACCAGAATGCCGGCCTTAAGAAAAATCAGCCGCAACTGACAGTCGGCAAAATATGTGATTTTAGCAAAATTTTAAGGAATTTTGTAATTTATTGAAAAATAATATGGTTTATAGTACCGGGGTTTTATTTATCTGTAATCAAAGTCTTATAGCTCTCTCTTAAAGCGCTGATTTTACTTTTGCGCTATTTTAGTGTAGCCTGAAACAGGCTGTTTTTTATTTTTCGTAAACGAATTTGTAACAGAATTAGCCCAGTCTGCGGCAGAAATTCCGCGCAAGATTACTGCCGCTCGCAGCGGCGGGGGATATTTATCGCGATTTGGTCTTGTATAGCCGGTTTAATACCGGGTAATTTTAAGGTGTTTTAGTGCGTCTTGTCAGATTTTATGTGGAATTTTGTAAAAAAACAGCTATAGCGGCTTTGGGTGCCCTATTGACTATTGGGGTTCTGACCGTTTTTACAGTATCGGCTGAGGCTGTGCCCTCCGGCGTTTTTCCTGACAAATATGCTGCCATTGTTATTGATGCCAATAATGGCCGTGTATTATTTGCCGATAAAGCCGATATGCGCCGCTATCCCGCTTCTTTAACAAAAATGATGACGCTTTATCTGCTGTTTGATGCGATGAAAGCCAGGCGCATTGCTGCCGGAACTCCCATTCCTGTTTCAGCCTATGCCAATAGCCAGCCGCCGACAAAACTGAATCTCGGTGTCGGCCGTAAAATCGGCGCAGAAGCGGCTGCCAAGGCTTTAATCACCAAATCGGCCAATGATATTGCTGTTGCTATTGCCGAATATTTAGGCGGCTCGGAAAAGAATTTTGCCCGTATGATGACTATGAAAGCGCGGCAATTAGGTATGCGCCGGACAAATTTTACCAATGCTTCAGGCCTGCCTGATATGCAAAATTATTCCACAGCGCGCGATTTGGCTATTCTGGCTTTGGCCTTGCAACGCCATTTTCCGGATCAATATGCTTTATTCAGTACGACAAATTTTGTTCATCAGGGGCGGCTTATTCGCGGTCATAATCGCCTGGTGGCCAATATGGCCGGTGTCGACGGCATTAAAACCGGCTATACGCGTATGTCGGGCTTTAATCTGGCCAGCTCACGTCATATTGGCAATAAAAGCCTTGTCGCTGTTGTTCTGGGCGGCAAAAGCTCGGCGCTGCGCGATAGCCAGATGGCGGGTCTGTTAACGCGTTATATGGATAAAGCCGGCGGTAAAAAAGACTTTAATCCGGCACCGGCAGCGCCGGCGGAAACACCGGTTTTGATGGCGGCGCTGGCGCAAGGTGATAAAGCAAAGCCGGCAGCGGCCGGAAGAGCAGCCGCCATACCCGTGCCGACCGTAAAAATGACAGCCGGTAAGACCGGCGGGAATTCTGCTCAAAAAATGCAGGAAGATAAAGGGAGGACTGCGCCGCTCTCTGCCCCCGTAGCGGTGATGAGCGACAGGGAGCGGGATTCAGCTTTATTGATGATGCTGGCTTCGCAATCTGTTAATGAGCCGCAGCAAAAAGCGGCGATAGCAGCTTTGGATAAAGCTGTGTTACCTGCTGCCGGAGATGCGCAGGCTTTGGATAATATCGTTACTGCCTCTGTGCCGGCCGCCGGAAGTAACAAGCAGCCTGATAAAGGCTGGATTATCCAGTTGGCCGCCAGCAAAAATCTGCGGGAAGCCGAACATATTTTAACTCGGGCTACCAGGCGCGTGCATAAAATTTATGCCGCTGCCAGGCCCTATACAGAAAAATTCACGAAAAGCGGCACACCCTATTATCGCGTGCGCTTTGGCGGCTTTACTTCCATAACCGCCGCGCGCAATACCTGCGCTCTGCTTAAAAAAGACGGTTACCATTGTCTGGCAGCCGCAGGATCTGCTGCCTGAGCCGGCAATGTGAGCGGCCCATAATGGTAATCCTTATCAGCTTACAGTTTTTTCGCCAGCGCCGCGCTTATTTGTGCCGCTATCGGGGCCAGTTTTTCCGGCGGCACCGGATTGCTGCCATGCGCCTGCCGCGCCTTGCCGGCATAATGCGGAATAATATGAAAATGCAAATGAAACACTGTCTGCCCGGCCGCCGCTTCATTAAATTGCATAATAGCAATACCGTCAGCCGATAAAGCCTGCTGTACGGCCTGCGCCAGTTTCTGTAGAATCCGGATAAAATGCGGCAAAATTTGCGGGTCGGCGTCGAGCAAATTGCGGCATGGCGCTTTGGGGATAAGCAGAACATGGCCTTCTGCCTGCGGCATGGCGTCCATAAAAGCCAGTATTGTGTCATCTTCATAAACAGGAATTACGGGAATTTCGCGGCGCAGGATTTTGGCGAAAATATTGCTCTTATCGTAAAAGCCGGCATTTTTATCGGGCCGTTCCTCAGGCGATGCTGTCATGATTTCTCCTTTGTCGTCCGACTCAAAGCATATTGGCCGACATTATGGCAAAAATATTATAAAGCAAAACCGCTAAATTATGTGCCGCTTTGCCGATTATTTGCAAGCTGTCCCGGTTTGCTGACCGCTATCTGGCAAAGTTTGGCCTGTTTCTGCTTTTATCCTTTGACTAGGCAGCGGGGATTCCTGTATAAATTCCGGCAGAATGGAGCAAAGGGACAAAGCATTATGCCGTTAAAATGCATTATGGGAGCAATGAGCAAATTCAGGCTGGTTTCCGACAAATTTGCCGCTTCTGCCGCCTTGCTGTTTTCTCTGGCTGCCGCGGCAGGATTTGTCGCGGCAGCCGGCGCGGCGCCGGTGCAAAATGCGGCAGTTTCTCATAAAAAAAGCGGCTTTGTCTCTTATCGTGCCATATATGATATTACGCTGGAAAATATGGCCGAAAAATCTGATATAACCGGGCTTAACGGCCGTATGGCCTATGAATTTAGCGGTTCAAAATGTGAGGGCTGGACAACGCAATTTCGTCTTTTGACCCATGTGGATATGAAAGATGATGCCTCACGCCTGACAGACAGGCAAAGCACCAGTTTTGAAGCTGTTGACGGCAAAGAATTCCGCTTTGCTACCAAAAATTATCTGGACGGTGATTTGACAGAAGAGGTAGTCGGCACGGCCAGGCGTTCAAGAAACGGTTTGGAAGTAGTGCTGACCAAACCTGATGATGAAAATTATAAATTAAAAAAAGCCTATTTCCCGCTGGCGCAAATGGAAGATATTATCAAAAATGCGTTGGCAGGCAAGCATTTCATGAAAATGGATTTGTTTGACGGTTCAGGTGCCGCCGATAATGTGGCCGAGACGACTATTATTATCGGCAGCAGGCAAAAGCCTGCGCCTGATGATCGTGAGATCAAATTTATGGGCGATTTCGCCGATGAGCCGACCTGGCCTGTGACTATTGCCTATTTCGATGATGCGGAAAATAAAGACGGCCTGCCGGGTTACCGCACAGAATTTTTGCTTTATGAAAACGGCATAACGCGCAATTTATTTATGGATTACGGCGATTTTTCTATTCGCGGCAAATTGGTGCGGCTGGATATTTTGCAGGAAAAATCAGATAAAGCAGCTTGTAAAAAATAGCCTGTCCCCGGGCCGCTGCCAAAGTGAATGCGGCTTGCCGCCGCAGGGCAAAAGGGGGTTTTGCTCTGTCTTTCTCTCTATATTATGTGCGGGGCGCCTATATGCGCCACCCATAGGAGGAAGACTGCGGCCGGCAAATCCCGGTAACAAGGGCGGGGTGCGCCTGAAAGCAGAGTTTGCTGCCGCCGCTTTTCTTGGTTTCCTGTCTTTTTGCGCTATTGCGGCTTGCAAAAAGCCTGAATTTTTAGTAAAAGCCGCTTATCACACACACGGATAATAAGGGTTTGCCGGCTTTCGGCTTTCCCGCCGGTGGCTTTAAGGCCTGTATTCGTGGAGGTTTAACCGGAAAGGAAAAACAATGGCTTTGCCTGATTTTACTATGCGCCAGCTACTGGAAGCCGGTGTCCATTTTGGCCACCAGTCACATCGCTGGAATCCAAAAATGGCCCCCTATATTTTTGGCGAGCGCAATAATATTCATATTATTGATTTATCGCAGACTGTTCCGCTGTTGCACCAGGCGTTAAAGCTGGTGGCAGATACGGTAGCGCGCGGCGGCCGGGTGCTTTTTGTCGGCACCAAGCGTCAGGCTTCCGATATTGTAGCCGAGGCGGCGCGGGCTTCAGCACAATATTATGTCAATTCCCGCTGGCTGGGCGGCATGCTGACAAATTGGAAAACAATTTCCAATTCCATTCAGCGTTTGCGCCGGCTGGAAGGGGTGTTGTCCGGTGAAGGGCAGGGCTTTACCAAAAAAGAACGCCTGAATATTGAGCGCGAATGCGGCAAGCTCAACCGCGCTTTGGGCGGTATCAAGGATATGGGTTCTGTCCCCGATTTAATGTTTGTTATTGACTCCAATAAAGAAGCGATTGCCATTCAGGAAGCCAAACGCCTGGGCATTCCGGTGATTGCTGTTGTTGATACAAATTGCGATCCCGATAAAATTGATCACCCGATACCGGGCAATGATGATGCGTCTCGCGCTATTGCGCTTTATTGCGATTTGATGGCGAAAGCGGCTATTGACGGCATTGCGCGCCAGCAGGGCGCTATGGGTGTTGATATTGGCGCTCAGGCGGAGGCGCCGCTTGAGCCTGCTTTGGTCGCCGATATTACGGCAGAGGAAACAGCCGAAGCCAAGGCCTGATAGTATCGGCTTATGGATTATCGGCAGGGCAGCCCGTTTGCTGCTGTGAATCAGGCGGGCAAAATGGGGCGGGATCGCCAATATTAAGGGTTTTACGACATTATTCCTCAAATCCGGTTTTCGGTTGGGAATGCGATAATGCGGTGAAATGGAGAAGCGATAATGAGTATTTCTGCGTCTGAGGTTAAAAAGCTTCGTGAGATGACCGGTGCCGGTATGATGGATTCGAAAGCGGCTTTGGTGGCAAGCGGCGGAAATATGGCAGAAGCAGTAGACTGGCTGCGTAAAAAAGGCATTGCCAAGGCTGACAAAAAGGCTGGGCGCACGGCGGCTGAGGGTTTGATCGGCCTGGCGGCGCAGGGGCATAAAGCTGTTTTGGTAGAAGTAAATTCCGAGACGGATTTTGTCGCCCGCAATGCTGATTTCCAGCAGATTGTGCGCCATATTGCCGAAGCGGCGTTGCAGACAGACGGGGTTTTAGACGCTGTTCTTGCTGCGTCTTGTCCCGGCAGCAGCGGTAAAACTGTTGCGGCGGTGTTGAAAGATGCCATTGGCACAATAGGTGAAAATATGGCGCTGCGCCGTGTCGCCATGGTGGAGGCGGATAAAGGGGTAATTGCTGCCTATATGCACAATTCCATTGCTGAAGGCCTGGGCAAAATCGGTGTTCTGGTCGCTTTGGAGACAGCGGGGGACAAAGAGGCGGCCAAGGCTTTCGGCCGCCAGGTCGCCATGCATGTTGCCGCCACAAATCCGCTGGCTTTAACGCCGGAGGAGATCGATGCCGCTGCGGTTGAGCGTGAAAAAACTATTTTTGCCGAGCAGGCGCGCCAGTCAGGCAAGCCTGAAGCTATTATTGAGAAAATGGTGGAAGGGCGCTTGCGCAAATTTTATGAGGAAGTTGTGCTGCTGTCGCAGGCTTTTGTTGTGAATCCGGATATGACTGTGGCGGCCGCTGCCAAAGAGGCAGAAAAAGCGGTTGGCGCACCGGTGAAGATTGTCGGTTATGTGCGCTTTGCCTTAGGCGAAGGGATTGAAAAAGAAGTGACGGATTTTGCGGCGGAAGTAGCGGCTGCTGCCAAAAGCTGAAACGGCCTGTTGCGTAAACTGATTGACAAGCGGGACTTGCCCCTAAGGGTGAGTCCCGTTTTTATGCTGGCATATTGCCCGGCGGCGGAATAAATATAGAGCTGAAAATTTGCCGCTGCTCCGGCGGAATATTTGCTTTTGCGCGGTTCATTGCCGGTGCGGAGAAATCTTGCCTGCCTGTATGGGTTTATAATTAGAGCCTGGGCTTTTCCCCATAAGTTTTATCGGCTGAGGGTGAGTTTTATTGATAAAGGCTGTTTTTTGGTTTAGGTTGCGAAACCGCAAAGCCGGCCGGCTTTATAATCTGTCCGGGTTTTGCCGCTTTTGCATGATAGCGGCTTGTAAATGGGAGGGGCAGAGCGCCTTTCCGTCACCGGCTATTATATAAGGGGCGGGGCAGTTGTGACTTATCATATTTATCCGTGTTGCTTGTAAATAATATGTCAGGAGATAATTATGGCGGACAGCCCTCAATATAAACGCGTTTTGTTGAAAGTTTCCGGTGAAGCGCTTATGGGAGGGCAGAGTTTCGGTGTTGACGTTTCGGTAGCCGATCGTATTGCTGCCGATATTGCTGAAGTGCGGGCGCAAGGCGTTGATGTGGGGGTTGTTATTGGCGGCGGCAATATTTTCCGCGGTGTCGCTGTTGCTTCGCGCGGCGGCGACAGGGTAACCGGCGATCATATGGGTATGCTGGCTACGGCAATTAATTCTTTGGCTTTACGCACTTCCCTGACCCGGCTGGGGGTCGATGCGGTCGTATTATCTGCCATTGCCATGCCGCAAATTTGCGAAAGCTTTTCCCAGCGCAAGGCCATGGCCTATCTCAATGCCGGTAAAATTGTTATTTTTGCCGGCGGCACCGGCAATCCGTTTTTCACCACAGATTCGGCAGCGGCCTTGCGCGCGGCCGAAATCGGTGCTGATGTATTGCTCAAAGGCACACAGGTCGACGGTATTTATGCGGCGGATCCGAAAAAAGACAGCAAAGCCGCGCGGTTTGACCGTATTACCCATGAAGAAATGATAAAACAGGGCCTGGAAGTGATGGATATGGCGGCCATTGCCTTGACGCAGGAAAATAATATTCCCATTATTGTTTATTCCATTCATGAAAAAGGCGGTTTTGCCAAAATTATTCGCGGCAAGGGGCGGTTTACGCTGGTGTCGGGCTAAATCGAAGCCGGCCTGTTGTCGCAAACCGGCTTGCGGCAAATTTCTCCGCTATCGCGGCTTGCAGATAAAGGATTGATAATGTTGGATTTTGATGATCTTAAGCGCCGTATGGAAGGTGCTGTTGCCTCTTTCAAACATGAATTGACGGGTTTGCGTACGGGGCGTGCTTCTACCGCTTTGCTGGATACAGTTATGGTAGAAGCTTATGGTGCCACGCTGCCTGTTAACCAGGTCGGCAATATTTCCGTGCCTGAGTCGCGCATGCTGGCTGTTTCTGTGTGGGACAAAACTATGGTAGGGGCGGTGGAACGCGCTATTCGTGATTGCGGCCTGGGGTTAAATCCGATTACGGACGGCATGATTTTGCGTATTCCTCTGCCGGAGCTGAATGAAGAACGCCGCCGTGAATTGGTGAAAATCGCTCATAATTATGCCGAGCAGGCGCGCATTGCGGTGCGCCATATTCGCCGTGACGGCATGGATAATTTGAAAAAAGCTGAAAAAGAGGCGTTAATCGGCCAGGACGAAAGCCGGACTCAGGCTGATAAAGTACAAAAATTGACAGATGATATTATTGGGGAAATTGACAAGATTTTGTCTGCCAAAGAAGCAGAAATCATGCAAGTATAGGCCGGTGTGATTTTATTCCTCTTCCCGGCTTTGCCCGGGCTTATAAAGTGTCATGGAAAGCGGCAGGCGGGCGGGCGTGTTTCCGGCATATTTCGGCGAAGGTTTCCATTATGCTTCCACGCCATATTGCAATTATTATGGACGGGAACGGCCGCTGGGCGCGCTTGCGCAAACTGCCGCGTATGGCCGGGCATCAGGCAGGTATGGAAACTCTGCGCCGGATTGTGCGCCATGCAGGGCAAAAAAAACTGGAATGGCTGACCCTTTATGCCTTTTCTTCAGAAAACTGGCGGCGCCCGGCAGAGGAAGTCGGCAGCTTATTGGCACTGTTGAAATTATTTGTCCGCCGTGATTTGCGCGATTTGCGGCATAATAATGTGAAAATAAAAATTATCGGTGATCGCTGTAATCTGGCTGCCGATATTATCGCTTTATTGCATGAGGCTGAAGAGCAGACAAAAGCAAATAATGGTCTTAATCTGATTGTGGCCTTTAATTACGGCAGTCGCAATGAGCTTGTCCGTGTCGCAGCCAGGCTGGCGGAAAAAGCAGTATCGGGAGCATTGGCGCCGGGCAATATTGATGAGGCTTTATTTGCTGCCCATATGGATACGGCCGGTATACCGGATCCGGATTTGATTATTCGCACGGGCGGCGACATGCGTCTTTCCAATTTTTTGCTGTGGCAGGCTGCTTATGCCGAATTAAGCTTTGTTCCATGTTTCTGGCCTGATTTCAGTGTGCAGGATTTTGATGCTGCTCTTGATGCTTATTGCAAAAGAGAAAGGCGTTTTGGCCGCTTATTGTCACATTCTGCGGAAAATGAGCAAAATGCCGTCTTTTCAGATCCTATGGCCGGCCATAATCGCCATGCGGCCAGAGAAGCTGCTGAAATGGACAGGACAAAACAGCGTCATTATTCCGTTAAAAAAGCGTAAAGGGGCTGTTTATGGAGTCTTTGCCACAAAGCGATAAAGAGAAATGGACGGTAAATAAGGCGGTGAGAACGGATAACGGGCTGAAAAAGCCGGTGTCCAATTTATTGCTGCGCCTGATAACCGGTGTGATTATTGCATTTTTCACTGTGGTGATTGCCTGTTGGGGCGGGTTGGCTTTTCGTTTTTTCTGCTTTTGTGTGGGGGCGGCGGTCTTATATGAGTGGAACAGCATTATTGCCGTTTTGCAAACTCTACGCGGGCGCTTATGTGCCGGGATTGGCTTTCTTTTACCGGGAATTGCTTTGCTGATTGCCGCCCCGCCTTTATATGTTTTTGCCGCTTTTTTTGCCGGGCTTTGTTTATGTTATGGTCTTGTTCGGGCAGAAACGGGTGCCAGGGCTGCGGTTTTTCAGGCAGCGGGTTTTGTTTATGCTGTGCTGTTTCCCTTGAGTTTTGTCTTTTTGCGTGAGGGCCTGGCTCATGGCAGTGAAACCGGCCTTTACTGGCTCCTGTTTTTATATAGCACCGTTTGGGCCAGCGATATTGGCGCTTATAGCTGCGGGCGTCTTTGCGGCGGGCCGAAGCTGGCGCCCAAAATTTCTCCCAATAAAACATGGTCGGGGGCGATTGGCGGCGCGGTATCTGCCATATTGGGGGCCTGCTTTTTCACTTTTTTGCTGCGGCAGCAGAGTATTTTGACAGAAGGCAGCGCTATAATGGCGCAGTTTATGCCGTTTTCTCTCATTATTGTTTTGGCTTTTTTATTATCTGTTATTGCCCAAATTGGTGATTTGGCGGAATCTGTATTCAAGCGTCATTTCGGTGTCAAGGATTCCGGCCGCCTGCTGCCGGGGCATGGCGGGATTATGGATAGAATAGACGGCTTGTTGCCTGCCTGTATTGTCCTTGCCGGTTTACTGGCCTTTACCGATTGGGGTTTCCCGTAAATTTACCTTATTATTGTCATATATTATTTGTAGCGCGTAGCGGCAAAAACAGTCTATGCGAAAAAATCGGGAAAAAATTAATTGAGCTATTGGGATTTTCTCTGGGATATTTATCACGCTTTTTGCCGTCTTTTCGGTGTTCTGGCCGTTTTAATGGCAATTATTATCGTGCATGAAATGGGGCATTATCTGGTCGGCCGCTGGTGCGGCATTAAAGCTGCGGTATTTTCTGCCGGTTTTGGGCCGGAAATCTGGGCGAGGACAGATAAAAACGGCACACGCTGGCGCCTTGCTGCCGTGCCGCTTGGCGGCTATGTGCGCTTTTTGGGTGATGATGAGATTGATTCCCGCCCGGCGGCAGAAAAAACCGGGCGCCGTCTGCCCGCGGGTTCTTTTGCTGCCGCCAATGCCTGGCAACGCGCCGCCACAATTATTGCCGGGCCGTTTTTTAACGCTTTGCTGGCTGTGTTCATTTTAGCCTTTATGGCTTTTTATTTCGGCAAATTTACCCTTAGCCCGGTTGTCAGCCGGGTATTGCCGCATTCTCCCGCCGCAGTGGGCGGCTTGCAGGAAGGTGACCGGTTTTTGACAATTAACGGGGAGGCTATAAGGAGTTTTGAGGATATAGCGCGTTATATTATGCTGCATGACAGCGGTGCGATTCAGTTTGAGATAGAGCGGCAGGGCCGGCCGGTTGCGCTTACGGTTTTTCCTGAAATGAAACGGGTTGATGACGGTTTCGGTAATATTATTCGTGTTGGCCGTATCGGGATTGTCGGCTCCAACAGCCCGGAAAATATTCGTAAAAAAGCTTATACAATCGGCGCGGCCTTGCAGGAGGGTGTGCGCGATACAGCTTTTATTGTGCAGCAAACCGGCCGTTATTTAGGCAAATTATTGCAGGGCCGGGCAGATCGCTGCCAGTTAAGCGGCCCGGTTCGCACAGCACAAATTGCCTGGAAAGTGAGTGATATTGGTGTCTGGGCGCTGGTGCAGCTCGCTGCTTTTTTATCTATCGGCATTGGCCTGTTTAATCTTTTGCCTTTGCCGCCATTAGATGGCGGTCATTTGCTGTTTTACCTGATAGAAGGGGTAACAGGCTATGCCGTGCCGGCACGCGTGCAGGAAGCAGTTTTTCGTACAGGCTGGGTCATTATCCTTTTATTTACTGTTTTCGCAATATTAAATAATTATATACCCTGCTAAACTCTCGGCCGTGATATTGGTAGTTTGTCAGGGGCAGCCTGTCGGTACCCGCAAAAATAGGTGCGGATTATGTTTTTTTATTCCTTGTGAAACGGGAAGAATCTCTATAGAATCGGCGAAGGATTTTGTGGGTTGTGTCCCTTATTCTGAAGAAATTTGCCGCTGAGGGAGTATCTCTTTACAGTTTTGCGGTAAGATTGCGCTCTCAAAGCGGGGGCGTGTATATGGAAAAACGGTTTGTTACAATACCGCTATATGGGGTCGCTATATGGGGGTTGTATTTTTTGGGACAAAATACAAAGGTAGTATGCGAATGAAATTTAAATCCAGCCTTCGCAAATCAAGATTTCTGGCTGCCGGTTCGGCCTTATCATTGACGCTGGCTGTTTCTATGCCTGTTGCTTTTGTTACTGTCCTTAATGCCGCCGGTGAGGCGCGTGCCGCCATTGTGCGCTCTGTTGAAGTGCGCGGCAATAAAGGCGTTGATGCGCAGGTTATCCGGGATAATCTCGGTTTGCGGGCGGGGCAGGATTACAGCCCTGCCGATATTGATGCTGCAACAAAGCGTCTTGCTCGCCTGGGGATTTTCTCCGCTGTTTCCATTCGTCCGGCCAATGGTGTTCTGGTTGTAACTGTCTCAGAATATCAGACTGTCAATAAAGTGACGCTTGAGGGGAATAAAGCTGTAAAAACCAAGGATTTGGAGCGCGTTTTGTCTCTAAAGCCGCGCGAGGCTTTTGATATGGCCAAATTAATGGCCGATGAACAGACAATACGCGATGCTTATACATCGCTGGGGCGGAAAGGTGTAACCGTCAAGGGCCGCACGGCTGAGGCCGGGAACGGGCGGGTTAATGTCATATTCGACATTAAGGAAGGCAAAAGGACAAAAATTGACGATGTTGTTTTTGTCGGCAATAAGGCCTTTGGCAGCAGGCGCTTGCGCGATATTCTGGTGACCAAGCGCACAAATATGTTTTCCTGGCTGACTCACGGCGATGTTTATAATGATGATCGTCTGGCTGCTGATGAAGAAGTTTTGCGCCGCTTTTATTATAATCGCGGTTATGCGGATTTTCACATTGTTTCTTCTACGGCCGATTATAATGCCGAAAGCAATAAATATACGCTGACTTTTGTGCTTGATGAAGGAGCGCTTTACCGTTTCGGCGATATTAATGTAGAAAGCACAGTGCCGGGCGTTGATACAAAATCCATGATGCACAGGCTGAAAACCGAAAAGGGCGACAGATATAATGCTGCCAAAATTGAGGATTCTGTCCTTAATATTGGTGATAAAGTGGCTGATGCAGGTTATGCTTTCGCCAAAGTAGAGCCGATAACAAATCGCGATTTTTCCAATCATACTATTGGTCTGACCTATTCCATTGAACAGGGTGAGCGCGCTTATATTGAGCGGGTTGAAGTGCGGGGCAATACCAAAACGCGTGATCAGGTTATCCGCCGTGAATTTGACTTTGCTGAAGGAGATGCTTTCAGTCAGACTATGGTAAAACGCGCCAAGCGCCGTCTGGAAGCATTGGGGTTTTTCCAGAGTGTCAATATTGGGGTTAATCAGGGTTCGGCGCCGGATCAGGTCGTGCTTGTTGTCGATGTAGTAGAAAAACCGACAGGTGAATTTTCTATTGGCGGTGGTTATACAACAGGCGGTGAAACACCGGGTATTTCGGTTGATGCCTCCATTACTGAGCGCAATTTTCTTGGCCGCGGACAATATGTCCGTATTAGCGCCGGCGGCGGTGAGTCGGATTCGCGTAATTACGGCTTTTCTTTCACTGAGCCGTATTTTCTTGGTTATCGGATTGCTGCCGGGATTGATTTGTTTCATCAGGCTTATCGCCTTGATGATGATTATAAAGTGCGGCAAACCGGCGGCTCGCTGCGCTTTGGCGTGCCGATTACCGAAAGATTGACGGGCAGTATCGCCTATAATTACTCTGAAGAAAAATATAAGCTGAAACGTTATGGTTGCGACAGAGGCGTTCGCCGGCGGGCAGAGCGCGGCGATTATCTGACGCCGGAAGAAGAGGCGGCCTGTATAAATCTGCTCGATCGTTATTCCGGCGCTATTGTTGAGGCGGCTGATAATAGCCCGTGGAAGCGCTCTTCTGTCAGTTATGGTCTGACCTATAATAGTATTGATAATATAGATATTCCGCATGAAGGCTTATATGCGCGGGTTATACAGGAATATGCCGGTATTGGCGGCGATGCTGACTTTTTGAAAACAACCGCTAAAGCTACTTTATACAAAACGCTTTCCGAGCGCTATGATCTGGTCGGCCTGATTGGCGGCGGCGGCGGTTATCTGCATGAAAACGGCGATAGAAGCGGCGTTCGTATTTTTGATATGTTCAAAAATAATGCGGATATGATACGCGGTTTCCGTTATAATGGTATCGGCCCGCGGCAGAGATCGCGCAATGGGCGCTATAAATATTTTCTCGGCGGTGAAAAATATATCAACGCCACGGCTGAAGTGCAGTTTCCGCTCCCGGTTGTGCCGGAAAGCTTTGGTATGCGCGGCGCAGTCTTCGCTGATGCGGCCAGTTTATATGGCAATAATTATAAAGCCAGCGACCGCTTTGGTGAACGGCGCGTGACCGGTAAAGACAGCAAATGGCGTTCTTCTGCCGGTATCAGCCTGATGTGGGCTTCGCCTTTCGGGCCGTTGCGTTTTGATTATGCCTGGCCGATTAACAAGGAAAAAGGCGATCGGACACAGAACTTTAATTTTGGCATGTCTACCAAATTCTGATTTGCTTCAGGTCTAAATCGGTTAAAAATTTGCACTTTTATTGTGTATGATGCCCCGCTCTCTTTGCCGTGAGCATGGGGTATTTTAGCGGTAGTTATTTGTGCGGGCTGTTCCCTGATTAAGGGCAGCCTTCATATATGGCGTCTGTTGTCTGCCTCGCTATCTATATCTATCCTGCACATTATTGGATAGGGGCGCTTTCTTTTGCCGGCGGTCCGCTATTCCGCTTTTGTGTTTTTTCGCTTTTATTGTTATAATATTGATTTCGCGCTTTTATCCATAGTTTTCTGGTTGCTTTTG
The DNA here is from genome assembly GCF_008636115.1 of Candidatus Tokpelaia sp. Taxonomy (GTDB): domain Bacteria; phylum Pseudomonadota; class Alphaproteobacteria; order Rhizobiales; family Rhizobiaceae; genus QLZD01. The sequence goes on along the minus strand of NZ_QLZD01000033.1, from coordinate 352,403 downwards.
TGTTTTTTCCTGTTTTTCCGGGCGGCTTACATGCTAAAATAAGTGCTGTTATTATGGAGTTGCAGCAGCGATATTTCTTTATAAATAAGAGAATGGCTGCGGCAAAGTGATTGGTAAGATTTCCGGCAGGCTTTGTCTGGCCGGGAAATATATAATTAAGTGGCGGATATAATGTTTTTTACGCCGTCCCGTCCGATGACGGTTGCAGAAATTGCCGCATTAACAGGTGCCTTGCTGCATCGGAATAATCTGGCAGAACGCGTGGTAAAACGTCTGGCTGCCCTGGACGCAAGCGATGATGATGCCATAATTTTTATCGCCGGCAAAAAGCGCAAGGCACAACTGGAAAATCTGGCTGCCGCGGCTGTTTTTTGCCTGGCCGAAATAGCTGATAAAATTCCCGCTAATATTGCCGTTCTTGTCAGCGCCGATCCGCATGGCGATTTTTCTCATCTGGCGCGTGTTTTTTATCCTGAGGCGGTCAGGCCTTCTTCCCTGCTGGGAGAAACCGGCCTGTCGCCGCAAGCCTATATTCATGCTTCTGCCAGATTGGCGAAAAATGTTACGATAGAAGCGGGCGCCTCTATCGGTAAAAATGTAAAATTAGGGGCGGGAACACTGGTCTGCGCTTCTGCCGCTATTGGTGAAAATTGTGAAATTGGTGAAAATTGCACTATCGGCCCCGGTGTTACGGTGCAATCTGCTTATATTGGCAAAGGGGTGCACTTACATGCAGGTGTGCGCATTGGTCAGGACGGTTTCGGTTATGTCGGCGGGCAACAGGGGATAGAGAAAGTGCCGCAAATCGGCAGTGTGCGGATTGAAGATAATGTTGAAATCGGGGCGAACAGCACGGTCGATCGCGGCGCGCTGAATGATACAATTATCGGCGCTGGCACGAAAATAGATAATCTGGTGCAAATTGCCCATAATGTGCGTATTGGCCGTTTTTGCCTGATAGCGGCGCATTGCGGTATTTCCGGCAGTTGTGTGATTGGTGACGGCACGCAATTAGGCGGCCGTGTCGGGCTGGCCGATCATGTAACTATTGGTGCCGGGGTGCAAATTGCCGCTGCCAGCGGGGTGATGAATGATATTCCCGATGGTGAAAAATGGGGCGGTATTCCTGCTCGTCCTTTCAGGCAATGGTTCAGGGAAGTGGCGGCATTGCGTGATATTGTAAAGCCGGGTAAAGGGAAATAAAATGAAAAAAGAGGAAAAGCGCCAGCTTGAAACTGCGGATATTATGCAGATTACGCGTTTATTGCCGCATCGTTATCCCTTTTTGCTGGTAGATAAAATTATTGCTATAGATGGGGATAATTCTGCCACGGGCATTAAAAATGTAACGCTTAATGAACCGCATTTTACCGGTCATTTTCCTGAAAGCCCGATTATGCCCGGTGTTCTGATTATTGAGGCTATGGCGCAAACTGCGGGCGCTATTTGCCTTTTGCAGCGAGAAAAGAACGGTTGCCGGCCGGCAGCAGGTAAAAAACATTCTGTCTATTTTATGACTATTGATAATGCCAAATTTCGCCGTCCTGTTATTCCCGGTGACCAGTTGCATATTCATGTCACCAAAATAAAAGGTCGTGACAAAGTTTTTCGTTTCGGCTGTGTGGCAGAAGTTGATGGCGAAAAAGCGGCTGAAGCAGAGGTAACAGCCATGATAGATGAAATCGGTTTTGCCGGCTGAAGAGCTGAAGCCGGTGGGGCCGGGCTGTTTTGCCGCCGAATATATAAAATAAAGCGCCGGGTTTCAGGCGCCAATAGAATTACCGCCGGACAGGCGGGGCTTTGTGAGGATAGTATGATGCGTGGAACATATATTCACCCTACGGCAGTAATTGAAAAAGGCGCGCAACTGGGCGAAAATGTCCATATCGGCCCGTTTTGTGTTATCAGTTCTGAGGCGCAACTGGGTGATGATTGTGTGCTACAGGCGCATAGCGTTATTTTGGGAGCCACTTTTATCGGCGCCGGGGCGCGGGTTTCTCCTCATGCTATTTTGGGAGATTTGCCGCAAAACAATAAGCATTCCGGCGCGCGCACTACATTGGAAATCGGCAAAAACTGCATTATCCGCGAAGGGGTTACCATGCACCGCGGCTCAGATAACAGCGTGGGGCGCACGATTGTCGGCGATAATTGTCTGTTTCTGGCTTATGCGCATGTGGCGCATGATTCTGTTATCGGCAATCATGTTACCTTTTCCAATAATGTGATGATTGGCGGCCATGTGGTGATTGGCGACCATGTGATTATTGGCGGCGGTGCGGCGGTGCACCAGTTAGTGCGTGTCGGTCATCATGCTTTTATCGGCGGGGTTACGGCCTTGACCAAAGATCTTATCCCCTATGGCAGCGCTGTTGGGGTGCATGCCTGGCTGGGCGGTTTGAATATTATCGGTATGAAGCGCTCCGGTCTGGCGCGGGCCGATATTCATATTATGCGCCATGCCGTAGTCATGCTGTTTGACAAAACCAAACCGGTGCGGGAGCGGGCCGCCGATTTATTGAATATCTATCCCGATTCAGTGGCTGTGGCTGATTTGGTGGCTTTTGTGCGGACAGAAGGCCGCCGTGCTTTATGCACGCCGGGCCGCAATTTTGAGGCAACAGAGCCTGTGTGACGGCAAGAGTGCCTGTCGTAATCGGCATTTGAATAATTGGTTAATTTCTCCACAGGGCGGAGGCAGGTGTGATAAAAGGCAAAACGGCGATAATCGCCGGCAGCGGGGCTTTGCCTTTTGCTGTGGCGGAGCGTCTGTCCAGCCGCGGCGGCGAAAAGCCTTATCTTGTTTTATTGCGCGGTCAGGCTGATAAACGGCTTTATGTTTTTGACCATTGCGAAATTTCAGTAGTTGAATTTGCCAGGCTGATTGCTGCCTTGAAAGCTAAAAATATCCGTAATATTATTCTGGCCGGCGGCGTGGCGCAAAGGCCGAATTTACGCGATTTGCACTGTGATTGGCCGACTTTAAAGGCTCTGCCCAAATTGTTTTTTGCCTTGCGGCGCGGTGATGATGCTTTGTTGCGCGCTTTTATCAAGCTGATGGAAGGCTATGGTTTCCGGGTTATTGGCGCGCATGAAATTGTGCCTGAGCTATTGGCACCCAAAGGGCTGGTATTGACAAAAAAAACGGCAAGCAAAGCCGAAAAAGCTAATATTGATCTGGCAATGAAAGCTGCCAGAATTTTGGGCAGGCTTGATATTGGGCAAGGCGCAGTGACTATTGGCGGGCGGATTGTGGCCGTCGAAGGTGCTGAAGGCACAAATGCCATGTTGGAGCGGGTGGCGGCTCTGCGTATGGCCGGAAAAATTCCGCCTAAAGGCGGGGTTTTGGTGAAAATGAAAAAACCAAATCAGGAAATGCGGGCGGATTTGCCGACAATCGGGCCGGAGACTATTGAGCATGCCTATAAAGCAGGGCTGGCAGGGTTGGCGGTAGAGGCAGAAGGCAGCTTTATTCTCAATATTAAAAATGTCGCTGAACAGGCTGATAAATATGGTCTTTTTATTGAAACTTTATAATCCGGTATATTGGTTTGATCTGTCTGTGCTGCGTGCGGCTGCCTTACCGGTTTTCTCAGTCTTTGAATTCAAGGATAAAGCTTTATGTCCAGGCCGTTAAAAATTGCTGTTATTGCCGGTGAGGAATCGGGAGATTTGCTGGCTGCCGATATTATTACTGCTTTGCAGCACCGCTTAAAGGCTGATATTCAGTTGATTGGTGTCGGCGGGGCGCCTTTGTCGGCGATGGGGCTGAACAGTTTTTTTAACCGTGAGGATATTGCCTTAATGGGTGTGGCAGAAGTGCTGAAAAAACTGCCGCGGCTGCTCTGTCATATTTTTCGGCTCAGCCGCTATTTTGCCGGTGAGCGCCCTGATTTTTTGCTCATTGTCGACAGCCCTGATTTTACCCATAGAGTGGCGCGCCGTTTGCGCAAGCTTGCGCCTTCTATCCCCATTATCCAATATGTTGCGCCTTCTGTCTGGGCATGGCGGCCGCAAAGGGCAAAAGCCATGCGCAGTTTTATTGATTTGCTGCTGGTAATTTTGCCGTTTGAGCCGCAGATTCTGGCTAAATTAGACGGGCCGAAGGCGGTTTATGTCGGCCACAGATTACTATCTTATCCGCCGCTGCAACAGGCCTGGGCGGCGCAGAAAGAGCGGCAGAAAAAGCACAACCTGTCTTTGAGTGACAGTGGCAAAGCGGCTTCAAAAAAGTCTGAGACCGGAAAAAAGACTTTGCTGCTGTTACCCGGTTCGCGCCTGTCGGAGATTCGGCATTTAATGCCTGTTTTTGGTGAGGCTGTTGGACAAATACAAGGGCAACACCCAGCTATTACTGTTATTTTGCCAACTCTGCCGCATTTGGCGGCAAAAATACGGGCTTTAACTGCTGATTGGCCGTGCCCGCCGCATATTATCACTGATGAAGAAGAAAAATGGCAGGCTTTTGCCAAGGCAGATGCGGCTTTGGCGGCTTCCGGCACTGTATCGCTGGAGCTGGCTTTATGCGCTGTGCCTATGGTTTTGACCTATAAGGCCGATTGGTTTGCAACAAAATTTATTTTGCCGCAAATCACTATTTGGAGCGCCGCCTTACCCAATATTATTGCCGATGAGCCGCTTGTGCCGGAATATTTTAATGAATTTGTCCGCCCCGGAATGTTGGCGCGCCAAATTCACCGCTTATTGCAGCCAGGTGCAGCGCGGCAGGCGCAATTACAGGGTTTTGAAAAATTACGCCGGATTATGCAGACAGAAAAAGCGGCAGGAGATGCTGCCGCTGAGGCCGTTATCGCGGCCGGCTTTGTTGCTTAAGCGCCTGGGCAATTATCGTATGAGTAATGCTATTTGATAAATATTTCAGAATAAAGGAGAGGTGCGGGAATTTGCGGGAAATATGAGATTTTTTAAAGATAATCAGGAATCTTCAGGGAATTATTGAAAATTAAGGCGAGATTCAGAGCGCAGCGCAATGCCGGCATTGGGCGCACCTTTTGACTAAAAAAGCATAATATGGTGAAAATCGGCCATGTGAAGTGCAGGCGTTCAAAAGACCTCTAAAAATGCTCTCGCTATTTTTGAGAAGGCTTGAAAAGCAAAGTCAAACCGCCTTTGAGGCAGTTTTTATTTTATTAAATCACATTTTCCGGCTTACGGGCGAGCCGGGATAGCCGTGTGATGGAAGAAGTTAAAAATTGGGCACTGTATGCGGCAAGGTGCGCTGCAAAGACCGCATTTGGCGGCGGCAAGGTTTTGGAATTACTGTCAAAGATTCTGAAATCACTTGTCACTTGTCAGCTCATAGGGGAGCAAGAGCGGTTTGCCCAATTATAGCGCTATAGCGGCCGGGCCAGAGCCTGGTGGCCGATTCCGGCAAAATAAAGCGCTCCTTCACTCCGACCCTGACGGTGGCAAATTATGCCCAGAAATTTAAAACAAGCCGAGAAAGGGCAGCGGCGAAATCTGCCCTTTACAATCATAAAAACAGCGGCGATAAACCAGCTTAGCTAATGGCCCGGCTGCGCTTGTCCATCAGCACATAAGAGCGTTTGGTGTGGCCGGTATAAAGCTGGCGCGGCCGGCCGATTTTTTGCTGCGGATCTTCAATCATTTCTTTCCACTGGGCAATCCAGCCGACTGAGCGGGCAAGAGCAAATAACACTGTAAACATGGAAGTGGGGAAGCCCAAAGCCTTTAACACAATGCCGGAATAAAAATCCACATTGGGATAAAGCTTTTTCTCAATAAAATATTCATCGGTAAGAGCAATTTGCTCCAGCTCCATTGCAACTTCAAACAGCGGGTCATGATGCACGCCTAATTCTGCCAGAACAGATTTGCAAATATTCTGCATAATACGGGCGCGGGGGTCATAATTTTTATAAACGCGATGGCCAAAACCCATCAGGCGGAACGGATCATTATGATCTTTGGCTCGGGCAATATATTCCGGAATATGGTCTTTGGTGCCGATTTGCTCCAGCATTTTGAGGCAGGCCTCATTGGCGCCGCCATGCGCCGGCCCCCACAGGCAGGCAACCCCGGCGGCAATGCAGGCAAAGGGATTGGCACCGGAAGAACCGGCCAGCCGCACTGTGGAGGTCGATGCATTTTGCTCATGATCGGCATGAAGCGTAAAGATTGTATCCAGAGCATGGGCAAAAACCGGATTGACCTTATACTCTTCACAAGGCACGGCAAAACACATTTTGAGAAAATTCTCAACATAGCCCAGATTATTGTCAGGATAAATAAACGGCTCGCCAATGTGATATTTATAGGCCATGGCCGCCATAGTAGGGATTTTGGAAATCAGGCGGAAAGAGGCAATATCGCGCTGGCGATCATCAGTAATATCAAGGGAATCATGATAAAAAGCCGACATGGCGCCAAGGCTGGCCACCATAATCGACATAGGGTGAGAATTGCGGTGAAAGCCGTGGAAAAAGCGTGAAAACTGCTCATGCAGCATAGTGTGCATTTTAATAATAGAGCTGAATTCCTGCTTTTGCGCCCTATTGGGCAATTCTCCATTAAGCAGCAAATAGCAGGTTTCAATAAAATCACCTTGTTCCGCCAGTTCTTCTATCGGATAGCCGCGATACAGCAAAACCCCTTTATCACCGTCAATAAAAGTAATTTTTGACTGGCAGGAGGCGGTTGAAGTAAAGCCCGGATCATAGGTAAAATGACCGCTTTCTTTATAAAGCGGCGTAACATCAATAACACTTGGCCCCATTGTCCCGTCAAGAACAGCGAGATTCATTGTTTTGCCATTAACAGCCAGATTTGCAGTTTTCTCCGACATAATACTTCCTTCCACTATAAGGGGCCACATATACAGGACGACAGGGTGGAAGAAACTTCTCACCCTTTCTATCTTCCGGCGCTGTGGCGCCCGCCGGCCGACCGGATAGATTGCACCGGCAAGGTTAAACAAATTTACCCTGGGTGCAATGAAAATATGCGGCAGGTTTCATTTTTCCGCAGAGAATAGTCGCAGCTATTTATTTTAACCGCAGCCTGGCAGCTTTTTGCAATAGGCACCCCGGCATAATATTTCAGGCGATTTGGTCTTTTATCCGCGCCAGCGATTCCGGCTTTCCCAAAACGGCCAGAACATCAAAAACACCGGGGGAAACAGCGCGGCCGGTCAGGGCGGCGCGCAAAGGCTGCGCCCATCGCCCCAGCTTGACCGCTTTTGCTTCAGCGAAATCCTGTAGTAATTTATGCAGGTCTTCCGCTTGCCAGCGCGCGCTCTGTTCCAGCAGCGGCAATATTTCTGCCAGCGCGGCTTTGCCCTCTTTGTCTAATAGAGCTGCGGCTTTTTCATCAAGCTTTAGCGGGCGCGCGGCAAAAATAAAGCCGGCATTGTCAATAAGTTCCAGCAAAGTTTTGGCACGCCCCTTTAAGCCGGGCATAGCCTGCAATAATTGCGCTTTTTGTGCCGCTGTCATATTGACCGGCACTGGCGGATTTTCCAAACAGGGCAGCAAGGCCAGCACTTCACGCAATATTATCGCATCATCACCGGCGCGGATATAATAGCCGTTAATGGCCTCCAGCTTTTTAAAATCAAAACGGGCAGCACCTTTATTAACCGCGTCAATGTCAAACCAGGCAATCATATTCTGCATGGACATAATTTCATCATCGCCGTGGCTCCAGCCAAGGCGCGCCAGATAATTGCACAAAGCCTGCGGCAAGTAGCCCATGGCGCGATAGGCCTCCACCCCCAAAGCGCCATGGCGTTTAGATAATTTGGCACCATCTGCCCCATGAATAAGCGGAATATGCGCCATTGCCGGCACCTCCCAGCCCAGCGCCTGATAAATTACGGTTTGCCGCGCCGCATTGGTCAAATGATCATCACCGCGAATAATATGGGAAATATGCATATCATGATCATCAACCACAACGGCCAGCATATAAGTCGGCGTGCCGTCTGAGCGCAAAATGACAAAATCGTCCAGATCTTTATTGGGGAAGCGCACCGCACCCTGCACATGATCACGCACAATAGTATCGCCGGTTTGCGGTGCTTTGATGCGGATAGTCGGCTCTACCCCCCGGGGTGCCAATTTGGGGTCGCGCTCACGCCAGAAGCCGTTATAGCGCGGCGGACGGCCTTGTGCCCTGGCTTCTTCCCGCTCTGCTGCCAGCTCCTCAGCTTTTGTATAACAATAATAGGCCCGGCCTTGTCTGACCAGTTCCTGCGCTATCTGCCGATGGCGTTCGGCGCGCTCAAATTGTGAGACAGCTTCGCCGTCCCATGCCAGCCCCAGCCATTGCAAACCGTCTTTAATGGCCTTTACTGCGGCCGGGGTTGAGCGTTCTCTATCCGTATCTTCAATGCGCAGCAGCATTTTGCCGCCATAATGGCGGGCATAAAGCCAGTTAAACAAAGCTGTGCGCGCTCCGCCAATATGCAGGAAGCCGGTTGGAGAAGGGGCAAAACGGGTAATAACGGGGCGGGTCATAAATTTTGCTTTTCACTTTCTGCCTGCCTGGCGGGCTATTGGGCAAGGCCGGCCATTGCCCGGGTAATTGTGCCGGCAGGTGCTGCCTGATATTCTCCGGCTTTAATCCCTTAACTCCTTCTAAAACAATTCCGTGTAGCTGTGAAGCATTTTTCGCCTTTTTGCTGTAAAATCTGTTTATCCGGCGGCAGGCCCGGCCCAGAGCAGCAGACAATTTTTCACGGCAAAATCTGTTGCACAGTGCATGAAAAAGCAAGGAGGCGCAGTGAAGAGCCGCGGGGAGAAAAAGCAAAAAAGCGGTTTTGGCCAATTTGCCGTGCCGTATTTTACGCTGCCGCGCCGTGCCGGCTTTCTGCAACAATTCTGCCGGCCAATGCTGTTGCGTCTGCGTTTCCGGCTGAGTGAAGAAGAGGCTTTCGGCACGCGTTTTTTGTTTCTTCCCTTTTTTCTTGGGGCCGGCATTATTGCTTATTTCACTTTGTCGTTTGAGCCGGACTGGAGCGAATTGGGGGCGTTTTGCTGTTGTGCGGCCGGGCTTGCCTGCCTGTTGCGGCGGCATCGCTTTTGGCATCTGGTTTTTTCTTTTATTCTGGTGGCTGGTTTGGGTGCTTTATGCGCCAAGGGAGAAACAGCGCGATACGCCACTATTATGCTGAGAAATGGTGGTTTTACCCATATTGTGGCGCGTATTACCGCCATAGAGCGGCAGGAAAAAGGGGATTATCGCCTGATTGTAACCGTGCTTTCCACCCGCGACCCGGTTTTGCAGCCGGCACCGCAACGCCTGCGCCTGCTGGTGCGGCACTTGCCGATCGGGGCAAAATCAGGCAGCGGGCTGGAAGGGCTGGTATTTTTGCGCAGTTTTTCCGGCCCGGCGCACCCTGGCGGCTATGATTTCGCTTTTCAAAATTATTTTCGCGGGATTAGTGGGCAAGGCAATTTTGCCGGTCAGCCAAAAATTGTTTCCCTGCCGCCGCCAGGCGCAGCAGAACAGGCAGGTTTGCAACTGGCCGCTTTGCGCCAATCGATAAGCAAGCGTATTATTGCCGCTATTGGCGGTGAAACCGGGGCTGTGGCTGCCGCTTTGATAACCGGTGAGCGGGCCGGCATTACGCCGGCCACCAATCAGGCTTTGCGTTTATCCGGCCTGGCGCATATTTTGTCTATTTCAGGTTTGCATATGGCGCTGGTGGCTGGCATGGTTTTGCTGCTTTGCCGCTGGATTCTGGGGCTTTTCCCGGTATTTTCCTCACGCCACGCTGCCGGGAAAATTGCCGCTTTTGCGGCGATGCTTGTTGCCGGCGCCTATTTGGCAATTTCCGGCGCTGATGTGGCGGCCGAACGCAGTTTTGTTATGGTGGCGGTGATGTTGGGCGCGGTTATATGTGACCGGGCGGCGATAAGCCTGCGCAATCTCGCTGTTTCCGCCTGCCTGATTTTACTATGGCAGCCGCATGAAATTATGGGGCCGAGTTTTCAAATGTCCTTTGCCGCAACAGCGGCGCTGATTTCTGCTTTTGCCGGCTGGAGCCGCTACCGGCACGATAAAAATGAGCAGGCCGAGCTTGCCGCTTTGGCGCGCGGCCTGCCCAAAGCGCCTTACACGCCTTTGCCCAAAATACAGCTATATATGCGCAACCGGCTTTTTGCCCCGCTTGTTTCCACTTGCATATCGTCTCTGGTAGCCGGCGCTGCCGGCGGCCTTTATTCTGCCTATCATTTTAACAATACGGCACCTTACGGTGTGTTGAGCAATGCTTTGGCTTTGCCGATGATAAGCTTTCTGGTTATGCCTTTTGCGCTATTGGGCACAGTGTTAATGCCGCTGCATCTGGAAGCATGGCCTCTTCATATTATGGCTGTCGGCCTTGTCGGAGTGGAGAAAGTAGCTTATTGGGTAGCCGGCTTTTCACCCAATGGCAATCCGGGTTTTATTTCTCCTTTATGTTTGATATTTCTGACTGCCGGCATGGTTTTGCTGGTGTTTTTGCAGACCGGCCTGCGCTGGCTGGCGCTTGTTTTTATCGCTATTGGTTGCAGCCTTTATGCGGCTATGCCGCTGCCTCTGGCGCTGATAGCCGAAAACGGCCGACTGACCGCTATTTTTAATGCCGATAAAAGTTTAGGCCTGAGCAGTAATCGCCCTTCTGCCTTTCTGCTGCAGGATTGGCAGCGGGCTTTTGCCGCCAGTGCGGCTCTGCCGCCGGGAAGGGAAGAAAGCGCAACTCTGCCGCCGGCGGAAGAGGGCGGGCAAAGCGGCAATAGAGAGCGGGAAAACAGAGAGCAGCAGCGTTTTTTCTGCCACAAGGCTTTTTGTCGCGCCCGTTTGCGCAATGGCAAGGTTTTGACTATTGCCGAAGCGATAGAGGCACGGCAACAAGCCTGGCGCGAGGGTGATATTATTGTGCTGAATTTCATTGCCGACAGAAGGCAGGAAGAAATATGGCATAAAACTGCGGCAGACAGCGGCAAAATACTCATTACTATGCGGGATTTGGCGCTGTTTGGCGCGGCAGAAATCCGCCTGCCTTTATGGCGCCGGGTCAGGCTGGCGGAAATTTTATGGGCGGCAGGAGCGCCGCTTCGGCCATGGAATGCTTATCGCCGCTTTTCCCGCCGGGCACAAGGCATGCCGTCCTGATTTATCGGGAAAAACCGGCCGGATCAATTTTATCTGCAATTATGGCTTCAGGCCGAAGCCTCGCTCGCCGCCCGCAATTTTTTGGCTGCCTCAATCGCATAATAGGTGAAAATACCGTCACAGCCGGCGCGCTTGAAAGCCAGCAATGTTTCCATCATGGCACGCTCACCGTCAAGCCAGCCATTGGCGCTTGCCGCCTGCAGCATGGCATATTCGCCCGAGACCTGATAGGCAAAAAGCGGGGCAGAAAAATTATCCTTGATCCGGCGGATAATATCCAGATAAAGCAGGCCGGGTTTCACCATCAGCATATCGGCGCCTTCGTTCAAATCCTGCTCAACCTCACGCAGGGCGTCATTACTATTGGCATGGTCGACATAATAGCTGCTTTTGTCGCCTCTGAGCAAATCAGACGTGCCGATAGCCTCACGATAAGGGCCGTAAAAGGCTGAGGCAAATTTGGCGGCATAGGACATAATTGCCACATCTTGAAACCCATGTATATCCAGACAATCGCGAATGGCGCCAATGCGCCCGTCCATCATATCGGACGGAGCAATAATATCCGCCCCGGCCTCTGCCTGGGCCAGGGCGCCGCGCACCACCATTTCCACCGATTCATCATTGACAATAATGCCGTTGCGGCAAATACCGTCATGGCCGTGCGTAGTATAAGGGTCAAGCGCCGCATCTGTGATAATGCCAATATCGACCTTATGCTGTTTCAAGGCGCGCGTAAAACGATTGGTGAGATTATCGGCCGCGGCAATATAGGCGCCGTCATCGCTTTTGCGCGATAGCGGCTCGCGGGCAAAAGGAGCAATGGCGACAATGCCGAGTTCGGCTGCTTTCAGGCATTCTTCCACCGCAATATCCACGGACAGGCAGGAGACACCGGGCATAGAGGCAATAGGCCGGCGCTGATTTTCGCCTTCGCATAAAAATAATGTCCAGACCAGATCTGCCACATGCAACCGGGTTTCACGAACCAGGCGGCGCGACCAGGAAAATTTGCGCAGGCGGCGCAGGCGGCGGCTGCCGGTAATTTCATCAACTGTTCTTTTCATTTTTGCCTCATATATACATTTCCGCCGCGGCACGGCAATTACCGGCGGCCGGAATATGGGGGAGCGAAAGCGGGCTGCTCTCTCCGGCGCGGTTTGCCGCAATTATCGGCAAGAACCGCAATTTACGCAAGACAGGCACTTATATATAATAATCTGCCGCGCGTGAAGCTGTTTTTAACCCTGTTCCGGCACAATATGGCGGAAAGAGGCGGTAAGGCGGCGGAAAACTGCCGGCAGGCAATAACAGGGAAAGGGGATACAAGGGTTAAACCAATGCTGAAGGAAAATTTGCCCCGGCTGCATTTAACGGTAAAAGACAAAACCATTATGTCGCTGATGATGATTCCCGCTTTATTTTGCCTGTGTCTTGGTGTTTATTACTGGATAAGGCTTATCGGCGTTTTTCCCGGGCCGGCCTGGCGGTTTGATCTCATGCCGTGGTATTGGCGGGTTATGGCCTGTAGTCTGGCGGTTATTTATCCCATTGCCGCCTGCGGTTTGTGGACAGCCTCGCGCTGGGGCATAATTTTGTGGCTTTCCGGCGCTTTTTATGAAAGCTGCGCCTATATTTTTTATTCTGCCAGTTTTGGCCATAATTTCTGGATTATTTTCCTGCATAGCATTTTTCTGGGCTTTTATGCGATTTTGTGCTATTGGCTGCGGCTCAATAAAAAACAGGATAATCAGGCGGCGGTAGAATATTAAGCCGGTTTTGCGGCAAATCAGGCAGAAAACTGAAGCAGACGAAAATGGACAGGATTAAAATGGTTGAAAAGCATAAAAACCGGGGGCGCAGATATTTCCTGAAAAGCGTGTTAGGGGCCGGTATTTATGTTTTGGGCGGCGCCGTATTGCCCGCTGCTGCCGCTCCGGCCGAAATCGGGGCAAGCGGTTGGAGTGACCGGTTTGATGCGGACGCAAATAATATACCGCAAATTGCCTCCGATATTCCGGTGCTGAGCAAAGAAAGCCTGTTTTACAGCCAGATAGCTCTGGCGCATTATGGCGATATTGCCGCGGCCGGCGGCTGGCCGCAAATGCCGGCCGGGCAGGGTGCCCTGCGCCTTGGCTCGGTTGACCCGGTTATCCGCATTTTACGCCGCCGTTTGTTTATTTCCGGCGATTTGGAGCGTGAGGCCGGGCTGTCAGAGGCTTTTGACTCTTATGTTGATGCGGCTGTGCGCCGCTTTCAGGCACGGCACGGCCTGCCTGTCAACGGCACGGTTGACGATATTACCCGCCGCGCCATGAATGTGACCGTAGAACAGCGTTTGGGTCAGTTGCGCGCCAATGTCGACAGGCTGCGCCGCCTGGTTGCCGCAACGGCAAAGGAAAAGCGCTTTGTGATGATGAATATTCCCGCCGCGCAGATTGAAGCCGTGCAGGACGATAAAGTGGTGCAGCGTTATACGGCCATTGTCGGCAAAATTGACCGGCAAACGCCGATATTGGATTCCAGAATTTATGAAATTATTTTAAACCCGTTCTGGAATGCGCCGACCTCAATTATCCGCAAGGATATTATTCCGTTAATGCAAAAAAGCCCCAATTATCTGACAGAGAATAATATTCATTTATTTGATGCGCACGGGCAGGAAGTTTCGCCGCAATCGGTTAACTGGCACAGTGATGATGCCGTGCGTTTGCGCTTTCGCCAGGATCCCGGCAAAATTAACGCCATGTCGTCAACAAAAATCAATTTTCACAATAAATATGCCGTTTATATGCACGATACACCCAGTCAGGGCATGTTCAATAATTTAATGCGTTTTGATTCTTCCGGCTGTGTGCGGGTGCAAAATATTCGCGATCTGAATTTGTGGCTGCTGCGCGGCACGGCTGATTGGGACAGAAGCCGTATGGACGATGTTATCCGCTCGCGCAAAAATACGCCAATAGAGCTGAAAACCCCGGTGCCGCTGCATTTTGTCTATATTAGTGCCTGGTCAACGGGGGATAATGCGGTGCAGTTTCGTGATGATATTTATCATATGGACGGAGCGCCTGAGCTGGCTTTTGGCGAGCCGGGCGGCGGCTGATTTTGGGCATAAGCGGCTTGCTTGCCGGGAGAGGCTGCGTCTCCCTTTATCGCGGCCCGGTGGAGAGAGCTGTTCTTGACTATGGCTGCATGTGACAGTCTATCGCATCTGCAATACTTGTTTTTTATGGCGCTCTGCTTCATTTTCACATTATCAGGCATAGCCTTGATCAAGCGTAAGCCTTGCCGGGCCTGTTGCCCGGGCAGCCGGCAGCCGGCAGCAGGCATGCCGGCTGCCGAATCAAGGTGAAATCTTAAAGAGGATTCGGCCGGCAAGGCCGGTGAAGCAGGTCAATGATGCAAATTATAAAGGCAGACAGCAGAAATTATTTGACTGATGAACAGGCAGCCAATCGCAGACTTGTTCGCTATTGGCTGTATTTCGTTTATTTTCTGCTGATTCTTCTGGTCTTTATTGGCGGCGTAACACGCCTGACAGGCTCCGGCCTGTCCATTACCGAATGGCAGCCAATACATGGCGTCATTCCGCCGCTTAATCAGGAAGAATGGCAGGAGGAATTTGCCAAATATCAGCAAATTGCGCAATATAAAGAGATAAATCCTGATATGACTCTGTCAGGTTTCAAATTTATCTTCTGGTGGGAATGGCTGCACCGTTTATTGGCGCGTTTTGTTTTTGCCATTGCTGTTTTGCTGCCGCTGCTCTATTTCTGGGCGACAAAGCGGCTGGAAAAGCGGGTAAAATGGGGGCTGTTCGGCATATTTCTGCTGGGCGGTTTTCAGGGAGCTGTCGGCTGGTGGATGGTGCATTCCGGCCTTGGCCGGAGCGATTTGACCAGTGTCAGCCAATACAGGCTGGCGGCGCATTTTATCACTGCCTGTTTTATTATTGTCGCTGTTTTTGCTCTGGCGCGCGGCCTGGCTGTTTATACGGAGAAACCTGCTGCGCGCTCTGTTCGGCGTTTTGCCGCGATTCTGGTTGTTCTGGCGCTGGTGCAGATTTATTTCGGCGCTTTGGTGGCGGGGCTGCATGCCGGGCGCGTTTATAATAGCTGGCCGCTCATGGACGGCCGCCTTATTCCCTGCAATTTGCTGCCTTTGCGCCCGGTATGGCGCAATTTTTTTGAAAATATTATGACAGTGCAATTTGTGCATCGCTTTTTTGCCTATGCCCTGCTGATCATTGCCCTTATTCACGCCTTTATGGTGCAGAGAGAATGCCCGGCCAGCGGCTATGCCCGGCGCGCTTTTATTCTCTTCGGTTTGATTTTGCTGCAAAGTCTGTTCGGTATTGTGACTTTATTATTGGCCGTGCCGATTTTTTGGGGTTTGCTGCATCAGATTTTTGCTCTTGTCGTTTTATCTTTCGCTGTAGCGCATTGGGCCGCCGCCAAAGGTGCTTTGCCGCCGCCGGTGCCAAAGGCGGTTTGAAGTCGATTGCCGGATAGAGCTTTGCTGTTTTGCGGCCGGCTGTTTGGGCAGATTCAGTGCCGTTTTTATAAAGGGGGCTTGTTCTTGCGCGGCAGAATGGCTATCTTCTGCCGTGCACACGGCTTTGCTGCCGATAAATCATTTATGCTGCAATTTTTGCGATTTTAAAGCAGTCGCAATGTCAACAGGTCGAAGCATGGGATTAACATAGTTTGACCGATACAATTCAGGGGATAACAGCTTTGTTTACAAGTTTTAAATATGTCTCGCCGGCTCTGCTTTGCCCTGTTGGGACTTATCCGCCGGGCACCCCTCTGCAACCGGAGGAGAACTTGCCCGGGCTGTCAAATCAATCCGTCACCTTGCCCGAGAGTTGAGTGCTGCGGAATTTTACACGATACGCTTTCCGCGCCGGGGGGGCGGGGGCTTTTTCTCGGGTGCGTTGGGGAGAGGGGCAGGACAGAGCGGGGCGAAACTAACAGGCAAGGCCGGCTTTTCGGCATGCCAGGTGAGGCGAAATATTATGGCGCAGGCAGCAAAAGAAACAGTGAGCCGATTTTTCGATGACAGGCTGGAACAGGCTGATGAGCAGATATTTCGGGCTATTGCGGGCGAATTGCGGCGCCAATGCCGGGGGATAGAGCTGATTGCCTCTGAAAATATTGTTTCGCGCGCGGTGCTGGAGGCGCAAGGCTCGGTGCTGACCAATAAATATGCTGAAGGTTATCCGCATAAGCGTTATTATGGCGGCTGCGAATATGTGGATATAGTGGAAGATTTGGCGATTGAGCGCGCCAAAAAACTGTTTGATTGCCGTTTTGCCAATGTGCAGCCCAATTCCGGCAGCCAGATGAATCAGGCGGTTTTTCTGGCTCTGCTGCAGCCGGGTGATGTTTTTATGGGGCTGAATCTCAATGCCGGCGGCCATTTAACGCACGGTTCGCCGGTCAATATATCGGGCAAATGGTTTAAGCCCGTATCTTACGGTGTCAGCCGGGCCGATAACCGGCTGGATATGGCAGAAATTGCTGCTCTGGCGCATAAATACCGGCCAAAACTGATTTTGGCCGGCGGCACTGCCTATTCGCGTTTTTGGGATTGGGCGGCTTTTCGCCGGATTGCCGATGAGGTCGGCGCTTGTTTAATGGTGGATATGGCGCATATTGCCGGTCTGGTTGCCGGCGGCGTTCACCCTTCGCCCATGCCTTTTGCCCATGTGGTGACCGCAACAACGCATAAATCTTTGCGCGGGCCGCGCGGCGGTATTATTTTAACCAATGAGGAAAATATTGCCAAAAAGATAAATATGGCGGTTTTCCCCGGTTTGCAGGGTGGGCCGTTAATGCATATTATTGCCGCCAAAGCCGTGGCGCTGAAAGAAGCGCTGCAACCGGAATTCAAGCTTTATGCTCAGAATATTGTCACTAATGCCCGTGTGCTGGCAGAGAGTTTACAGGCAAATAATGTGGATATTATTACCAGTGGTACCGATAATCATTTAATGCTGGTGGATTTGCGCCGCAAAAATATAACCGGCAAACGCGCCGCGGCGGCGCTGGAGCGGGCAGGGATTATCTGCAATAAAAACAGTATTCCATTTGATCCGGAATCGCCTTTTATCACTTCCGGTCTGCGTTTGGGCACGCCGGCCGGCACCACGCGCGGTTTTAATGCACCGGAATTCCGCTTTATCGGAGAAATGATTGGCGAAATATTGGACGGGCTGGAGCGGGCTGGGCATGATGAAGATAATTATGCGGTTGAAGCGGCAGTGAGTGATAAAGTGCTGGCCTTGACAGAAAAATTTCCGCTTTATGCGTTTTGAGCCTGAGCGGAGCCGGGCAGGCCATAGTGATATTGCGGCTTTTCGGCGCGGATTATGTGAGGCAGGCTGGTTGCGGCTGCATCAGGCTTCAAGGAGGTAGGTAATGCGCTGTCCCTATTGTCAGTCAGGCGATAGCCAAGTGCGGGATTCACGCCCGGCCGAAGAGGGCAATGCTATTCGCCGCCGCCGTATTTGCCCGGTTTGCGGCGGTCGCTTCACGACATTTGAGCGTGTCCATCTGCGCGAGCTGATGGTGGTTAAAAAAAGCGGCAAAATTGTGCCTTTTGACCGGGATAAGCTGGTGCATTCTATTGAAGTGGCTCTGCGTAAGCGCAATATTGACGGAGAGCGCATGGAGCAGGCGGTTTCCGGTATTGTGCGCCAGTTGGAAAGCTCCGGTGAGGCGGAAATTGCCAGCCGGCAAATCGGCCTGCTGGCTATGGCAGCGTTAAAAGGCATTGATGCTATTGGTTATATTCGCTTTGCCTCTGTTTATCGTGATTTTCGCAATGCCGATGATTTTCATAAAATTATTGATGAAGTATCGAGCGCTGATAATCATCTGGCCGGCGCTGATGACGCAATAGCGGGCTGTGCTGCGGTAGAAGAATAAATTCCGGCGGCAAACCTGGCGGGCGCCGCCAGAGCCGGGGTGAGAGTGTAATGGCAAATTACAGCAAAAATAACGGCAATAAAGCAGCCAGGCATTGCGATTCTGCGCCGCGATTTAGTGATAGAGACAAATATTTTATGGCAGAGGCGGTTGCTCTGGCGCATGGCCGTCTTGGCCGGACGGGAGAAAACCCCGCAGTTGGTGCGGTGCTGGTACGGGAAGAGGAGGGGCAAGCGGTTATTATCGGCAGCAGTGCCACTGCGGCCGGCGGGCGGCCGCATGCCGAAATATCGGCTTTGCGCCAGGCGGGGGCAAAAGCGCATGGCGCCGCATTATATGTGACTCTGGAGCCTTGCTGCCATTTTGGCCAAACGCCGCCTTGTACGGAAGCCTTGATAAAAGCCGGGGTGACGCGGGTGATTATTGCCGTGTCTGATCCTGACCGGCGGGTAAATGGCGGGGGTATCAAAGTCTTGCGTCAGGCAGGCATAAAGGTGGAAACCGGTTGCCTGGCGGCACAGGCGGCAGAGGATTTGGCCGCCTATTTATGCCGCCGGAAATTTGCCCGCCCGGCCGTGACGGCAAAACTGGCCGTCTCCGCCGATGGTTTTATCGGCCGTTTGGGCGAAGGTAAAATCGCGATTAGCGGGGCAAAAGCACAGCAGGAAGTGCACCGCCTGCGCGCCGCGCATGATGCGGTGCTTATCGGCATTGGCACGGCTTTGGCCGATAATCCGCGCTTGGATTGCCGCCTGTCGGCCGGGCAAAAGGCGGCGGAAAAGCCGGAACTTCCGCCGCGCCTGCCTGTCCGTGTTGTTCTTGATACGGATTTGCGCTTGTCCTGTAACAGCCATTTGGCGCAGACAGCCGGCAGCCAGCCTGTCTGGATTTTTTGCGGCAGACAGGCGCCGGCAGCATCAAAGGCGCAATTACAGCAGGCGGGCTGCCGCGTTTTTACCTGTGAGAGCCGAAATGCGGCTTTGAATATAGAGCAGGTTTTGGCTTTATTGGCGGCAGAGGGGATAAATTCTGTTTTGCTGGAAGGCGGGGCAAAACTTATGCAGGCTTTTTGGGATAAAGCTTTGGTTGACAGGCTTATTATGTTTCAAACGCCGTTGATTATCGGCGCCGGGGGTTATAAAAAGCCTGACTTTGGCAGCAAAAACGGCTATGAGAGAATAGAGACACGCTGTTTTGGCGATGATGTCAAGGAGACATGGCTGCATCTTTGGGGTAAAGGTGGGCTTCTGGCGCCGGCTTGCGAGTAGAAAATTTGAGGCGGGCGCTGCGGCAGAGGCTGTTTGAGCCGGATTAACAGGATTTGAGATATATGTTTACCGGTTTAATAACAGATATTGGCGTGGTTACAACGCGTTCACCCATTGCCGGCGGCCTGCATTTGCGCCTGGCCACGCATTATCCTGCTCAATCTCTTGCAATCGGCGCTTCCATTGCCTGTGCCGGCATTTGTTTAACGGTTACAAAATGTGGCCGGGCGGCGCAAAAAACACCGCAGGGAGCAGAAAATTATTTTGAGGTTGAAGCATGGGAAGAAACTTTGCGGCTGACGACTCTTGCGTCATGGCAGCCGGGGCAGATGGTTAATCTGGAGCATTCGCTTAAAGCCGGCGATGAATTGGGCGGGCATTTGGTCAGCGGTCATGTTGACGGTGTGGCGCGGATTATCGGTGATAATGAAGAAGGGGAGGCACGGCGCTTCCATCTGCAGGCCCCGGCGGATCTGGCGCGTTTTATCGCCGCCAAAGGCTCGGTTTGTCTGGACGGCACATCGCTGACAGTGAATAAAGTTGACGGCGCTGTTTTTGATGTTTTATTGATTCGCCACAGTCTGGCGGTGACCAGTTGGGGGCAGCGAAAAACGGGTGATGCGGTGAATATTGAGATTGATCCTTTGGCGCGCTATATCGCCCGTATGATGGATTATAGACATAAGTGACAGATAAATAATTATCCGCAGCCGGCCGGAAGCGGCGGGGTGGGCGGTTTGTTGCGGCAGACAGAGCAGGATTTCATGAAAAAGCAATTATTCTCAACTTGTCGAATATTGATTGTTGAAGCGCGGTTTTACCGGATTTATGCCGATGATTTGCTGGCCGGGGCAAAAGCAGTGCTGGGAGAAGCAGGCGTGGCCTATGATGTGATAACCGTGCCGGGGGCGCTGGAAATCCCCGCTGCCATTGGTTTTGCTGCCGCCGGTGAGGTGAAATATGATGGCTATATTGCTTTGGGCTGTGTCATTCGCGGTGAGACGTATCATTTTGATTTGGTGGCTAATGAATCCTGCCGCGGTTTGATGAATTTGAGTCTGGAGCGCAGCCTGGCTATTGGCAATGGTATTGTGACTGTAGAAAATGCGGTGCAGGCCAAAGCGCGCACAGATAAAGAGCAAAAGGATAAAGGCGGTTTTGCCGCGCGGGCGGCCCTGGCAATGATAGAGCTGAAGCAAAAATTCCGCTAAGGCATTTGGTAAAATATAAAATCTGCTCTCCCGTTTGCCTCGGCCAGAGGAAACCGGAAGAGCAATAATGAGAATTTGAGGCAGCGCATAATGCAGCAAAAAACTGTCCAGCAGGCCAATAAGCGTGGCGCCGCACGGCTGGCGGCAATACAGGCGCTGTATCAAATGGATATTGCCGGTACCGGTGTTTTGGAAACGGCGGCGGAATATGAGACTTTTCGCCTGGGCAAAGAAATTGATAATGTGCAATATTTAGCAGCAGATGCGCAATGGTTCCGCGCTATTATTGTCGGCGTGGTGGCAGAGCAAAAGCAGCTTGACCCGATGATTCATGCCAGCCTGCCTGAGGCCTGGCCGTTATCGCGGCTGGATTCAACGCTGCGCGCTATTTTGCGCGCCGGCCTGTGGGAGCTGAAAAATCGCCGGGACGTGCCGATAGCCGTTGTCGTTTCAGAATATGTGGATATTGCCAAAGCATTTTTCAGCGGTGAAGAACCGAAAATTACCAATGCTGTTTTAGACAGGCTGGCGCGTCAGGTGCGGCCGCAAAGCGAAAATCGCTAAGGGTGAAAATTCGTTTGTCCGGGCTTGAACACAGGCCGCAATTCTGCGATGTATTGATAATATCAGGCAGCATAGCTAACCGGAGGGGCGCGCGGAGCGTGCAAACAGCACCCGGGTTGGACAGGCTGGCCTGTGGCGGCGGGCGCAACAAAGAGCAGGCGCGCGGAGCGTGCAAAATGCGGTCAGGCTGCAACGTAATGCAGGTGGTGCCCCTTTCAAATGGACAGACTTACCGCCATAGCCAACGCAATGAGAGCCGGGGCGGCATATAGCAATCCCGGCCAGGCAATAAGCGCTATGCGTGGATTTGGGCGGCAGCAAAGCGCCCTTGAAGCATAGCTCACGGCAACAGGCTTACCGCCTCGCTATGCCTTCGTGATGAGCCTCACGCCCGACCGTGCTAATGCGTATTTGGCCAAACGGCAAGGCAACACGGCGGATTTGCACAATTCTATTGAGAATCAGAACACGCCGAACGATAATCACTGGAACGAGAAATTCCGTAGCAGACGTGAGCTTTATGATGAATATAAGGGGCTTGGTGTTGCCGATACAGCTCTTACACACGCCGAGGACTTGTTAAGGGGCATGGAAGATTTCGGCCCGGCCGGGCTGCTTTTGGATAAAGGAACAGGTTTATTTACCGGAAGAACCCCGCGCACAACAAGTGACAAGCGCGCTTAATTTGGCGCTTGCCCAAGCTTCAAATTCAGAGAAATTTGCTACTGGCGCAGAGCAGCCTGGCTCGGCAATACAGAGCGGCAGGCGTGATGAGGCAATGCGGATAATTGAAATGCTGCGGGCTGAAACGGCCAAGCGGCGAAAAATCGTGCAGGACGGCTATAATAATCGGGGAGAATTGCCTGATAAGCTGTAAAATAAGTATAAAAACCAAAGCCCCGCTCAACGGCGTGTATTTTTTTATTTTTGCCCTTGCAGATTATAATTTATATGTTATATATCATTCATGATATGGAAAGCGGGCGAGTTGCATGATAAAAATAATAACAAGCACGGCGTTTGATAAATGGCTAAGAGGCCTGCGCGATAAAATAGCTGTTCGGCAGATTACCCACCCGCATTGACCGTCTGGCTTTTGGCAATGCGGGCGATGTGAAGCCGATTGGTGAGGGATTATCGGAGATAAGAATTCATCACGGCGCAGGCTATCGCATCTATTATACGCAGAAAGGCGATGCGCTGATTGTTTTGCTCTGCGGCGGCGATAAAAGCAGCCAAAGCCGCGATATTGCCAAGGCCAAACAAATAGCCAAAGATTTGGAGCTATAAAATGCAAGAGAGCTTTACACTTTACGATTCCGCTAATTATCTGAAAACGGAGGAGGATATTATCGGCTATCTTGAAGAAATTATGAAAGATGCCGGAAATAATCCCGCCTTGGTCGCCCATGCGCTTGGCGTTGCGGCGCGGGCGCATAATTTTGCCGCGCTTGCTAAAGAAACCGGCAAAAGTCAGAAAGGACTGATTAAAGCTTTGTCCGGGAATGGCAATCCAAGCTTTGCCACAATCGCCAAAGTAGCGGAAGCTCTCGGGCTTGATATAATTCTGCGCCCTAAGCAGAAAGCGGGAAAGGCTGCGCAATAATGAAAAAATTATCTAAATATGTGGCGGAGCGCGTGAAAGACCCCGAATTTAAGCGCGAATACGAAAAACTCGGCGATGAATTCAATGTTTTTGAAGCCCTTTTGAAGGCGCGCGCCAAGGCGAAAATGTCGCAGGTGCAGGTCGCGGAAAAATTTAAGACTTCACAGGCAAATATTGCGCGCCTTGAAAGCGGCAGAGTTTCTCCCAATATTGCCACGCTCCAGCGCTACGCAAGGGCTATCGGCGCAGAGCTTAAAATTGAATTTGTCCACAACAGAGACGCAAAAGCGTCATAAGGGAGGACGCTATGCTTCATGCAATGCTTATAACTTTCGGGGTGCTCTTGCTATTGTGATGTTTCCGCTGCTCCTCTGGTGCGGTGTGTGGTTGCTTGGGGTGGCAACCTTGCTTTTGAGAACGCTGTTTGTGGATTATTTCTGGATTTGGTGGATTGCCGCTTTTGCAGTGCCTGCGCTATGTATATGGAGAACAGGCGGTTCGTTTGGCAGTGATGATACGACCAAAACCTTAGGGGGGACTTATTTTATTTCTTTTTATCGGCATTGGTTGTCTTGGGGAATGGCTCCATAAAAAAATCTATCCTTACGGCTTTTAATAGAAAAACGCCGCGCTCTTAATCGGGCGCGGCGTTCAGATTTAAAGGCTCATTGCCGAGGGTGTATCCAATTTTGGAAAGACCTAATGAACGAAATTCGTCCATTAGCCGTCCTTTCTCATTGCGTTCCACCATGCACATCTCTTTCGCCATATCCAGCGTGAGGGCGTATTCCTTGCGATTATGGCCGCCGCGGCCTTTGCTTTCCAATTCCGGAAAGCAAATATAATCCTGATTTTCAGACTATTGCAGGAAATCTCCGCAATAGAAGTGTGTATTTACCACTTCTGGATACACCCGGTCAGTGTATATTTTCTCTACGCTGACACTCCCCAAACATCATAACTTTAATAGCTGCATTCACCTGTATCATAGCCGCCGCTGGTGATTTTCGGAGAGAGCGGCAATGTGTAAGGGGCTGGTTCATTTGTCAAAAAGTGAGGGAATATACAAAAATTTCAGCGCGCTACACAATGGCGCTGACAGGCAAGCAGCAGGCATGGCTGGCAAAAGCGGTTAGAGACCGCGCCGCTTTTGCCTGTTTGTTATGAAGAAGGAGTAATTTACCGTCTCATTATCAGCAATCAGGCCGGTTTTGCTTTTGTTGAAAATTTAATAGTGCGTGCCGTTAAGGTGGCCGAAAACCGGCATTGGGGCGGCTTTGTCTGGGCCGAAATCTGCTTTGCTCTTTTTGCTGCCGCCTTTTGCCCGCCCGATTTCAAGCGGGCAAAAGCACAGGCGCAGGCTGATTGCAGCATAGCCGCCTGCTGCTGTTGCCGCAACAAACCGGACACAGCGCCTGCAAACCCCGCCAAATGGCGACTGCCTTTTTATCGGCCGGTCACCGCGGATTTTTCGGTATTGGCAAAGCGGGGACGGCGCGTGTGCCCATAATAAGCTGATTGAGGAAAGACTGATCTTTACCGCCTGTCGGTGTCGTTTTGGAAGCAAAGTCAAATAATTTGCCGTCTTTCAGGCCATAATGCGCGATTTTGCTGACATTGCCCTGTTTGTCAAAATAAATAGCGATAACACGGCGATCAATAATTTTCGGCTTCATAAATTGCGCCCGGCGATAACGCGTTTGCGAAATATAATAAAAAACTTCACTATCATACATGGCTTTGAGTGACGGCGTGCCCAGAGCCAGCAAAACCTGATCGCGGCTTGAGCCGACAGCAACCGTATCCAGCGCCTGCTGATCAATAATATAGCCTTCATTATAAGTTTGCGTCGTATCAAGAAAACTGACTTTGCTGCAGGAAGCAACAGCCAGCCCCAGCCCCAGCCCCACACATAAACGCAGCGCAAATTTAAGCTGCGGCGAAAAAAACGCCGGCTCTGCCCCGGCCTTTACTGGCGAGATTAAGGTGTTGGACAAAGATATTCTCCCAAACACAGTTTTATAAATAAACAAATTGTATTTTAGAGTGGTAAAGCAATTTGCCCTTTATTGCAAGAGCTACGGGTTTTCCCCCGCCCAAACAGCTATTTTATGCCCTGAAAATTTGCGATTTGGAACTATAGCCGGCGATAATTATTATTATGAAATCCGGGCGAAAAGCGGCCGGCCTGGCTGTCGGGCTTGCCGCAGGCTTTGTCTTGCTTTATGGTGAGGGCGTTTTGCTGTGATATTTACTGTATTATAGGTGCGATATGTCTCATCACGCCGGCAGTGCGGCTTTGTCCGGCCTGTATTTCCCCGTTAATGTGCGCTTCCTGCCGCCCGGTGGCGTGCAGCTTGTGCTGGCGACAAATGCAAGGGAGAGAGCCGCTCTGGCGGCCGCGCATGATGTGGCGGCCGTGCTTGCCTTTTCGGTGGTTTTTCAGCTTCGTCCGTGGAAAAAGCAGGGTGTGCGGGTTGAGGGGCAGTTGAGCGCTTGTATTGAGCAGCCATGCAGTATCACCGCCGAGCCGCTGCAAAATACCTTGCATAAGCATTTTGAGGCCTGTTTTGTGCGGCAGAATTCGCGCCTGGCCAAATTGCCCGATAAAAATAATAGCGGTGAGCTGTTTCTGGATCCTGAGGGAGAGGATATGCCGGAAATTTTCAGCGGCGATGAAATTAATGTCGGCGCCCTGGCGGAGGAGTTTTTTGAGCTGGAAATTGATCGCTATCCGCGCAGGCAAGGAGCGTTTTTGCAAAATGCCGGCCCGCAGGAAGGAAATGAGACGGCCGGCAGCGGCCCGGCCGGCGGCAGTAAAGCGCAGTGCAAAAAAGAGGAGCATTCTGCTTCTCCTTTTGCCGTTTTGACACATTTAAAGAAAGATTAGGCCGGCTGCGCCTTTCACAATCGGGAGCGGGCGGCCTTGTGCGATTGGATATTTTACAATGAAATTGGCCTTTTGCCCTGGGTTTTGCAGTGTTCCGGCGCAGCGGGTTTATGGTTAACAAAAATTGAAAAAGCTTTTGGAGCAGTTGAAAACCTGCTATAGGCCGTTAGGCATTTTGTAGCTTTGGCGGTGCCGATGAGCCTGGCAGAAAGCGAGGCCTGCAGGGCAGAAAGCCGGGGAAACAGATTATTGGATTGATTGGGAGTTTCAGTGATTACAATCGCGGTAGATGCTATGGGCGGAGATAAAGGGCCCAAGACCAATATTGCCGGTGCGGCTTTGGCGGTGCGGCAATATCCGGATATGCGTCTGGTTTTTTATGGTCTGGAGCATGAGGTAAAGCCGGTTTTGGCGCAATATTCCGAGCTGGCTGCCAGTGTTTTCCACCCTTGTGAGACCGCTACGCAAATGAATGAGAAGCCGAGCCAGGCCCTGCGGCTGGGGCGCGGCAAATCCTCCATGTGGCATGCGCTCGAGGCGGTCAGAACCGGTGAAGCCGATGCCTGTGTTTCTGCCGGTAATACCGGTGCCTTAATGGCTATGTCCTATTTTTGTCTGCGTATGCTGGCTGAGGCGGAGCGCCCCGGTATTGCCGGCATTTGGCCCACTATAGACGGAGAAGGGCTGGTGCTGGATATTGGCGCCACAATCGGCGCCGATGCCAGCCAACTGGTGGATTTTGCCGTTATGGGTGCGGCTATGTTCCGCGCTTTATATCATGTTGAGCGGCCGACTGTCGGCCTGCTCAATGTCGGTGTTGAAGATGTAAAAGGCCTGGAAGAAATTCGCAAAGCGGGGCATATTTTAAGGGAAGTGCAATCGGAAGTATTGGATTATAAAGGCTTTGTTGAAGGCAATGATATTGGTTTCGGCAAAGTTGATGTTGTCGTAACGGAGGGCTTTGTCGGCAATATTGCCTTGAAAACGGCAGAAGGCACAGTGCGGCAGGCGGCCTTTATGCTGGCGGCGGAAATCAAAAAATCCTTACCGGCAAAAATCGGCTATTTGCTGGCGCGGGGAGCTTTCCGCCGCTTGCGGGAAAAAGTGGATCCGCGCCGTGTTAATGGCGGGGTATTGCTGGGGCTTAACGGTCTGGTCATCAAAAGTCACGGCGGCACAGATGCGCAGGGATTTGCTTCTGCCCTGCGTATTGGTTATGAAATGGCCAAATATAAATTACTGGAGAAAATATCGGCCGATTTGCGCTATTTTCATCGCAGCAAGCCGGATTTTTCGCTATTGCAGGAAAAGAAAGAATAAATTTGCCGTCTTTCAGGCAAGCGGCCTGTCGGCTTGAATTGCAGGGCGTCTTGTATTTTCCGGTTTAGCGGTTTGCTGCCTTGTTTCGCCCGGTGCTTCGCCGTTTCCCGGCCGCAAACGCAGCCTGTATGGGAAGAGCAAAACAGAAATTTGAGGAGACTATATGATACGGTCGGCAATTTGCGGCATTGGGGCGGCTTTGCCCAGGCATGTCATGACCAATAGTGAGCTTGAGACAAAAGTGGATACTTCAGATGCGTGGATTGTGCAGCGCACAGGTATCAGGCAGCGTTATATTGCCGGCAAGGGTGAAACCACTGTTTCCCTGGGCACGGCCGCGGCGCAAAAAGCGCTGGAAAATGCGAGGCTTGGGGTTGATGCTATTGATATGATTATTTTGGCTACTTCAACGCCTGATCATACTTTCCCCGCTTCCGCTACAGAGATTCAGAGCAATCTGGGCATGAATCACGGCTTTGCCTTTGATGTGCAGGCTGTTTGCTCCGGCTTTGTTTTTGCTCTGGTCACAGCAGATAATTATTTGCGGGCGGGCATGGCCAGACGGGCGCTGGTTATCGGCGCTGAGACCTTTTCCCGTATTCTGGATTGGCATGACCGCTCGACCTGCGTTCTCTTTGGCGATGGCGCCGGGGCGGTGGTGCTGGAAGCGCGCAGCAGCAAAGGCACTATAAATGATACCGGTATTCTGGCTTCCTGCCTGCGTTCAGACGGCCGGCATATGGAGAAGCTTTATGTCGATGGCGGGCCTTCCACCACCCGGACAGTCGGGCATTTACATATGCAAGGGCGGGAAGTGTTTAAATATGCTGTCGGCATGATTACCGATGTTGTTGATAATTGCTTTGCGCAAACAGGCCTGTCGGCGCGGGATTTAAACTGGTTTGTGCCGCATCAGGCCAATAAGCGCATTATTGATGCGGCGGCCCATAAATTGGGCATTGCTCCTGAAAAAGTGGTGATAACCGTAGGAGAACATGGCAATACTTCTGCTGCTTCCGTGCCATTGGCGCTGGCCGCGGCCAGCCGGGACGGACGCCTTAAAAAAGGCGATTTGATTATGCTGGAAGCTATGGGCGGCGGTTTCACCTGGGGGGCAGTGTTACTGCGCCGTTAAGGCGCCGGATTATTTTTGCTTTATTATCTCCACCGCAAAGGCGCGGCGATGAAAGGACGCTGACCCCGCCAGTGAAATGCGGCAAAAGATAAATAAAAATCACATGTTAATAAAAATCGCGTTGAAACTCGCGCCTGTCTCGATTAGAAAAGAACAGGAAATTTGCGGGAATCGCTAACAAGGCGATGAAATATTACAAAGGGTTGCAAGCTCATGACAAGTAAAACTGTAACGCGCGCTGATTTGGCAGATGCCGTCTGCAGGGAAGTGGGGTTGTCGCGGGTGGAATCGGCTGCTCTGGTTGAAATGATTATTGAAGAAATATGTGATGCTATTGTGCGGGGAGAAACAGTTAAATTATCGTCTTTTGCCACTTTTCAGGTGCGCAGCAAAAAAGAGCGCATTGGCCGCAACCCGATGACAGGGGAAGAAGCGGCGATTTATCCCCGCCGGGTTGTTGCTTTTAAAGCCTCTAATGTCCTGAAGCAAATGGTTCTGGAGCGGCAGCGCAAATTGCATGATTAGTGCCTGTGGGGGTGTGCCGGGGCAGTGCTTTTGGCCTGTCTGGCGGGTTTGATAAAGGGGCCGGAACAATGGAAAAAGCGCCTGAGGCGTTTCGCACAATTAGCGAAGTGGCTGAATTGCTGGATTTGCCCCAGCATGTTTTGCGCTTTTGGGAAACGCGTTTTTCGCAATTAAAGCCGATGAAACGCGGCGGCGGCCGCCGTTATTACCGCCCGGCCGATGTCGATTTTCTCAAGGCAGTGCAGTATCTGCTTTACGAAAAAGGCTATACTATCAAGGGCGTGCAGCGCTTGTTGAAAGAAAACGGTGTGGCTTTTATTGCTGCTTTAGGCAGCGGTGACAAAGAGCAGGCTGATGCACTTATCAAACAAAAACAGCAAAATGAGCTGGAAGAATTATTTCCCGGCGATATTGTGCCTGAATATAAGGAAAAGGGGGGTGGACGCGGTTTTTTCGGCTTTTTGCGCAATGAAGAGGCTGACAGGCAAAGCGAGAATTCTGCCGCGATTGTCAAAGATAAAAATGCGCTTTTGCAGCGGGCTTTGCTGGAATTGATAGAATGCAAACGCCTGCTTGACCGCGCTCGCCAGGGGTGAGATAGTGGGTTTGCTTTCCTGTGATAGTGGATTTTTTAAATCTCCTCCCGGAAGAATCATGGTAATAATTTAGGGTTATTATCAGGTGATAGGAAATTTTGGGGATATAAAATGCATGGCAGCGAGAAAATTGCCGACCAATTTCTTAACTTGGCGCGGGAACAGAAGACAACTTTAACGCCTATGCAACTGCTCAAGCTTGTCTATCTGGCACATGGCTGGATGCTGGGTCTTTATGGGCGCCCGCTGATAAAAGATGGGATACAAGCTTGGCAGTACGGGCCTGTTATTCCAACTCTTTATGATAAAATAAAGCATTTTCGCAGCAATCCGGTTGAGGGTAGGCTCTCGAATGAAAATTTTGCGCTTGATGAGAGCGAGAAGAGCATTGTTAAACAGGTTTATGATATTTATGGCAGCCTTACCGGGCCGCAACTGTCCCGCTTGACACATGCGCCCGGAACCCCTTGGAGCAACACATATTGTCCGGGTATTTTTGGCAGTGTAATTTCGAATGATTTGATTGCTGATTATTTTAAAAGAAAAGCAGATAATACGCCGGCGGGGTGAGGCATATGGATAGTTTGGGGCAGCCTCCTAAAAAAGTCTCTTCGCTTTCTGAAGAAGATAGAAAACTCGCGACGCCCGCTTCCAATGATGAAGATTCGGCAGATAAAGAGGCTGCTTCTATAAATAATGAAGATTTGGATAGAAAAGCAGCGCAAAATGAGCATAAGAGGGAGCAGAGCTTTAAAAATCATTTTGAGACCTTAATGATAGGGGCTTTATGGATAATTGGGATTAGCAGTATTGCTGTCTTTTTGATTTTTATCCTTCATATGATTTTCCCGATATGCTGTGCTGGTGCTGGCTGTCGGAAGAGCAACTCAAAAATGTGCAGGTGTTTTTGTTCGGCAGTTTTGGCGGAGCGGCGGTAACGACCGCTTCGCGCCATTTGCATAGAAGAATGCATGGAACCAAATAAACCCGAATATTTGTTTTGCAATGGCGGCATTTGGTGGGCGTGACAGGGATTGAACCTGTGACCCCTACAGTGTGAATGTAGTGCTCTCCCGCTGAGCTACACGCCCCGAAATCATGGTCTATAGACCATATTGCGGCCCGGAGCGCAAGCCCTAATTCCGCCGATAGAGCAAACTCTCAGGCGCGACCGGTTTAGCTTTTATGCTTTTGCCGGATTGCGGCCGGCAGATATATTGACAAAAGCTCTCAGGGAAGCCGGATTGAGAGGAAATTGCCGCAAATTTGCCGGGATAAATGGTGGGCGTGACAGGGATTGAACCTGTGACCCCTACAATGTCAATGTAGTGCTCTCCCGCTGAGCTACACGCCCGTCAGGCTGCCTTGAATGTGGCACCTCATAGTCTCTGGCATAGACCATATTAGCCGCTAAAGGTCAAGCTTTATTGCGGCAAAACGAACAAAATCCTGCCGGGGACAGCAAATAGCAGCGTGCCGCCCGCAACAGAGCCGATCCGGTTTGAAGTTTTGCTTTTTTGGCAATTATGCCGGCTTTTTGGCAGAAAATAGCGCAAAAGCGCTAAAATCATTCAGGCTGCCAGCAGCATTTTCTGCACTTCCTGCACTAATTGGCGCAGATGAAAGGGTTTGGATAAAACATGCGAATCACGCGGGGCGCGTGAATCGGCGTTTAAAGCCACAGCGGCAAAACCGGTAATGAACATGACCTTTAAATCAGGGTCTATTTCTGTAGCGCGGCGCGCCAATTCTATCCCGTCCATTTCCGGCATAACAATATCGGTCAATAAAAGGGAGAAAGGTTCTTCCTGCAGGCGCTCATAAGCGCTGACACCATTGTCAAAATCACTCACTTCATAACCGGCGCGTTCCAAAGCCTTGACCAAAAAACGCCGCATATCATTGTCATCTTCCGCCAGCAGAATACGCTTCATCAAATTATCCGATTAGTTTTGTTGTCGCCCCGATAGCACAGCCTGTCATCAGGCCCGGCTGAAAAATAATGCCCTTGCAGCTATTGTAATCGCGGCCGCTTTGTCGCCGCTATGCCGCAACCTTGTTTTATAATACAGAATTTTTGGCAAAAGAGAATAAAGGCGGGGTGACTGCTTGTAATAATGGTTAATTTTTGCTTGTTCGCTGCTGCGGTTTCAAGCGTGAGGCGCGCTTATCGGCTCCGGCGCGTCTGCTGTCGGCAACTCTGCCTTGCCGCTATGGAACGGCCGGATAATCGGGGCCGTCCCATTATAAATATGAGATGCGACTGGGGATAACAGGCGGCAATTTCTTAATCCGACAAAATATTATCTTTGCCGGCAAAGCTATGTGACTGATTTTCTCTGGCGCCTGATTCTATATCCGGCCATTGGGGCTTTGCTTTTGCCAAAAATCGCGGCGCGCTGCCTAAAGGGCAGGCCGGCCTAAAGCAGGGCCGCATGTTCCAGAACAGGATTGGCGCTGCTCGTATCACTGCCGGGGATAAAAGCATCAAAAGCGGCCCAGAACTGGTGGCGCTGATAAGCGGATTCCTGCAGCAAAGCGGGAGAAGCCGCAGGAATAATGAGATTATCAACAAGACGCAATTTTTCTGCCAGCAGCCGTGCCTGAGCAATATTGGCTTTTGTGTCACGGGCGGCAGAAATAAGGAGACAGGGCAGAGTCATATTTTTGCGATAGCTGCCGGAAAGAATATAGGCAGCGTGATCCAGCAAATTGGCTTTATAGGCAAGGCTGTTCCGCCCTGTTTCCTTGTGTTTTCTGGTATTGCAGGTCAAAAGGCTCGCAGCCTTTATGCCGAAATGATAGAGGCTGTTTGGCCTGTGGCGGCCAATGCTCATCGGCACGGCGACAAGCACCATGCGGCGCACAGTGCTGCGCAAAATATTTTGTGTCGTCAAGGCGAACAGCCCCCCCAGACCTTGCGCCAGCACATAAAACGGCGCCGGATAATCCGGCAAAAGCACATTTTGTACAAAACAGCCAAGCGCTTTGCTGTTAAAGCGGCAGGCATAGCGATTTTGCCCTGTTTGCCGCCTGTTTGCCTTATTGCCCGATTGAGGCCGGCTACCCTGCCGATACCAGTCATAGCCCGCACTATAAAAACCGCGCGCGCTCAAAGCAGCAAGCAGCGCTTGATCATTGTCAAAAGGCACGCCCCAGTCGTTAAATAATAAAATTGTGCCCCGGGCTGAAGCTGCTTTGCCCTTCCCGGTCGCAGACTCTGCTTTTAGCAGGGCCTTATGCGCCTGCCAGGACAAAAAGCGCCCGGCGCCAATAGCAAAGCGCCCAGTCATAAATTGTGCTGTAGCGGCAGCAGATTCAGCTTTTGCGCTGCTATCGGCATTTATCGGCAATATCATATAATAATAATAACCGATTCTTCAGCCTGAAGGTAAAATTTCGGCAGCAAAAAACAGGCGATCTGACAAAGAACAGTAACAGGGAACTAAAAAGCGAAAAAGCCCAAAATGGTCGGAGCGGCGGGATTCGAAACCACGACCCCTTGACCCCCAGTCAAGTGCGCTACCGGGCTGCGCTACGCTCCGCTGCTTTTGTCTGTAAATCAAGCCCGGAGGAAAGGCAAGCCCCAAACAGGCAGAAAGCAGAAAAAGCGGCATTATGCCCGCCCTGCCTGCCTTATGAATATATTAGCCGGCTTCCGGTTTAATTTTGGCGGGGAGGCCAGGACATTGCTTAATAAACGCTGAGCGCCGGTGCGCGCAAACTGCGACAATCATTATCGCGCACCAGCCAGTTATCAAGACCGACCACGCAGAAAGAGACATGCAAAGGGCCAATGCCGGCAAAGCCCTGGCCGCGCGCCACAATATAAGTAGCAGGGTAGCTCTGCCCATTAGTCATAGTGACCGTAGCGGCGCAATAATGGCGGTTAATATCATAGGATTCAGGCCCGTATTGAGACTGCACTTCTTCAACATTGTTGAAAGATTTTATGGACAGGCGCGGCTCATGCGGCACACGGCGCATTTGCCGGGCAAAGCGCAACCTTGCCTCAGCCCGCACCAGAAAATTGCTGCATATGCCTTTATAAGGCCGCGATGGCAGCGGTGTGGCCTGCGCCTCCGGCCCTTCCGGCGCCGGCGGAAAATAGGCCTTGCCGCCTGTATCGGCAGCATAAGCAAAACAGTTTCCAAAAGACAAAGGCACAGCAATCAGAACGGGCACGGCATAATTTTTTATACAGGTTTTTATAGAAAGAGCGGGCATAATATTATTTATCCTCAGGGCGCAGCGGCCTGTTCTACCGATAAAGCCGCTGCCGAAATCCTATGCAAATTTTGCCTGCTTGGCAAGCTTTTATGCAGCCTGTGCGCCGATAAAACAGCCGGCTGCCGTATTTGCGCCTGATCCGCTCGGCAGATTATGGCCCTTTTAACCAGTTTTGCCGCAAACAGGCGCTGCTATCCTCGGCAAAGGCGCGCAAAAACAGCGGTTCGAGCTGCCGCAACTGCTCAGATAAAATATAAGGCGGATTGATAAGAATAAGGCCGCTGCCGTCTAAGCGCGGTAAAGGCGATTTTTGCCGAATATGCAGCTCTGCCTGCAAAATTGTCCCGGCTCTGTTTTGCGGCAGAATATCAATAAATTGTTCAATTTTATGCTCATTTTTTATCGGATACCACAGCATATAAAGGCCGTGGGCAAAACGGCGCAAGGCCTGAGAAAGGCCGGCGGCCTGAGCAGCAAATTCGTCCTCCCGCTCAAAAGGCGGATCAATCAGAATGAGGCCGCGTTTTTCTTTGGGCGGTAATTGCGCTTTTAAGGCCAGCCTGCCGTCCAGATGCAAAATACGGCTTTGATAATCGCCGGCAAAATGCTGTTTTAACTCGGCATAATCCTGCGGCTGCAATTCAATCGCCGTGAGTCTGTCCTGCCGGCGCAAAGCAAGGCGGGCAAATAAGGGAGAACCGGGATAATAGCGCAGGCCGCCTTGCGGATTGACGGCAGAGAGAGCCTGCATATAGGGAGTAAGCAGGGCACTGACAGGGGTGGACGCTGTCGGAGAAGCCGCATAGGCCGCAACAGCCTGCTCAACCGGGCCGGGCACAAGCGCTGCCAAAAAGCGCCCAAGGCCGTTTTGCCACTCGGCTGTTTTATTGGCCGCTGCGGCGCTCAAATCATAAAGACCGGTGCCGGCATGTGTATCAATAACCCGGAAAGCAGCGGGCTTACGCTGTAAATAGGCGATAATAAGTGTCAGAACACTATGTTTGAAAATATCGGCAAAATTGCCGGCATGATAAATATGACGATAATTCATGACTAACGGGTCGGTAAATACAGGCAAAACAGCCGCCCGGCGGGCGGCTGCGGCGAATTATTGCCTAACCGAGAACAATAACACGCGCGCCGACAGGAACGCGATTATAAAGATCAATAATATCCTGATTGAGGAAGCGGATACAGCCTGAAGAAACATTTGTGCCAATGCTCCACGGCTCAATCGTGCCGTGCAGGCGGAAATATGTGTCTCTGCCGTTACGGTAGAGATATAAAGCGCGGGCGCCCAGCGGATTGGTCGGCCCGGGCGCCAGGCCGCCGCCCATATGGCCGTAACGAGCCGGCTGGGCGCGCATCATATTGACAGTCGGCGTCCAATGCGGCCAGCTTGCCTTGCGGCCGACAACCGCCTGACCGCGGAAATTGGCCGATCGGTTGAGGGCAACACCAATACCGTAACGAATAGCCCTGCCGCCCGGTAAAACAAAATAGGCATAATGCTCTGACGTGCTGATAATAATAGTGCCGGGGGCATAAGGCTTGCTAAAAGCCACTTCACGGCGCAAAAATCTGGGGTCAATCTGTCGCAAATCCACCGCCGGTATAGGAAACTGCTCGTCTGTTACCGCGCCGTAAATCCTGTGATAATAGGGGCTGGCAAAATAGGCATGCCGCCGTGATGACGGGCCGCTGCCCACCTGCCGGCCGGTGGTAGTGCAGGCCGCCAGAAAGCCTGGAAGAGCCATAAGAAAAAATCTGCGATTCATAAGCCGGTTATCCTCGTTTATCCCGATTGCATATTTTCGGGCCGGAATGGTCTGTTGACAGAAAATGGGCGAAATTTGAAGACACCCCCGTTTATTACCGAAAAAAGCAAGCTCCGGCACGGGCGGGGACTCAGGAAACCATACAGGAATCGGGTAAAATATTGGGCGCTCAGTCAAACATAAATTCCCTGCTTGTGCCAGCTCTTTTTTGGAAAAAGCGGTTTTGGGCATGGAATCTGTGAGAATCTTAATTTATAAAATCATGGTTTACAGAGAGTTAACGCCGGGCGTATAAACAGGCCGGCAGTTTTGCTCGCAGGCGCATGAGCCGGTTTGAGGTGTGTTATGCAAAATTACAGGGCTTTTATTACCGGGCTGGCAGGGCCGCGCCTGAACGGGGAAGAAAAGAGCTTTATCGCTGAATATGCGCCTTGGGGCTTTGTGCTTTTTGCCCGCAATATCAAGACGGCGGCGCAGATAAAAACCTTGATTGATGATTTGCGCAAGGCAACCGGGCGGCAGCATTTGCCGGTTTTTATTGATCAGGAAGGCGGGCGGGTGCAGCGCTTGAAGCCGCCTTTGGCGCCCAATTATCCTGCTGCGGCACAAATAGGCGCACTTTATCGGCAAAACCGGCAGCAGGGTTTGCGTGCGGCCTGGCTCAAAGCGCGCCTGATTGCGCTTGATTTGCGCCGTTACGGCTTTACTGCCGATTTTATGCCGCTGCTCGATTTGCCTGTGGCCGGCAGCCATCAGATTATCGGCGACCGCGCTTATGACAGCCGGCTGGAGGCGGTTATTGCGCTGGGGCGGGAGACAGCAAAAGCTTTGCGTGCCGGCGGCCTGTTGGCGGTGATGAAACATATACCCGGGCATGGCCGCGCTGCGGCCGATACGCATAAAGAGCCGGCCCGGGTAAATACGGCTAAAGAAGTTTTGCAAAAAACGGATTTTGCGCCTTTTGCTGCTTTGGCAGCCCTGCTGCCGGCAGCGATGACAGCGCATATTATTTATGAAGCCTATGATGCCGGCAATGCCGCCACTTTGTCCAAAGCGGTGATTGGGCAGGTTATTCGCCGGGAAATCGGCTTTGACGGTTTATTGATGAGTGATGATCTTTCCATGCAGGCTCTGCCCGGCACGCTTGCCGAGCGCGCCAAAGGCAGTTTTGCCGCCGGCTGTGATATAGCCTTGCATTGCAATGGCGCTATGGCAGAAATGCAGGCTGTTGCGGCGCATAGCCCTTATCTTGCCGGGCAGGCTTTAGCACGGATAGAGCGGGCAGAAAGCTGGATAACCGCACCGGCAGAGATTGATGAACAGGCTTTGCGCGCAGAATTTGCCGGGCTTATGCCCGCTGCCGCAGTTTGAAACTCTGGTGACGAGCGGGATATATTTTGGCTTGATTGCTTGTTTTTTGCCGCGGCCTTTGTATGTTTTATAAATATTGCCGGCTCATATCCGGGAGCGAAAGCAGGGCGGAAACAGATTGAAAGGCCGATTATGCCGGGAATGACGGCTAAAGGACAGCAGGCCGGGCCTTTGCCGCCGGGCGAGCAGTTCTATCTTGATCGAGACGGTTTTGAAGGGACGCTTGATATGCTGCTGCCTTTGGCGCAAGCCAAAAAACTGGATTTAAGCACAATTTCACTGCGGGCCGCAGCCGGCCAATATTTGCGTTTTATCGGGCAGGCGCGGGTTTTACAATTAGAGCAGGCGGGCGAATATTTGCAAATAGTCGCCCGGCTTATTTATATAAATCGCACCTGCTTTTGCCGCAGCAAGAGGAAGAAGCGGATAATGAGCGCCAATCAGCGGCATATTTGCGCTCTCAACTGGCGCGCCTGGCAGCTATGCGGGCGGCGGCCGAAAAATTATTTCAGCGCGATTTATTGGGTGAGGCGGTTTTCCCCGGCGGCTTGACAGAGGAAGCGACCCGGCCGGAGGCGGCACTATATCAGGAAAGTCTGTATGCCGTGCCGGCAGCCTATGCTAACGGGCAAAAAAACGGCATAGACTGCCGCTGAAACTGAGGGATAGGCGCAGTTTCCGGTCGCTGGCGCAGGCAAGGCTGGGCCTGACGGCTTTATTGCAGCGTGTGCCGCCGAGAGAAGGGCTGGATTTGAGGCAGGCTTGCGCCGGTCTTATTGCCGGGAAGCGCAGTCAAAGGGCAGGGCAGGGAGGGCGCAGCGCTTTGGCCGGCTCTTGTGCCGCCGGGCTGGAAATGGTGCGCAAATGCCGGGTGAAACTGCGCCGGAAGCGGGCTTTTGCGCCGTTTTATCTGCGCCTGAGAGAGGTTGACAGGGCATGAGCGCAAGCGGGTAAATAGCGGGGGAAGCCGGAGCAGCGCCGGCCGAATCGCCCTTACTGATGCGTATGCCGGAGGCACTGCTTTTTGCCGCCAGGGAGCCGCTATCGTTAAAAGCGCTGGCTCATAGGCTGCCGCCGGCCTATGCCGGGCAAAACCGGCAAATAAAAGCAGCTCTGGCAGCATTGGCAGACATATATAGCCGGCGTGGAGTGCGTTTGGTGCGGCGTGGGGAAGCTTATGCTTTTCGCCCGGCCGCAGATTTGCAATATTTGTTTACGCAAGAGGAAAAACAGGTAAAAAACTGTCACGCGCCGCGCGGGAAGTGCTGGCTGTTATTGCCTGTCATCAACCGTTAAGCCATGCCGGGCTGGAAGATATATGCGGGGTAGAAACTGCGCGCGGCACATTGGATATTTTGCTGGAAACGGGCTGGGTAAAGCTTGCCGGGCGGCGTGATGCTCCGGGCAGGCCGGTTCTTTACGGCATAAGCACTGCTTTTCTCGATTATTTCGGCCTGGCTGATAGTGCCGATTTACCGGGTTTGAAAGAGCTGGAAGGCGCCGGCCTGCTGTCATTTACTGCCCCATTTGAGGGTGAGAGCAGCAATGAAGCCGAATAATACCGGCGCTTGAGGCGGAAAGAGAAGGCTTTGAGGCGGTAAAAAGCAACTGAGGAGCTTGAAAAATAGAGAACGGGCTTTCTTAAATCCTGTAAATCGGTTAAGAATAGAGCCTGTCCGCGGCAGTTTTGGGCAAATTCTGCCGGCCGGGAAATATGAGCCAGCGGATTTATTGCCTGGCCGGCGGGCTGCCTTATGGCTGCCCTGTCAGCTTGCAGTAAAATCCGGCAGAATTCAGGAGGCCGCCTAATGGGCAATCTTTTTTCACCGACACATTTGCTTGTTATTTTATTGATTTGCCTCATTCTGTTCGGGCGCGGCAAAATTTCAGAATTTATGGGGGATTTTGCCAAAGGTATCAAGAGCTTCAAAAAAGGCTTGAGCGAAGATGAAGACCAGACGCAAAGGCCGCATAATCGGCTTGATGATGATCATATTCGCGGGCAGGCACAAAGCGAGCAAGCGAAGTCACATAGGCCGGCAGATAATGAGCCGCGCTAAGAGCTGATAGAGCAGCCGGCTTAAAAGACGGGCCGGTTGAGAAAAGCCGCTGCTGTTCCGCCCGTCGGGCGGTGCGGGCGGAAATTTTTAAAGCAGCAAATATATGTTCGGCATAGATGGAATTGAATTCCTGGTGATTATTCTGGTGGCGATTATGGTTATCGGCCCTGGAGATATGCCCAAAATGTTGCGCGCTTTTGCCCAGGCTACGGCGCGTATGCGGGCTTTGGCGCAGGAATTCCGCGGCCATTTTGATGATGCCATGCGTCAGGCCGATATGCAGGAGACTGTAGACAGCCTGAAAACAATGAGCGACAGCGTCCGAGAGCTGGATCCGCGCCGGAAATTGCGCGAATTTTATGCATCTCTGGAAAATGAAACTATATTGGAAAAAGAGCAGCGTCTGCAAGCGGAAGAATTTGCCGCAAAAGCCCGGCCCGCTGAGAAAAAACCGGCCGAGGCGAAACTCAGGCCGGTGCAGACAGGGCGAAAAACCGGCCAACAGGCCGAACCGGTGGGAGATTTCACCCGGTGCCATGCCGGCGAGGGGGAGGCCTGGCCACAGGACAGCAATATTGACAGGCTGGCCGCTTATGCGGTGGAGGGCCGCAGCTTTTTTACACTTTATCCTTTGGAGCGGCAGGCAGTGAAAAATAATGCGATTAAGGCGGCTGCTTCTGCCCGGCGGGAAAGCGAGGAATAATGGCAGTATTTTCTCGCAATAAAGCAGCTAAATCGCTGTCGGATCGCGGCGCCCCTGAAGGCGCGGCGGCAGCGGGCAAGACGGCCGGTCAAAAAAGCGCCGATTATGATGAAATTGCCGCCAGTCAGGCACCGCTGCTCGACCATCTGGTAGAATTGCGGCAACGGTTAATCCGCTCTTTTATCGCCTTTGCTCTGGCTTTTTTGCTGTGCTTTGCCGTTAAAAATTATATTCTGGAGTTTTTATTATTTCCCTATCAATGGGCGATAAAATTTTCCGGTGCCAATCCTGCCAATATGATGCTGCAATCTACCACCGTGCTGGAGACATTTGCCGCCAAAATGAAAATTGCCGCTTTTGGCGCGGTTATACTGGCTTTTCCGGTCATGGCTTTTCAGCTTTACCGCTTTATCGCACCCGGCCTTTATAAAAAAGAGCGGGCGGCTTTTTTGCCGTTTTTATGTGCCTCGCCGCTGTTGTTTTTGCTTGGCGCGGCTTTTGTCTATTGTTTAATAGCGCCGCTGCTTTTATGGTTCAGCCTGTCGCAGCAGCAGTTAACGCCGTCTATCGCCATTCATTTTATTGCCAGAATTTCCGATTATCTGGATTTTATTATTTCCTTTACCCTGATATTCGGCCTTATTTTCCAGTTGCCGGTTATTACTTCATTGCTGGTGCGGGTGGGGCTGCTTACAGCAGGGCATTTGGTGGCGCTGCGCAAATGGGAAATTGTGATTTCCTTTATTATTGCAGCGGCGGTAACCCCTTCTGATCTTTTCAGCATGTTCGGCCTTGCCTTGCCTTTGGTTCTGCTTTACGAAATTTCCATTATATTGGCGCGTAGAATAGAAAAAAGGCGGGCGGTCAGGCAAAGCCCGGTTTTAAAAACATGATAATGAACAGGGGAAATAATGCTTGATATAAAATGGATAAGAGAAAATGCCAAAGCTCTGGACGAAGCTTTGGCAGCACGCAATATTGCGCCACGATCGA
The DNA here is from genome assembly GCF_008636115.1 of Candidatus Tokpelaia sp. Lineage (GTDB taxonomy): Bacteria > Pseudomonadota > Alphaproteobacteria > Rhizobiales > Rhizobiaceae > QLZD01. The sequence goes on along the minus strand of NZ_QLZD01000033.1, from coordinate 312,079 downwards.
GTTTTTTGCTGGAACTGGATAAAAAGCGGCGCGCCCATATTGCCCTTTTGCAGGATATGCAAACGCGGCGCAATCGTGTTTCCGGCGAAATCGGTCGCGCTCAGGCGGCCGGCAATCAGGCTCAAGGCGATATTTTAAAGCAGGAAATGGCGGCTTTAAAGACTGATATGGTCGCAGCGGCAGATGATGACCGCCGGTTAAGCGCCGCTTTTGACGAGATTTTGGCTGAATTGCCTAATATTCCGGCGGCAGATGTGCCTTTCGGGCGTGATGAAAAAGATAATGTGGAATTGCACCGTTTTGGCCGGCTGCCGGAGTTTGACTTTCTGCCAAAAGAGCATTTTGAGCTGGGCGAGGCGCTGGGGCTGATGAATTTTGAGCGGGCGGCCCGGCTTTCCGGCGCGCGCTTTACCGTTTTGTCCGGCGCTTTGGCGCAGATGGAGCGGGCGCTGGGGCAGTTTATGCTTGATATGCACACGCGCGAGCATGGCTATTGTGAAGTCTCAGTGCCGCTGCTGGTGCGTGATGAAGCTGTTTTTGGCACGGCGCAATTACCCAAATTTGCCGAAGATTTGTTTCAGACACTGGACGGCCGCTGGCTTATCCCGACAGCCGAAGTGCCGCTGACTAATCTGGTCAATGGTGAAATTGTGGAAAAAGCGGCTTTGCCTTTGCGTTTTGCCGCTCTTGGCCCGTGCTTCCGCTCTGAAGCCGGCTCTGCCGGGCGTGATACGCGCGGTATGCTGCGCCAGCACCAGTTCTGGAAAGTAGAAATGGTTGTCATTACCACAGCGGAAGAATCAGCAGCGGAGCATGAGCGTATGACGCATTGCGCTGAGGCGGTATTAAAGAAATTGGGCCTGCCTTTCCGCACTCAGGTTTTATGCAGCGGTGATATGGGTTTTAGCGCCCGCAAAACTTATGATATTGAAGTCTGGCTGCCGGGGCAAAAACAGTATAGGGAGATTTCCAGTTGCTCAAATTGCGGTGATTTTCAGGCGCGGCGCATGAATGCGCGTTATCGGCTCGAGGGTGAAAAGGGGCTGCAATTTGTCCATACGCTAAACGGCTCCGGCACAGCGGTGGGGCGCTGCCTGATTGCGGTAATGGAAAATTATCAGCAAAAGGACGGCACTATCAGTATTCCTGAGGTTTTGCAGCCCTATATGGGCGGTCTTGATCATATTGGCTAAAAGAGCGGCCCGGCCGGCGGCTGCGCCGGCCTGTTATTGGCCGCCGAAGCAGGGATTGACCGGTTTTTGAGGATATAGAATGGCGGCAGAAAATCCGGCTGATAAACAGATAAAGGGGGAGGCTTTTATCAGCCTGTTTATGCGCCTGCGCGCTAAAGGGGTTGAAGATTCGCGCCTTTTCTCTGCCCTGGAAAAAACGCCGCGGTATTATTTTGTTGAGGCGAAATATAAAAATCTGACACTGGCTAATTGTGTGCTGCCGATAGAATGCGGCGAATATATTGAGCGGCTTGATGAGCAGTTGCGCATTATCCAGGCCTTGCGGCTTGAGCCAAAGCACCGGGTGCTGGAAGTGGGGACAGGCTCCGGTTTCAGTGCGGCTTTAATGGCGCTGCTGGCCTTGCGTGTGACAAGTCTGGAGCGTTACAAGACTTTGTGTGAGCGGGCGCGGCAGAATTTTCTGGCGCTGGGGCGGGGGAATATTATCCTGCGCCATGCCGATGCCTTACAGGAGCGGCAGGATAGCGGGCCTTTTGACCGCATTATTTTATGGCCGGCTATCGAGCAGGAGCCGCGGCGCTTTATTGACCTGCTGGCGGGTAACGGCCTGTTGATTGCCCCGATAGGAGCGGCAGAGGGCGAGCAAATGCTGATATGTTATCACAAGACCGGCAGCCGTTTTGAGACAAGTGAGCTTTTCCCCGTGCGCTATTTGCCAATAGTGCCGGGCATTGCCGCAATGCTTTAGGGGCAGTATTTTACGCCTTAACTTAAACAGGCATAATAATAAGAGCGGCAGAGATTGTGCGGGTGAATGAGCCTGTGAAGCTGATTATAACCGCAATCATATTAAAGCGCCTCCCTATATTCTTATATAAAGAAGTTTAAAGTTTCAGAATAATAAAATTGATAAATCCGCCGCCAATAAGCAGAAACAAAAATAAGGCAAAAGCCAGCGCCAGCGGTCTTGTTCCCGCCTGGCGAATAGAGCTGTAATGCGTGCGCAGGCCCAAAGCCGCCATGGCCATGGTTAATAATAATGTGCCGGTAATTTGCAAAAAACGCAGTAAAGCAGCCGGCATAATATGTAATGAAGCAATGACAGAAGCCAGCACAAAAAACAGGGCAAACCACGGAATGAGGATTTTGCCTCGGTTGCCTTCGTTGGCGCCGGCTGTCAGACCCGCTTTTGCCGTTTTTCTTGTCCTCCATCTGGCTTGCCAGGCAGATAAAAGCAATAAAAACGGCACCAGCAGCATAACGCGAATCATTTTGACAATAATGGCATTTGCCGCTGTTTCTTCACTCACCGCTTTGCCTGCGGCCGCAACTTGCGCCACTTCATGCACGGTAGAGCCGATATAAATGCCGAATTGCCGGGAATCAAAACCCAGATAAGGGTAAAGCAACGGATATAAAAACAGGCTTATAGTGCCGAAAACCACGGTAGCAGCCACAGCAAGGCTCACTTTCGGCGGCGGCGTTTTCAGCACCGGCTCAACAGCCATTATCGCTGCCACTCCGCATATGGCGCTGCCGGTGCTGATTAAAATACTGCTTTCTTTATCCAGCCCAAACAGTTTTGGCCCCAGCAACAGGCCGAAGAAAAACACGGCGCTTACCATAATTATGTCAATAATAATGCCGCGGCCGCCGACAGCGCCGATTTCCTGCAAGGTTATGCCAAAACCATATAAAATAATGCCAAGTCGCAAAAATCTGTTTTTGGCAAAATCTACGCCCCGGCCGGTTGAAAGGGCGAGCCTGGCAAAAAATGTATTACCGACAAGCATGCCGATGATAATGGCAAGAGTCAGGGAGCCAAACCCGGCTTTGGCAAAAAACGGCATTTGTGCCAGAAAAAAGCTGATACAGGCCAGAACAGCCGTAAAAACAATACCGCAAACTACCGTAAAGCCGGCAGAGTATTTTGGCGGCAGGCCGGGCATAACAGGCATAATCAGATTTCCTTATGAGCTGTATCATTGCGCCAATCAGGCAGTTTTATAATATTGAAAAGCGGTTTTCCTCAAGCTTTTTTACTGTTTTGCAGCAATATCTTGCAGAGGGGCGTTTTTTTTCGTAAAAAAAGCAGAGTTATTGTGCCAAAATGGCCTGTTGCGGCCAAGGTCGCAAACCGGCTTTGGCACAGACGGCAGGCGGCGATTTAAAGGCAGATTTTGTTGAAAAATAAGGTGCTTTGATGAAAAGCGTTAATGAAATTCGCGCTGTTTTTCTGGATTATTTTCGCCGTCAGGGGCATGAAATTGTGCCCTCAGCGCCGCTGGTGCCGCGCAATGATCCAAGCCTGATGTTCACCAATGCCGGTATGGTGCCGTTCAAAAACGTGTTTACCGGTTTGGAAAAACGCCCTTACAGGCGGGCAACTTCGGCGCAAAAATGTGTGCGTGCCGGCGGCAAGCATAATGATTTGGATAATGTCGGTTATACGGCGCGCCATCATACTTTTTTTGAAATGCTCGGCAATTTTTCCTTTGGTGATTATTTCAAGGAAGAGGCGATTTATCATGCCTGGAATGTGTTGACCAAAGAATTTGAACTGAAGCCGGAAAAGCTGCTGGTCACTATTTATCATACAGATGATGAGGCTGCCGCTTTCTGGAAAAAAATTGCCGGTCTGCCTGATAATAAAATTATCCGCATTGCCACTGCGGATAATTTTTGGGCGATGGGCGATACCGGCCCATGTGGTCCGTGCTCAGAGATTTTTTATGATCATGGCGATAAAATTTTTGGCGGCCCCCCCGGCAGCGCCGATGAAGACGGCGATCGGTTTATTGAAATCTGGAATCTCGTTTTTATGCAATATGAGCAGGTGGCCCCCGGTGAGCGGCGCGATCTGCCGCACCCTTCTATTGATACCGGCATGGGGCTGGAGCGTATTGCCGCTGTTTTGCAAAATGTGCATGATAATTATGATATTGATCTGTTCCGCGCGCTTATCCACGCTTCTGAGCAGGCGACCGGCGTCAAGGCTGTCGGTGAGTGGCAGGCCAGTCACCGTGTCATTGCCGATCATTTGCGTTCTTCCGCTTTTTTGATTGCTGACGGTGTTTTGCCTGCCAATGAAGGGCGCGGCTATGTTTTGCGCCGCATTATGCGGCGCGCTATGCGTCACGCGCAGTTATTGGGGGCAAAAGAGCCGCTATTATGGCGGTTATTGCCGGTTCTGGTGCAGGAAATGGGGCAGGCTTATCCGGAGCTTATTCGGGCGCAGGCGCTGATTGCCGAGACCTTGCAGCTGGAAGAAAAGCGTTTTCGCAAAACTTTGGAGCGCGGCTTGAGCCTGCTTGATGATGAGTCCGCCGGTCTGGCTGCGGGTGACAGTCTGGCCGGTGATATTGCTTTCCGGCTTTATGATACTTACGGTTTTCCGCCGGATTTGACGCAAGATGCCTTGCGCCGCCGCAATATTGGCGTGGATATGGCCGGCTTTGATAAAGCCATGGCCCGGCAAAAAGCTGAGGCGCGCCGTCATTGGGCCGGCTCGGGTGAGGCAGCGACAGAGGCTGTCTGGTTTGGCCTGCGCGATAAATTGGGCGCTGTTGAATTTTTGGGCTATGATACGGACAAAGCAGAGGCGGCGATAACGGCTTTGCTGCGCAACGGGGAGGAAGTTGCTTCCGTCAAAGCCGGGCAGGCTGCCGCAGTTTTATGCAATCAGACGCCGTTTTATGCGGAATCCGGCGGGCAAATCGGCGACACCGGCACAATTTCAGGCAAAAATTTTCTGTTCAAGGTAGAAAATACCCGGAAAAAAGCTGACGGTCTGATTGTTCATTTCGGCACAGTGGCAAAAGGCACAATAAAAACCGGAGATACGGCCGAATTGGCGATTGATGCGCCACGGCGCCTTGCTGTTCGCCGCAATCATTCGGCCACGCATTTATTGCATGAGGCTTTGCGCCGTGTTTTGGGGAATCATGTGGCGCAAAAGGGGGCACTGGTCAGTGATGAGCGTCTGCGTTTTGATTTTTCGCACCCTAAACCGCTGACAAAGCAGGAAATAACTGAGATTGAGGCCTTGGCCAATAGCTTTATCCTGCAAAATACGCCGGTGCAGACGCGGATTATGGCGCTTGATGAGGCGCGTGCTTTGGGCGCGCGGGCGCTGTTTGGCGAAAAATATGGTGATGAAGTGCGGGTTGTCTCAATGGGTCTGGCGGAAGCAGGGGGGCTGCCGGAAACGGGCTCTAAACCGGCGCCGGCATGGTCGATAGAATTATGTGGCGGCACCCATGTGCGGCAAACAGGCGATATTGGCCTGCTGCATATTATCACTGAGGGGGCGGTTGCTGCCGGTCAGCGGCGGATTGAGGCTTTGACCGGGGCGGCGGCGCGCCGCTATTTGGCCGGGCAGGACGAAATAGCGCAAGCCGCTGCCGCGGCACTGAAAACAGCGCCGCGCAATGTGGCGGAGCGTTTGGCTGTTGTGCTGGAAGAGCGCCGCAAGCTGGAAAAAGATTTGCAGGAAGCGCGCAAAAAGCTGGCTTTAGGCGGGGTCGGTGATAATGCAGAAAAAGTAGAAATGATTAACGGCCTGCCCTTTATGGCAAAAATAGTGGCAGGCATGGGGTCGCGTGAGCTGAAATCGCTGGCAGATCAAGCCAAAAGTCAGATAAAATCAGGCATTGTGGTTTTTATCGGCCTGGCGGAAGATAAAAAAGCTGTCCTGACTATTGGCGTGACGCAAGATAAGACGAAACTTGTCAGTGCTGTGGATCTGGTGCGTATCGGTGCCGCGGCGCTGGGCGGCACGGGTGGCGGCGGCCGCGCCGATATGGCGCAGGCCGGCGGGCCGCAGGGTGACAAGGCCGAGCAGGCGATTGCCGCTATTCGCCGCAAACTGGCGAGCCTTTAATCTTTGTTGCGTTTGATGGGCAATATGAAACGGATCAAATAGCCGGGGCAGAAGAGCAAAATTTGAAGAAATGGGGCTGATCTTTTGACAAAAAAAGCTTTTATTTTTCCAGGGCAGGGCAGTCAGAGTGTCGGTATGGGCAAAGCGCTGGCTGAAAATTTTGCCGCCGCGCGTTATGTGTTTGAGGAAGTTGATGAAGCGCTTAAGCAGAAACTCTCGAGCATTATATTTACCGGCCCGGAAGAAGAGCTGACTTTAACCGCCAATGCACAGCCGGCTTTAATGGCTGTTTCTCTTGCCGTTTTGCGGATAATGGAAGCACAGGGGCTGGTTCTGGCTGATAAAATCGCTTATGTTGCCGGTCATTCTTTGGGAGAATATTCGGCTTTATGCGCGGCGGGTGCCTTTTCTGTGGCGGAAACGGCGCGGCTATTGCGTATTCGCGGCAATGCCATGCAGGCTGCTGTTCCGGCCGGGCAGGGGGCTATGGCGGCGATTATTGGCCTGGATAATGCAGTGATTGCCGCTTTATGCCGTGAGGTTGCTTTTTTCGGCATTTGCCAGATTGCCAATGATAATGGCGGCGGGCAAACTGTCATTTCGGGGGCAAAGCGCGCAGTAGAAGAGGTTGTTTTGCGGGCGCAGCAAAAGGGGGCCAGGCGAGCTTTATTATTGCCCGTTTCGGGGCCTTTTCATTCGGCTTTAATGGAGCCGGCCGCCAATATTATGAAAGAATCGCTGGCAAAAGCTGAGAAAAAGCCGCCATCTGTGCCGCTTATTGCCAATATTTCGGCGGCGCCTGAAACAAATAGTGACAGAATCGCCGCTTTATTGGTTGAGCAAATAACCGGCCTGGTGCGCTGGCGGGAAATAATGGAATGGTTTGCTGCCCATAATGTGCATGAAATTTATGAAATCGGCGCCGGCCGGGTTCTGACCGGTCTGGCAAAGCGCAGCGGTCAAGATCTGTCTGCAATGGCTGTCGGCACACCGGGAGAAATAGAAAAAGCGCTGGCAAGCCTTTTGGCCTGAATGTTCGGCCATTGACATGCGGGGTAAAGAGCCTGTTTGCACATAAGGCAGATTGTCGGCGGGCAAGAGGGCGCGGAAAATGCAAAGCCTGTTAATTATATAAGCCCGTTAATATTTATTGAGCGAGGAAATAATGTTTAAGCTTGAAGGACGAAAAGCCCTGATTACAGGAGCAAGCGGCGGTATTGGTGAGGCTATTGCCCGGCAGTTTTATGCTCAAGGTGCCATTATCGGCCTGCACGGCACGCGCGCCGACAGGCTGGCCGCTCTGGCAGAAGAACTGGGGGAGAGAGCGCATATTTTCCCCGCCAATCTGGCTGAGCGCGCGGCGGTAAAACTGCTGGCAGAAAAAGTGACGGCCGCTTTTGGCGAGCTGGATATTCTGGTTAATAATGCCGGTATCACGCGTGACAGCCTGTTGGTGCGTATGCGTGATGAAGATTGGGATCAGGTTCTTGCTGTCAACCTGACCGCTGTTTTTAGCCTGACGCGGGAATTTGTCCATGCCATGATGCGCCGCCATTATGGCCGCATTATCAATATTACTTCTATTGTCGGGGTTATCGGCAATGCCGGGCAGGCGAATTATTGTGCGGCCAAGGCCGGGCTTATCGGTTTTTCCAAAGCTTTGGCGCAGGAAATTGCCGCCCGCAATGTGACGGTAAACTGCATAGCTCCCGGTTTTATCAAATCGGCGATGACTGATAAGCTCAGCGATAAAATCAAGGAGAATTTGCTGGATAAAATTCCGGCAAAGCGCATGGGCAATGGTGATGATATTGCTTCTGCCGCTGTTTATCTTGCGGCGGAAGAGGCCGCTTATATAACCGGGCAGACATTGCATATTAATGGCGGTATGGCAATGATTTAGCCAATATTTGCCGATAATTTCGGCAGGATTTCCCGGCAGAAATCTGTTGCCGGCCGGGTGAGATAAAGCAAAGGGGCGAAAAGGCAGAAAAAAGCCGGTAATTCGGGGTAAGCATTGGTATCGGGTTAAAATTCCTTTGCTTATTATTTTAAGTCGTGCTAAGGCGCGCAAAGCGGCTCATATGATTTCCGTGCCGATTGCAGATTATATTGGCGGGAGATGAGTGAGCTGCGGGGAATTATGTGATCAGGCAGAGGGCGGCATGAGTTCCGCTTCCCTGCCGTTTAGTGTCCGCCGGCGGGTTTTCTGTGCCGAGAAAACTGTGTTATAAGCTTTGTTTGCGGCATTTATGGCTTGATTAAAATAATCCATGCGGCTACTCATGGGTAAATATGGTTTAAATTGAGGTTTTGACATGAGTGATACACAAGAGCGCGTGAGAAAGATTGTCGTTGAGCATTTGGGGGTTGACGCCGATAAAGTAACCGAGGGTGCGAGTTTTATCGACGATCTTGGTGCCGACAGCCTTGATACGGTTGAACTTGTTATGGCTTTTGAAGAGGAATTCGGGGTTGAAATTCCCGATGATGCGGCTGAGACGATTTTGACAGTTGGTGATGCTGTCAAATTTATCGATAAAGCTTCCGCCTGACAGGCTGGAAAACGGGGCCGTAAAAACGGGTTCTTTCTGTAAACTTCGTTTGTGCCGCGTGGTGCCGCCTTATTGTTTTTGTTGCTGACAGGCTGTTGCTTATGATGAGACGCGTCGTCATTACCGGTTTGGGGCTGGTTTCGCCTCTGGCCGGTAATGTTGAAGAGAGTTGGCAGAGGCTTCTTGCGGGGCGTAGCGGTGCGCGCCGCATAAATGAATTTGATGTGGAAGATTTGCCGTGTCAGATTGCTTGCCGTATCCCTTTGGGAGACGGCACAAATGGCAGTTTTAATGCCGATTTATATATGGATCCGAAAGAGCAGCGTAAGGTTGACCCTTTTATTGTCTATGCTATGGCGGCGGCCGATCAGGCGCTAAATGACGCGGATTGGCACCCGGAAACAGAAAAAGACCAGATAGTCTCAGGCACAATGATAGGCTCCGGCATTGGCGGCGTCGAGGGTATTGTTGAAGCGGGCTATACATTGCGCGATCGCGGGGCGCGGCGGATTTCGCCGTTTTTTATCCCCGGGCGGCTTATTAACCTGGCTTCGGGTTATGTATCGATAAAACATCATTTGCGCGGGCCAAATCATGCGGTTGTAACCGCCTGTTCCACCGGCTCACATGCTATTGGCGATGCGGCGCGTCTTATTGCTTTGGGTGATGCCGATATTATGGTGGCCGGCGGCGCAGAATCGCCGGTTAACCGTATTTCCATGGCGGGCTTTGCCGCCTGCCGGGCGCTTTCTACTGCCTATAATGCCGAGCCGGAGCGGGCTTCTCGCCCTTATGATCGGGATCGGGACGGTTTTGTTATGGGCGAAGGTGCGGCTATTCTGGTTCTGGAAGAGCTGGAGCACGCCAAAAAGCGCGGTGCCAAAATTTATGCCGAAATTATCGGCTACGGCCTTTCGGGCGATGCGCATCATATTACGGCGCCGGCTGAAGACGGTAACGGGGCAGAGCGGTGTATGCGCGCTGCCATTAAACGGGCCGCTATCAAGCCTGAAGCTATTGATTATATCAATGCTCACGGCACTTCCACTATGGCAGATACTATTGAGCTGGCGGCGGTTGAGCGGGTTATGGGCAAAGCGGTTGACAGAGTTTCCATGTCATCGGTCAAATCTTCTATCGGCCATTTATTGGGCGCGGCCGGTGCTGCCGAAGCGATTTTTTCTGTCCTGGCTATTCGTGATAATATTGCCCCGGCGACATTAAATCTGGATAATCCCTCGGTTGAAACAAAAATTGATCTTGTGCCGCATAAAGCGCGGCCGCGCAAAATTGATGTGGTTTTGTCTAATTCTTTTGGCTTTGGCGGCACAAATGCCTCGCTGATTATGCGCCGTTATCAGGCTTGATTTATAGTGGCGATAAAGCAGATTTGCCGGCAGAAGCCGGGCAGAAAATTTGCCAAATCCGGGTGAGCGTGTTTTGCTGTTTTGCAGCTAATATTGTCAGCTAAAAAGGCAAATGCGGTTGCGCCGCGGCCAATTTGCGCGCACAGGATCCCATTATAATAATATCGCGTCAGAAAAACAGGGCAGGCGCAGCGTAACGCCGGATTGGTCTCTCCCACCCATTATAGCGGCTTGCTGTCAGGCGGTGGGCGTGTTGCTGTTTTTTGTCTCTGTTATTTGCTTATTGTGGCCGGGTAGAGCATAGCTTGCGCTTTGCCTGCCGGCGGGCGCTATCTGCTGTTTTGTGCGCGCAGGAGCCGGCTTTGGCGGCATGAGTGCCTCACTGATTATGCGTCACTGTCAGCCTATGGTCTTATAGTGCAGAAATTGTGCCGAATCCTTGCCTTTAACCTTTGCTCCCGATAAACAGCTTTATATAGATTGCCTTTTTATAAATTGTCTCACCATTGCTTTGATGTTGCAGCTACCATGATTGATGACCCCGATAAGTGATACTTGTCTTTGCCGTGTTGCTCATGCGCAATATCAGAGAAATGAAAATAAAAGATTCGCAGAAAACCTTAAGGGTATGGCTTACCGAAAAGCTGCAAGAACACGGCTATGGGGTTGCGGCGGCCTTGGCTCGAGCGTTAAGCACAGATAGTGCCTCTATTATGCCTATGCAAAAACCGCCAACCGGCAGAAGTCATTGTGGAATTACAGGAGACGAGCTTGTAAAAATGGCGGAGTTTTTTGGCGAAATCCCGCCGGGCTTTGCTTCTGTCGCTATTTATCCTTCTCAGTGCGAGTTTTTGGACTTGGCGCGCAACTTATCGAAGGAAGAGACTGATTGGCTTTTGCCCTCTGTGAAAGTTTTACACCAACAAATTTCAAAAGCTCCGCTGTCTCTTTCTCGGAAAGGGGAGAAAAAATAATGCGTGTTAATTCGCGCTTATTGTCTATACTGCAATGCTTGCTGCATAGAGCAAAGGCGGCGTTGCGGCTTGGCCGCATTTCCTGATAGGCTATACTGGCGCTGTGCTGTCATTGGGCAGTTTGGCCGGCGCAGCTTGGCTGCATTTTGCACAGCTCACGCGCGCCTGTTCTTTATTGCGCCCGCCGCCACAGGGTCGAGCGTCCAAACCGGGCGCTGTTTGCACGGCTTACGCGCGCCCCTTCGGTTTCTGATAGGCTGGTGTTGGTTTTACCGCTATTTCAAGTGCAAGGTGCCATTGGTTAATTGGGTTCTACAGAGAAAGCCTGATTATAGAGGCCTTTATCCCGGAGGTGCTGCGGTTTTCGGCCTGCTTTTGCAAAAACTATGCTCAAACCGGGCGCCTTTGTCATACTACGCCGGGCCTGTCTTTTTACGCCCGCCGCCACAGGGTCGAGCGTCCAGGCCGGGCGCATGGCGGCCAAAGCTCTTGTCTTTGCGGCAAAAACCGGTGCCGGCGGTAAATAATTTTGCATAAGTCCGCACATTATCTTGCCTGTATCTCCTGCCGGTTTTACAAAAGATTATGCTTATTGATGAAAATGCACTGGAAGAGCGTTTGCGCCATTTGCCGCCGCGCCGGCGGCGGGAGCTGGCCTATGTCGTCAAGCTGCTGCTGGAAAATTTCCAGCCGGCAAAACTGCCGCAGGCGAGCCAGGCCCTGCGCCGCGGCCGGATTTTAAAAATTATCCTGTTTGGCTCTTATGCCCGCGGCAAGCAGGTGATAGACCGCAAAAGCGGCTATAATTCCGATTATGATTTGCTGATTATTGTCAATAATAAGGAAGCGGCAGCACCGGAAAACTGGTATCATGTGGAAGGGGTTTTGCTGCGCGAAGAGCTGGTGCTCAAGCGGATAAACGTGCCGGTCGAGTTTATTGTCCATAGCTATTATGATGTGAATGCCCAGCTTAAAATCGGCCGGCCTTTCTTTCTCGATATTTTGCGAGACGGCATGACGCTTTATGCTGAGCCAGGCTACCGGCTGGCCACCCCCGGCAATATGACAGAAAAACAGCAATATGAAGAGGCGCAGAAATATTTTAACGAATATTACGGAACCTCTCTATGGCGGCTGGAACTTGCCAAAATCTCTTTACGTCAATCAAAAGGCGTAATGGGCACAGCTATGAGGATTGCTGCTTTTGAAGCCCATCAAGCCACGGAAAGCATTTATCATTGCCTGCTATTAACACTAACGCTTTACAGCCCCAAGCTGCATAATTTGCGTAAATTGCGCTCAATGACCAATGCGCTGGCGCCGGAACTGGCCACTGTCTGGCCGCAGGACAAGCGCGCCTATAAGCGCTGTTTTGAGCTGTTGCGCCGCGCTTATGTTGAGGGGCGCTATTCGCCGCATTATAAAATCACCGCTCTGCAGTTACAATGGCTGTTTAGCCGCATTGAAACCTTGCAGGAACGTGTCCGGCAAATTTGTGAGGCGCATTTGCAAAAGGTATGAAAATTTATTTGCCGTAAAATCTATTGTCAAACTTGCCTGCCGGTAATGCTTGGCAGGCGCCTATGCTTTTATATATTATAAATAGCGGTTTGGGTGCCACCGATTCAGGTGCTGCGGTTTTTGGCCAAAGGCAGAAAATATATTTATCAGGCAAGGCGGCCTGTTGGTTCGTCTCAGCAGGCGGTGTATTTTGATAATGAAACAGGAAAAAAATCCGGTTACAGGGCCGGAAAATGAGGGAAACTCCACTATAAAGCCCGGTTCCAATGAGCCGGCTTTGAGGTCTGCTCATGCCGGCGAAAGTGTAAAAGCTCGTAACAGGCCGAAATTTTTTCCTGTTTTCAGGCGCCGCCGGGCTTCAAGCGCACCAGCCGCAGTCGCCGCTGCTGATATGCGCTCTAAAACAGCGCATAATCCCTTGATTGTTTTTGGTAATTTTATTTTTATGCTGGCTGCCTTTATTATTCTGGCGGCGGCTTTGGCTCTTTATGGCATTAAAAATCTTTATGATCGGCCGGGCAGCCTGGAACAGGCGCAGACAATATTGATTCCCCCCGGCTTCGGGATTCAGGCTATTGCTGATTTGCTGAAAAAACAGAATATTATTAAAAATGCGCCGGTTTTTGTTTATGGAACTTATCTGGGAGATAAAAGCAAATTGTTAAAAGCGGGGGAATATGAAATTCCCGCGGGGGCCTCGATGCGGGATATTGTCGATATTCTGGTGCGCGGCCGCAGTGTGCAGCACTCTATAACTGTGCCTGAGGGGCTGACCACTGCCCAGATTTTTGCAAAATTGGCGGAAGAGCCGTTATTAACCGGCGATTTGCCGCAAAATCTGCCGCCTGAGGGCAGTTTAATGACTAATACGGTGCATTTTATCCGCGGCACGGCACGGCGTGAAATTATCCGGCGTCTGGCGGCCGGGCAGGCGCATATGGTGGAGGAAATCTGGGCGCGCCGCGCTGCGGATTTGCCGCTGAAAAGCCGGGAAGAAATGGTAATTCTGGCTTCTATTGTCGAGAAGGAAACCGGTATTGCGGCTGAGCGGCCGCGTATTGCCGCAGTTTTTTATAATCGGCTGAAAAAGCATATGCGGCTGCAATCCGATCCGACAGTTCTTTACGGTATTTTTGGCGGGCAGGGCCGGCCGGCCGGCCGGCCGATTTATCGCTCGGATCTGGAGCAGGAGACAGATTATAATACTTATAAAATTTTCGGCTTGCCGCCAACGCCGATTTGTAATCCGGGGCGGGATTCGCTATTGGCTGTTGCCAATCCGCCGCAGACAGAAGATTTGTATTTTGTTGCCGATGGCAGTGGCGGGCATATTTTTTCGGCGACATTGGGTGAGCATAATAGCAATGTTTCCAAATGGCGGGCTTTAAAAAAGGCGCGGCAAGAGGAGCAGGCTTCTGCTCCGGCAAATGCCGGGCCGGAGGTGAATAAACCCGGTTTGTCAGCTTTGCCTGATAAAGATAAGGCCCCTGAAAAGCGTAATTTATTGCTGCCGCCAACCGAGTGGAGGCACCCGAGCTGGGGCACAAGCAGCAGTTTGATCGAGGAAAAGCCGTAACTGTTTTATTCATTGCGGCCTGATAGTAACGAATTATTTTAGCAGGAAGATTGCTTTTTTTGTTTACCTTGCGTGCCGCTTTATGATAAATGAGGCGCTAAAGCCCTTATAGCTCAGTTGGTAGAGCACCTGATTTGTAATCAGGGGGTCGGCGGTTCAAGTCCGTCTGGGGGCACCAGATAATCAGTTGTTTTTACTGCCATTTTTCATTACTTCCCTGATTTCTGATAGAAGGTTTGACACTTTTTCAGGCAGGTTTGATAATTTTTGTTTGCCTTATGTTTATTTCTGCCTCAAAATTCTCTACCACGCCCGACAGTTTTTTGAGCGATTTGCCCGGCGCGAATAATGTTGCGCCATAGCTATAGTGCGCTGACCAGGCATATCGGCAATAGTTCGGTCATCATATCCCATTTCAGCCAATATGCTTGCTCCTGTGTGTCGAAGCCCCTTCAGTGTCAGTTTCTTTCCGATCTTACCGCCGCTTTCCAAGTGCTTTTTAATTTTCTGCCAATTCGAATTAAGCCCGTCCGTTGTCCAGGACAGCGCCCGCAAGCCAGCTACTATCTACGCCGTGGCCGCGCCCGGCTTTTCACCTGATGCCGGTTCAAGCAGTGTATCCATTGCTGCGGGACTCGAACCAGCCTTACCCTTTTTCCGCTTATGTAAAATGTGCATAATTCTGCCGCTTGCCGCCGGTGAGTGAGCGTGCTTTATTTTGCGCTTGGTTTTAACCGGCGGTCAGGTTATTCTCAATAAAGGGTAATTTTTTATAACCGCCGGTGATGATAGTATTGGCGGTTATAAAATCAGCTTGCACCGCAATAAAGACTGGGGATTGAGTAAAAGCGAATCCGGGAAATATCAGGTAATATGAGCGACAAAAACAAAAAAGCTGCCCCTGCAAAGCAAAAAGCGCAGCCTGACAGGGAAGATATGGCCAAATCCTCATTAAAAAGGTCATTGCCGGGTCGCACAGTTATTGCCGCTGCTAAAAGGAAAAACAGCAATAAAAACAAGGAGAAAGCCGCGCAATCCGGTCAGGTTAAGCCCGGCCGCAATCTGGCCGCTCGGGCGCTGGAAGCAGAAATGCAGACTATGGGCATGGGCGAGGTGATGATTATCCCCTTTGGCGGCAATTTGCGCCGCGTTTTGTTCTGGCTGGGGGTTATGGTGTTTTTCGCCCTGTTTTTATTTGTTTTTGCTGATATTCTTTTGCCTTTTGTCGCCGGTTTTGTGCTGGCTTATTTTCTTAATCCGATTGTAGAATTTTGTGAAAGAATCGGCATTTCCAGATTATGGGCAACAGTAATGATTGTGCTTGTTGCCGTTATTGTGCTGGCCGCGGCGCTGATTTTGCTGGTTCCGGTTTTAAGTGAACAGCTTTTTGGGGTTATTAAAAATCTGCCTGATTATTTCAGTCGTTTGCAAAATATTTTTGCTCATCATGATACAAAATGGCTGCGCCAATATATTGGCATTGATATTTCCAATTTGCAGAGCAGTGTGAGTTCTCTCCTGGGGCAGGCCGCTAATTTGCTAAAAACAATTTTGCCGTCTTTATGGAGTTCCAGCAAAGCGCTAATGGGTATGGCGACCTTGATGGTAGTCACCCCGGTTGTCGCTTTTTATATGTTGCTGGATTGGCAGAAAATGGTTGGCGCAGTTGATTCGTGGATACCGCGTAATCGTTTGCAGACTGTCCATGCCATTGTCTGGCAAATGAATCGCGCTGTTGCCGGCTTTATTCGCGGGCAGGGCACATTATGCCTGATTCTGGGTTGTTATTATGCTGTTATGCTCACTTTATGCGGGGTGAATTTCAGCCTGCTTATCGGCCTGTTTATCGGTCTTATTGCCTTTATTCCCTATGTTGGTTCCACTATTGGCCTGCTTTTATCGGCCGGCATGGCCTGTATCCAGTACTGGCCGGAGCAATGGCCGTGGATTGCCGCTGTTGTCGGCGTATTTCTGGTTGGCCAGTTTCTGGAAGGCTATGTGCTACAGCCGAAGCTGGTCGGCTCTTCTGTCGGTCTGCACCCTGTCTGGCTGATGTTTGCTTTATTTGCCTTTGGTTCGCTTTTCGGCTTTACCGGCATGTTGATTGCCGTCCCCGCTGCTGCGGCTATTGGCGTTCTGGTTCGCTTTGCTTTGCACAGCTATCTGACTTCTGTTTTTTATGAAGGTGAGGGTAACAAGGGCTGATTATGGAGATAAAGCAGCCTTTGCTGCCGCTTGATGCGCGTTTTGAAAATAAAAGCGATTTTGGCGTGCCGCGGCAGTTGCCTTTGGCGCTTGGTTCGCCAGTGCCTTTCAGTGTCGATAATTTTATTGTCAGTATGGCCAATCGCAAGGCTTTTGAAATGCTGGAATCCTGGCCGCACTGGCCGTCTCCCGTCACTATTCTGGTGGGGGGAGAAGCTTCAGGCAAAAGCCATTTGGCGGCGGTTTGGGCGGCGCAGGCCTATGCGGTGCAGGGTGATAAAAACCGGCTGGACAAAGCGGCCAATATTGCGGCGCAGGGTATCCCCGTTTTGCTGGAAGATATGGATAGCGGCACATTTGACGAGGTCAGCCTGTTCCATCTGATCAATATTGTGCGGCAGGTACAGGCGGCAAATCCGCAAGCGGCGCTGCTCATGACAGCGCGAACCCGCCCGGCTTTGTGGCCGGTCAGGCTGGCTGATCTGGCTTCGCGGCTGAGGGCTGTCAATCTGGCAGAAATCAATGCTGCCGATGATATATTGCTCCAGGCTGTGCTGGCAAAATTATTTGCCGACAGGCAGCTTCTGGTAGAGGCGGATATTCTCCGCTTTATTTTAAATCGCAGTGAGCGTTCTCCGGCCAGGCTGGCGGCAATAGTGATGTGCCTTGATAATCTGGCGCTGGAGCGCCAAAGCCGGATCAGCCGCTCGCTGGCGGCAGAAGTTCTGGCGGCCATGACTGCCGGCGATAAAAATGAGGAGACAAGCCTGCTTTTATAATAAGGATATGGCGGTGAATATATTATATCGGCCGCAGCGAGCGGTTTTTGCTGCTTTTACTGTTTTTAAGCTTGCATTCCGGCAGGGAAAACTTTAGGAGAAAGCCCTTGTGGTTTTTCAGCCCAAAAGGCGGAGCGTAGCGCAGCCTGGTAGCGCACCTGATTTGGGATCAGGGGGTCGTAGGTTCAAATCCTATCGCTCCGACCATTTTTCCTGCTGCCGGCCCGATTTTTAGCCCCGGAATTTCTCTCCCGGCGTAAATAGCGGTTTTCTTGACACTCATATCATGTTAGATAGTAAAGCCTCAATTCTGTGCGAGGGAGATATTATGCTTGCCCATATTTACAGCCCGGCTAAAACTGCCACACAATCAGGGCGGGCGCATAAAAGCGCGTGGGTTTTGTGCTACGAGCCGCAAAGCCCGAAATTGATAGAGCCGCTAATGGGCTATACTTCCAGTCTGGATATGCAGGCAGAGGTAAGACTGTGCTTTAATACAAAAGAAGAAGCCATTGCTTTTGCTGAAAAAAACAATATTGCCTATTATATAAGCGAGCCGCAGCCGGTAGCGCGGCAAAAAATTGCTTATAGTGATAATTTTCGTGCCGACAGAAAGCAGCCATGGACACATTGAGACAAATGAGCGGGCAGGGCTGCAAGGTGATGCCCCGCATACCCTGTGCCGGTGATTTTGCCGGAGAGGGAAAAATCATTCGCTTTTTTGCCGGCATTATTATAAAAGCATGACAGGCTGCCGGTGAAAAGCGGCGATCTCAAGGCTCCGTAGCTCAACGGGATAGAGCAACGGTCTTCTAAACCGTAGGTTGCGTGTTCGAGTCACGCCGGAGTCACCATTTTTTCTCAGGATAATAATTCGCTGCGTTATGAGGAAGGCTGCCAGCCAGAACCAAGGGGTAAGTCGGCAGTTTTGGCTTGCGGCCGGGGCGGGAGACGGTCTGAGTTGCGGCTTTAAAGCTATCTCTTGCCTCGCAGGTTAGCAGCTTGCCGGCCTTCTGCACGCCTCTATGCTTTGACGAAGTCCGCCCCTTCTGCCGGAACAGGTTCATCGGCTGCGGCGGTTCGTTTTCCGGCGGCATTAGTCTGTGCGCGCCTTTGCCGGATTTCTTCCGGCAGGCCAAGGCAATATTGCAAAAAGGCGGCGGCAAAAGCCTGTGCTGCTTCAGCGTCAGCACGGGTGACGCCGGATAATCCATGCGCGCCGTCATTGCCGATTGAACGAATTTCATGCGCCCAGTCTTTCATTGTCGCAGGGATAATATGCTGCGCTTCCAGCCCATCAATTTTTTCTTTTAAGTTTTTCCCGGTAATATGCGGATATTGCGTGCCGATAGCGATTTCAAGGGCGCGGCGACACATTATGACAGCAGGCTCTTCGCAATTTTCCATTGTCATATTTTTCTCGGCCTGAGTAAAAGCTTTCTGAACTTCGACCGGTAAATATTTCAGTTCCGTATTTTGCGGTGGCGGAATAGCGACACTATATTTCACCCCGAGGGAGTATGGCGTTTCAGAATTATCTTCATCAAGCAAAGCTGGAAAAACTTTATCTTCTTTCTACCTCCACGATTTACTTTGCCATTTTAATCTTAAACCGACAGGAACACCGCAATTTAGACAAATGGCTGCACCAAGTGCCGTATGTATATACATGGACTAAATACCTTGTTCATTTCGGATAGCTTCATAATTTGTATGATCGGGATAGGCAGTGCGTTCTACGCCAAAAAATTTTCATCGTCATATTTTGCGCATGGCAAAAAGGACAGGTGATAACGATTTGTGCCATAAAGTGCACCTGATTCGCTGTAAATATACTGTGCAAATCTAAATCGGCGCAGCAGAAAATTCAAGCTGCGGGCAGGGTAACGCGGTTTGCGGGCAGATCAACGGTACTTGTGGGGGCGGCCGGCGGCGCGGGGCGGTTTTTTACCGCGCGCGGCTTTATGGAAAGATTTGCCGGTAAAAGGCAGTTTTCTCGGCGGCGACAGCATGGCAAAGCGCAGGCTGCCGGCGGCTTTTTGCACGGCCAGCAGCCGCACTTCCACATTATCGCCTAATTGAAAACCTTTGCCGCTATGCTCGCCGATAAGGGCAAAATGCGCTTCATCAAAATGATAATATTCGCCCTGCTCTGAACCGGTTTTCAGCGAAGCCAGGTTGACCTTCCCGTCTGCTCCGGTTTTATCCAAAGTAATAAACAGACCGGCGCGGGCAACACCGTTAATCCGCCCGCTAAATTGCGCGCCAATATGATTGCTCAAATAATGTGCCAGCAAACGGTCATTTGTGTCACGCTCGGCCAGGCTAGCGCGGCGCTCAGTCGCAGAAATCTCGGCAGCCACTTCCGCCAGCTCTGCCTCTTGCGCTGCGGTAATGCCGTCTTTGCCCAAATGCAGGGCGCTAATCAGGCTGCGATGCAGAACCAAATCGGCATAGCGGCGAATGGGAGAGGTAAAATGGGCATAATGCCGCAGCCTCAGGCCGAAATGGCCAATATTGACAGGGCTGTATTCTGCCTGGGCCTGGCTGCGCAAGACGAGCTGATTAACCAGCGCTTGATAATCGCGCCCGGCGGCCTGCGCCAGAATATGGTTGAATTTTTCCGGTGTTACAGCCGCGCCGTTGGCCAATTTTATACCGATTATACGCAAAAATTCTCTCAGGCTTTCCTGTTTGGTGGGGGAAGGGCTGTCATGAATGCGAAAAAGCAGCGGCCGATGCTGCGCCTGCAAGGTCTCTGCCGCAGCAATATTGGCGGCAATCATAAATTCTTCAATCAGCCGGTGGGCGTCAAGGCGGGTTATGGTGCGTATATCGGCGACACGGCCATTTTCATCAAGAATAATTTTGCGCTCCGGCAAATCCAGCTCCAGCGGCTGCCGATTATGGCGCGCCTGTTGCAAACTGTGCCAGGCGGCCCATAAAGGCCGTAAAACCGGCTCTAATAGCGGCGCGGTCTCATTATCCTCGCTGCCGTCTATTGCTGCTTGCGCCTGTTCATAGCTTAATCCGGCGCGGCTTTGTATCAAAACGCGGTGAAATTTATGCCGTATTATGCGCCCTTTGGCACTAATAGTAATTTCCGCTGCCAGCGCCGGGCGGTCTTCCCCCGCGCGCAGCGAACACAGATTATTGGAAATTTCTTCCGGCAGCATTGGCACGACCCGGTCGGGGAAATAGACTGAATTGCCCCGCCGCCGCGCCTCTTTATCCATGGCGGAACCGGGCAAAACATAAGCGGCAACATCAGCTATTGCTATGAGCAGAATATGGCCGCCTTTATTGCTGCTATCCATATCGGCTTTGGCAAAAACAGCGTCATCATGATCTTTGGCTGAGGCCGGATCTATAGTGATAAAGGGGATATGCCGCCAATCCTGCCTTTTGCCGGACAGTTTTTGTCTGGTTGCTTTTTGTGCTTCTGCCAGAACTTCCGGCGGAAATTCTGCCGGAATATTATGGCTGTAAAGAGCAATGCTTGACAGCGCTTTTTCTAAAGCCGCCGAGCCGAGATGCTGTTTTATTATAGCAAAACGCGCCTGCGCCCCATATTTGCCACTTTGCGGCTCAGCCCACACCAGATCACCGCTTTGCACCTGGGCGGCAGCCTGTGGATCAAGCCGTAATTCAGCCTGTTTACGGTCAGTCGGCTCCAGATAAAACTGATTTTGCCCGTTTTGCCGCACAATGGCCAAAATTGCTGCCGGCTGCGCGGCCAGAATGCGGATAATGCGGCCCTGATAGGGCGCTGTCTTTTTATCCTCACCTTTGGCAGGAAATATTTTGGCCAGAACACGGCTGCCAATGCCCGCTGCCGGCGCGCGCGCGCCGGGCAGCACGGCAATCATAATGGAGCTTGCCGGCTCAATCGCCGGCTTTGGCCGCCCCCGGCTTTTTTTATTGGCAGATTTTGCTGTATCTGCGGCGAAAGGGCGCGCCAATAACAGGCCGTCTTTATCACGTGCGACAATTTCCAGCACGCAAATTGGCGGCAATTCCGCCTTTTTTGCTGTTTTTGCCGCGCGCTTGACCACCCGCTTTACCGGCAGCAAAGCTTCCTCCCGCAATTCCTGCAACATATCGGCAAGCTGGAGCAGCAAAGCTCCTTTAAGGCCAAAAGCTTTGGCAATATCCTTTTCCCCTGCCTGGCTGTTATCACGCATAAAAGCCAGCAGGGCAGATTTTTCCGGTAAAACAGGCTTTTCTATTGAGGCAGAAGGGGCTTTGGCCAAAACTCAACCTTCTTTTCCGGTTTTTTTGCCGCCGTTTTTACCTTTTGCCGCCGTTTTGCCCCTGCTTTTGCCGGCTTTGGCGGCAATCAGTTCCAAGGCCTCTGCCAGCGTAATCTCAGTCGGGTCTTGCTCTCTCGGCAGGGTGGCATTGATTTTTCCCCATTTGACATAAGGGCCGTAGCGGCCGCTATAAACAGCTATCACCCCGCCTTCCGGGTGGTCACCCAAAGTTTTGAGCGCCGCCGCAGTGCCGCTGCGGCTTTTGCCTTTTTGCTGTTTTTCCGCCAGCAGCGTGACAGCGCGGTTAACGCCGACAGTAAAAATTTCTTCCACCGAATCCAGATTGGCATATTGGCCGTCACATAAAATATAAGGGCCGTAACGGCCAAGGGCGGCACTTATCATTTTGCCGTTTTCGGGGTTTGGGCCGATTTCGCGCGGCAGTGACAACAGCGCCAGCGCTTTTTGCAAATTCATTTCTTTTTCTGTCCAGCCTTTCGGCAGGCCGGCGCGCCTGGCCTGTTTATCGGTGCCGCGCTCCACATAAGGGCCAAAGCGCCCGCTTTTCAGCATAACATCTTCGCCTGTTGCCGGGTCTTGCCCCAAAATATTGGGGCCGGCCGCGGCTATCTCTGCCGGCTCGGCCATATTTTCGGCTGATTGCTGACCGCTTAATTGTTTGGTATAAGTGCATTCGGGATAATTGGAACAGCCGATAAAAGCGCCGTAACGCCCCAGTTTTAACGACAGGCGGCCATTGCCGCATAAAGGGCAAAGGCGCGGATCGCCGCCTTCCGCCCGGGGGGGGAAGATGAGCGGCGCCAGCACATCATTGAGCACATCAAGCACTTGTGCCACGCGCAAATCCTGCGTTTGCGCCACAGCGGCAGAAAAATTCTGCCAGAAATCGCGCAGCACATTTTTCCATTCCAGCTTGCCGTCAGAAATAAGATCCAGTTTCTCTTCCAGATCGGCGGTGAAATCATATTCGACATAACGGTTAAAGAAATTTTCCAGAAAAGCGGTGACAATGCGGCCGCGCGGCTCCGGCGTCAAGCGCCGCTTGTCAATAAGAATATAATCGCGGTCACGCAATGTGGTTAAAGTGGCGGCATAAGTGGAAGGGCGACCAATGCCCAATTCTTCCATTTTTTTAATCAGCGAAGCTTCAGAATAACGCGGCGGCGGCTCGGTTGTATGTTCGGAAACAGTGATTTTCTCTTTATCCACTGCCTCCCCGGCCTCTATCCGCGGCAGACGCAGTTCCGCTTCAGCCGAATCGGCGCTGTCACTGTCTTTTTTCTCTTCCTGATTATCTTTATAAACGGCGAGAAAACCCTCAAACAGGGTGACCTGCCCGGTTGCCCGCAATAAAGCCTGTGTTTCACCATTGCGGGCTTCAATATCCACTTGTGTGCGCTCAATATCGGCCGGGCACATTTGGCTGGCAAGAGCGCGTTGCCAGATAAGCCGGTAAAGCTCCAGTTGATCTTTGGCCAGAAAAGCGGCCATCTGCTCCGGCCGGCGTTGAAAATCTGTCGGGCGAATGGCTTCATGCGCTTCCTGCGCGTTTTTGGCCTTTGCGGCATAATGGCGCGGACTTGACGGCAGATAATTTTGTCCGAATATGTCTTTAACCGCATTGCGGGCAGCGGCAACGGCCTCCGGTGCCATTTGCACGCCGTCCGTTCGCATATAAGTGATAAGCCCGGCTGTCTCTCCGCCCATATCTACGCCTTCATAGAGTTTTTGGGCAATTTGCATGGTTCTGGCAGCAGAAAAGCTCAGGCGGGAAGAGGCCGCCTGCTGCAGGCTGGAGGTGGTGAAAGGCGGCGCCGGGTGGCGTTTAACCGGTTTTGCCTGCAAATCCGTAACAGCAAAACGGGCACCGTCCAGAACGGCGCGCATATGCTCGGCCTCCGCCGCGGTTTTAATATCCAGTCGACCGGTTTTTTGCCCGTTAAAAGACATAAGACGGGCGGGGAAAGACTCTGCCCGCACTGTTTTCAGCAAAGCTTCAATCAGCCAGTAATCTTCGCGGATAAAACGCTCAATTTCCAGCTCACGGTCGCAAATCAGGCGCAGCGCCACAGATTGCACCCGCCCGGCTGAACGCGCGCCCGGCAATTTGCGCCATAAAACCGGAGAAAGGGTAAAGCCGACCAGATAATCCAGCGCCCGGCGCGCCAGATAAGCATCAACCAGATTGGCGTCAATCGCGCGGGGGTGAGCCATGGCATTGAGCACCGCGGTTTTGGTGACAGCGTTGAAAACAACGCGCTCAATCGGCTTGTCTTTCAACAGTTTTTTATGGCGCAAAACGTCCAGAATATGCCAGGAAATCGCCTCACCCTCACGGTCAGGGTCGGTTGCCAGAATAAGTTTGTCGCCATTTTTCACGGCCTGGGCAATTTCCGCCACCCGCTTTTCCGCCGTTTTATCAATACTCCATTTCATGGCAAAATCATCATCAGGCAGAACCGAGCCGTCTTTGGCCGGCAAATCGCGAATATGGCCGAAAGAGGCAAGAACTTTATAGGTTTTGCCCAGATATTTATTGATTGTTTTGGCCTTTGCCGGGGATTCAACGATAACAATATCCATTTTGGCTTTCTTGAATTTTAGGCGGAACGCTCCGCCTGTTGCTGCCTGAGTATTTTAGCGGTCTCTAAAACGGGGTTACTGCCCCGTTGTGCGAAATCCTGAGGAGAATATTTAATCTGGAACCATAAAATTTTTTACAAAAGGTAAAGAAGACATAAAGCAAGCCCATTTATACTGGCGCCTTGTTGATTCGTCTCCGGCGGAATTCCGCGAGCTTCCAAGATAGAGTTGTCTTTCCGGATTTACAAGCCGGATTATGGAGCAAGGCGGTAATTTACCGCGATATGAGAAAAAAAACTCTTTTAAAACCAGAAGCTTGCCATAAGACCTGGAATATGCGGACAAACTTATAAGCTGCGGCAACAAGGCCGGGGAGCAAAGATAGATACCGGGCTTGAAGGGGAGTAAGCTTGCTCTACCTAAGATTGTGCTGACGCTGTTGACGATATTTCGGAGAGCAATATGACTGCGCATATGGATAACAGGCAAGCCACTATTCGCTATTTAATGCAGATGGCAGACGAAATGAAGAAAATGGCGCAAGGTGTTTTTGTTCCGTCTCTGGCGCTTTTATTTGATATGGCAAGCGATGAAGCTCGCAATTTTCTGGAGGATAAAATCTCCGGCGGGAACAAGGCTGATATTGGAAAAACGGACGCCGGAAATAGGGATAAAAGCAACAAAGCAGCAGCGCAGGCAATAACCGGCATAGCTGAAAGAACACGCGCCGGTATGCGCAGCAAAACGGCGTCAATCCGGCAGGGTCGAAACCATGCCGCCATTATGGCGAACAAGGCGCCCCGCAAGCTCAAGCTCCATCAATCCGAGATAAAGGCGTGACAGCGGGATTTGTGTAGCGCGCGCCAGGCTGTCAATGGCGATTGGCGTGAGCGACAGGCTTTGTTGCAGGCACTGTCTTTCTGCTTCTGTTAAATCTTCTGCGCTTTCGTGCCTTGCATCTGCGGCAGCAGTGATTGGCGCGGCTGTAGCAGCGGGTGGTCGGATTGGGAGTTCCGGACTGCCTCTATCCATTGCGCTTGCGGTTTTTGCCGCGCCGCTTCCTCCTTCCGGCGCGATTATGTTATATTGCGGTTCGCGCTCTGGCGGCGCGGCAGAAATTGCCGGTTCCTCTTCATCTGCCATTATCGCGGCACCTGCGGCAAAATGCTGCTGCGCTTTATCGGGCCGGGCAAATAGTGTAACATCGTCAGCGGCCGCACTGCCGCCATGCCGGCCTGTCAGCGGAGTTAAAATTTCGATAATATCTTCCGGTCTGTCTACCAGACAGGCGCCGTTTTTTATCAAGCTATTTGTGCCTTTGGCGCGCGGATCAAGCGGTGAGCCGGGAGTGGCAAAGACAATGCGCCCGGCCTCAGCCGCATAACGGGCGGTAATGAGCGAACCTGAACGCTCAGAGGCTTCAACCACCAGCAAGCCCAGGGATAAAGCGGCGATAAGCCGGTTGCGGCGAGGGAAATCGGCAGCGCGCGGCTGAAAGCCCAGCGGCATTTCACTTAAAAAGACGCCGCCTTGCGCCAGAATTTCCTGATATAATTTGCCGTTTTCAGCCGGATAAACATAATCAACCCCGCCGGCGACAATAGCGATTGTGCCGCTTTTTAAGGCGGCTTTATGAGCGCAACTGTCAATACCGCGGGCAAAGCCGGAGCAAATGGCAAAACCCGCTTCGCCCAAAGCATGGGCAAACAGGCTGCTCAGACGCTGGCCAATGGCAGAAGCTGAACGTGAGCCGACAATCGCCAGTGAACGGCGCTGCAGCAATTTAATATTGCCTTTTGCGGCAATAAGCGGCGGCGGATTATCACTCTCTTTGAGGTAAAGCGGATAATCCGCCTCACCCAAAGCAATAAAGCGCGTGCCGGTTTTTTCAGCATAAGCAAGTTCACGCTCAACTGCCTCGCGCCTGGCCAAATGGACAGGGCGTCTGGCTGCTTTACCCGGCAACAGGGCTGCGCCGCTGCGCAAAGCCTCCAGCGCCGCTCTGGCCGAGCCGAAACGGGCAAGCAAAGCGGCAAAACTGTGCGGCCCGATATTTTCACTGCGGATAAGCTGTAGCCGGCATAAAATTTCTTCTGATTCCATCTGCATAATTGCCGCCCCCGGCGGAGTAAATTTGGCCGATAGTCACGCTTTTTTGCTGTTTATCCGGCTTTCCGTGCCGTTTAACAGCCGCTTTATATTGTCTTTATGCCGCCCGATGATAAGGATAGCCAGCAGAGTGAGCAATAGAAAAGAAAAATAAGGCACAGTGAAAAAGGCAAAAAACGGAGTGATGAAAGCGGCAAGCAAAGCAGCAAGAGAAGAATAGCGGCCAAGCCGGGCTGTGCCCAGCCAGACAAGAGCAAAGAGCAGGGCGCAGAACCATGAAACGGCGAGCAATACGCCCAAATAAGTGGCAACGCCTTTGCCGCCCCTGAATTTCAGCCAAATGGGGAAAATATGGCCGATAACGGCAAAAAAACCGGCAAATGTCCCCAGATTAAAAGCGATAAAAGCAAAAAAACCGGCGGGCAGGGCACCTTTTACTATATCACACAGCAAAGTAGCCAGGGCAATTTTACGATTGCCCAGCCGCAGAACATTGGTTGCTCCAGTATTGCCGGAGCCGACAGCGCGCACATCACCCAGCCCGGCAAGGCGGGTAAAAATCAGGCCGAATGGAATTGAGCCGAGTAAATAACCGAAAATTGCGGCCGCCGCAATCCAGCCGGGCCCGATATTATGCAGGGCAACAATATCGGGGGGAAAAGACATAGGCTGTGCTCCTTGCATATTTGCCCGCCTTACAGGACGGACAGATTGGATAAATTGCGCTCATAAACGGCTTTGCCGTTAATAAAGCCGGCTATAAGGCGCCCCTGAAACGGCATTTTGTCAAAAGCCGTATTATTGCAGGCTGAAGCCAGTTTGTCTTTGGCAAAAAGCCATGTTTCCTCTAAATCCAGAATAGCGAAATCCGCCGCTGCGCCTGGTTGCAATGTGCCGCCCGGCAGGCCGAAAATTTGTGCCGGGCGCGTAGATAAAACCTCAATCAGCCGCAAAAGCGATATATGACCGCTGTGGTAAAGGCGCAAGGCAGCAGGCAGCAGACTTTCCAGCCCGACAGCGCCCGCTGCCGCCGCGGCAAAAGGGCGCGCTTTGGCGTCTGCGCTGCGCGGTTCATGGCAGGAAGTAACAGCATCGATTACCCCGTCGGCGATAGCGGCAATCAGCGCCTGGCGATCCTCCTCCGCCCGCAAGGGCGGGAAGAAACGCCAGGCGCTGTCATAAGCGCCGATAGCGGTTTCGTTAAAGCTCAGACTGTTAATAGAAGTGGCGGCGGAGACAGCCAGACCTTCAGCCTTGGCCTGTCTGATTATCTCAACTGCCGGCGCGGTGGAAATATGGGCGGCGTGATAGCGCACGCCGGTCAGACGCGCCAGTTCCATATCGCGCTGCAGGGCAATGGCCTCTGCGGCGCGCGGCGCGGCGGGCAGCCCCATAAAGCTGGCCTGCCAGCCTTCTGTCATTACTGCTCCGGCGCTTAAATCCGCCTCTTGTGTCTCCAGCATGACCGGCAAATCATAATCGCGCGCATATTGGAACGCCCGGCGCAAAATTGCACTATTGCGCAAGGTCTCATGCCCTTCGGCCAAAGCTATGGCACCGGCGGCGCGCAACAGGCCGAATTCGGTTAATTCACACCCTTCCATGCCTTTGGTCAGCGCCGCGACAGGATAAATCGGCACAAGAGAACCGTTTTGCCCGGCGGCGCACAGAGCGCGGATAGCGGTGACAGTATCAGCCGGAGCGCCACCCTTTTCCGCCACGGCGACAAGAGCCGCAACCCCGCCTGCCGCTGCCGCTGCCCCGGTAGTTTTTACTGTTTCACCCGGCAGGCTGTCGGCCGTGCCGATAAAGGCGCGCCCGTCCACCAGACCGGGAATAACAACCCGGCCGCCGAGATCATAATGTTTTGCCCCCTCCGGCCGGCCCTGATTATGCGCTTGCGCTCCGGCAGCGGCAATTTTGCCCTCTATCACAATCAGGCTGCCATATTCATCACATTGGCGGGAAGGATCGATAATCCGCGCATTAGTGAAAATAAGGGGCTTTACCATAGTTTCATACCCTGCTTTTCCCGCCGGCCGCCTTTTGCCCGGCCGGCCTGTTTCCACGCGCGGCCTTGGCTCCGGCAGGCTGATAGTCACGCATTGTGAGCAAAGCCTCAATCACCGCCATGCGCACGGCCACACCGTTTTCTACCTGAGTACGGATCAGGCTGCGCGGGCCGTCAGCAATGGCAGAGGCAATTTCCACGCCGCGATTCATCGGCCCGGGGTGCAGCACCAGACAATCCGGCGCTGCCGGCGCCAGTTTCGCTGCGTCAAGGCCGAAAAAATGGAAATACTCCCGCTCGGAGGAGAAGAAAGCGCCGGTCATACGCTCCTTTTGCAGCCGCAGCACGATAATGACATCAACATTTTGCAAACCTTCTGCCATAGAGTGGAAAATTTCTGCCCCGCTCTGCTCTATACCGGCAGGCAGCAGGGTAGAGGGGGCAATCAGCCGCAGCCTGGCCCCCAGCAGGCCAAGGCAGAAAAGATTGGAGCGCGCCACGCGCGAATGCAGAATATCGCCGCAAATAGCGATATTCAGCCCTGCCAGCCGGCCTTTGGCACGGCGAATAGTTAAAGCGTCCAGCAGCGCCTGAGTCGGGTGCTCATGCGTGCCGTCACCGGCATTGATCAAGGCGCAATCCAGCCTTGGCGCCAGAAAATCAGCCGCGCCGGAGCAATTATGGCGCAGCACCACAATATCAGGCTGCATGGCATTTAAGGTCAGCGCCGTATCCAGCAGGGTTTCGCCCTTGCCGACAGAAGAATGGTCAATATCAATAGAAACATTATCCAGACCCAGCCTCTGCCCGGCAATCTCAAAAGAAGAGCGCGTGCGGGTGGAATTTTCAAAAAACAGGTTAATCTGTGTCCGCCCGCTGAAAAGCGGCTGTTTTTTGTTTTTCTGCCGCGACAGGGCAATATAATTTTCCGCCCGGTCGAGCAGGGCGGTAATTTGCGCCGGTGATAAAGGCCGAATAGCAGTCAGGCTGCTCAAATCCGGGCAGAAAGGCAGAGAGGGGGGAGAAGATTTTTTCATGGCAAATGCGTTTTATACAGCAAAGGGCAGTGGCTGTGAAGCCTGTTTGAGCGTAAACAGGCGGCAAATTATGCGTGGTGACAATCCCGTTTATCCCGCCTTTATGCCGGCCTTAAAAAATGCAGCCGATCCAGCGCCCCCTGCAGGATAAAAGCGGCAGCGGCCGAATCAATCCGCGCGCTTCTCCTGGCGCGGGAAACATTATTGGCAATCATGCTGCGCTCAACCGCCACAGTAGAGAGCCGTTCGTCCCAAAAAATAAAGGGAATGGCGGTCACAGCCTCCATATTGCGGACAAAAGCGCGGGTGGCCTGCACGCGCGGGCCGCTGCTGCCATTCATATTAAACGGCAGGCCGATAACAGCCAGCGCCGCCGCTTCACGCTCAAAAACAGCGCATAGAGCGGCGGCGTCCTGAGCAAATTTTACCCGCTTTAATACTGGACGCGGATTGGCAAAACGCAATCCCAGATCCGAGGCGGCAATGCCGATGGTTTTGCTGCCCAGATCCAGGCCGACCAGGCTTTTGCCCGGCTGCAAAAAGCGATAAGCGTCCTTTATATCAATCACCGGCATAGTATTTTACTTGCCTTTTTCCTGCGGCTTTGCCTTTATTGTCTTTTTTATAGCATTTTGCTATAGAAGACGGCAAGGTTCTGCCGGCCGTGCCGGCCTGTAATTGCCGCCGGGCTTGCGGGTTCCGCTATTTCTCTGATTCCGGCGCTGTCAGGCTGGCGGTTAGTGCCGGCAAAATGTGTCAGTTCCAAGGAGAAAGCGCATGAAAATTACCTGGCTTGGCCATGCTGCCTTTCGGATAGAGGTCGGGGAAGCCGTCATTTTGATTGACCCGTTTTTAAGCGGCAATGCCAAATTGGCGGCGGCAGGGCTTGATATGTATAAAGCGGCAGAAGGCCTGACTCATATTGCTCTCACCCACGGCCATGGTGATCATCTGGGTGACACAATCGCCCTGGCGCGCGAGAAAAATGTGCCGGTCTCAGCCAATGCCGATCTGGCGGCCTGGCTCAAAGCGCGCGGTGTTGAGCGGATAATGCCGGGCAATACGGGCGGCACCCAGCGGCATGAAACTTATACGCTGACTTTTGTCAATGCCCTGCATTCTTCTGCGGTAATGGAGGAAAACGGTCTATCCTCTTCGCTCGGCAATCCTAACGGCCTGATTTTTCATTTTACCGAGGCGCCGACTGTTTATCATATGGGCGATACGGATATTTTTTCCGACATGCAGCTGATTGATGAACTGCATCGGCCGGTTATCGGCCTGGTGCCGATTGGCGATTGCTTTACTATGGGCGGGGCGGTAGCGGCCCTGGCCTGCCGCCGTTATTTGAATTTGCGCTATGCTCTTCCTTGCCATTACGGCACTTTCCCATTATTGGATCAAACGGCAGATAAATTTATAACGGCAATGAAAGGGGCGCAGACAGAAGTGAAAGCGCCGCAAATCGGCGAAATGCTGGAATTTTAACGGCCTGTTGCGCCGGCGGCGCGCAGAGATTATAAGCAGGCAAAACCTGTTGCGGAGGCTTTATGTCGGTTAATGTGGAAACGGTCAAACATATAGCGTATCTGGCGCGCATTACTTTTGATAAGCAAGAGGCAGAGGCAGTGACCGCCGAGCTGAATGCCGTGCTGGATTGGGGCCTGCTGCTTGATGAAGCGGATATTGCCGGGATAGAGCCGATGGTATCGCCGGTGCAGGCGGTGCTGCCCATGCGCGCCGATAAAGTGACTGACGGCCATAAACAGGCCGATATTTTAGCCAATGCGCCGCTGACGGAAGAGGGCTTTTTTCTGGTGCCGAAAGTGGTGGAATAGGGCAATAGCCAAAGGGCAGCCGCGCCGGTGCCGGCTGGCCGGCCTTTTATGCTTTTTGCTTCGCTTTCCCAATCAAGGCAAAAGGTGCCGCGTGGTTTGCTCTTGCTTTGTTCCGGCAGTTTGAGACTATAATAATATGAAGCGGCGGCGGGGTTGACCGCCTGGCCGGGTTGAAGCCTGATATTCCGTGAGGATAAATAATGAATAAATCAACCAATATATCTGCCTTGACGGAACTGACCATTGCCGCGGCGCGGGATAAATTGCAAAAGAGGGAAATCAAGGCTGTCGAAGTGACAGAGGCCTATCTGGCGGCAATAGATAAGGGCAATAAAGCGCTTAATGCCTATGTCGCGGAAACACAGGATTATGCCCGTGAGCAGGCGAAAGCAAGCGATGCGCGCCTTATCGCCGGTACAGCGCGGCCGCTGGAAGGTATTCCGCTCGGCATTAAAGATTTATTCGCCACAAAAAATGTGCATACGCAGGCGTGTTCCCATATTCTGGCCGGCTTCAAGCCGCCTTATGAATCCACTGTTACCGCCAATTTATGGCAAGACGGCGCTGTTATGCTGGGCAAGCTCAATATGGACGAGCTGGCTATGGGATCTTCCAATGAATCTTCCTGTTATGGCGCAGTTGTCAATCCGTGGCGGCGCAAAGGCTCGGCTGAGCCGCTTGTTCCCGGCGGCTCAAGCGGCGGTTCTTCCGCCGCCGTGGCGGCACATTTATGCGCCGGCGCCACGGCCACAGATACGGGCGGTTCCATTCGCCAGCCGGCGGCCTTTACCGCCACAGTGGGGCTAAAGCCGACTTACGGCCGTTGTTCGCGCTGGGGCATGATTGCCTTTGCCTCTTCGCTGGATCAGGCCGGGCCGATTGCCCGCACTGTGCGTGATGCCGCTATTATGCTGAAATCCATGGCTTCTTATGACAAAAAGGATTCCACTTCCGTTAATATCCCGGTGCCGGATTATGAGGCTGTGCTGGGGCGCTCCGTCAAAGGTATGAAAATCGGCATTCCAAAAGAATATTGCATTGGCGGCATGGCTGATGAAATTGATATTTTATGGCGCAAAGGCTGCGCTATTTTGCGCGCTGCCGGGGCAGAAATTGTGGAAATATCGCTGCCGCATACCAAATATGCGCTGGCAAGCTATTATATTATCGCGCCGGCAGAGGCTTCTTCCAATCTGGCGCGTTATGACGGTGTGCGTTACGGCTTGCGCGCCGCCGGCAAAGATATAGTGACTATGTATGAAAACAGCCGGGCTGAGGGTTTTGGTCATGAAGTGAAACGGCGTATTTTAATCGGCACTTATGTTTTGTCGGCCAATTCCTATAATGCTTATTATGTCAAGGCGCAAAAAGTGAGGGCGCTTATCCGGCGTGATTTCGACCTTGCTTTTGCTGAAGGGATAGATGCTGTTTTAACGCCGGCTACGCCGAGTGCGGCTTTCGCCATTGGCGATAAAAAGCAAAGGCAGGATCCCGTGGCCATGTATCTCAATGATATTTTTACGGTGCCCGTTAATATGGCAGGCCTGCCGGCGATTAGCGTTCCTGCCGGTCTATCGGCTGCTGAGGCGCTGCCTTTGGGCCTGCAGCTTATCGGCCGCCCTTTTGAAGAAGGGAAAATATTGCAGCTTGCCCAAATAGTGGAAAAAGAATGCGGCACATTTACGCCCGAAAAATGGTGGTGAAGCCGCTGCCGCTGGCGCCTGATACCGGGAGAGAAGCGCTTTCAGACTGCCGCAGTTCCTTCTGCGGCGTTTTTTGCCTTTTAAATTATTTCATCTTGACATATTACCGGGGGGTAAGCTGTTTCTTTATCACGCATAAAGGAGCAGATTATGGCTACAGAAACAGCAGCACACAAACCGGCAGCACAGCCGATTACAGTGCCGGCAGGCAGCCTGGACGGTTTTTGTTGCGAACAATATAAAGGCATAGAAACCGATTCCGGCAATTATTTTAAAAATTATGCTTTTCTCGGCAAAGGCGGCAGCGGCATCGCCTATCTGGTGCAGGCAACAAGCGGTGCTTATAGAGGCGGCTTGTTCGTGCTGAAGGGGCTGCATAGAACCAGTGATTCGGCTCGGCTGAAACGATTCCGGCAAGAGCGCGCTTTTTTAAAAACGCTGAATCACCCGAATTTGCTGCGGCTGATTGATGAAGGGGAGTATTATGGCCGTCCCTTTATCGTCCAGCCTTATGCGCCGGAAACTTTGCGGCAGGCGCTGGGCGGCAAGGCTCTGCCTTTCGGCACAGCGCTGGCTTTTGCCTGTCAACTGCTTTCGGCTTTACAGGCTTTGCATAATCAAAATGTGCTGCACCGTGATATTAAGCCGGAAAATATTTTTGTTAACGGCGCTCATGTTCAGCTTGGAGATTTCGGCTTAATGAAGCGGCTTGACGGGGCGGCCGATGCAGCGGACAGAGGTGATTTTCAGGGTTATCGCGCCGGAGCTTTTTATTATCGCACGCCGGAGCTGGCCGCTTACGCTAACGGCACGGGCGCGCTTGATCTGCGTTCCGATATTTTCCAGCTCGGGCTGGTGCTGGCAGAACTGTTTTCAGGCCGCAATCCGCTGTCCAAGGCAGAAAATTTCACCGATGCTATCAGCCTGAATTCTGTTGCCCGTATAAACGGCAGATATGCCCCGCGTGTTGTCAGCGCCATTAACGGAATGCTGGCGATAAATCCTGGCGAGCGGGCAAGTATTGAAAAAGCCTTAGACGATTTTACCGGTATTTTTGAGCAATATGCCAAAGATCACCATGATCTGCATGGGCAGTTTTTCCTGAATTAAAAAACGGGGCGCCGGCGCTGTATCTGCTCATTGGCTCTGCCGGTTGCCGCGGTTTCATAAGGCCGGCTTGGTTATGTGGAAGAGAGCGGAGCCCAGCCGCTTAAGGCGGAATAGCCCCTGCGGGCGGGTGCTGCTTGCAGCCGCCTCGGCGGCGCGGTAAGCTCGGTGCGGGTTGCGCCTAAGCGCCGCAATGCGCCTATGGCGGTGGCCGGCTGTTTGGCAGAGCGCAGCGCCGTAAGGCCCACCAGTGCCCCTGCGAACAAGCGGTGATTATAAGAGGCGGAAAGATTACAACCAGGCCGGCGCGGAAACATTGTCTGGCCTGGTTACCTTTACCACGAACCGCTATTTTCCATGCTTGCCCAGGGTTCCTTTGGCTCCAGCGGGCCTCCTTTTTGCAGCAATTCAATAGAAATGCCGTCCGGCGATTTGATAAAAGCCATATGGCCGTCACGCGGCGGGCGGTTAATTATAATGCCTTTATCCATCAAGCTGCGGCAAGTGGCATATATATTTTCCACTTCATAAGCCAAATGGCCGAAATTGCGCCCGCCCGTATAAATTTCTTTATCCCAGTTCCATGTCAGCTCAAGCTCCGGCGCTTTTTGCGCCCTTGCCGCCGTTTTATCGGCCGGTGCGGCCAGATAAACAAGGGTAAAGCGCCCTTTCTCATTTTCCAGACGATGTGTTTCCACAAGGCCGAAAACTTCGGTGTAAAATTGCAGCGATTTTTCAAGATTGCTGACACGAACCATTGTATGCAAATAACGCATTGGCCGGAAACTCCCTGTTTAATACTGCTTACAGCCCTTATTGCCACTCTGCTTATCGATTCTGCCCAAAAAGTGAGAGAATCGATAATGCGGCGCTTTGTCCCTTTGATTGTCGCCCCGATTCATGGTTTTTTAACGGCAGATACAACCCGAAATTTTCCCCTTTGCGTTGTTTTTTTACAATTTTAGAGAGAAATTTTTGCTTTTTTACTGAAATTTTACAATCTTAAGTGGAAATCACGGCAGCAGTGCTTGCACAGTCAGGCCAAGTTTAGCAATCTTTTATTTATGAATGAATCGTGTGTTTTAACAAGTCAGGCGTTTATCAGGGGTTTCCGAGGATTTGAAATTATCCTCTCAGGCTTTGTTTGTTGCATTTTCTTGAATGGCTGGAACAGCATGGGGAAATGCTTTTAGGGTTAGGAAACGGAATTATGACGGATAAGCAATTTTTGAAAAATGAACCGGCAGCGGCAGAAAAAAGGGAACAGGCTTTTGCGCCTGACGATGCGCTTGAAATTGCCGAATTGAGCGGCCTTATCAAATGGTTTGATGTGGCCAAGGGTTATGGTTTTATTGTGCCTGATGACCCGCAACTGCCTGATATTTTGTTGCATGTTACAGTTTTGCGCCGTGACGGTTATCAAACTGCGCTGGAAGGGGCGCGCGTTGTTTGTGCCGCCCGTCACGGTGAACGCGGCCTGCAATGTATTCAGGTTTTGTCTATGGATCTGACAAGTGCCGTTCACCCCGCTGAAACAGAGCCGCGGACAAGAGCCAGTGTTGTGCCCTCCAGCGGCCTGGAGCGTGCTATTGTCAAATGGTTTAACCGCAATAAGGGCTTCGGTTTTTTAACCTGCGGCGAAGGCACGGGGGATATTTTTATCCATATGGAGACTTTACGCCGCTACGGGCTGACAGAATTGCGCCCCGGCCAGGTTGTGCTGGTGCGTTATGGCGACAGCGGCAAAGGGCATATGGCGGTGGAAATTCACCCGGATATTCCAAGCCCCTTTCCTGTGCATTGATTGGCTTTGGCTCGGTTCAGGCAAGGCGGGGTTTGGCCCCCGCCTTATTTTTATTTATCGGCCGCTATTATTTTAGTCTGTTTCATCTGCAATATTTGTTGTAAACAGGCTTTTGCCTTTGCGGTAATTTTGCTATTACCGCGGGCTGAGAGGGTGTAACAGGACGACACTCTGGATTGAGGAAAAAGAGAATATTTATGCTTACCCGCCCGGTATATGTTATTTTTCTGAGTCTGTTATGGCTTATGCCTGCTTTTGCCGGCCGGGCTTTGGCGCAGGGCAATATGGTGAGCGGCAGCTCTGCCGATAATAATACGCCAATGGCTCTGCCGGTAGATAAAGCACCGTTGATTGTCGCAACCAATAAAGGTCGGCAGATTTTTGCCGCGGAAATTGCCCGTTCAGATGATGAAAAGGCGCGCGGCCTGATGTATCGCCGCCAGTTTCCTGAAAATCGCGCTATGATGTTTGTTTTTGCCCCGGAAGAGCGGGTTGTCACTATGTGGATGGATAATACGCCTTTGCCGCTGGATATGATATTTGCCGATAAACAGGGTAAAATTGTTTATATTTATGAGCATGCCGAGCCGTTTTCGCATAAATTGATTTCTTCTCTCCACCCGGTTTCTTATGTTGTTGAGCTGCGTGCCGGGCAGGCAAGAGCCAGAGGCATAAAAGCGGGGCAAAAAATGTTGCACCCCGCTATTTGCGGCGAATGCAAGTGAAACGGGGCAGTTTTAATGAGTGCGGAGCAGGTTGATTATTTTTATCATGACGGTTTTCGTCTGGCTTTTCGCCAGGCGGGAAAAGAGCAGGGCAGCCCGGTTTTGCTAATTCACGGTTTTGCCTCCTCAAGCCTGATAAACTGGGTTGCCACCGGCTGGTTTGAGGTGCTGCTTGCCGCCGGCCATCATGTAATAGCCATTGATAATCGCGGTCACGGCAATTCGGACAAAAGCTATAAGGCCGCAGCCTACAGGCCGGAAGCCATGGCCGATGACGCGGCGGCGCTGCTGGAGTATTTGCAGGTGCCGCAGGCGCATATAATGGGTTATTCCATGGGAGCGCGTATCAGCGCCTATTTCGCTTTGCGCGCGCCGGCAAAAATACGCAGCCTGGTTTTTGGTGGGCTGGGTATTGGCATGGTAACGGGGGCGGGGGACTGGCAAACTGTGCGTGATGCCCTGCTTGCGCCGGATAGTGACGCGGTGACCTCAATACGCGGGCATATGTTCCGCAAATTTGCCGAACATACCAAAAGTGACCTTAAGGCACTGGCGGCCTGTGTTATCACTTCCAAAAAAGAGCTGACAGAAGCAGAAGTGAGGCAAATTGCCGCGCCTGTTCTGGTTGCCGTGGGCAGTAAAGATGAAATTGCCGGTGCACCGGAGCCTTTGGCGGCTTTATTGCCGCGAGGTGAGGTGCTGACAATTCCCGGACGGGATCATATGCTGGCTGTGGGGGACAAAATTTATAAACAAAGCGTGGTGGATTTTTTTGCCAAATATCCGTTTTAACGCTGCTTGTGTTGATGTGTGCCTGGGTTTCATAGCCGGGAAACTGGTGGGATTCAAGAGAGGAGGACGGCATTGCGGCCGATAAAACAGCGAGCAGACGCGGCGCCAGACAAATCGCTTTGGCCGATAATTTGCCGGGAAGCGGCAGAAGCAGCCGCGCGTGACCCGGTTATGGGGCTGTTTTTGCGCTATTTCATTCTTGACCGGAAAAATTTGCAGGAGGCGCTGCTGATGCGGCTGGCTGAGCGCCTGCATTATGGGGCGATTATTGATAAAAATGTGCTTTTATTCAGTTTTGCTGCGGTTTTTGCCCGCCTTAAACAGGCGGAAAACCTGGTGGAAGCCGATTTGCGCGCTGTCATGGAGCGTGATCCGGCAACAACGCATTTTATGAATATTCTGCTTTATTATAAGGGCTTTCAGGCGCTGCAGACTCATCGTATTGCCCATGCTTTATGGCAGGACGGCCGCAAGGATTTCGCCTGTTATCTGCAAAGCCGCTCTTCTGCTGTTTTTCAGACAGATATTCACCCGGCGGCACAAATCGGCAAAGCCGTGTTTCTGGATCATGCTACCGGAGTAGTGATTGGTGAAACTACTATTATAGAAGATAATGTTTCTTTATTACATGAAGTGACCCTGGGCGGCACAGGTAAAAGCGGCGGCGATCGCCACCCGAAAATCCGCCGGGGCGCGCTTATTGGCGCCGGGGCAAAAATATTGGGCAATATTGAAATCGGCGCGGACTCCAAAGTAGCGGCCAATTCTGTTGTTGTGAAAACTGTGCCGCCGCATGTGACCGTTGCCGGTGTGCCGGCGCGCATTCTCAGCAAAGCGGAGGCAGGGGCCATGAATCTGTTTTTTATCGGCGGTGACGGCATATGATTTAACCGGCGCTGCTTTGTTTCTTGTCGGAGCGCTTTGCTCTCCGGCGGTAAATTAAGGCTTTACAGTTTCAGGCGGTTGTTTTAATTTGCTGTTAAAGGGAATTGAGCCGGGCAGTCGGGTTTTGGCAGATTTTGCCCCGATTGGGGCGGGAGGGACGCTGCGGTGCGGCTTGACAGCAGGAGATTGGCATGAACCCCGAAGAAATTAAAAAGCTTGATGCCTATTTTAAACGCGTTTTCCAAAATTCTTCTCTGATAGTGAAAGGGCGACCGCGCAAGAGCGATTCCTGCGAGCTTTATCTGGGTGATGAATTTTTAGGCATTATTTATCGCGATGAAGATGAAGGCGAGCTTTCTTATAATTTTTCTATGGCTATTCTGGATATAGATTTATAAATT
Organism: Candidatus Tokpelaia sp.; assembly: GCF_008636115.1. GTDB lineage: Bacteria > Pseudomonadota > Alphaproteobacteria > Rhizobiales > Rhizobiaceae > QLZD01. The sequence continues at coordinate 273,758 of NZ_QLZD01000033.1, read as the reverse complement.
TTTTGCGTGCGCCGGCCCGTTAAAGCTGCCGGCATGTGCGCCCTGCCTGATTACAGTAAATCCAGCTTGCGGAAACTGGCATAGCCGTTGCGGCCGATAATCAGATGATCATAAATTGTAATATTCATGCCGGCGGCGGTTTCCTGCAATTTTGTGGTCATGGCAATATCCTGCCGCGAAGGCGTGGGGTCACCGGAGGGGTGATTATGCACCAGAACGAGAGAGGAGGCAGCAAGATCCAGAGCATGTTTTATAACCTCACGCGGGTAGACCGGGGTGTAATCTACCGTGCCTGTTTGCATGATTTTATCAATAATCAGGCCGTTTTTCTTATCCAGAAACAAAACGCGGAACTGCTCGCGTTCTTCGCTGGCCATGACGGAGCGGCAATAGGCAACCACCTTATCCCATGAATTGAAAACATCGCGTTTCAGCAGACCGGAAAGCAGCATACGCGCCGCTGCCGTGCCGACAATTTTGAGATCTGTCGCTATTGCTGCGCCGCAGCCTTTCACCTCTTGCAGGCGGCGTATATCAGCTGACAAAACTTCCGCCAGCGAACCGAAATGCGCCAAAAGCGCTTTAGCCAGAGGTTTGGTATCTTTACGCGACTGCGAGCGAAACAGCAAAAGCTCCAGAAATTCATAATCAGGCATATCCTGCCCGCCAGTATTGAGAAAACGCTGACGCAATCTCTGCCTGTGGCCGTCATAATGATGCCACTCTTTATGTTTTGCCGGCGCTTTTGGCGAAAGATTTATCTCTGTCTCCGGTTTTTGCGGCTCTTGCTTATCGCTCAAAGCAAGATCTATCGGCAAAAACCGGGATAAAGCCAGATCCGGCGGCAAGGGAATATTTTCCGGGTTGAAGGAAAGAGTATGACTTTCTTCAAAGGCCTGTTTTTTATCTTTTTTCTTGCGTGCCATTTTACCCTGCGCCACAATGCCGTAATCTGTAAAATCCGCAAGCCGGGCTCTGCCGCCGGCCTGCGGGCTGAAACAAGGAGCAGCCTTTGATTGCCCGTATTATACTAAGCTTTAGCTTTATTGGGTAAATAAAAAATATCCCGGGGTGAAAGGGTAAAAACCTCACACCCGGCAGAAGTAACGCCGATTGTGTGCTCATATTGGGCGCTCAACGAGCGATCGCGCGTCACCGCTGTCCAGCCGTCTTTTAAAATTTTCACCCCATATTTGCCAAGATTGATCATAGGCTCAATCGTAAAAATCATGCCTTCGCGCAATATCGGCCCTTCATCTTGCCGGCCATAATGCAGAATATTGGGCGTATCATGGAAAATTTGGCCAATGCCGTGGCCGCAAAAATCACGGACAACAGAGCAAAATTGCGATTCAGCATAAAGCTGGATAGCGGCGCCGATAGCGCCAATATGCGCTCCCGGCTCGACTGCGGCAATACCGCGCAGCAGGCTTTCATAAGTAACTTCCATCAGTCTTTCAGCCGCGCGCCTGACTGTACCGACAGGATACATGCGGCTGGAATCGCCATGCCAGCCGTCCAAAATATAGGTCACATCAATATTGACAATATCTCCCTCACGCAAGGGGCGGTCATCGGGGATACCATGGCAGACGACATGATTGACAGAAGTGCAGCAGGAATGTGTATAACCGCGATAATTCAGAGTAGCGGGCAGGGCATTGTGTTTTGCCCCGAAAGCCAAAACAAAATGGTCGATTTCGGCTGTGGTCACACCCGGTTTGACAATATCGGCCAGCGCGTCCAGGCAGCGGGCGGTAAGCTGACATGCCCGCCGCATGCCGGCAAAAGCTTCAGCATCAAACAGGCGTATCTGCCCGGTATATTTCAGCGGCGCTTCTTTATAATCAATGTAGCATACCATAATTATTCTCTAAATACGGGCTTTACCGCGGCTTTTGCCGGCATGCGGCGAAGACGGCCTCAGGCTAAGGCGGCGGCGGGGAAAAAGCAATATAAAAGTTTCTGGCCTGCGACACAAGCGGCATCGCTGCCGGCGATTTTTGCTATTCTGCCGGTGGGTGAAGCGAGGTTGGATTCCGGCCGCCGGGCCGGGGCAAAAGACTGTGGCAAAAAAATATTTTTCTTTTATAATAAAGCCGGCATTCAAATCAGCCTGCGGCAGGCAACAGGCGTAAAAGGCAGGTGAATAATTTATGGCGGGAACCAACAGGAAACGGGCAAAACCGGCCGCACCGGCGCCTATTATTATTTTGGTTGAGCCGCAATTACCGGAAAATATTGGCATGGCGGCGCGGGCTATGGCCAATTTCGGCCTTTGGCAGTTGCGCCTTGTCCGCCCGCGGGAAAAATTCCCTAATCCGCAAGCTGTTGCCGCTGCCAGCAAAGCCGATGCGCTTATTGAAAAAGCCGTTATTTTTGACAATTTGCCGGCTGCTATTGCTGATTTGCATTATGTTCTGGCCACAACAGCGCGTGAAAGAAGCGGGTTCAAGCCTGTTTTAAGTGCCATAGAGGCGGCGCGGCAATTACGGCACCGGCAGGCCGAAGGGGGAGATAGTGTCAAAACCGGCATTCTTTTCGGCCGGGAGCGTTTCGGCCTTTCCAATGAAGAAATCAGCCTGGCCGATGCTTTGGTGACCTTTCCTGTCAATCCCGCTTTTGCTTCATTAAATATTGCCCAGGCTGTTTTGCTAATGTCTTATGAATGGCTGAAATCCGGCCTCAATGCAGAGACGCAAACTGTCTTTCGCGGGCCGGAATTTTTGCCGGCGCGCAAACAAAGCCTGCATGGCCTGTTGCGCCGGCTGGAAGAGGCGCTGGCGGCGCGCGGTTATTTCCGCCCGCCGGCGCGCAAACCGGTTATGGTTGATAATTTGCGCGCCGTGCTGACCCGCCCGGCTTTTACCGAAGCAGAAGTGAAATTATTAAGCGGGGTTTTTGCCTCGCTCGATCGCTTTGCCCGCAAAAAGTCGCAAAGCGGGCCGGCTGTTTTGCCTGAAACTGCTGTCGACAAGCAGAAGCACGATAAGGCGCAAAAGACAATAATAGAGGGCATAAAGGGAGAGGCCGATAATGTTGCCGCCAAAGGGTGAACAAAGGCTGAAAACCCGGCCTGTGCTGTTTTTTGACAGCGGCATAGGCGGGTTGACTGTTTTGCGGGAGGCGCGGTTGTTAATGCCGGCCTGGCCGGTTCTCTATATTATGGATAATGCCGGCTTCCCCTATGGCGCCTGGGGAGAGGAGGCCCTGCGCGCTCGTTTATTGCATTTATTTGCCGGTTTTTTACAAAAATATAATCCCGCTTTATGTGTGCTGGCCTGCAATACTGCTTCAACGCTGGTGCTTGATGATTTGCGCCGCGTTTTTCCGGATTATTATTTTGTCGGCACTGTGCCTGCTATTAAACCGGCGGCTGAGCACAGCGCCTCAAAGCTGATTTCGGTTCTGGCCACGCCGGGCACGGTAAAACGCGCTTATACGCAGGATTTAATTGCCAAATATGCCGGCCAAAGCCGGGTGACGCTGGTTGGCAGTGAAAATCTGGCAGCTCAGGCAGAAGATTATGTCCGCGGCCGGCCCGTAAATACGGCAAAAATCCGGGCAGAAATTGCGCCCTGTTTTGTCGAAGAAAAGGGGCGGCGCACGGATATAATTGTCCTGGCCTGCACGCATTACCCGTTTTTAACGCCGCTTTTGCGTAATCTCGCCCCCTGGCCGGTAGATTGGCTTGATCCGGCAGAGGCGATTGCCCGGCGGGCGCAGTCACTCTTGCAGACAAAAGCTTTATTGCCGGCCTTTGATGCGGAACCGGGCAAGAGCAAAGGCCAATGTCAGGATTATGCAATTCTGACAGATAATAAAGCCGGCGCTGATTTTGTCAGTGAGCGCTTGTTTCATGCTTTTGGTCTGAAAATGAAGAGAAAAAATGACAGGCCGTGATGGCCCGGATCGGCGCCGGATAAAAGGCGATAGTCGGCAGCGGCGATTTGGGCGTAATTGGCGCAGGGTTCAGATATTTAGTGCCTTGACTCTGGCGGCAAAATTGCCTAAAGGAAGAGCGGGCTATGAATTCTGCCGGCTTTGGCCGGGCATTATGGCCGATATGTCCCGTGATTACTTGCTTTAAGTTTTATTCCGGCTTGCGGTGAGTTTTCTGTCAGTCCTTGTTTGCGGTGTTTTTCAGCGAGTTACAAGGGCAGAGGAGGGGCGTTTTCCTTTAAACTCAAGGCACTTTCTGCCGAAAGTGCTATAATATTACGGGAAATGCAATGAGCAAGCGTAATTCTGCAAAATATAAAATTGATCGCCGTATAGGAGAAAATATTTGGGGGCGCCCCAAATCTCCTGTTAATCGCCGTGAATATGGCCCGGGCCAGCATGGCCAGCGCCGTCAGGGCAAGCTTTCCGATTATGGTGTGCAGTTGCGCGCCAAGCAAAAGTTGAAGGGTTTTTACGGCGATATTTCAGAAAAGCAGTTTCATAAAACTTATGAGGAAGCTGTGCGCCGCCGCGGTGATACGGGTGAAAACCTGATTGGTCTGCTGGAAAGCCGGCTGGACGCTATTGTTTACCGGGCGAAATTTGTGCCGACAATTTTTGCCGCGCGTCAATTTGTCAATCACGGTCATATTCTGGTCAATGGCCGCCGCACCAATATTCAATCTTATCGCTGCAAGCCGGGTGATGTCGTTGAATTGCGTGAAAAATCGCGGCAGTTGGCGCTTGTGCTTGAGGCTGTTATTTTGCCTGAGCGTGATGTGCCTGATTATATTGAAGCCGATCACACCAAAATGAGAGCTGTTTATAGCCGTGTGCCGCAATTATCCGATGTGCCCTATGCTGTGCATATGGAGCCTAATCTGGTTGTTGAGTTTTATTCGCGCTAGTTTTTGTTTTATATAAGGTTACGGCTCCTGGCGCGGGTCTGTTTATCAAGGGGGCTCAGGCTCCCTTGATTTTTGCGGTCAACTTTCTTCTATAATGGTTTTCTAGCTTTTATCAGGCAGGTCGAAGCGGCGAGGCTGATTTCGCCCGCTGCGGCCGATAAAGCAAGCAAAATTGTGTGATTTTGCAAAGTTAAGGGAGCGGGTTTCGTATGCCGGCAGAAGAAAACCCCTCAGGCGCGGCCTGTGCGCCCATGTTTCGTCATATTGCCGCTACGGTGGAATTTAATAAATTGCGCAAACGCCTGTTGCGGCATATGCGTCAGGCAATGGCAGATTTCTCCATGCTGGCGCCGGAGCCGGGCAGGCCCAGGCAAAAATGGCTTATTGCCCTTTCCGGCGGCAAGGATTCTTATGGCCTTTTAGCCCTGTTGCTGGATTTGCAATGGCGCGGCATGCTGCCGGTTGAGCTGCTGGCCTGCAATCTGGATCAGGGCCAGCCGGATTTTCCCAAACATATTTTGCCGGATTATTTACGCCGGAATGGTATTGCCCATCGCATAGAATATCAGGATACTTATACTATTGTAACCGACAGGCTGGAGCAGACACAAACTTATTGTTCGCTGTGCTCGCGCCTGCGCCGCGGTATTTTATACCGCATTGCCCGGGAGGAGCAGTGTTCGGCGCTGGTGCTGGGGCATCATCGCGATGATGTTCTGGAAACTTTTTTTATGAATATGTTTCATGGCGGGCGATTGGCCGCTATGCCGGCCAAATTGCGTAATGATGAAGGCGATATGCTGGTTTTGCGGCCGCTTATTTATGCGGCAGAGGAAGATTTGGCCAAATTTGCCGCTTATATGCAGTTTCCTGTTATTCCATGCAATTTATGCGGCAGCCAGGACGGTTTGCAGCGTCAGGCGATGAAATCCATGCTGACGGAAATAGAAAAGCATATGCCCGGGCGCAAAGATATAATGATACGCGCTTTGGGCAATATTCGTCCCAGCCATTTGCTGGATAAGACACTGTTTGATTTCACCGCTCTTGCGGGTTGATTTCTACCGCATTATCAAGTTTAATCAGTCTGCTGCCGGCGAAATCGGCCGGCGACAGGAGCTCCAGTGACAGATAAGATAACAAACAAAGCTGTGCCGGAGCCTCGGCTTGAGCGCCGCCTGCAATCCCGCCATATTCAAATGATTGCCTTGGGCAGCGCCATTGGCATCGGCTTTTTTTATGGCTCCGGTGAGGCTATTGCTATCGCCGGGCCGGCTGTGCTGCTCTCTTATCTTATTGGCGGCATTTTTATCTATTTTGTTATGCGCATGCTGGGAGAAATGGCGGTACAAGAGCCGGCAGCTGGGTCTTTCAGCCATTTTGCCTATCATTATTGGGGAGAATTTGCCGGTTTTCTGACCGGCTGGAATTACTGGTTTCTTTATATTCTTATCGGCATTGCCGAATTGACTGTTATCGGCATTTATCTCGATTACTGGCTGCCTGTCGCCCATTGGAAAACGGCTTTTACCCTGTTGCTCATTATTACTTGTGTGAATTTGACTGCCGTGCGTTTTTTTGGCGAATTTGAGTTCTGGTTTTCCGGCATTAAAGTGCTGGCGGTTATCGGCATGATTATTTTCGGCACTATATTGATTGTCGCCGGCACCGGCGGCAGCAAATTGGCCAATTTATGGGAATATGGCGGTTTTTTCCCTTTTGGTGCCGGCGGCATGTTAATGGCGCTGGTGGTGGTGATGTTTTCCTTCGGCGGGGCCGAGCTTGTCGGCATTGCTGCGGCCGAAGCGGAGCAGCCTGAAATAGTAATTCCCAAGGCATTACAGCAGTTTATGTGGCGGATTTTGCTGTTTTATCTGGCCTCTACAGCTATTATTATGGTTTTAAGCCCGTGGAATAGTGTCATAAGCTCCCGCGGCAGCCCGTTTGTAACGGTTTTTGACACAATCGGCATAAAATCGGCGGCCGATATTCTTAATCTGGTGGTGATTACTGCCGCTATTTCTGTTTTTAACAGCGGCGCTTATGCTAATGGCCGCATGTTGTTCAGCCTGGCCGGGCAAAAAAATGCACCGCGCTTTCTGGCACAATTAAACCGGCACCATGTGCCGTATAAAGCCGTGTTATTTTCTTCCTGCTGCACAGCTTTGGGGCTGGGGCTGAACTATCTTATTCCCGGCGGTGCCTTTATGCGCATTTTGGCCGTGGTAACGACGGCTGCCCTTGTCACCTGGGCGATGATTGTGCTGGTGCATTTGCGTTTTCGCCGTGCCTATAGGCGGCAAAAAGCGGCAAACGGCCAAATGCGGGGTTTAATTTTCAAATCACCGTTTTACCCTTATAGCAATTATCTCTGCCTTGCCTTTTTAGGCGGCCTGTTTGTGCTTATGCTGTTGACCGGTTTTACTGAAAGCGGGCTGTTGACGCGGGCTTTTGGCCTGAGCCTGCCGCTTATCACTTTGCCTGTGCCTGATGTCAGTATTTCGGCGCTGATTGTGCCGCTGTGGATTTTGGCGCTTTATCTCGGCTTTCGCTTTAAAAATTATAAAAGCGGGGTGAGGGGAAATAAATAAGTGAGCTGGCAGCAGCGCTCCGGCACAGAGCAAATTTTGTAAGCCGACAAGCGCGCCCGGCTTTTTGGCCGGTGCGGCCGGAATAAATAGACGGAGGCCGGCATGGCAGAGCAGAATTCACAAACAGCCAAGGTAACTGAGCCCCGCCTGAATCGCACATTAAAAAGCCGCCATATTCAAATGCTGGCACTGGGTGGTGCTCTCGGCACCGGCTTGTTTTACGGCTCCGGTGAGGCTATTATTATTGCCGGCCCGGCTGTGCTGCTCTCTTACCTTATTGGCGGCCTGTTTATGTATCTGGTGCTGCGTATGCTGGGGGAAATGGCGGTGCAAGAGCCGGCGGCAGGCTCTTTCAGCCATTTTGCCTATCATTATTGGGGCGAATTTGCCGGTTTTCTGGCCGGCTGGAATTACTGGTTTATGTTTGTGGCGGTTGGCATTGCCGAGCTGGTTGTGATTGGCATTTATCTTGATCATTGGATAATAATTGCCCATTGGCAGACCGGTTTTACCCTGTTACTGGCCATGACTATAGTCAATATAGCCGCTGTGCGTTTTTTTGGCGAATTTGAGTTCTGGTTTGCCGGTGTTAAAGTGCTGGCGGTTATCGGCATGATTATTTTCGGCGCTTTATTGATTATTACCGGCGCCGGCGGCAGTCAAGCCGGCCTGTCCAATTTATGGGCGCATGGCGGCTTTTTCCCTTTCGGCTTTGGCGGGCCGATTATGGCGCTGACTGTGGTAATGTTTGCCTTTGGCGGCAGTGAGCTTATTGGTATGACGGCGGCGGAAGCCAGCGAGCCGGAAACAAGCCTGCCCAAGGCTATTCGGCAATTTATGGTGCGGATTTTGATTTTTTATATTGGCGCCACAGCAATTATCCTGATTTTAAGCCCATGGAACAGTATAGACAGCCGCAGCGGCAGCCCGTTTGTAACGGTTTTTGACACAATCGGCATAAAATCGGCGGCCGATATTCTTAATCTGGTGGTGATTACGGCCGCTGTTTCGGTCTTGAACAGCGGCCTTTATGCCAATGGCCGCATATTGCTCAGCCTGGCCGGGCAAAAAAATGCACCGCGCAATTTCATGCGGCTTAATCGTTATTCTGTTCCTTATGTTGGTATTATATTTTCATCACTCTGTATCGCTTTGGGGCTGGGGCTGAATTATCTTATCCCCGGCGGTGCCTTTATGCGGGTATTGGCGATTGTGACCACTGCTGTGGCTTTGAGCTGGGCGATGATTGTGCTGGTGCATTTGCGCTTTCGCCGTGCTTACAGGCGGCAAAAAGCGGCAAACGGCCAAATGCGGGGTTTAATTTTCAAATCACCGTTTTATCCTTATAGCAATTATCTCTGCCTTGCCTTTTTAGGCGGCCTGTTTGTGCTCATGCTGTTGACCGGCTTTACTGAAAGCGGGCTGTTGACGCGGGCTTTTGGCCTGAACCGGCCGCTTATTACATTGCCTGTGCCTGATGTCAGTATTTCGGCGCTGATTGTGCCGCTGTGGATTTTGGCGCTTTATCTCGGCTTTCATATTAAAAAACGGCGAGAGCAAAAATGATAAACCCCGCCTGGCTTATAGCTGTTTATAAAATCCGGTTCGCTTTTTCCTTTGCTTTTCGGCAAAGCGGGCCGCATGGATAATGGGAGATAAAGTGTCAGATCCGCACCGGCAGAAAATTCATCTTAAACGCACATTAAAAAGCCGCCATATTCAAATGCTGGGGCTTGGCGGTTCTATCGGCACCGGTCTGTTTTACGGCTCCGGTGAGGCTATTGCCATTGCCGGGCCGGCTGTGCTGCTCTCTTACTTTATTGGCGGCGTTTTTATTTATTTTGTCATGCGTATGATGGGGGAGATGATAACGCAGGAGCCGGTGGCCGGCTCTCTCAGCCATTTTGCCTATCGTTACTGGGGTGAGTTTGCCGGTTTTTTTGCCGGCTGGAATTCCTGGTTCCAATATATATTGGTCGGCATTGCCGAATTGACGGTTATCGGCATTTATCTTGACCATTGGCTGCCTGTTGCCCATTGGAAAACGGCTTTTACTGTGCTGTTTATAATCACATGTATAAATTTGATTACGGTGCGTTTTTTTGGCGAATTTGAGTTCTGGTTTGCCGGCATTAAAGTGCTGGCGGTTATCGGCATGATTATTTTCGGCGCTTTATTGATTATTACCGGCACTGGCGGCAATCAAGCCGGCCTGTCCAATTTATGGGCGCATGGCGGCTTTTTCCCCTTGGGGGTCGGCGGTTCAATTATGGCGCTGGCTGTGGTAATGTTTTCTTTTGGCGGGGCAGAATTTATCGGCTTTACTGCGGCTGAGGCCGAAAAGCCTGAAATAACCATTCCCAAAGCGATCAAGCAATTTATGGTGCGGATTCTGGTTTTTTATCTGGCTGCCATGGCAGTTATTATGATTTTGAACCCGTGGGACAATGTTGCGAGCGGCAGCGGCAGCCCGTTTGTAACGGTTTTTGACGCAATCGGTATAAAATCGGCGGCAAATATTGTCAATCTGGTGGTGATTACTGCTGCTATTTCTGTTTTTAACAGCGGCGCTTATGCTAATGGCCGCCTGTTAATGAGCCTGGCAGAGCAAAAAAATGCACCGCGTCTTTTTGCTCGCCTGAATCATTATAGCGTGCCTTATATTGGCATTATATTTTCGGCTCTGTGCACCGGGCTGGGGCTGGGGCTGAATTATCTTATCCCTGACGGTGCTTTTATGCGTATTCTGGCGATTGTGACCACAGCTCTGGCCACGTGCTGGGCGATGATTGTTCTGGCGCAGCTAAAATTTCGGCAGCATTATGAAGAAGCGCGCATAAAGGGGGAAGAAAAGCGGCCCTTAATTTTTAAATCACCGTTTTACCCTTATAGCAATTATCTCTGTCTTGCTTTTTTGGGTGGCCTGTTTGTGCTTATGCTGTTGACCGGTTTTACTGAAGGCGGGCTGTTAATGCGGGCTTTTGGCCTGAACCGGCCGCTTATCACTTTGCCTGTGCCTGATGTCAGTATTTCGGCGCTGATTGTGCCGCTGTGGATTTTGGCGCTTTATCTCGGATTTCATATCAAAAAACGGCGGCAGCAGCCTGAATTGTGACAGCCCGTAAGCAGAATTGGCTATTCTTCCCCGGAGGCGGCAGATTTTCTATCAAATAATTTGCCTTTTTCGGCCAGCAGCACCAGGGCCAGTGCAATAAGGCCGAGAAGCATAAAATCGGCTGCTATTGGCAAAGTGGTGCCGTTAAAGCTTTGGCTGATAATAATGCCAAGAAGCGCGCCGATAAGTGTTTGCATAAAGCCGAAGACGGAAGAGGCTGTTCCGGCATATTGGCCCAAAGGCTCCATGGCCAGGCTGTTGAAATTGGCGCCAATAGCGCCGAAAGAAAACATAATAATGGTAAACAGCACCATATGAGCGGGAAAAGGCACGATAATTGCCGCCCATGACCAGATAAACCAGATAAAAGAGGCGGCGATAAAGCTTAATAACAGGCCGTGCGACAGGCTGTGCATGCCAAAGCGCAAAACCAGTCTGGCATTGCCGTAAGCGGCAAGCGCCTGAAAGGCGGCAACTGCGGCAAAAGCGGCGGGGAACCAGGCGCCCAAATGATAAATGCCTTCATAAATTTGCGGCGCTGTGGTCAGTGAGCAAAACAGGGCGCCCAGCATAACAGAAAAAGCCAGACTATAGCATAAAGCGATACGATTGCGCAGAACATGAGCAAAGGCTGAGCCGATAGAACCGAAGCTGAAGGGGCGTTTCTGGCAGACTGTTTCCGGCAGTCGCCATAATACCCATAAAATAGTGGCCAGCCCGGCATAGGTCATAATATTAAAAATGCTGCGCCATGTGCCGAAAGATAAAATCAGATTGCCGCAGGCCGGGGCAATAATCGGCACAATCATAAAAATCATCATTACGATTGACAGAATTTCGGCCATTTTTCGGCCGTGATACATATCGCGAATAATGGAAACAGTAATAGCGCGAGTGGCGGCGGCACCCACGCCTTGAACGGCGCGCAAAATCAGCAAAGTCTCAAAATCAGGAGCACGGGCGCAAGCAAAAGAAAATATAGTGTAAAGAGCAAGGCCGACAATCAGCGGCAGCCGGCGGCCGAAACAATCCGATAGCGGGCCGAAAAATAATTGCGCCAGAGCAAAGCCGACCAGAAAGGCAAAAATCACATAATGCTGCCGGTTAAGCCCGGTCATGTCAAAGCCGGTTTTTATCTGCTCCAGCGCCGGCAGCATAATATCAATGGCATAGGCATTGGTGGCCATTAATACTGCCATTAAAACCACAAATTCCTTACGCCCTATGCGGGCTTTAACAGCCTCAATATGGTTTTCCTGATCGGCTGCGCTTATTTCCGGATTTTGTGCCATTAAATTTTGCCCTCTCTGCCCTGCGATAAAATTCTCTGCCTGAACGAGCCCCGTTACAGGCGCAAGGGAACAGCGGCAAAAGCCCCATACAGGCCACAGGCAAGGAGAAGGCTTTGCCGCTTTACTGTTGAATATCTGCTTGAGGGCTGCAACAAAATTGCAGCGGGAATGGAGGCCCGGCCTGCGCTTTGTCGCAGAAAAGACCTTTATCAGCCAGCAATCAGGCCTTTTTCAACCAGCAATTTTTGCAATTCACCCTGTTGAAACATTTCACGGATAATATCGCAGCCGCCAATAAATTCCCCTTTAATATAAAGCTGCGGAATAGTCGGCCAGTTGGAATAATCTTTAATCGCCTGGCGCAATTCTTCCGAGGCCAATATATTAATGCCTTTATAAGGCACATTAAGATAATCCAGAATTTGCACAAGCTGCCCGGAAAAGCCGCATTGCGGGAAATCAGGCGTGCCTTTCATAAACAGCACGACAGCATTGGTCTTGATTGCCTCAGCGATAAAATTATGCGTGGATTCCATCAATTTCTCCCATCGGGGTTAAACTTTTTCGGGAGCCGAAGTTTGCAGCGCCAAAGCATGCAGGCTGTCACCTATATGGCCTTTTAAAGCGGCATAAACCATTTGGTGCTGCTGCAGGCGGCTTTTGCCGCGAAAACTTTCGGCAATAATTTCGGCAGCATAATGGTCGCCATCACCGGCCAGGTCGCGAATAGTCACCTGCGCATCGGGAATAGCCGCACAAATAAGCTGCTTAATCTGCTCTGCCGTCATAGCCATTCAGCATGTTCCTTAAAGGCATATTGCGCGCGATTATAAGAAAAAGCGGCAAGCAATCAAGCCCGCGCCGGTGGCAGATACTGCTTTTTTCCGCTTCAGCGCTGATATTCTGCTTCAGCCTTGGCATTTTTTGCCGCCGCCAGACCAATTCAGCAAATCGCGACTGATTTTTTGGGAAAGATTTGTCTGCATTAACGGGCCATAAGCGGCAATGCGGGCGGGATTGCCTCTGGCCTCAACTACCAGCAGCGGGCGCTCGCCCGGGTTATGATATGGCACAATTAGCACTCGCGGCCTGTCGGAATAAGATTTCAACTCCGGCGCCAGACGATAGGCCTGAAAGCCTTTGGCGCCGGATTTAAACCAGCAGTTACGGGCATTCAGGGCGATATTTTCCATAATTGGCAGCGCCGCCTCATTGCCGGTAAAATTTTTGTCACCAGTAGCGCTGCAAGCGGAAAGCAGCAGGGTTGCGCCCAGGAAAGTGCCAAAAAAGCGAGCAAGTGAACAAGAATTTATCTGGGAAAACATGATAATAACCTCAATTTGCCATAGCCGGCGCAGTAAAAATAATGGGTAATGAGCGAGAGCAATTCTACCAGTCTGCCTGAGACAAAATTTTGCTCTCTTTCTTTATTTCTATAAAATGCAGTACTCAGGAGCGCACCAGAACCGGCCCTTTGGTGCAAACAGGGCGATTTTTGTTAAGCAGCCCCAGCCTGTGCGCCACTTGCTCATGGACTGCGCGCCGGAAGAGCGGCGCCTTATTGTGGCTTTCCGTTTTATCATTGTGGTTTTCCACTTTATCGCCGGGTCTGTCAGGCGCAAGGCGGAATTTGCTCTCCCACAATTTTCTATCCCACAAGCGGCAGGAATCGGGAGAAATTTCATCAGCAAGGACAATGCGCATTATATCGCCCTCCCATAAGCGGCCGAATTCCAGCTTGAAATCTACCAGATACAGGCCGATTGCGGCATAGAGACCGCAAAGAAAATCATTAATGCGTGCCGTAAGAGTCAGCATTTCTTCCAAATCCTGCTCATTGGCCCAGCCAAAAGTCAGAATATGTTCTTCCGACACTAAAGGGTAATCCAGCTTTTCATCTTTATAAAAAAATTCAAAAACAGAACGGGGCAGGGGCGTGCCCCCTACGAGGCCTAGACGCCGCGCCAGGCTGCCGGCCACGGCATTGCGGCAGACAAGCCGCAGCGGAATCATTTCAACCGTATGCACAAGCTGCTCACGCATATTAAGGCTTTTAATAAAATAAGACGGAACGCCGATTTCAGCAAGGCGGGCGAAAATATATTCGGAAATGCGATTATGCAGGACACCTTTGCCATCAGGCCTCGGCTCTTCTTTGAAGTCGTTTTCTGCTGTGTCTCCAGGGTAGCTGCTGTCATCTTTGAAAAATTGAATATATGTGCCGAGTTCGGCTCCTTCAAAAATAATTTTTTCCCGAACTTCATAAATGCGCCGACGTTTTTGCATAAAAACCCCAAAATTTATAGTTTCATTGCGATAAAGCCGCTTGGCAAATTTACCTGTTGGCGGCGGCAAACTGCCGATTCTTTATCCTTTTGCTCACCGGCAGCAAGATACAGGCCGACAGATTTCCTATATTTTCTTTCCCGCTTGTTCCGCTGCCGCTTTTGTTACCCCGGCCTCGGGCAAATTTGCCAGAAATTGCGAAAATACCATTAAACCTTCCGGCCATGGGCCATGCCCTGATTGCTCATTGATATGGCCCGATTCGCCGGCATCAAGAAACAGGGAATGCCATGCTTTGGCCAGATTTTCTGCCATTGTAAAACTGCAAAACGGATCATTGCGGCTGGCAATAACAAGGCTGGGAAAGGGCAAAGGCTGAACTGGATAAGAGCCGAAAGCCGGCAGGTTTTGGCGGCGGCCCCCGGCCTTTGTCAAATCAGGCGGCGAAACAAAAAAACCGCCGCAGATTTTATCTCCCATCTGCGGCACGGCATGAACGGCAACCGGCACGCCGAGCGCATGCGCCACCAGCAAAATCGGCTTACGGCAGCTGCGCCCTGTTTCTACCAGTTCTGCCACCCATTCTTTCAGAACAGGTTTGACCCGATCCTTTTGCTCTACCCGTCTGGCGGTGGATAATTTTGCTTCCCAACGGCTTTGCCAATGATCTTCGTCAGCATTGGTAAAGTCGGGAATAATCAGAATATCAACTTCGTTTGCTTTCATAATTCTTTTTCATAGGGCAGATTAAGCGGCAAGACAAGGGCAGCCCGCTTTTTGCCCCGGACTTGTCACAGAAAAGCTGTAATGAAAAAGCCGGCAAGGCCCGCCGCAATTCGTTAAAAACCGGTGCCAACCGGCCGGCTCTCACCCGCGGCGCAGATGCCAGATATTATACCGAAAAAAACAGCAGACTGGTACGCCCAAGGGGAATTGAACCCCTGTTTCCGCCGTGAAAGGGCGGCGTCCTGACCGCTAGACGATGGGCGCCCACAATATTGCGTGCTTATATAGGCCTTATCCGCATACCGCAAGGCGTTTTTTTATTTTGCACAAATATTATTGCACTATATTTAGTGTTTGCGGCTGCCGCACCAGTTCCACTCACGCGGTGTGCCAATATCAACATGCACGGCCTGATGGCAATAAAGGCCGACACCGCCGCGATTGGGCAGCGAGCGAACAAAACCGGCTAATTGATATTTATCAATGCCGGGCACCTTAATATCGGCGGCGGCACAGGCAATATGCAGGGAATCGCGCACGCCGCCGGCGCGGGCATTATGGACAGAACCGCGATAGCCGGAAGTGACAATAACCGGACGATGATATTTATAGTGAATACCGGCCAGTAAAGCTACCAGACGCGGTCTGAAGCAATGCGTGCTGATATTGGGGGAAGCCGTGTATACGCCCCTTTGTGTAGAACGCGCCATGCCGCCAAGTGAAGCAGGGATAATCGCCGCTTCAGTCTTGCCGGGTCGATAGCTGTCAGGCAGGGTCGGATTTGTGTTCGTAACAGAACGGCGTTTGGGGGCCGTTTTTTTAATTGTTTTGCCAAAATTACCGCTTGCGACCAAAGCTTGCGCATTGGCCGGGGCAAGGGCAGAAGCAACAGCTATAATCGTTGCAATATGGGCGAAACCTGCTATGCTCCGCCCGGCTTTGCAGCCTGTCTTCTGATTCGATTCATCTTTGGCCGCAAATTTGCTGTTTGCGCCTGTTCTGTGTTTTTGTATTAAAGCCAAATGGTTAACTCCTCACATTATGGGGCAGGCTTGTGGTCGGCTCCGTCTGCTCAGGGTGTTCCTTTGTCAGTATTTATATAATAAAATCCGTATTTTAGCTTATAAAAATATGTTCATGCCTGTTATATTTCGTATTGGCGGCCTTTATCTTTGCCGGTGAGGGATTGTCTATATTATCTAACTCTTTGTTTTATATGGATAATTTTGTTTCACAGTGTTTTTGCTTTTGTGTTTTTATCGGCTCAGGGGCGGGGATAAAGCGATAAAAGCTTTTGCTTTTGCGGCTGGAAATTTGTATTGATTTTTATCGCGCTATCTCTGAACCCGGCGGAAACAGAGCCGCCGGACAGCGAAATTGAGGCTTGTTTAACTCCGTGGGCGCATAATATTGGGGATATATCTCGCATGACGGTGCAAAGTGAGGACTAAAAATGCGCAAAACAGCCTGTAATATTGCAAAAGCCGGATCCGGCAGTTTTGTCATGGCCGCCGGTTTTATTATGCTCTTTGCGCTCGCTGCCTGTGCGCCGTCTTCCGACTTTAAGACTGTGCCGCAAAAAGGGGCATGGCGCACCGGCACTTATCCTGATTTTTCTACCAGGCCGCAAGGAGAAACGGCGCAGTTTTCTGATAGTGAGCAGCAGAGTTTGAGCCGGATTTTGCAGGCAGAAGGGCGGCAGGCGCGCAATGCGGCCGATAATGCTGATAAAAAGCAGCAATCTCAGCCCGATGCAGTATCCTCCCAAAAACAGGCAGATCAGGAAATTGAGAAAACCCTGCGGCAAATTACCGGCGATCACTGATTTTTCCTGAAATTTCGATTATTTTTGGGCAGAGCCTTTTTGCTGCCAATATCGGGCTTTCCGCTATATAGGCGCCGGGGCCAAAGCCCGGCTTTTACGGCGCAGCCCAAGGGCAGATTTTGCCGGAACAAGCCTTTATTCCTGTAAACTCTGCCTTGAGCCGTTATTTTGGGTTTCTTATAGCCGTCAAATAGTCTATGCAGAGGGCAGCGGGCTATTATCACATATCGGAACCTGGAAATAATGAAAAAATCTTCGGCAGATTTGCACGGCAGCGACACTAAAACAAGTTCTATTGACCGTATTTTGACCCTTGAGCTGGCGCGGGTAACCGAGCGCGCAGCAGTAGCTGCCGCCCGTCTGCGCGGGCAGGGCGATGAAAAACAGGCCGATCAGGCAGCGGTAGATGCCATGCGCCAGGAGCTCAATCGCCTGGCTATTGACGGCCGTGTCGTCATTGGCGAGGGGGAGCGCGATGAGGCGCCCATGCTCTATATTGGCGAAAAAGTGGGAACAAAAGCCGGCCCCGCTATTGATATTGCGCTGGATCCGCTGGAATGCACGACTTTATGTGCCAAAAATCAGGCCAATTCTCTTTCCGTCATTGCTATTGCTGAAAGAGGAAATCTGCTTTATGCGCCTGATGTTTATATGGAAAAAATTGCCGCAAGTCCGGCTTACAGTGCTCATATTCACCTTGATGCCTCCCCTGCCGATAATGTACGCGCTGTGGCCAGAGCCAAGGGGGTTGAGCCGCATGAAATTACTGTTTGTATTACCGACAGGCCGCGCCATGCTGCAATGGTGGCGGAAATCCGCGCTTTGGGTGCGGCGATTAAATTTATTACTGATGGTGATGTGGCTGCCGTTATCCAGACCCAAAATCCGGAAAAATACGGTATTGATTTATATATGAGCATTGGCGGCGCGCCGGAAGGCGTGCTGGCCGCGGCGGCTCTGCGTTGTATTGGCGGTTTTTTACAAGGGCGGCTG
Organism: Candidatus Tokpelaia sp.; assembly: GCF_008636115.1. GTDB lineage: Bacteria > Pseudomonadota > Alphaproteobacteria > Rhizobiales > Rhizobiaceae > QLZD01. The sequence goes on along the minus strand of NZ_QLZD01000033.1, from coordinate 256,080 downwards.
ATTCTTGACACTAAGGAAAAGCGCGCGCGGGCGCGCGCAATGGGGGTGCGGGATCCGCAGTGTATTTATGAGGCGGCAGATATGGCCAAAGGTGATGTGCTGTTTGCCGCCAGCGGTGTGACCAATGGCGATTTGCTTTCCGGCGTAAAATTTGCTGAATCCTATATTGAGACAGAGAGCCTGGTTATGCGCTCCAGCAGCCGCACTGTGCGTGGAATTAAAGCGCGCCATTATGATATGGCCAAATTTGCCTGAACCAGCCTTTGCGGTGGCAAATGGGCAGTTGATTGGGATTTGGGGGTTAAAGCGCAATTTTATGGGGCAAAGCGGGTTTGATTATCTTGGCATTGCGCGCTCGGCCGGCGGTAAAAGCTGGCGTCAGCAGTTAAATGAGCATGGCGAAAATGCCGCTTTGCATATAGAGCAAAAATATAATGTGCCGGCGGCGCTGGCGCTGGTTTTGGCAGCGCGGGGGATAGAGGCGGGCAATGTGCCGGCTTTTCTTAACCCTTCTTTGCGCGCACTCATGCCAGAGCCATATAAGTTGCAAGATATGGAAAAAGCGGCCAAACGCTTGTGCCGGGCCTGCCTCAGCCATGAAAAAATTGCCGTTTTTGCCGATTATGATGTCGACGGCGCCTGTTCTGCTGCGCTTTTGCTGCGGTTTCTGGCGGCTGTTGGGGTAGATTGCCGCCTTTATGTTCCCGATCGTTTGACCGAAGGCTATGGGCCGAATGAAAAAGCGTTGCGCCTGTTGGCGGCAGAAGGCGTGAGCCTGATTATTACGGTGGATTGCGGCGCCAATAGCAGCGCCGTTTTCAAAGCCGCGCAATTAGCGGAGGTAGATATTCTGGTGCTGGATCACCACCGGCCGGCACAGCCGCAAAACGGCCTGAACAAGGCCGGCGGGGAGAGGGCAGGGCAGCAGATTATTGCCGATTTTATTCATGTTAACCCTAACCGCCCTGATGATGAGAGCGGCCTTGGCACTTTATGCGCGGCCGGTGTGGTCTTTATGTGTCTGACGGCCACGGCGCGGCTGTTGCGCGCCCAAAATATACAGACTATCCCGGATTTATTGGGGCTGCTGGATCTGGTTGCTCTGGCAACAATTTGCGATATTGTGCCGCTTTATGGGCTTAACCGCGCTTTTGTCACCAAAGGTCTGCTTATTGCCCGGCAGCAGCGCAATATTGGTCTACAGGCGCTGGCGCAGGCGGCGCGCATCAAGGCGCCGCTGAACAGCTATCATTTCGGCTATATATTGGGGCCGCGCATCAATGCCGGCGGCCGGGTTGGCGATGCTGCTCTGGGGGCCAGATTGCTTAGCTGCGATAAAGCGGAGGAGGCAGATCATATAGCAGCGCAGTTAGATAGCCTTAATTATGGGCGGCAGGCGCTGGAGGCAGAACAGCTACGCCAGGCAATGGAACAAATAGAGACGGCAGCGGCGTCAGAGCAAAGTGAGGCGGCAAAAATGGTTTTTGCCTGCGGCAACTGGCATATTGGCATAATCGGCCTGCTGGCTGCCCGGCTGAAAGAGCGCTTTGGCCTGCCTGCTTTTATTATGACAAAGCAGGCAACAGGGCGGGTGACCGGCTCAGCCCGGGCAAGCGGCGCTTTTGATCTTGGGGCTTTAATAGCGCAGGCTGTAGCTGCAAATATGCTGGAGAAAGGCGGCGGCCACCGGCAGGCGGCGGGGTTTTCACTTGCCGCCGATAGGTTGGAAGATTTTCGCCGCTTTCTGGCGGCGAATTTGGCAGCCGTAAATTCGGCGCAAGAGACAAGCGCGCATGAAGAAGCGCATATTTTGAAGCTGGACGGCAGCCTGAGCGCCGGCGGCGCTACTGTTGAACTGATTGAAGAACTGGCAAAAGCCGGCCCTTATGGTGCCGGCTGGCCGCAGCCTTTATTTGCCTTTCCCAATCACAATCTTGCCTATGTGCAGGCTGTCGGCAAAGACGGGGCGCATTTGCGGGTGATTTTGGCTGACGGGCATGGCGGGCGGCTTAATGCTGTGGCTTTCCGCGCCGGGCAAACAGAATTAGGGCAGTTTTTGCTAAGCCATGCGGGTCAACAGGCCCATATTGCCGGCACATTAAGCCTGAATTACTGGAACGGCCAAACCACCCCGCAATTACATATTATAGACGCGGCGGCAGCGGAATAAATTTATAGGTAAAATTTTTATTATGTTCTATAATGGGGCGTATAATGTTCTTTTATAGAGATGCGCTGTGCTTGAGTTTTTAATGAAATATTATTTATCTTCCGTTTCTCATATAAATTTTTTGCCAAAACATGAAATTGTGAGGAGATTCATAATGAGCCGCCCGCCGGTAGATACAGCTATGACGCAAGCAGATTTTGAAAATTGCGGTTACCGGCAGGTAATGGAAACGGCCTTGCCTGATTATGGCTCTATGCGGGGAGTTCTTTGCCGCGCAGCGGAGAATAAATTTTTGGAGCATAAAGCGGGGGAGAGCGCTGTTTTATATTTATTTGCCGATTTATGCGGCATGCTGTTTCAGCCGGATTCCTTTAATGAGCCGTTTCGTCCTTATGCAATCTGGGGAAATCGGTGCTCCACGCTTCCTGATGATCTATCGGCTGAGCAGCTTGCCTTTATTGAAAGCATTTATAACCGGGTTGGAAATAATTTGCTCCGCGCTCGCCTGGCAGAAATTGTTTATTTGAAAAACAGGAAAAAATTCGCAGCGGCGCTGGCGGTGATTAAGGCTTACAGCGCTGTGGAATTAACTATAAGGAAACGCCGTCACGAAACTCTAAAATGTTGGGAAAGAGGCATTTTCCTTGCTCAAATGCTAAAAGATAAAGGCCAAGAGCCTTTGGCAAAATTAGAGGAAAAAGTAACGGCAGCGCTTTTTTCTGAACAGGCACAAAATGATGAAACATATCCTGTAGTGCAACTGGCCAATATTTTGCACAAAAGAAATTTATGGCTTAATAAAGCTGTTGAGATTGCAAAACTGCTGGAAGCAAAGGCGCGAAAATTTGAGGAAAAAGGAACTTCCGGCATAGAAGCCGGCGCTTATTATGATGCGGCACACCAATGGTATCATAAGGCCAAAATGCCAGATGAAGAACACAGAATTATTGCGTTAAAAGCGGCGGCCATAGAGCGCTATGCGAATACCCGTAAAACGGGCAAGCAGCATAATTTAGCTTCCCGGCATTTTTTGGAGCAGGCAATTCAGGAATACAGGAAACTGTCTGCCAACTATCGCGAGACTCATGGTATAGGCAGCAAACTGCACGACTTACAGGTGGAACTGGACAAAGCTAATAAAGAATCCCTTGCTTCTATGGAGTCTTTTACGCTTCCGCCGATCGATATATCGCCTCTGCAAAAAACAGCAGAAAATCATGTTGCGGGGAAAACACGTGATGAAGCGCTTCTACATTTTTGCAATATGCTTCCTGGAACAGATTTTCAAAAATTAGAAGAACAGGAAAAACAGTGTACAGGAGAAAATATATTATCCGCTATTGCTCGGCAGGTTACAATAAACCGTAATGACGGGCGCGTTACGGCTCGCGGTAGTTCTGGAGTTGCGCAATTATACAATACCGGAATAAACCTTAATATTCAGGCTGGTATTCTGCCTGCTTTATTTGTTCTGCGTTTGGAGCATAGAATACGGGAGCAGGATTTTTATGAATTTATCCATAATAACCCGCTTATCCCGCCCGACAAAGAAATATTGGCGGCAAAAGCCCTTTACGCCGGCTATGAAGGAGATTTTATAGCCGCTCTTTATATGCTGGCACCCTTGATGGAAGCTATTGTGCGTTTTCATTTAAAAGAGCATAAAGTGCCGACAACGTATTTAGATGCGCAGGGGATAGAACAGGAAAAAGGCTTAAGCACACTCATTACCGAGCCAAAATGCAAAGAAATTTTCGGCGAGAATATAACAGAAGAAATTCGTCTGTTATTTTGTGACCCTATGGGTGCAAATCTGCGCAATAATGTTGCGCATGGGCTTGTAAGTGACGGGGAGGGTGATGGCGATTATTCTGTTTATGCCTGGTATCTGCTGTTTAAAAGAGTCTTTAATACATATTATAATATGAGCAAAGGAGCGGAAGAGGCGGTTTAAATATCCAGATCTTTGGCAAAGGCGGCATTATCCTGAATAAAGCGGAAGCGGGCTTCCGCCTTCGTGCCCATTAAATCGCCGACCGCTTCCTCAGTTGCCGCGCTTTCTGCTTCAATCACCTGCACTTGCAGCAGGGTTCTTTTATCCGGCTGCATAGTGGTTTCCTTAAGCTGTTCGGCCCGCATTTCACCCAGGCCTTTAAAACGGCCAATCTCTATTTTGCCGCGGCCGCCAAATTCTGTCCGCAGCAGCTCATCTTTATGGCTGTCATCACGGGCATAGGCAATTTTGCCGCCCTGGGCAAGGCGATAAAGCGGCGGCACCGCCAGATATAAATGGCCATTGCCGATAAGCGCCGGCATTTCCTGATAAAAAAAGGTCATGAGCAGTGAGGCAATATGAGCGCCATCGACATCGGCATCGGTCATGATAATAATTCTTTCATAGCGCAAATCCCCTTCATTATAGGATTTTCCGGTGCCGCAGCCCAGCGCCTGAATAATATCGGCCAGTTGCTGATTGGCGGTAAATTTGTCGCGCCCGGCGCTGGCAACATTTAAAATTTTGCCGCGCAAGGGTAAAATCGCCTGATTGGCGCGGTTGCGCGCCTGTTTGGCCGAGCCGCCGGCGGAATCTCCCTCAACAATAAAAATTTCCGCCCCTTGCGCGGAATTTTGGCTGCAATCGGCCAATTTGCCGGGCAGGCGCAGCTTGCGCACCGCGGTCTTCCGGCTGATTTCGCGCTCCTGCCGGCGGCGCAGCCGTTCTTCCGCCCGCTCTATCACCCAGGCCAGCAGCCTGTCAGCCTCTTGCGGGCTGGCCGCCAGCCAATGATCAAACGGGTCGCGTATGGCGGTTTCAACAATGCGCTGGGCTTCAATCGTGGCCAGCCGGTCTTTGGTCTGGCCGACAAATTCCGGCTCACGAATAAAGACAGAAAGCATGGCCACGCAGGAGGTCATAACATCATCGGCCATAATAATGCCGGCGCGCTTATTGCCGGCCAGCTCGGCATAGGCTTTCAGGCCGCGGCTTAAAGCCTGACGCAGGCCGGCCTCATGGGTGCCGCCTTCCTGTGTGGGGATTGTGTTGCAATAAGAGCGAATAGCGGCCTCACCGCCATGCCATGCGACCGCCCATTCTACCGTTCCATGGCCGCTCTGCCCCTCTGTCCTGCCGGAAAATATATCAGCAGTAATGCGGCTTTTGGCCGGGTAACTGCTTTCCATAAAATCGCGCAGCCCGCCGGGAAAATGAAAAACCGCTTTTTCAGGGATAGCGGCGCTGTCGGCCCGGCCTTGCAGGCAGGCCGGGTCACATTGCCAGCGAATTTCTACCCCGCCAAATAAATAGGCCTTGGCCCGCGCCATATTATAAAGCCGCGCCGGGCTAAAGGCGGCTTTGGCGCCAAAAATTTGCGGATCGGGGTGAAAACGCACTTTGGTGCCGCGGCGATTATGAACCTCGCCCAGTTGCTGTAGCGGTGTTTGTGCTATACCGCGGGCAAAAACCTGACGATAAAGGCGGCGCGCCCGCGCCACTTCCACCTCCAGCACATCGGATAAAGCATTGACAACGGAAACGCCGACACCATGCAAACCGCCGGAAGTTTCATAGGCCTTGCCGTCAAATTTGCCGCCGGCATGCAACTGGGTCATAATCACTTCCAGCGTTGATTTACCCGGCATTTGCGGGTGATTATCAACCGGAATGCCGCGGCCATTATCATTGACGGTCACAAAACCTGCTGCGTCCAGATAAACTTCAATAAAATCGGCATAGCCGGCAACAGCTTCGTCCATGGCATTATCAATCACCTCGGCAAAAAGGTGATGCAGCGCCTGGGCATCAGTGCCGCCAATATACATACCGGGGCGCAGGCGCACCGGCTCCAGCCCCTGTAAAATACGGATAGAGGAGGAATCATAAGCTTCTTCTGCCTGTATTTGCCGGTTTTGCATTTGTTTATTATTCGGCAATTTTCTGTTATCTGCCGGCATTTGTCCTTCCATTTTGCTGCCGGCCGCTGCCGGCTTTTCAGGCTGCGTCTGGCAGGGTGCCAGGGCAAAAAGATCCATATCACGCATAATATATAAGGCAGTCCAAAAAAAATTATAGAACGGGCCGATAAACAGCCTGCCGCCAGACGAAACCCTATGCCCCGTTTTGTAATTTCTTTCAACAGGTTAAAGCGGTTTTCAACCGGTTTGGCTCTGTTTATTTCCTGTTATTTGCAACTTTGCCGAAAATCTTCCGGAAATTATCCTGCAAAACCTTATCCCATTCGGCAAAGCTGATAATTTTGCCAAGTTGCGCCATACTGGTTACCCCATATTCGGCCAGGCCGCAGGGCACAATACCGCTATAATGCTCCAGATCGGGAGCAATATTAACCGCCATGCCGTGGAAACTCACCCATTTGCGCAGACGCAGGCCGATAGCGGCAATTTTGGCCTCACTATGCGGCGGCAAAGCGGCAGTGCTTTGGCTATCGACCCAAAGGCCGACACGATTTTGCCGCCGCATAGCCTTTATGCCGAATTCCGCCAGGCTGTTTATGCCCCATTTTTCTATAGCGGTGACCAAAGCGCGTATATCCTGTTTACGGCGCTTGAGATCCAGCATAATATAAATCACCCGCTGCCCCGGGCCGTGATAGGTAAACCGGCCGCCGCGGCCGGTTGTGTAAACCGGAAAACGGCCGGGCGTCAGCAAATCACCGGCCTGCGCGCTTGTGCCGGCCGTATAAAGGGCAGGGTGTTCCACCAGCCAGATCAATTCATCAGCCGTGCCGGCGGCAATATGTTCCACCCTTTCTTCCATAAAAGCCAAGGTCTCAGGATAAGGAGTCAAACCCTGTTCTACCCGCCATTCCACTGCGGGGGAAGCCGAATCCTGCGGCATAAAGCGGCAGATCGGCTCTACGGCCGGCACTGCCACGCCGGTGCCGGCTCTTTTGGCGGCTGCTAAATCTGTGTGAGAAGTTTTATCTACGGGGGCCATAGCGCTGTTTATAGTGATTTCCACCGCTTTTTTAGCGGAAAAGGCGACTAAAAGCAAAAGATAAGATAAAATTTTGCCGGCGGGCTTTACATAAAACCGGCAATTTGAAAAATAAGGCCGCAAATCCCAGCTGCAATCCTGTGACCGGGCGGGTCAATGAGGCCGCCGATTTTGCCTTATAGAGAGAAAGTTTTATGCAACATTATGGTATGATTCTGGTATTATCTTCCCCCTCCGGGGCGGGGAAATCTACCTTGGGCCGTATGTTGCGCGCCGATAAAGCCATGAATCTCGGCCTGTCCGTCAGTGTTACAACGCGACCAAAGCGGCCAAGCGAGCGCGAGGGGGCTGATTATTATTTTGTCAGCAAAGATGAATTTAAACATATGGTTGCGGCCAATGCTTTTGTCGAATGGGCAGAGGTGCATGGCGCCTATTACGGCACATTGCAAAAAACTATTGACAAGGTTTTGCGCGATGGCCGCGATATTGTTTTTGATATTGATTATCAGGGCGCCGGGCAAATACGCAAAAAGCGGCCGCATGATGTGGTTTCTGTCTTTATTTTGCCGCCTTCCATGCCGGAATTGCAGCGGCGGCTGCTGGGGCGGGCAGAAAACAGCGCCGCCGATATAGAGCTGCGTTTGCACAATGCGGTTAAGGAAATGCGCAAATGGAAAAGCTATGATTATATTCTGATCAATGATGATGTGCAGCAATCTTTGCTGTCGTTAAAAGCGATTATCAGCGCTGAAAGATTAAAACGCCATCGTTTGCCGGCAATGAAGGATTTTGTTGATTCGCTTATTGCCAAAGCCTGAAATATTGCCGCGGCCTATAAGCGACCCAGCGCATTGGCCAAAATTACAAATTGCTCTATTGTCAGTTTTTCGGCCCTTTGGGTTGGGTCAATACCGGCTTTATGCAGAAAATCGCCGGGAGGCATGCCCTTTAAATCCAACTGTTTCAGGCTTTGGCGCAGCATTTTGCGTCTTTGACCAAAAGCCGCCTTGGTCACCCGGCTCAAATTTTGCGCCGCACAGGGCAGGGGTTTTTCCCTTGGCACAATATGCACCACGGCAGAATGCACTTTGGGCGGCGGGGTAAAAGCTTGCGGCGGCAAACTCATCACTATTTCAGCCAGGCCACGCCAGCCGCATAATATACTCAGGCGACCATAGGCTTTGTCACCCGGGCCGGCAGTGATGCGCGCTGCCACTTCCTGTTGAAACATAAGCGTCAGCGATTGATAAAAGGGCGGCCACGGCTCAGCCAATAGCCAGTTTAACAGCAATTCTGTGCCAATATTATAGGGCAAATTGGCAATAATTTTCGGCTTTGCCTTGATCTTTTGCTCAAACGGGCTTTGCCCTGCCAGGGCAGCGAAATCATAATGCAGCGCGTCAGCATAAATACAGTGTAACCGGCCGGGATAATGCCGCCCTATTTCTTCCAGCGCCGGGCGGCAGCGTTCATCGCGCTCAATGGCAGTGACATAAGCCCCTTGTGCCAGTAAAGCGCGCGTCAGGCCGCCGGGGCCGGGGCCAATTTCAATTACCGGGCAATCGGCCAGCGGCAGCGCCTGCCGGGCAATTTTGGCGGTCAGGTTCAAATCCAGCAGAAAATTTTGCCCCAGTGCTTTTTTAGCCGCCAGACCGTAATTTTCAATCACCTGACGCAAAGGAGGCAAACTGTCAAAAGCTGCTGGCACTTTTGTCTCCTGCCGCACGGCGTGCACAAAGTTTAAAGCCGGCAAAGGCAAAAACTGCCTCTGCCTTAAAGAAATATTCGATAAGTCAAAAAATCAGGGTTTTTGGATAGTAGCGGCTGCCCGCAATTCCTGCATATATTTTTTCTCCAGAGCAGCGCCTCTTTCTGCGCTTTTGCTGCTGTCCTGCATGGAATAGACAAGTTGCGCCACGCGGTCATCTGTGGCTTTTTGCATTGAGCAGACAACCAGAAATTCTACTCCGCGCTGAGTGGCCTGCGCCGGGGTGGCTTTACCTGTAGCGGTTGCCCGCACTGCTCTTTCCCATTCGGCCGGGATTTGCGGCTCCAGAAAACGGCCCAGAGTGCGCACAGTAGTGTCCATTGAGCCTTTGGTAATAGTATGAAGATTATCGCAGCCATTCACTTTGCTGCGCAAAGCATTGGCTTCGCTCATACGCCGGCCGAGAATGGCCCCCCGCCGGTTGGCCGGCACAACCAGAATAACCTGTTGTAACAAATATTCATTCAGGCTGGGTTTTTTGCCGCCGTTTTTCAACATACGCTGGACAGCGTCCCGCGGTGAAACAGCAGATTCTGCCTGGAAGCGGGCGCTGACAAGGCGCCCCCAGCCCATTTGGTCGCGTATATAGGCTTTGAAATGCGCCGGTGTTACTCCGGACTGGTTCATAATCTGGTTTAACTGATCTACACTAATATTATTACTGGCGGCAAAGCCGGCATAAGCTTTGTCAATATCGGCTTGCGATACTGTAATATTATGCTTGCGGATTTCCTGACGGCGTAGAACTTCATCTGTCAAATCCTGCCGGGCAATTTGTTCCAGATTACCGCTGCGATGCTGCAGGCGTAAAAAAGCAACGCGCTCAGTAATATCGCTGCCGGTAATGGCATTGCCATTGACCAGCAGCGCAATGCCGTTGCCTTTCGGTGCGGCAAAAGCGGGAGGGGCGGCAATAGAAGCCGCAAAAACACTAAAGGACAAAATTGCCGCCAAGGCGTATTTTTTGGTGTTTTTCATCTGATTATTCCAGACCGATCTGAACCTGTTAAGGTTTTGGCAGAATAAAATAATTGCAAAACATAGGCTGATTTGCCTCTTTTATGGAAAAATAAAAAAAATGCAAGAGCCTGGACTAATTCCTTCTTCTAGAGAGGCCCGTTCTTAACTCAGCCCACTATCGCAGCCAAATCCTGCCTGGCCGGCAATAACCGGGAAATGGCTGTCAATAAATTACGCCGCCCGACAGAATAAAGAACACAAAAGGCCGGAATTACCTCCAGACAGTTTTACCGTTGCCAATATCACCAAGAGTGCGGAAAGAGAGCAGGAAATGCCATTTGTTTGAAATTGCGCTCTTGCCCGGATTACGCGTTTGCGCATAGCCGAACATCATGCCAAAACATTCATTTTGATAGCCCAGCCCGCCGCCGGCGCGCACCCATGTATCAGAAACAATATCATAAGTGGTCTGGCCGTTAACGCTCCAATTCTCAGTTAATTTATAAGTGCCGGTGACACTGGTTTCTTCCCTGTCTTTGGCATAGCCGTAATCCGGCTGCTTTTGAATATAGGCATAGCGCACGCCCAGCGTTAAAGGCTGCCATTGCTTCTGCGCCTCTACCTCGCCGCGGCGGGTGGTAAAATCATCACGGTCAAAACGGCCGCGCGCCGCCACAAACAGACCATTGCCGTCATTAACGCCCAACATGCCGACATAATCGGAACGCGCATGCTCAAGCCCTGAATCGGCGGTTACTCCGGTTAAATCATGGGAAGCAAAGGAATTGCGCCCTCCTAATTGGTAAGACTGCCCGGCCAGGCTGTAAACAGACCAGCCATTGGCAATATCACCGGAATAGCGGACGCCAAGATTGGCGCGCGTGCCGCCCTCAACCCTGTCATAGCCCGAAAATTTATCGCGCGAGAACAAAGTGGTGGCATCAAAGACAAAGCTTTGCGCATCTTCATTAACCAGACGGCCGGTATATTGCTCATGATTGCGGACAAAAATTTGCGCGACCGGCTCAATAATATGGCTGGTATTTGCGGTTGCCATCAGGAAGGGATAGCGCATTTCCAGCCCGGCTGTCGCCAAACCGCGGAAAGTGTCATCACGCAGATTAACATCTTGATAATGATGGTTTTGATCAATAGTAATGCCGTCACCGCGCAAAGCCATAATCGGCGAGAAAACAAAACCGTAATCGCTGATAAAGCTGCGTTTCCACTCCAGCTCACCGGTGAGGCGGGCACTGGTGCCGCTCATGCCGACCAGCCGCGCATTTTTAATATTGTGATTGCCGGACCAGTCTGTCCGCCCATAATCGCTTTTATCGCGATAAATAGTCTGCAAATTGCTGTTAAACTGTAGTTCCCCGCCCAAAACAGAGGTTTGCGGTATATAATTATAATCTATGCGCGGCAAAACCCATGGCTGTTTGGAATAACGCTCATCAGGATTACGGCTGCCGTCACTTCTCCATTTGCGTATATCGTCCTGCACTTCAAAATGGTAAAAGCGCATGTCAAAATAATTGCGTTTATTGAGCCCCTGCAAATAAACCTGCGAGCGATGCAAACCGCTATCATAGCCGTCAAGATCATAAGTGCGGCTGAAATTATGGTCGGATTGTGCCAGAATATCCCAGCCGTAAGACCAGCGGGGGTTAATGATAAAATTACCCCTGGTTGCGCCCATATAGCGATTAGTCTGGCGGCTGTCGATAGTGTCCCGCTTGAAAGCATCGCGCTCTTCCTGACGAATATAGGCAAAGCGCATATCATAACTGCCGTTTTGCAGACGGTGCCGCCAGACACCTTCTGTCAGAAAACCTTGTTTGGTAAAGCCGGTTTCCGACAGAGTAAAATCATAATTAGGCGCCAGATTCCAGAAATAGGAAGCCGTTACCCCCAAACCGAGCTTGGTTTTATAGCTGATATTCGGGGTTAAAAAACCGCTTTTGCGCTTGACTGTCGAATCAGCCATCTCAAAAACGGGGAACCAGGCAACCGGCTTGCCGAAAATTTCAAACTGGCTATCTTCAAAACGCATGGTCTTGATAGCGCCGTTCCAGATAATTTTCTTGGCTTTAACCTGCCAGAAAACATTTTTTGCCGGTTTGGTATAACACGGCTCACAGGCCGTATAAATGCCATTGTTAAAAACCGTCATTTGCCCGGCGCTGCGTTCAGCGCTTTCGGCAGCAAAACGCGTATTATCAGGCGTCTCAGCGCGCAGGCCATTGACAAAACCTTCACCCAGATCATCAGTCAGGTCAATTTGCTCGGCATAAATTTTAATGCCGTGCGTATCTATAATTTCCACATTGCCATAGGCCATGACGCGTTTGGTCTGCTGATTATAGACAATACGCCGTGCCACAATTTTATTGCCGTCATATTCAATCTGCACATGCCCCTGAGCAGTAATGGAGCTGCCATCGCGATCATAAATAATCTCATCGGCCGAAAGCAGCATGGGCGCGCGCGAACCCGCTTCCTCTTTCAGCATTATCGGCTCTTTGTCTTTATTGCTGCCGGTATTACCACTCGCCAAAGCAAACATACCCTGCCCGTAAGCAGGGAGGGCACCCGGTAAAAAAGCAAACAAGGCGGTCAGCGCCGTGCCGCAGGCCAAAGCTCTGCGGCGCCCGGAACGCCCGGAATGTTTGTTTTCAAAACCCACTCAACCGTCCTCCCTGTGGAGCAAAAAGGAAATCCCGAAAAACAGGGCAACCAGCACCGGCGCCCAGGCAGCAATAACGGGAGGAACATAACCGGCATTGCCAAAGGCTTTAACCAGAACCGACACAACATAAAGGACAAAGCCGGCAATAATACCGCCTAAAATCAGCATGCCCGACTGGCCAAGCCGCACAAATCTCAGCGATACTGCGGCTGCGATTAAAGTCATAGTCACCAACAGCGCCGGCAAAGCCAGGACAGACTGTAAATACATATCAAATTCATTAGCCGAATAGCCGAATGAACGGGCAATTTTTATTTTGGCCGGCAATTCATAAAAAGGAACTGTTGCCGGATCACCCAGACGCTCTTCAATAAATTGCGGCTTTAATTGCGTCTTTATCCGCATTGCATTGACTGTGAGGGGGGCCCCCCCTGAACGGTATAACGCACCTTCACCTAATTGCCAATAGCCGTTTTCCAGTTTTGCCGTGCCGACATTGATCCAGTCACGAATCGTTCCGTCTTCATTAAAGCGGATAAAGGCGGCATCAATCAAGACATGCCCGTGATCTGTGACCATTTTTGCACCGATTGTTGTTATGCCTTCATCGGTTTTTTGCGTCAGCCACGGCACGCGATTGCCGTTAGCGCTTTGTTTGCCGGTTAAGGTGCCGCTATTACTGCGCCAGTCGGCAATAATAATTTGGGCTTTGGCGTTGCTCCAGGCGGCAACAGGATTGACAACAACAACAGCAAACAGGCCGAGTAAAAAGGCGCCGAAACAAACAGGCAGTAAAAACTGCCAGGCGGAAATGCCGATAGAGCGGGTAATGACCAGTTCCAGCCGGCGGTTGAGGGAAACGAGAGTGGCCATAGCGGCAAACAGGGCCACAAAGGGAAATAATTGCTGCATGATAAAAGGAATGCGCAGACAGGATAAAACAAGTGCACCAAGCGGGCTGTAGCCGGGCAGGCCGGCCAGCCGGCCGGCATTTTCAGTAAAATCCATCAGCAGTGACAGTGAAAAAATACCCAGCAGAAAATAACCGGTAATTTTCAGATAACGGCGGAAAAAATACCGTGCCAGAGTGGGGCCTATCATTATCGCCCCCCTTTATTTGCGGCAGTGCGGTGTTTGTGCCGCAAATCGGCCGTTTTATAGAAAAAATCCGCCCATTTCGGCGGCAGACGAAAAGAACGATTGGTCAGCAGCATGAAAAGCAATAAAAACGTAACGGCCAAAGGTAAAATATATAAAAGTGGAATATAGGCAATATCGGTTTCAGCTTTTCCGGCGAAAAAATAACTCAGCCAGTAAAAGGCAAAAGACAGGGAAATAGCGGTAAAAGAAGCAGAAATGCGCGCCTCACGATGCGAGCGGGCATCGCCGGCGGCAACCAGCGCCAGCAGAGCGAAAATAAGGGGGTAAAGCCATTCTGTCAGCCGCTTGTGCAATTCTGCCGTATATTGCAAAGGCCGCTTTTGATAATAAGAATCATCAGGATCGGGGTGGAAAAGATAGGTCAGGAATTGATCTTTGGGATAAATAGTAACATTTTTGCCGGCCGGAGCAAATTCGCTCAAATCAAAAGTATAAGAATCAAACCGGATAATAGAGACATCGCCTGTCTTATTATCTCGCCTTTCAATTTCACCGTTTTTCATAATCAGATAATTACCGGCGCGGCCATCACCTGTATTTTGCTTTTCGGTAATATAGGCGCTGACAGCGTAATAATAAAGATCCAGATTGGCATCTCTTTGATCAACAATAAACAGACGGCCAATGCTGCTATCGGCTTTTCTTTCACCGATTTCAAGATAAATTTTATCACTGAGCCGGCGAAAACTGCCTTCCTGCAAAAAAACATTAAGCAAATCGGCATGGGCATTAGCGGTCATATCACGCATAGTGAGCCGCGCATAAGGCGTAATAAAATTGGCTATGCCGAAAGAGAGCAGCGACAGCCCAAGCCCAAGCAGCAGCACCGGGCGCCAGACAACCCGGTGCGGGCTGCCGGCGGCATTGATAACCACCAGTTCTGAATCCTGATTCATGGCGGAAAGTGTCTGCGCCACGGCAATCACCAGCGCGAAAGGCATAACCAAAGGCAGGACGGCAGGGATAAACAGTGACGAAAATTTCAGAACCGTAAAAAAGGTTTGGCCGCTTGTTGTTAAAAAATTGATGCGCGCCAGTAATTGCACTGTCCAGGCCAGCACAATGGCAGCGCTGAAGGCGGCAATAAAAAATACGACAATGCGGCGCAGAATATAGGCTTCAATCAAATACATGGAGTCTCATATCCTTATTGCCTTTACCGCCGTAATAACAATCAGCCAAGGTTAAAGACCCAAACCGGCTGCATTTTGGTTAATTCCATATTCCCAATAAAAGGTAAACACCCCAGGCCGCTTTCAAGGAAAAATATAGAAATAACAGGAAAACCGGAACAAAATGAAACGCTTTTGACGAAAGACACATTTTTTTGACGACCTGAATCAAGGCGCTGCCCCGGCAATTTATTATAAAGGAATTCTGCCAGAAAGCAATTTTGAAAGGCCTGGCTTTAATAATAAAATTTTGCCTTTGCCTTACGGATTTATTCTGTTTATGACTGTGTTTGAGCCTTGACTATAAAGAACTATAAAATTCTTGCTCTTATCACAAGGAGGTGCCGTGTCTTTGCCTGTTTCTTTCAAGATTGCTTCTTTCTCTGCGCTACAGAGAGGCGTGCCCGCCAAAAGCACTCTTATTCTGCTGGGTGACAATCAGGGCAGGGTGGCGGAAGAAGCTTATAATCTTGCTGAAAAAAGCATAATTCACAGCCTTGCCGATAGTGACGCTTTTCGGCAAAAGCGTTTTGCCGTGCGCCAGACTTTTCTTTTCCCGTCTGGTGCGGCCGCTGCCGATAGGCCGCAATTTGCCCGTTTGGTTGTTATCAATGCGGGAGACAGCAGGAATTTCAGCAATGAGGATTGGCTAAGTCTGGGCGGCATATGCCGCAAGGTTGCCGGGATTTGCAACACAATTTTCATAGCAGCGGCTTTGCCGGATAAAATAGTAAGCGAACAGGCATTAACACAGCTTGTTTGCGGCTTTAGGCTGCGCAATTATCGCTTTGATAAATATAAGACAGCAGATAAAAGCGCGACAGAAGACGCTATGGCTGTTACTTTGGTCACAAAAAATAGCGGAACAGCGCTGCGTGCTGTAGAACATGCCAAAATTCTGGCGGATTCTGTTATATTGGCGCGCAATCTGGTTAATGAGCCTGCCAATATTCTGGGGACAGAGGAGTGTATTGCCCATATTCGGCGATTAACCGGGCTTGGTATTGAGGTGGAGATTCTGGATAAGCAGGCTATGGAGCGTGAAGGGCTGCGCGCTTTGCTGGCTGTGGCGCAAGGCGCGCAAAGACCGCCTTATCTTGCCGTTATGCGCTGGAATGGCGGTGCGCCGGCACAGGCGCCGCTTGCCCTTATTGGCAAAGGCGTAGTATTTGACTCCGGCGGCATTTCGCTGAAGGCGGCGCTCAAAATGGAAGATATGAAAGGAGATATGGCGGGGGCAGCGGCCGTTATCGGGGCTATGCACCTTTTGGCTGCACGCAAGGCAAAGGCCAATATTATCGGTCTTGTCGGCCTGGTGGAAAATATGCCCGATGGCAATGCCCAGCGCCCGGGCGATATTGTTACTTCTCTCTCCGGCCAGACGATTGAGATTGTCAATACAGATGCGGAGGGGCGTCTGGTTCTGGCCGATGTCTTATGGTTTGCCAAAGAAAGATTTAATCCTTGTTTGATGGTTGATTTTGCCAGTTTGACCATGGCTGTTATTATAGCCCTGGGCAATCAATATGCCGGGCTTTATGCCAATAATGCCGTTTTATCTGAAAAGCTGGCAGCGGCCGGCCGCCTGACAGGGGAGCTGCTCTGGCCGATGCCGCTTGATAGCGCCTATGATAAAAAACTGGCATCGCTTTTTGCCGATATGCGCAATAGCTGCGGCCGTGAAGCCGGCTCTGTTGCCGCCGCGCGCTTTTTGCAGCATTTTGTCGGTGATACGCCATGGGCGCATCTGGATATTACCGGCACGGCTTTCGGCACGGAGAAAAATGATTATAACCGCTCATGGGCAACAGGATTCGGCGTCCGTCTGATCAATCAGTTTATTGCTGATTTTTATGAAGAAACGGCCTGAAATAGAGGCAAAGGCGGTATATATTCAAGGCCGGTATTCAGGGCCAGGGCGCTGTAATGCGGCTTTATTCTGCGCTGATTTTTCCAAAGGCGGCAAAATTGAGTGAAATTCTTTTTTATCATTTGACACAATCACGTCTGGGGGAGACTCTGCCTGCTTTACTTGAGCGCTCCTTGCAGCGGCAATGGCGGGTGGCAGTTTTATGCAAAACGGCGGCCGGCTGCAAGGCGCTGGACAGCCTGTTATGGAGTTTTTCCGATGTGTCCTTTATTCCGCATGGCATGGAAAATGAGGCCTATGCGCAGCAGCAGCCGGTTTTGCTCGGCCTGCAGGATAAAAACAGCAATCAGGCGCATGTGTGCTTTTGCGTAGAAGGGGCAATAGCGCATAACCCGCAGGATTATGCTCGTTTATGTATTATGTTTGACGGTAATAATGCTGAAGAACTGGCTGCCGCCCGTGCCGCATGGAAAGAGCTGAAAGCCGCGCAGAAAAATGGTGAAACTCTGCATGAGCTGACATACTGGCAGCAGACACCGCAGCGAAAATGGGAAAAACAGGCTTGAATCATGCGTCTTGCGCCGATTATTCTTGCTCTCATTGCTGTTTGGGGTTTGCTTTATCCGCAAAGCCTGCTGGCGGCCGATAAAAGCGGCGGCCGCTGGCTGTTTTGCCTGATTTTGGCGCTGGCGATTTTTGCCTTTTGGCGCAGTTGCCGCCCCAATAAGCCGTCAGAATAAATAGAGCGGAATTATGCACTATATCGGGATTCATCTGCCGCTGATAATAGCGGCTGTTTTATCGGCCATGACAACAACCGGCCTGCTGGGGCGCACGCACAGCCTGTCGCTGCTCTTTGGCACAGGGCAGATAGCGGTAATAGCCGATAGTATTTTTTTCGTTTTCACTTTGCTTTACTGCCTGCTTTTATGGCAGGCGCGGCAGCATTTATCGCCGCGTTTTTTCTGCCTGTGCCTGTGGGGGATAATTATTATAAATTTATTAGTGCTACTGCTGTAAGCGGCGTGCTGCCGCCCCGCTTGCTGCCGGCTGATTTTGTTCGGCTTTATCCAGCTCTTCCTGCAAACTCAGCCATTCGGCTTCCTGCTGCTGCAGTTTTTGTGTCAAGGCTGCATGCAAGGCGGTTTTTTCTGCCAGCCTGTTATTGGGCTGCTGATAGAATTCAGGCCGTGCCAATTCATCATTCAAATGCTGCAAGGCCTGTTGCTGCCGATGCAGCAAATCCTCTATCCGGTTTATTTTTTTGCGCAGTAAAGCAGTTTGCTCCCGTTTTATGGCCCGGATTTGCGCTGAAGCTGTCTGCGGCGCTATTTGCCCGGCAGGCAGCTTTTTATCTTTATTTTTACGCCGGCTCTCGGCCAGAATATTGGCGGCATAATGAGCCATATCGCCGTCATAAGGGGTAATGCCGCCTTCTGCCGCTTGCCATAAACGGTCAATCCCGGCTTCAATCAAATAGCGATCATGGCTGATCACTATAATGGCACCGTCAAAATTATTTAATGCTTCTATCAATTCTTCACGGCTATCTATATCCAAATGATTGGTCGGCTCGTCCAGAATCAATAAATGCGGGGCATCATACACAGCCAGCCCCATAAGCAGCCTTGCTTTTTCCCCGCCGGAGAGATTTTTTGCTTTTGTTTGCATTTTTTCCGTCGACAGGCCGGTGCGTGCTATGCGCGCCCGCAATTTTGCCTCGGGCTCTTGCGGTAATAAGCGGCGAAAATGTTCTATCGCTGTCTCTTCCGGGTAAAGATCGTCCATCTGATGCTGGGCAAAAAAGGCAATTTTTAAATCAGGGGCAAAAACGGCTGTGCCTGTTTGCGGTTTTAACCGTCCGGCCAAAAATCTGGCAAAAGTGGATTTGCCATTGCCATTGGCTCCCAAAAGGGCAATGCGATCTTGCTTGTCAATGCGCAGATTCAAATTTTGCAAAACCGGTTTATCCGGCTGATAACCGAGGCTGATATTGGTCAAATGAATAATAGGAGAGGCTACGGCTTTGACTGCATGGGGAAAGCGGAAGGGTTCAACCTGTTCATCACGCCAAATAGTGACAAATTGCATTTTTTCCAGCATTTTCAGGCGCGATTGCGCCTGTTTCGCTTTGGTCGCCTTGGCGCGGAAACGGGTGACAAAAGCCTCCATATGCCGGCGTTTGGCCTCCTGTCCGGCCGCCTGTTTTTGCTGCAGTGCCATTTTTTCTACCCTTTGGCGGGCAAAAGAATCATAATTGCCTTGCCAGAAATGCAGTTTCTGCCTGTCCAAATGCAAAATAGCGTCAACAGATCGGTTGAGCAAATCGCGATCATGGCTGATAATAAGGGCAAGATGCGGATAGCGCTTAATATAATCTGTCAGCCATAAAACCCCTTCAATATCCAGATAATTGGTCGGTTCGTCCAGCAGCAGCAAATCCGGCTCGGCAAACAGCATGGCTGCCAAAGCCACACGCATGCGCCAGCCGCCTGAAAATTGCGCTGCCGATTGCTGCTGCGCTTCGGCATTAAAACCCAGCCCGTGGAGAATAGCGCCGGCGCGGGCAGGGGCGGCATAGGCATTTTTATCGGCCAGGTGCATATGAATCTCTGCCAGACGCATAGGATCCCGCACTGTTTCTGCTTCGGCCAGCAAGGCTGCGCGCTCTTTATCGGCCGCCAGCACAATATCAATCAGCCTGTCATTACTGCCCGGCACTTCCTGCGCTACCTGGCCGATACGAAGCCCTGCCGGCATGATAATAGTGCCGGTCTCCAGGGTCAAATCTCCCATAAGCGCGCGAAACAGGGTAGATTTGCCGGCGCCGTTACGGCCGACAAAGCCGATTTTGCCGTTTTCCGGCAAAGCAACTGAACTATGATCAAGTAACAGGCGCCCGGCCAGACGGATAGAAATATTATCTAAAATAAGCATGGCCGGATTTTAGGCGGAAAAAAGCAGAAATTGCAAGAGGCGGGGGCGCTAAAACAGCCGCCCGCCCTTGGCAAGCGTTTTTAATGCGCCTATAAGCTTTATTTAAATAAAGCGGCCTGATTGAATAGCTTGCTGCAAGCGGAAATCACGGCAAAATATTTGGCGATAAGAGGATATAATGGCTATAGAACGCAGTTTTTCCATGATCAAACCCGATGCCGTGCGGCGCAATATAACCGGAGCAATTACCACTATGCTGGAAGAAGCAGGTTTGCGAATTATTGCCTGCAAACGCGTCCATATGAGCAAAAGCCAGGCAGAAGAATTTTATGCCGTGCATAAAGAGCGGCCGTTTTTTGCCGAATTGACAGAATTTATGTCTTCCGGCCCGGTTATTGTGCAAATTCTGGAAGGGGAAAATGCCATTGCCCGTAATCGCGATATTATGGGAGCCACTAATCCTGCAGAGGCAAAAGCCGGCACAATCCGCAAAAAATTTGCTCTCTCCTTAGGCGAAAATTCTATTCACGGTTCAGATGCGGCCGCGACTGCCGCTCAGGAAATGGCTTACTGGTTTTCCGGATCAGAAATTACCGGCTGATTGGCCGGGCGGGGCGATTTAATGCAGAGTAAAGCGGGCGAGGGGGCGCTGCGCTTCATCAAGTAAATAAAACGCGCCTGTTTGGTCAAATTTATAGCCGCGCACTTTGTCCATAGCGGCGATAAAATCAGCCTCCTGCCGGGCAATATCAGGGGCGCAAGCAATAAAAGTGGCGGTGAGCGGTGAAAAGCGCAGCATTTTATTGGTCTCATCAATGACGGCGCTGCCCATATAGCGGTTACAACCGCCGGATCCGCTGACAGGGTAGCGTTTGACATTTTCTGCCGGATCAGTTCTGGCAGTCGTATCAATATAAAGACTGATTTCCGAACTGGCCTCAACCGTTTTGCCCAAAAGGATTTCTGCCAGCCAGTTTTGGCCGATAAAGCTGCCTGTATCGGCCTTATCACCGCTGCCATTATCCAGTTTTTCCAGGCGCATAATATAGGCGGCACGGTTGCGATCAACCGGCAGAGGCGCCGTATTGACAAATAATAAAGTATCGCCGCCACTGATTTTTGCCTGCAGGCTATAAGATTTTTGTGCGTCAAGCGCGCTTAAGGCAACAGGCAATTTCCAGTCAAGCGGCGAACGGCCAAGTAATTGCTGCCGGGTTTCGGCTATGATAACGGCACTTTGCTGCCCGGCAGGGTCATCTGCTGTCAGCTTGACATCAAGAACAGCCTGCGGGGTCAAAGCGCTGCGCGCATCATAAATAACCTGGCCGTGAATCTGTTCAGATAAAGCAGCGGCGGGCTGTTTTTCCGCCGGTTTTATCTTTATCCCGGCCGCAGCGCTGTTTTGAGCCGGACTCTGTCTATCGGCAAAAAAGCCTTTATGCTGCATATAATAAAATATATTGGCTGCCGTAAGAATAATCAGACAGGCAAACAGCATAATTCTTACAAAATTTTTATACATCAACAAATACCTGATTACAGTTTACCATCTGCCCTCAGTTAATAACATGCTTCAGCCCGGCGCGAAAATAATCCCAGCCGGTTATCAGGGTTAAAATAGCGGCAATCCATAGCAAAATGCAACCTGTATCAGTGAGATGGGCATTCCCCGCCGGGCCGATAAGCAGCAGGCTGAGCGCCGCCAGCTGCAAGGCGGTTTTCCATTTCGCCAGACGGGAAACGGGAACGCTGACTTTAAGCTCGGCCAAATATTCCCGCAGGCCCGAAACCAGAATTTCACGGCATAAAATAATTATGGCGGCCCATAAGGTCCAGCCGGCGATTGTGCCGTCTGCCGCCAGCAGCAATAAGCAGGCCGAAACCAGCAATTTATCGGCAATCGGATCAAGCATACGGCCGAAATCGGAAGTCTGGTGCCAGATACGCGCCAGATAGCCGTCAAAAAAATCACTGACGCTGGCAATAAAAAAAATAGCAAAAGCCCACCAGCGGGCAGCAAAGCTGGAGCTGAAATGGCCGTTGACAAAAAAACACAGAACCAGCAAAGGCACAGCCAGAATACGCCCATAGGTCAAAATATTGGGAAGCGATAATTTATGTTGTTTCATGCTGTTATTCTGCCAAATGTCAAAAGAAAATACAAAGCCGGTTTTGCCCCGGATTTACCGGAATACGCTTTTACCATTAACGCACAGCGGCTGCACCGCCCATTGCCGGAGCTGCCTTTCCGTGAGATTTTACAGCAGAATCTTTAGCAGAATTTGCCGGTTTCGCGCGCCATATTATCCTGTTTTCCTTCTTTTATACAAGTATGAAGAAAATCTTATTCGTTAAAATAGGCATAAACTGTTTGCGCTACAGATTGAGAAATGCCCTTGACCTGTAGCAAATCTTCAATCGCGGCGCGCGCTACTGCCCTGGCCGTGCCGAAATGCTTTAGCAGCGCTCTTTTGCGCGCGGCGCCTATGCCCTCAATATCATCAAGCGGGCTTTTTATCATATCTTTTTTGCGGCGTATCCGATGCGAGCCAATGGCAAAACGATGTGCTTCATCGCGCAAACGCTGGATAAAATATAGAACAGGATCCCGCGGCGGCAATGAAAACTCAGGCCGCCCCTTCATAAAAAAGCGTTCGCGCCCGGCATTGCGATCAACCCCTTTGGCAATGCCGATAATGGTCACCAAATGGGCAATTTGCAATTCTTCCAAAACCTGACGGACAATTTTTGTTTGCCCTGAGCCGCCGTCAATCAGCAAAATATCCGGCCAGGCAGGAAAATCCTCTTTATCCTCTTCTGTTTTTGCATGCTCTGCCTGTTCCGCTTTTGCATGCTCTGCCGGCGGCAATTTTTGCTCTTTTATCAGGCGGGAAAAACGCCGTTCCATCACTTCGCGCATCATGGCATAATCATCGCCCGGGGTAAGGGTAGTGGAGCGAATATTAAATTTACGATACTGGTTTTTGATAAAACCGTCTTTGCCGGCAACAATCATGGCGCCGACAGCATTTGTCCCCATAATATGAGAATTATCATAAACCTCTATTCGCTGCGGCACGGAATTAAGGTTAAATATTGTTGCAAAAGCCTGCAAAAGCCGGGTTTGTGACGCTGTCTGCGCCAGTTTGCGCTCCAAAGCTTCGCGCGCATTGGCCTCGGCATATGTTACCAGCTCTTTTTTTTCACCGCGCTGCGGCACAATAATATAAGTCTTACGATTATTCTTCAGCGATAAAGCTGCTTCCAGCACATTATGGTCTTCTGCGGCATGGGATAATAAAATAAGGCGCGGAATCGGCTTATTATTATAAAACTGCATTAAAAAAGCTGTCAAAATTTCACCGGCAGCCATATCGGCGGCAGCAGCAGGAAAATAAGCGTGATTACCCCAATTCTGGCCGCTGCGGAAGAAAAATACCTGCACTGATGTCAGCCCGCCTTTTTGATAAAGGGCAAAAACATCTGCTTCTTCAGTATGTTGCAAGTGAATACCCTGATAGGCCTGCACCTGCGCCAGCGCCGCCAGCCTGTCGCGATAAGCGGCCGCCTGTTCAAAATCCATAGCGTCTGAGGCCTGCATCATCACATGCGCTATATTGTCTTTAACCGCATTACTCTTGCCCGACAGAAATTTTTTGGCCTGATCTGTGAGATTGAGATAATCCTGCCGGCTGATAAGCCCGGTGCAGGGGGCAGAACAGCGTTTTATTTGATAGAGCAAACAGGGGCGGGTGCGCAATTCAAACACATTATCAGTGCAACTGCGCAATAAAAATGCGCGCTGCAGGCTGGAAATTGTGCGATTTACTGCCCCGGCGGCGGCAAAAGGGCCGAAATATTCTCCTTTTTTAGTGCGCGCCCCTCTATGTTTAAACAGGCCCGGTGCCCATATATTGCCGCCGATAAAAATATAGGGAAAAGATTTGTCATCGCGTAGCAAAACATTAAAGCGCGGCGCCAAATGCTTGATAAGATTGGCCTCCAGCAATAATGCCTCTGTCTCTGAGCGCGTAACGATAAATTCCATATTGGCGGTTAAATGAATCATGCGCGCAATGCGGGCGGTATTTTTTTCCGGCCTGGTATAATTGGCCACTCGTTTTCGCAAATTGCGCGCTTTGCCGACATAAAGCACATCGCCTTTTGTGTTCAGCATACGATAAACGCCCGGTTTATTCGGCAGATTTTTTAATAAAGCGGCAATCAAAGCAACACCGCGCAACTCAGCCTTATCGCTTTTACCGGCAGCCTCATTATTCTCCGGCAGAGTGGAAAAAGCGGCCTTTTCCCACGCCATAGCGGCCGCTACAGCCAATTTGCCCTGCACAATGGGTCGGTCGTCCTGCCTACTGGCTGCTGCCGTTCTATGCGGCATAATTAAAGGCGATTTATCATTTTCACGCTGCATTATCGTAATCCGATATTATTGTGCTTTTATCATTATTGCAGTCAAAAAGACGCGGGGCGCGCGCGCTGCCGCCGGCTGTGACATTGCCCCTGTTCCGGCGTTATCGGGGCTGAATATAGCAGATAATTTTGCCAAATTCCGCAAATTTCGGCATAAAGGGCAAAAGCAAAGTTTCGCCGGATTCGGCATGATCAGTCGGCTCAGGCCTGAAAAAATGGCCGCTTCTGTTCTGATGTTCTTTTTTGATTTCCGGCTCTTGCAATTTTACCCTTAACAGGGTATCATATTACTGTCCCAACTGGGAAGCTATTTCCGGGTTTATTTTGTAGTCTCACGCTCTTTCGGTTTGATGTTTTCGGGACAGAAACCCTCGCCGGGCGGTGCGGAGGTGATGTCGGGATTATATTTCTTACCGAATTGCTGAAATCGGTATTCATTGGTTCGTTTAATGAATTCCTCAATATTTGGGCGGCTGTTTATTAAGGAGTATTTCATGAGAAGCAAAAGATACGAACTTTCTATGGCCGCTTATAGAGCGGGCGAGGCGGGTTTTATCCGCAGGGTGGTATGAATGTCATCTAAGCCGCTAGATGTGTTTGATTATCGCAAATTGGCACGGCGACGTCTGCCGCATATAATATTCGACTTTCTTGAAGGCGGGGTCGATGACGAAAAGGGGCTGGCGCATAATAGAGCGGTTTTTGAGCGGCTGTTTTTTAGCCCGCATCGTTTCACCAATATTAGCAAGCGTGATATTTCTATCAAATTATTTGGTCGCAAGCAAGCCGCGCCTATCCTGATTGCCCCGACCGGAATGAACGGGGTGCTCTGGCACAATGGCGATATTGCCCTGGCGCAGGCTGCCGAGCAGGCGGGGATACCTTTTTTGTTGTCGACGGCTTCGAGTAGTTCTATTGAGGAAGTAGCCGGGCGAACCAAAGGCGATAAATGGTTTCAGCTTTATGTGATGAGTCGCGCTATTGCTGAGAAACTGGTCGCGCGTGCTTTGGCGGCGGGGTATTCTCGATTAGTGCTGACCACTGATGTGGCAGTTAACGGCAATCGTGAGCGCGATGCGCGCAATAATTTTGGTCTGCCGGTAAAATACACTCCCAGCCTGCTGCTCGATGGCATTAAACACCCGGCCTGGAGTATGGGCTTCCTCATTCACGGTATGCCGACTCTGGGTAATTTTGTTAGCGCCGATGCCCATGATACGCAAAGCCAGGCGGCCGTAATGAGCCGGCAGATGGACGCTACCTTTGATTGGAAAGCGCTGCGTTGGTTGCGCAAATTATGGCCGCGTGAATTGCTGGTTAAAGGTATATTGCGTGCCGAAGATGCGGTGCGGGCTATTGGTGAAGGTGCCGATGGCGTGATTTTGTCCAATCATACCGGCCGTCAGAATGATTTTGCTATTTCGCCTATGCAGGTATTGGCCGAGACTCGCAGCAAAATTTCCCAGCCTATTTTGATTGATAGCGGTTTTCGGCGCGGATCCGACATAGTCAAAGCCTTGGCATTGGGAGCTGATGCTGTGCTGATCGGTCATGCCGTGCTCTATGGATTAGCTGCTCGAGGTCGGGCCGGCGCGGCAGATGTGCTGCAGATTCTTTGCCGGGAAATTGACAATATTCTGGCCCAGATCGGCTGCACCTCGATTGCCGATCTTTCTCCGGATTATCTGCGCGAAGATAGTCGGTCATTATTATTGCCTGATACTGCGCGATGACCTGTAGCTTAAATATCGCTGTGACGATCTGCTTTTCATAATTATGAGGCAGTATATCCGGTTACCCTGCAATGCAAGGCGATGGCATGAAAGATAAGACAGTGCTTGCAAAACGAGAGTATAAATCTCGCAAAAAGCGTGTAAATAAAGGGCATAGTGCGCCTGAAAAGCGTGCAAATGGGGGGCATCATTCCCCCAAACGGCATTGGCTGATCCGGCTCGTGATTCTGGGTCTGTTCCTGGTGGGATTAGCCTGGGGGTTGACCTTGATTGCGCCGCTGCCCGGTGGCGATAAGGCAGCTCAGGTGGAAATCGCTTTTACTCCGCAAAATATTCAGCGCGGTGCCTATTTGGCGCGGATCGGCGATTGTGTGGCCTGTCACAGCAAGCCCGGCGAGCCTATGTTCTCCGGCGGTGAGGCGCTAAACTCACCGATTGGCGGTATGGTTCCGTCTAATATCACGCCTGATCCGCAATATGGCATAGGCCAATATAGCTATGCCGAATTTTCCCGCGCGGTGCGTTACGGTGTTGCCCGCAATGGTTCGACGCTGTATCCCGCAATGCCGTGGCCCTCATATGGCAGTATTACTGAGGCCGATATGCAGGCGCTCTATGCCTATTTCATGAAAGGGGTTCAGCCGGTAGCGCGCGCGGCCGATGCCAATACAATCCCCTGGCCGCTCTCAATACGCTGGCCGGTTACCTATTGGCGCTGGCTGTTTGGGCCTAAAGTGCCGACTCCGCCAATGAACCCGCCTGAAGAAAACATTGCTCTTGGTGCTTATTATGTCAATGGTCTGGGGCATTGCGGCGCCTGTCATACGCCACGCACCCTGTTTATGAATGAGGCGGCGATCAATGAGCATGACGGCAGGCATGGCGATTTATATTTGTCCGGCGGTCAGGTGATTGACGGTTATGCCACGCCGAATTTGCGCAGCGACCCCTCTACCGGCCTGGGTCGGCTTAAGAGCCAGGATATTGCCCAATTACTCAAAAAAGGCCATTATAACGGTCTGGCGACTTTTGGGCCTATGTCGGAAGTGATCACTAATTCCACCCAATATATGACGGATAGTGATCTGCTGGCCATGGCAGATTATCTCAAGACTTTGCCGCCGAGAAATCCGCATGAGCAGCCGGGTTATTATGATGCCGGCAGCACCTTCGAGCAGCTCCAGGGCAAGCCGGCTACAGCAGGTGCGCAGCTCTATAAGGATCGCTGTTCGGCCTGTCACATGGATAATGGTTTTGGCCGCCGCAATGAATTTCCGGCGCTGGCACAGAATCCGGCAAGTTTGAATCCCAATCCTTCCGCCCTGATTCAGATAGTCCTGAAAGGCGGCATTCAAGCCCGGACAGAGCAAACGAAACAGCGTTATTTCATGCCGGCTTTCACCGCGCTGTCTGACCAGGAAATCGCCGATATTTTGACCTTTGTCCGTTCTTCATGGGGCAATGCTGCTTCGCCGGTAACCGCCGGCCAGGTTTCTGCCGCCCGGAAGAACCTCTCGAAATAAGGATAGAGATTATGCCGCGTAATAAATTTTCTTCCATGGCAATCAAGCCTGCTCATTTGTGGTGCAGTCTGTTTCTATCCCTGTTTGCTGCTTCATCTGTCACTCAAGCGGCTGAACCAGGCCCGGACAGGCCCAGGGATTTGTCCGGTCTGGTCGGTCAGTGCATGACCTGCCATGGCCCTGCCGGCGTGGCAGAAAATCCTCAATGGCCGGTTATCGCCGGTCAAAACGAACTTTATTTGGGGAAGGCGTTGCGTGATTTTCGCAGCGGCCGCCGCCAGGACGGCATGATGAAACTGATGACCGAACAATTAACAGATCGGGATATTAGCGAACTTGCCCATTATTTCAGCCAGATCAAGCCGCGTGGGGGATTGCATCAATGAAGCCTTCTGATACGACTTCGCGCCGCCGCTTTTTGCAGTTGTTTAGCAGTTTGGCTGTAGCTGCAAGCGGTCTATTGCGTTCAGGGGCCGCTCAGGCGGCCGGCAGCGTTGGAACCGCCGGCGGGAATTTATCGGATATTCCTGAATTAAAGGCTTTTAAAGGCGTTGTCGTGACCCAGAAAAACCCTCTCTACAAAGACTGGTTCTGGGGCATGACCTGGTATAAGAACAAGCCCAGGCGCTATCCCAAATTGATTGTCCAGCCGTTAGATGAAGCTGATGTGCGCCTTGCTGTGAATTATGCCAATCAGGCCAATCTGCGAATCACCATGCGCAGCTCGGGGCATAATATTACGGCCGCGCCCTTGCGTGATGGTGTGCTCACTATTGATATGTCAAAATTTACTGGAATCAGTATTGACCCCAGGCAGAAAACCGTCTGGGCGGGGCCGGGCGTATTTAGCGAGCAACTCAATGCGGCACTGGCCGAACATGGTCTGGCTTTTCCCTCGGCCCATACTGGTTTCGTCACTATTGGCGGCTATTTATTGGGCGGCGGTATGGGGTGGAACATGCCTGCCTGGGGAATGGCTAATAATTCCGTGCTGGCGCTGGAGGTTATTTTGGCCGACGGCCGCAAAGTGCTTGCCTCAGCAAACGAAAACCCTGATCTGTATTGGGCCGCGCGCGGTATTGGGCCGGCTTTTTTCGGGGTGATTCTGCGCTATCACCTACAGGCTCATAATAGCCCGCAAATTGTTCAGAATATCTATTATGTGCCGGCCGATAAAGTGGAAGAGGGGGCGGCTGAACTGGTGCGTCTGGCTCCGGCCAGCCGTAACCGCACAGAAATTCTGGGTTCCATGGGGCTATTCTCAATGCCCGGTACACCCGAGGACGAAAAGAAGTGGCATTGGGTATTGATGCTTTACTCTTATGCCGCTACCAGGCAGGAAGCGTTGGAGGCTGCGGCAGTATTTAATGAAAGCGAATTCCTGAAGAGGGAAGCCTTTCAGTTTTCTCGTAACAAGCCGCTCAACTATATGGAATTATATGCGCAGCTTGGCGATACGGACGCTTATAGTATTCTGCGCTCAACTGAAATTGCTTTCTTTACCGATAATCCCGGCCGTTGTTTACGCAAAACCATTGACGCGCTCAATACCAGCAATCCTTTGTCCTTTGGCTTCTCGGTTATTGCCTGTAATCCCACAGTAGAAGGCTCAGCCTGCTATACTTATGGGGCGCCGAATTATATTGCCTGGTATCTTGTCAGTGAAACGGCAGAGGAAGTGGAGGCTAATAAGGCTTTGGCCGTCAGGCTGCATGAAGATCTCAAGCCCGATATCAAGACTTATTACATGAATGAAGTCGATTTTGATCTGTTCCCGGAGGCTCCCCAAAAATCTTTCTCGCCTGAGAAATGGCAGAAATTACAGGCCGTGCGCCGCCGATACGACCCGCATAACCGCTTTATGTCTTATGTCGGCATGGATAGTTAAATAATATTCCCAGACATAGTCTGCACAATGGGTCGGTTTGTCATCAGTATTGAGGATTGTCCATTGATAAAGCCTATTGCCGCGCCTTTGTATTTACGGTAAACATATTGTCTCAAATGTTGATATTGGTAAAGGCCGGGGTTGTGCCGGGTGCTATCAGAGCGCTAGCGATAATTTATCGACAATAAGCGGTAGGCGAGCACACGCTGTCACATGCCTGGCGCAGCGAAGGAAAAGGCCGCTATACTGAATCGGATTCAATGGGCAGCCGACATAACAGGCCGTAGACCGGGTCATGCTATACTGAAGCCTTTCCCGGCATGGGTGGCGTCTTTCTGCGGCGACGCTTTAAACCAAAGGCTGAGATAGGGAATGACATCAGCGATAATGTCGTAACACTATTCCGCGTTTTACCGCGGCATTACCCTTGGTTTCTGGATTTCCTCAAATTCCGCTTAATCTCGCGCTGAATTTGAACGGCTAATAAAAAACCGGCACTTTGACGGATTTAGAGCGCGCCGCCCGCTTTAACATATTACGGCTGGAGGCAAGGCTGGACGCACTCAATGAGCGGCTGGCGGGCGTAACTATTGAACGGTTGCCGTGGCGGTCGTTTATCGAGCGCATGGGCGGTGTGCGCGAGGGAATGCTTTTTTACCTCGACCCGCTATATTGAGGCAATGAAGCAGATTATGGCAAAGCTATATTCTGTCGCGCCGATTTCGCCGAAATGGCAGAGGTTTTGCGAGGGCTTCAAGGCCGCTTTATTTTATCTTTAAACGCAGCGCCGGGCGTGTATGAGACCTGTGCTTCAATGTGGAAGAGGTTGACAGCTTTTATACCATCTCACATACTGGCACAAAAGCTGCAAAAGAGCTGTCTATCAGCAATTAAGCTGCCACTGCCTGCCGTTTCGCTTTAGCTCGTCTATCCACTGGACAGTGGCGCGATGGGCTTCATGCGGCTTTTACCTCGTTCACTGTCCGACCGGAACCGTCCAGGCATGGTCATAATGCAGCTTATATGAGAAAAGGCATAGTATTATGGCTGATATAATTGAAAATGCCGGCGTCTTTGCTCTGAAAGACGGAATTAACGGGGGCACTGGGATAGGCTCTTTGCCGGCGCAGCTTGAGGAGCTGTTTTTTATACGGAAAGAGAAAATAGCCCGGAGAAAATCCACTATATTCCGGACAGGATTGAGATTTTGAAAGCTTGTCTGCATAAGCAAATGGCAAGGCGAAATCAAACCGCCGCCTGATTACGGTATTGATAAGGCAAAAGAGGCGGAACAATCCGCCTCTTTTGTGTCTTGATCTGCCTCAAATATCGTATGAATTTGTCTTAAAAATCGTGCCTTGCTACAGATAGCCGGTATGGCCGGTGCAGTGGAGGAGGAGGCTGCTTTCGGCGAGGCTTTATTGCTCAGCAATTATAGCTGAGATAGATCAGGTAAGCCGCTCTCAGAGGATAAAACCCGCAGCGCAGGCCTTTAATATAGCCGACTGGAAAATGCGTTCAAACCGCAACGATAGCAACGCGATAATAAATCGTAATCAGAATATAGCTAAAAAGATAAATGCGGAAAAGCCGCAATGGCAGGGTGCTCTTACTATTTTTTTACAAAGCACAGCTAATCGGCGAATACAGCCGAACCGCAATTCACCACCCAACACTGACCCGCTAAATGAACAGAGTCTATCAGAAAACAGGCCCAGGCCTCAGCAAAACCTATTGAATACGACCGCTGACATGGGCAAGCATGGTATAAACTTTGCCGGTATCAGAGGTTAAATATTCACGCACCGTGCCATTATTGCCGCCATTGCGCGTAACATCACCCAAAAGATGCTCAAAATCGGTTATATATTGACCGACAGCCCGGCGGAACTCACCGTCAAAGGCGTATTTTTGTTTAATATCTTCAAATACACGATAGCCTTCAGCCGTATACAGGCTGTCGGGGGAAATATTTTGCTGGCCGCGGCGATAATGCTGCCATAATTTGGTAATGCCGTCCCGGTCAATAGCCTGCACAATATCTGCCGACATAGAGTTCAACATTGCGCCGGAGCGTCCGCTTTGTGCCTCTCGCTGGCCGTTTAAACCGGGCGCCGCCGGGTGCGGTGTTTCTTCTTTTGAGGCGCGTGCTAACAAGTCGGAAACCCAGCCGCGTGATTGCGGGTCGCGATTTGCCGCGGCAGCAGCACCATTAACCGCCCGCGCCGCAGTATAAGGAGCCGCCGGATCGCTTTTCCTGAAGCCGTTACTCTCAGCATAGGCCGTATTGGCAGATGTCGTGCCATTTGCACTATAGGCAGGGCGCTGAGCTGCCCGCATTTCCGGTCTTTGGGCGGCAGCCTGTGGCTCTGCTTTCGGCCTGGAGACATCAAACAGCAGGCCGGATTCCTCAACAATACCGGAGAGATCTTTCAAAGCTTCAATCTGATCCATAACGGCCTTGCGCATGGCATCTGTATATTCTTTAGTCTGCATGGGCAGGCCGCGTATACCCCGGCTTAAATCGCCCTGTGTGCGTGCCAGTTCCTCGCGTATTTCACCGGCAGATTTGCGAATATCCTCAGTCGCGCCTTCAAACCGTCCGGCTGCTTCGCTGATGAGGGCCGACAGGCTGGAGCGCAACTCCGCGGTGGAAGACCAGGTTTTATCCTCAATATTTTTGATAACCGTGCTGATAACGCGCTCACAATTATGCATGGCACCGGCAATTTCATCAGATTTGGCGACAAGGCCATTAGCCAGCTTGTCGAGATTTTCCCGGCCGTTTTCCAGTTTTTCTGAAAAGACCGTGTTGGAATTGGCCAGAATATTGGTCGCTTCTGTCAAAAGGCTGGCATGGGCGTTAAATTGCTCAGAAAATTTGGCAATATTTTCCAGAGCATCTTGCGATTGTCCGTTAAAACGCCGCAAATCTTCATTCAGCACATTGCCAGAAGCGGTAAAACTTTCAGATAATTGATGAATATTCTGCCTGAAATCCGAGGTCAGATTGCTCAGTTTTTTATCAACTTCATTAACATTATCATGCAGGCTGCCGACTGTCAGCTGGATAGAACTATTGGAATTTTCCAGTCCTTCCAAAAGACGGCTCACCTGGCCTTCCAATTCAGATTTCGCTGTCTGCACGGCAAAAACAGCCTCTTCCGTATGGCCGGAAAAATTACTGATGAAGTGCTCATTTTCCTGCCGCAGCCTTTCTTCTGCCGCTTGTGTTACTTCATGCAGTTGTTTGCTGAATGTGCCGGTCAAATTAGCCAGGGAATCGCTGGTTCTGGCAGCCGCATTTCTTAATTGCTCGGTGAGGGAATGCAGATTATCGGTTTTTTCAACCAATTCCTGCATTGTATTATGGGTGAGCTCGGTAACGCGCTCGCGAATTGTGTCGACACCGCTGCCGATTTCCGTGCCTATTTTTTGCAGGTTTTCCTTAAAGAGCAGCGATTTATCATTGAGTTTCTGCTCAATTTCGTTTGTTGTCCCCAGCATATGCTCCTGAATGGTTTGCAGGCCGTAATTCAGGCGGCCTTCAACCATTTCAAGATTATTTTGCAAAACTACACCGCGATCGGCAAAAATTTTGTCAGCCTGCTCGGCAGCCTGAAGAACTGAGCCGGAAAGCCTGTTGCCGGCACCGGTAATCACAGAGCCGGCTTTTTCTGCCTCATCGTCCAGAGAAACAGCAATATTGGTAAGCCGCGTTTCAATATTGGCCATATCCGTATCCAGCCTGGCTCCGGTATGATTGAGCATATTGCTCATGGCCAGGCCGCGATTTGCCAGTTTTTGATCCATATTATCGGCGGCATCAAAAACCGAACTCAGCAATTTACCGGCAGCGGCAGAAATAATATTTTCCGCTTTATGGGTTTCATCACCAAAATTACTGGAAATATCAGCCAGATGCTCACGCAAAAGCTGTGAAAAGGCCGCAGCATTGTCTTCCATAGTGCCGCGTATATTATCTACCCCGGTTTCCAGCGTTTTCTGGACAGTTTTGGCGCGTTCGTCAATAATAGCGGTTTGCCGCAAAAAAGAATCCGACAAGACAGTGCTGTTATAATCCACGGCATCGCGCAGATCATAAGCGCGCTTATCCAGAATTTCGCTTTGTTTGCTCAGTTTTTCATCAACGGAAGCCAGAGTTTGCGCCAGATTATCCTGCAAATGCAGGGCTCGTTCGGAAATAATCGTGCCGTGATTATCAAGCAAGGTTTCAATAGAGCTCCGGCCACTGGCAAAAGCGGCCGCAAGCGCGCCGATTTTCCCTTCCAGAGAATCAGCCAGAGCAGCGGAACCGGTGTTGAAAGTCTCTTTCAGGCGCCCGGTCTGCCCTTCCAGTCTTTCCAGATGAGTCAGGAATATAGCCTTTAAATCCGCATCGCCGGCCGCAACCGAATCGCCAAAAGCAGCAACATGACGCTGCATTATTTCGGCAAAAGCGCCGTCACTATTGGCCACAAGCTGACGAATAGCGGCAATGCGCTCTTCCAGCACGGCA
This sequence comes from Candidatus Tokpelaia sp., assembly GCF_008636115.1. Lineage (GTDB taxonomy): Bacteria > Pseudomonadota > Alphaproteobacteria > Rhizobiales > Rhizobiaceae > QLZD01. The sequence continues at coordinate 222,302 of NZ_QLZD01000033.1, read as the reverse complement.
GCCTGCTCACCCAGCACGGCATTCAGCTCTTTGCTGTTAAGATTAAGGGAATCCCGCAGCGAATCGGCCCGCATATCAATATTATGCGCCTGTGTCTCAATCAGCTCACGCGTAGCGCCGAAACTGTCTGTCATTGCTTTTTCAAAAGCATTGGTTCTGATATCAATCTGCTGCATATGATGATGCGCCTGGCTGTCAATATCGCTTACCCGCTCCAGCAGATTTTTCTCTATCCCGGCGACATAGGCGGAAAGTCTGGCCATCTGCCCGCTTACCGTATCGATAATGCGGCCGGTCTCGTTTTGCAAAATATTGGAGAGCTTTTCACGCCCTTCAATAAACTGGTAAATAAAACCGCCCGCCCGCTCATCGACAAGTTTGCCGATAGTGGCGCCGACAATTTCCATTTCATGTGACAGGCGCGTTTTGGTTTCGTCAACAATAGAGAGAATATCATTGCGGCCATTGGCCAGGCTTGCCGTAATATCACTGGCGCGCGAGCGGAAAGCTTCATTAACGCGCTCCACATGCATTTCCAGCGCCGTATTCAATTTATCCGTGCTTTGTTCCAGATTTTCTGTTTTGTCAATGAATGAGCGAATAAGCGAAGTGCTTTTATGACTGAGCAGATTATCTACTTCATTGAGCCTTTCTTCAAAATGCTGCACGGCGATTTGCGTAGCGGAATCAAAATCGGCAGAAAGATTTTGCGATTTTTTCTCCAGTTTTTGCACTTGTTCGGCAAAAAGGCCGATAGAGCGGTTGCTCCTGTCAACAAACAAATTATCCAAAGCGTTAAATTTGCCTTCAAAGACTTCTGCCACAGCTTTTGAGCTGACAGTAAGACGCGCGTCCATTTCACCGGCGCGTTGCTCTGCTTTTTGCAGATTTTGCAGAATAGATTCTGTCAAAGCCGCGCTGTTTTTATCGGCCTGTTCGCTAATATAGTGGAATTTTTCTTCCGCCGCGTTTATATGCCTGCCAAAGGCTGCCGCTGCTGTTTGCGAAGCCTCATCAAACAGGGAAGATAAATCCTGCGCCCGATCGCCGAGCCGGTCAATCTGCTCACTGAAATCCGCCAGAGAATGATTGCTGCGATCAATAACAGCATTATCCAGCTCACGAAATTTATCGTCAAATTTGCCTAATACTTTATCGGCCGTAGATTGCAGACGCGTTTCAATATGCTGCGTTCTTTGCTCAATTTCGCCGACACTGCCATTGACGGAATCAATAATTTTATTGCCGCTATCGGCCAGCCGGCCTGAAAATGTTTCAAACCGACCTTCTACTTCCTCCGTGCGCTCGCGGACAATTTTAACAAAATCGTCCATTTTATTGCCCAGCCTCTCAGCCACAGCCTTGCCGGCTGCGTCTGTATGAGCATCAATCTGCGAAAAGCGATTATCCAATTCTTCAAAAAACTGCCCGCGTGAGGCGTCAAAACTCTGCACTGTATCAATAAATTTTTGCGAAAGCTGCCGCGCCACTTCCTCATTGGCATTGTTAAATTCGCCGACCAGCTCGCTCCAGCGGGAATTCAGGGTCTCTGATAAAGCAATAGTAAAAGATTCCGCAGTGGCATTAATATGATCGGCAATAGAGTTAAATTCCTGCGTGAGCTGGTCTTTTGCTCCGGTAATCTTGGCTTTGACATTATCGGCATGGGTCGCCACAGCTTCACGCTCATTTGCCAGTTCGGCAATAAGGGAGCGAATGCGCACTTCATTTTCGCCGTAAGAGCGCTCAAGATTGTTCACTTCGCTTTGCAACAATGCTTCAAGCTCGCTGGCGCGCGACATTGTCCGGTCAATACCGGCGTCCATAGCCGCAACCTCACGGCGAATAGTGTGACCAAGGCTGGCAACGCTGTCTTTTGAACCGGATTCCGGCTCAAGCAGGCGCTGGGCTGCGCCGGTCATGATCTGAACAATTTTTTGCAACTCCCTGGCGCGATGGGCAAGCTGGGCAAAACCCCAAAGCAGCAATACCGGCACTATTGTGCCGGCGGTGACCAGAAAACCCTGCGCTCCGGTAATGAAACCGGCAAAATTACCGCCGCTTTCTGATAAAACTTTGTAAGCAATGCTTATGCCGCCGACAATCCACAAAACACTGATCGCTGCTATTATCCAATAGAGCGGATTTTTTGCCAGCGAATGCCTGAATCCTTTTTTCTCCGGCGGGGAGGGGGGGGTGCCTTGAGAGGAAGAACTGCCGCAATTACCGGACATTCCGCCATTTTGCTCCCGCTGAAAATCTTCAATCGATAGTGCCGATTTTTCACGGAGAATATCAGGAGCCTGAAAATCCTGCTCCTGCAGAAATTTTTCCAGGCTCTCCGCTGTGCCGGCCTGATCGCCGATTGCCGCATTTTCCTGCCCGGCAATGGCAATCACCGCTTTTTGCCCGCCGGCGGCAGAATCCTTATCCGGCTTTTTACTGGATAAGGATTCTGCCTGGCCGATAATAATATAATTTTTCTCTGCCGCAGTTTTATCGCTGTCTCTATCAGCCGCCGCCGCAGGAATTATTTTTTGCGCCCGCTCATTATTTCCTTTATTCAGCTCTTTGGCAGCAGAGGCAATCTGCCGCTCCAGATTTTTCAGGTCAAAAACATCGTCCTGCAAGTCAATATTGTGATTGAATTCCTTATCATCGGGCGACAAATCATCGAAAGAGAAAAAAGCCTCGGGGAAAGACGGTATTTTCCTGCCTTCCGCCAGAGCCGTCTCCACTGCGCCAGACGCGGCAGACACAGTTTTTACCTTTTTTTGCGCTGTAATATCCCGTCCGGCAGAATCATTATCGGCCTTTACGGCCGAAATCACATCATTTCTCGCCGGGAGGAGAATTTTGTCGGCAGAATTGGGAATAGTGTCAAAACCAAAGCCCAGCGCCGCTTCGAGTGCGGCCTCAACTTCAATATCAAACTTTTCTTCTTTGGTTCTGCGTGCCATATTCAATCCCGTTGCCGATAAATGCGTCCTTTACCGGCGCGATATTTCGTGTCATTGAAAAGCTGTATGCGCTGGGAGATCACAAACGAATCCTGATTCTGCCAAGGATTGAGTCTATGGCATAGAAAGACAATAATTCAAGGATAAAATAACCTGAAAATTTAAAAAAATGAATAATATCCATTCTTTGCAGTAATTTATTTCTGAAAAAACAGGAGTTGTTTTATGGTAAAGCTTATCTTTATCCGCTTGCCGGACGGCAAAAAATATGAAATACATGCCAAAAGCGGGCAATCCGTGATGGAGGCGGCCATTGCCGGCCGCATTCCGCGCATTATCGGCGAATGCGGCGGTGCCTGCGCTTGTGGCACGTGTCATGTTTATATTGAAAAAGCGGCGCAAAAAAATCTGCCGGCCGCCTCGGCCATGGAAGAAGATATACTTGCTTTTATTGATAAGGCAAAGCCGACTTCACGACTCGCCTGTCAGATAAATGTGACGGAAAATATGCAGGAACTGACACTTTATCTTCCCTGAATTTCGGCAGTAACTTGCTGTTTTTGCTGCTATATTATGCTTTATAAGGCATTACTGGGGCAGGTGCAAAGCGGGCTCTAGGGGTGGCTGCGCAGCTTTGTCCCGGCCGGCATTTTGTGTTTTTGCCCGGCTTTATGCACCAGGCTGTTCAGGCGTTGTTTGAAACTCCTGCCTTCAATATAGTCAAACCGCATTTGCGCTGAATCGTTTTTTTGCTCAAGGCGTTGCAGGACGGTTTCAGTCTCCTGCTGTAATTGCCGGCAATGACGCCGATAGGGCAAATTGCGCAATTCCTGCTCCATAGCATTGCCGTAATGGCGGGCTATGATAATGTGGTTTTCTTCGTGGCGTTTAATATCACGCAGCAGCATATCCCAAAACAGGGTAACAGCGCTGTCTTTGCTGTCTTGTCGCTGTTGCCATTGCGGCAAATATAATTGTGCCTTAATGCTGATATCAGCCTGCATTACCCGGCAATAAGCGCCTGCTGGCGCCAGTTTTACAGTATGCTGAAAAGAAATAATCGCCGCGGCGGCGTGGTGCCGGCCGGTTTCGGCAATATAAGGCCCGTAGCGATTAAGGGCAGATTGTAATCCGTCTATAGTCTGGGCAGAAATAGTGTAATAATGGTAAGAGAGGCGGACAGTTATTGCTGCCGCAGCACCTTCAAGCGCGCCTGATAGCGCTATTGTAAGGCCAAGCAGCGTGAGAAAGCGTGTAACAGCAGCGCCTGTCATGATAACCTGTAATATTTTGCAATAAACTATCAGGAGGTAAATTAGGGCGTATTTTATAAAACTCAGTTATTTATGGTATAATTTGCCTTGTAAATAAGCAGGCAGAATATTCAAAGGTCGGCATATGGTAAAAAACTGGCACATAAAAGGCGGCAATTCTCTTGTTTTAGGGCATAAATCGCTGTTAATGGGCATATTAAATGTCACGCCTGATTCATTTTCTGACGGCGGCAGCTATTTTTCACCGGCGGCGGCGCTGGCTCATGCGCAAATCATGCAAAGCGAGGGGGCCGATATTATCGATATTGGCGGTGAATCCACCCGTCCGCAGGCTGTGCCGGTATCGGCAGCGGAAGAACAGCGCCGCATTTTGCCGGTTATTGCAGCTTTGTCGGAACAAAAACCCGGCCTGCCGCTTTCAGTAGATACATATCGGGCGGAGACGGCTTTGGCCGCTCTCAGGGCGGGGGCACATATTATCAATGATGTTTTCGGCCTGCAAAAAGATACGGCTATGGCCGATATTATTGCGGCAACCGGGGCGGGCCTTATTATTATGCATACTGGCCGCGAAAGGCAAAAACACCAGGATCCGCTGGCCGATCAGCATATGTTTTTTAGCCGCTCGCTGGAAATTGCCGCCAAAGCCGGTATCCGGCCGGAGCAAATTGTGCTGGATCCGGGTTTTGGCTTTGCCAAAACCGCGCAGGAAAATATTACATTACTGCGCCATGCGGTAAAATTGCAGCATTTCGGCTTACCCTTGCTGGCGGGAATCTCCCGTAAAGGCTTTTTGGGCGCATTAAGTCAGCAGGAACTGCCGCAGCAGCGTGATGTAGCCGGTGCAGCCGGCGCTGTTATTTTGCGATTACAGGGATTTTCGCTGTTTCGCGTTCATAATATTGCCGTAAACAGGCAGGCTCTGGCCGTGGCCGATGCGCTTGGCCCGGCAGCGGCTTCTGCCTGAAAATATCAAGGCGTTCTATTATGCGGCATGCGACTCTATATCACAAAGCCTGGCTGGGGCTGGGAGGCAATTTAGGCCCGGTGGAAGAAAATTTTCGCTATGCCTTGCAAAATCTGGCCAAAAATGCCGCCTGCCGGATAAAAGCCGTCTCTTCCCTTTATCGCACCCAGGCCTGGGGGAAAGAAAATCAGCCCGATTTTTTAAATGCCTGTATCATGCTGGAAACAGCCCTGACGCCGCAGGCTTTATTACAGGTCTGCCTGCGGCTGGAGCGGGAAAAAAAGCGGGAAAGAATTGAAAAATGGGGGCCGCGCAGCCTGGATATTGATATTCTTTTTTATGAAGGTTACACGAGCGGAGGGAGCGATAATAACACACTTGTTTTGCCGCATCTCTATAGTGCTGAGCGCCCCTTTACGGTTATTCCACTTGCCGAAATCAGCCCGGATCTCTCGCTTGACGGGATAAATTTTCGCCAAAGAGCCGCAGTCATGAGAAAAAACGGCCAGAGCAGGACTGTGAGAAAAATAGCTAAATCAGCGTATTGGTATAAATTATAAATATTTTTGTTCAAGATACTATCAGCCAGATCTCATTGGGCTTGCCGTTATTGGCCAGGTTTCCCGCTATTACCCTTCTGTCCGGGCAATATATAAGGCAAAATCGGCCTTATCCCCGTTTTTATCGCTGCTGATTATTGATTTTTTTGTATTATAAAGGCTATGCTGGCAGGGCTTAGGGATAATGTCGGCGGCAATAAAGGGATAAAATGGCAGAAAAAACCAAACAGCGCTATGATAAGCTGCAAGATAAATTTTTGAGCAAAGTGCTGATACGCAGCTCTGATAAAAATGCAGAAAAAAAAATGCTGACAGTGTTTTTGGTGAATGGCGTTAAATTGACCGGTACCGTGGCGGATTTTGATGAAGCCACTTTGCTGCTGGTGCGCGAAGGGCATTCGCAGCTTATTTATAAACATGCAATATCTACTATTATGCCGGCTCAATCATTAAATCTTGCGGATCTGGCGGTAAAGGAATAGGGGAGCAATCCTGGCCGGCAGCGGCTCATCAGTGTCGGATTGCGCTATATTAATTGTGGTTTTCCCGGTATTTTAACAGGCAGCACTATAAGAGGAATTTTGAGCAAGAACGGACTGCTCCGCGAAGAGACTGCTTTTATTATTCACGAGACAAAGCCTGTCAATGTGTTGATAATTGTGCCCGTATTAAACCGGGAAACGGGTTTTGACAGGCCGGCGGAGCTGTCTTCCCGGCTGGAAGAGGCAAAAGGCCTTGCCCATGCCATTCATCTTAATATTATTGCAGCGCGCTATTGCACCGTAAGCAGACCCAGCCCGGCCGTTCTGTTCGGCAAAGGGCGAGTGGCTGAAATTGCCGAAACCGTTACAGCAGAAAATATCAGCCTGGTAATTATAGATCACCCGCTTACTCCAGTGCAGCAGCGTAATCTGGAAAAAGCCTGGAATTGCAAGGTAATTGACCGCACGGCACTGATTCTGGAAATTTTTGGGGAAAGGGCGCGCACCAAAGAAGGCGTATTGCAGGTAGAGCTGGCGCATTTGAATTACCAGAAGGGCAGGCTGGTACGCAGTTGGACTCATCTGGAACGCCAACGCGGCGGCAGCGGTTTTCTCGGCGGGCCGGGCGAAACGCAGATTGAGGCCGACAGGCGCCTTTTGCAGGAAAAAATCAATCATATCAAGCGCGAACTGGCCAAAATTGTTAAAACCCGCCAACTGCACCGCGCCCGGCGTAAAAGAGCGCCCCATATTATTATTGCTTTGGTCGGTTATACAAATGCCGGCAAATCTACTTTATTTAACTGCCTGACCGGCGCCGATATTATGGCAGAAAACAGGCTTTTTGCTACATTGGATCCGACTTTGCGGCGTATCCGTCCTGATAAGGGGCAGGGCAGCGCGGCAGGGTTAAATAGCGGAGAACAAAACGGGCAAATGCTCATTATTTCAGATACTGTCGGCTTTATTTCTCATTTGCCAACGCATTTGGTGGCTGCCTTTCGCGCTACATTGGAAGAAGTGACGGAAGCTGATATTATTTTGCATGTGCGGGATATGGCCGATGCCGATAATCCGGCGCATAAACGCGATGTGGTAGAGATTCTCGCTTCGCTGGGGATTGATGCGGAAAATCCCGACAAAATCCTTGAAATATGGAACAAGATGGATCTGCTGCCGCCGGAGAGTCAGGCCTATCTGGCGGCACAGGCGAAAACTGCTTTATTGCCGAGTGTGCCTGTTTCAGCCCTGAACATGCAGGGGATAGATAATTTGCTGGCTCTGATCCGGCAAAAAGCGCTGGGTGATAGCCGCACGGACAGAATCCGCCTGCTGCCGCGGGAATTCTCTTTGCTGGATTGGCTTTATCGCCATGGGGAGCAAAAGCATCGGAGCTATGCCGAAAACGGCGATATTATTCTGGAAATAAATTTGTTAAATACAGATTGGCAGGTTTTTGCGGCACTGCGCCGTAAATTGGCAGCAGAAAAGCGGTAAAGCCCGTTAAAAGCCGGCAAGCCCGCACATTGTGAGAGGATAAAATGGCAATTTACAGTCTGGAAGGACATAAACCACAAATAGATAAAACAGTTTTTGCCGCAGCAAGTGCCGATATTATCGGCAAAGTGACCATCGGCAAAGGCGCCGGTATCTGGTTTGGCGCGGTTTTACGCGGTGATATTGAGCCTGTTATAATCGGCGAAGGCAGCAATGTGCAGGATTTATCTGTTATTCATACTGAAAAAGGGGCGCCGGCACTGATTGGCAAAAACTGCACTATCGGTCATAAAGCCCTTATTCACGGCTGCACTATTGGCGATAATTGTTTAATCGGCATGGGCGCTATTATTATGAATTATGCTGAAATCGGGGCAGAATCGCTGGTTGGCGCCGGCGCTTTGGTAACTGAGCACAAAAAATTCCCGCCACGCTCGCTTATTATCGGCAGTCCGGCCAGTGTCAAGCGCAGTTTGACATTAGAGGAAATTGCCGGGATTCGCCATAATGTAGAAAACTATCAAAAAAATGCCGCTCGCTACCAAAGCAGTCTGGAAATTGTGCCGGAACTTGCCTTTTAAACTGCATAAAAGGCGTGCCAGGCAAATAGCGGGCGGAGAGCAGTGATGAAGCAGGATAAACAAAAGCAGGTGGAAGACGCTTATGAGCGCGGCCTGGCTTTAGAAAAAAGCGGCAATTTTGCCGCTGCGGCGGCGGCTTATTATGAAGTTCTGGCGCTGGATAAAGAGGATTGCGCCGGTGTGACTGTGCGGCTGGCAGCAATGGGGCTGGGCGCTGTGCCGAAAACTGCGCCGCCGGCCTATATAGGCGCTTTATTTGACCAATATGCCGATGTTTTTGATATGATTTTGGTGGATTCTCTGGGGTATAATGTGCCCAATCTGCTCTGTGAGCGCATAAGCGCGCATTATCCCGGCCGCTATTTTAAAAATCTGCTGGATTTAGGCTGCGGCACCGGGCTGGTGGGGGAGGCTTTTATCGCTTTGGCCGATAAAAAAACCGGCGTCGATTTGTCGCAAAATATGGTGGAAATCGCCCATGAGCGGGAAATTTATCACCGGCTTTTTACCGGCGATATTAGCCGTTTCCTGCGTGAAAAAAGCAGGCAGCAACAGTGGGATTTGATAATTGCCGCCGATGTGCTGCCTTATATAGGCGATTTGCACGAATTTTTCAGTCTTGTCAGCCGGGCGCTGGCCAAAAATGGTGTTTTTGCCTTTTCCAGCGAAAATATGGAAAAGATAAAACCGCATGCCGGACAGCAAGGCGCGGTAAACAAGGCAGAAGATTTCACCATTGGCCCGCATCAGCGTTTTGCCCATAATCCGGCTTATATTGACCGGATTATTGATAAAGCAGGATTGAAAACAAAATATTATAGTGACATAATTGTGCGGCAGGAACAAGGGGAGCCTGTATCGGGGCAAATTTTCCTGACAGAGAAATTGTAAGACAGCCAGTTGCTTTACGCTGATACGGGCCAATGGTGGAATCTTCTGCCGTTTTGCATTTGTGCCGCTTGTCTTCAAATAGTTCCGGGCGGGCGAAAGGCAGGCAGGATCCGCTGCCCCCGCTTTTTTAATCTCAAAATCGCATAATCAATATTATGGAACTTTTTTAGATATAAAGAATGGGTAATTTATTTTATATAGTAAAAAGTTCCATAATATTAAAGTTCCATATATTCTGCGAACAATGCCCGTAATCTGTGTATCAGGCGGGCAGCTCAAAGCTCAGGCCGTCATAAGCCGGCTCAGTATTGGCCGGTGTCTCCTGCATGACTGTGTCATAATCCAGTGGAATATGCATATGCGTCAAAATTGCTCTTTTGGGCTTTAAATCTTTAATAAGAGCCAAAGCCTCGCCAAGTGAAAAATGGCTTGGGTGCGGCTTATATTGCAAAGCGCCTAAAACAAGTATTTCAAGCTTGTGCATTTGCGCCAGCGATTCTGCCGGCAAGCAGCCAACATCTGTGGCATAAACAACATTGCCGATACGGAACCCCAGGCTGTTAATATCGCCGTGAATTTGGCGGAACGGTTCAAAACGCACTGCACCGCCTCTGCCTTCTATTAAAAACGGTTTTCCCGGCATAATTTCCGTTGCCGCCAAAATAGGCGGATAATCAGAGCCGGCCGGTGTTTTAAAGCAATAGCCAAAAGCCTGCTCAAGCCGTTTACGGCAGGCTTTATCGGCATAAATCGGTATTATGCGCCCTTCTGCCAGGACAAAACTGCGCAAATCATCAATGCCGTGAATATGATCCGCATGGGCATGCGTGTAGATAACAGCGTCAATATGCTGAATATTGGCGGCCAATATCTGGTTGCGGAAATCCGGCCCGGTATCAATAATAATAGTGGTTTTACCGGTTTCGCTGAATTTTTCTATCAGTAACGCAGTGCGGGAGCGCCGGTTTTTCGGATTGCCGGCGCAACAGGCCCCCCAATCACCATTGGGGCGCGGCACACCGGAAGAAGAGCCGCAACCCAATATTGTAAATTTTATATGCGCTCCTGTCATAATTGCTCACCCTTTGCCTCAGCCCTGTTATTTACAGAAATATTTATAGCAAGGGCTTTGTTTCCAGCATTCAAAAAGCTCTGCGCTTACCCCTGCGCTCAAGCAGGTTGCATTTTTTTAAATATAGCATAAGCATTTTCCGTTGTTTGCTGCGCCAGGGCAGATTTTTCCATATTCAGGAATTCTGCCAGAAATTCTGCCGTTTTTACCACAAAAGCCGGTTCATTACTCTGACCGCGATAAGGCACGGGCGCCAGATAAGGAGCATCTGTTTCCAGCAAAAGGCGATTTTTTGGTGTAGCGGCCGCTGCTTCCCGCACTATATCGGCATTTTTAAAAGTGACAATACCGGAAAAGGAAATATAACCACCCAGTTCCAGCCCCGTTTGCGCCAGTTTTTTTCCTGAAGAAAAACAGTGCAAAATAAAAGGAAAGCGGCCTTTGGCGCTCTCGCCGCGTAAAATTTCTACCATATCTTCATCAGCGTCACGGCTATGAATAATCAGCGGTAATTGCGTTTGTCGCGCCGCCGCAATATGCAGAGACAGGCTTCTTTTCTGCGCTGCTTCTGTTTCCCGGCTATAATGATAATCCAGCCCTGCCTCGCCAAAGCCCACTAATTTGGGGTGGCGGCTTAAAGCCAGTAATTGCTCTATATTTACCGCCTGCTCGGCCTCTTCATGCGCATTGCATGGGTGTGTGCCGACTGTGAAAAAGACAGAAGGCCAGGCTTCAGCCAAAGCCTGTAACTGTGCATAATGGCTTATGCGAGTAGAAATAGTGATTTGTCGCCGCACATTCTGCGCCAAAGCGCGCGCAATAACAGCAGCGCGATCGGTCGCAAAAACATCAAAATCCAAATGACAATGTGTATCTATCCAGTAGAGTTTATCAATTTCAGGCATGACCGCCTTCTTCTTTGGCCGCAACAAAACGAGGAAAAACCGGCTGCGGCGGCGGCAAGGCCGCCCCTGCTGCCAGTTTTCTGCCGGTTATATGTTTAAACAGGCGCTCATCTCCCGGCACGGCCAGCATATCCAGAAGAACATTGGCCGATTGCGGTATAAAAGGCAGCAGCAGCAAAGCAGCGCGGCGGATAATTTCAGCCGTTACATAAAGCACAGTGGCAAATCGCTTTTCATCTGTTTTACGCAATTTCCACGGCTCCTGCGCGGCAAAATAACGGTTGGTCTCAGCAATTATGGCAAAAATGCGGCGCAAAGCCATATGCGGCGCAAAATCTGCCATAGCCTGTTTTATCTCAGCCGGCATAGTATCGGCACAGGCCAGCAGAGCTTTATCTTCTGCTGTGAATTCTCCCGGTTCCGGCACCAGACTGCCGCAATTTTTGGCAATCATTGATAAAGAACGCTGGGCCAGATTACCCAAATCATTGGCCAAATCAGCGTTAATGCGATTGATAATTGCTGTATCGTCAAAAACACCGTCCTGTCCGAAGGGGATTTCACGCAAAAAAAAGTAACGAACGGAATCCAGACCGAATTTATCTACCAAAGCAAAAGGATCAACAATATTGCCGACAGATTTTGACATTTTTTCACCGCGATTGAGCAAAAAACCGTGGGCAAAAACATGTTGCGGCAAATTTATCCCCGCCGACAGCAGAAAAGCCGGCCAGTAAACAGCATGGAAGCGAATAATATCCTTGCCGATAATATGGGCATTGACCGGCCAGAAACGGCGGAAAGCCGCACTTTTTTCGTCCGGATAGCCAAGAGCGGTCAAATAATTGGTCAAGGCATCAACCCAGACATACATAATATGTTTGGGGTCGCCCGGCACCGGCACACCCCAATCAAAACTGGTGCGCGAAATAGAAAGATCGCGCAAATCGGAACGCACAAAACTGACAATTTCATTATAACGCTCGGCCGGGCCGATAAAGGCCGGATTTTCAGCATAAAGCTTGAGCAGTTTATCCTGATAATGCGACAGGCGGAAAAAATAGCTTTCCTCTTCATTCCAGATAACGGGTGAGCCAAGCTCTTTTTCACGCCGAAGACCGTCCTCCCCTGTTTCCGTATCTTTTTCGTCATAATAGGCTTCCTGCCGCACAGAATACCAGCCGGCATAGCGGCTTAAATAAATATCGCCCGCTGCCGCCATTTTCTCCCATAAAGCCTGACAGGCTTTATGGTGCCGCGCCTCAGTCGTGCGGATAAACTCATCATTGGATATAGCAAATTTTTGCAGCATATTCTTGAAGATAGCGCTGTTTTTATCGGCTAATTGCTGCGGCGCCAGCCCCATTTGTTCGGCTGTCTGCTGCATTTTGCGGCCGTGTTCATCTGTCCCGGAAAGGAAAAATACCTCCTCCCCTTGCAGGCGATGAAAGCGCGCCAGGCTGTCTGCCGCCAGAGCATTATAGGCATGGCCGATATGCGGCCTGCCATTGGGGTAGAAAATCGGTGTTGCAATATAATATTTCTCAGACATTTATTTCCTGATTATGTTCAAATAATCCGCCGGGCAGCCTGAAAAAGCTGAATTTCTTCCTCCACCCGCCTGCTCTTTTACATAGTCCTTTCAGGCTGTTTTGTCATTAAATTTGTCACAAAAAAGCACGGCAGCAAAATGTCAAAAGCAGCAGCCTCGCCAATACCGGCCTATTGCGCCGGCAAACCTGCCCTGCCGGCATGAAGAAACTGGTGAATCTGTTGCAGCAATACCAGAATAAACTGCTTTTTATCAAGGTTAAAAGCCTGCGCTTCCTGCATTGCCTGCTCCTGATTGCCGACAAACTCAGCCAGAGCGGCAGCCTGTGCCAGGTGCCCCTGTCGGGCAGCAAAGCGTGCCTGTTGATGCAGAAAATCAATAATATGCTGCAAAAACACATTACAGGCCGCCGCATTATCGCGTTTGCTTAAATTATCGGCCAGGTTTTGTGCCTGCGGCACCGGAAAAACAGTTTTTTTCAGCAGATCTTCGACAATAGCAACACTTCCTGCCCCGCCGGCGGCCAGCACAAGCAAGGCACGGCGCAGACTGCCTTCCGCCAGTTCAATAAGCGCCGGGTCTTGCGCCGCCGTTTCATCATAACCAAAAGAAGCAGCAAGCGATGATAAGGCCGTGCGCATAATATGTTCCGGCAAAGGTTTAAAGCGAATCCCCTGACAGCGCGAGCGTATAGTAGGCAAAAGCCGCCCCGCATTATGCGAAATCAGGATAAACAGCGCTTTTTTCGGCGGTTCTTCCAGAGTTTTTAAAACAGCATTGGCCGCATTGCGATTCATCTCATCGGCCGTATCAATAAGTACAATGCGCCAGCCATTATCGGCCGCGGTCTGCTGTAGAAACCGGCTGATACGCCGCACATCATCTACCGTTACCGCCTGACGTAATTTCTGGTTTTTGGGGTCGCGGCCACGGCTGATATAAAGCAGGCCGGGGTGCGCACCCTGTTCCATTTTGCGCCAGATAGAGCAATTTGCCGCAGGGAGAGGCCATGGCTCTGCCGCATTCTGCCCTGTGGGGGCCGGTTGCCCGGCCAGGATATGATAAGCAAAATGAAAAGCCAATGTCGCTTTGCCTATGCCCTCTCCGCCTTCAAACAGCAAAGCATGCGGCATTTGCCCGCTTAAAAACTGCTTTTGTAAAAATTGCCGCTCATTCTCATGACCGAAAAGGCGCAAATTGCGCATATTATCGGCAAGATTGTCATAGTGATTGCTGGCGGTCACCTTTATCCCTTTATCCCTGTTTTGTTGTCAAGCCGCGCCAAAATGTCTTTTGCTATTATTGCGGCCGGGCGGTCTGCGTCAATAATATAACAGCGTTCCGGCTCTTTGCGGGCAATTTTTAAAAAAGCTCGCCGCCTTTGCTCCTGAATTTTCAGATTATCTTTTTCAAACCGGTCGGCCTGCTCCTGCAAGTTGCGCCGCCCGCCTGCCCGCGCCATACCGGTTTTAGCGGCAATATCCAGAAAAAAGCTGATATGCGGCCGATAAGGCGCAACCGCAATTTCTTCCAGCAAAGCCAGCATATTGGCAGGCACTTTCCCCGCCAGCCCCTGATAAACGCGGGTAGAATCCATAAAGCGATCGCATAGGACAATTTGGCCGGCGGCCAGGGCGGGAGCAATAAGTTGCTCTATATGGTCGCGCCGCGCTGCCGCAAACAAAATCGCTTCCAGCAAAGGGCTATAGTGAAATTTGCGCGCATGGAGCAAAATATGGCGCAATGCTTCTGCCCCCGCTGTGCCGCCCGGTTCCCGCGTGACAGTAACAGCAAAACCTTGCTCCTGCAAAGATTCTGCCAGTTTTTGAACCTGGGTAGATTTGCCGCTGCCCTCTCCGCCTTCAAAGGAAATAAACAAACCTCGCTCAGGATTTTTGCCTGCTTGTTTCACTGCTCTTCCGCCTCATATGCACCCCGGCTTCGCCCTGTCCTCAAGGCAAAGCACCGCTAATACCGGCCATTCTAATCCATTGCAGCAAAAAGAAAAGTAAAGCCGCCAAATTATTCCGGCGATTTTGTTTTTTCAGTCAAAATTGCGGCCGGGTTTTTGCCGGTAGCGGCGGCAAAACTGTCATAAGAAAGCAGATCAGGCATAAGGCCTTTTTCAAAGCCCAGGCCGGCCGGCAAAGACAGGCCGGCTTGCAGCCTGTCGGCAAGCCCGGCTCCCACAGCAAAAGTCGCTTTTTGCTCTGCCGCCGGAAAAGTTTCTGCCGGCAGATTTGCCGGCCCTGCTATAATAGCGGGGGCCGGCGCGGTTTCACTCTCTGCCTTGCCCGGCACTAAGGCTGAGAGAGAATCGATTGCTTTATTGCCGGTAAGCGGAGCGTCATTCTCCTCCCTGTAGGACAAACTCCTGTTTGCCCGCACCTGAGCCGGTCTCACCGGTTCAGCCACAGTTTTTTGCGCGGGTTTGATGCGACTCTCCGGCACTGCGGCGGTCGGTTTTGCCGCATGATATGAAGCGCGCAAATAGGCTTTATCATCGGCTTTTGCCGGCGCCGGGCCGACATAATCCACCTTGACATTGGCCAGGCCGCCGCGGTGATAGCCCAATAATTGCGCGGCTCTTTGCGATAAATCAATCAAACGATTACGGGCATAAGGGCCGCGATCATTAACCCGCACAATCAGTGAGGAGCCGTTTTTCAAATTGGTAATGCGGGCATAACTGGGCAGAGGCATAGTCCGGTGCGCCGCAGTCAAATTGCCCATATCAAAAATTTCACCATTTGCCGTGCGTTTGCCCTGAAAAGCAGAACCATACCAGGAAGCACGGCCAATGCTGGAATAATTGCGCCCGGCTGCGGCGGTCATGACAGCCTTATGGCCGGCAGTGCGGCTTGTCATGAACGGCCTGTAGCTTTTTGCCCGGGCCGTATTTTTTGCTTTCAGTGCCGGTGCAGTGATTGTCTTTGCCGCACCGCCACTCTCGCCGGCCGGCAATGTGGTGCAGCCGGCGACAATTAAGGCCGCAAACAGGCCGGCTATAGCCGCAAGGCGCGGCCACAGGCTTTTTTTATCTATTGCGCATTTTCTGTTTGTTCTTTGGCAGTTATATTGTGTCAACAGGCTGAGCACTCGATAATCCTTACGGCTGATAAAGCGCCGATACGGTTTTTGCCGGCCGGGCTTTCTGCCTCTCAATAGATTTCTGTTAAAAAATATATAGAAGTTCCAAACATTATTGCCTTATCGGCGCCAATCAAATAACGCTACAAAGCGTAATATCTTGTCTTATAGTTTGCTTTTTGTCAAAAAATATTGGCAAAACAATGGCTTTTCAGAGATTGTTGTGACAGATTCTTTGCTTGTAGGGTCTTGATGCGGGTTTTTAAAACATGATAAAATTTTTGCACACGGCTGATATTCATCTGGATTCCCCCTTGCGCAGCCTGGCTTTGCGCAACAGGGAGCTGCAAAACCATGTGCATATTGCCAGCCGCGCTGTGTTGCGTAAAATTATCAACCTGGCAATAGCAGAAAATGTGGCGGCGCTGCTGCTGGCCGGTGATGTTTTCGACAATGCCCGGCGCAGCGCGCAAAGCCTGGCTTTTTTGCGGGCGCAGTTGGAGCGGCTGAAAACTGCCAATATTCCGGTCTTTTACATTAAAGGCAATCATGATGCGGAAAATTCGCTAACCGATATTATGGACTGGCCGGATAATGTCACCATTTTTGGCGGGCGCGGCGGCTCTTCCCTGCTTGAGCAAAAAGCCTTGGGCGGCCGCGCTGTTTATGTGCATGGTGTCAGCTTTGCCAAGCGCCAGGCGCCTAATCTTTTAGACAAATTCCCGCCGCCGGTGGCGAATGCCGTTAATATCGGCCTGTTGCATACATCGCTGAACGGCGCTGCCAATCATGATATTTATGCCCCTTGCACAGTGGCAGAACTCACCGCTAAAGGCTATGATTATTGGGCTTTGGGGCATATTCACAAAAGGCAGATCTATTCTGCGCAAAACCCGTTAATTGTCATGCCCGGCGCGCCGCAAGGGCGTGATATTGGCGAAGAAGGTGACAAATCGGTTTCTCTGGTGCGCTTGACGGCAGATGGCACATGGCAGGAAGAAGCCAAAATTCTGGCCGATACGGCCTTTTATCGCTGCGCCGTGGCGCTGGACGGGGTGGAGGAGACTTCTGCCGTGCATGACAAAATAACCGCCGCGCTGCAGGAATTGCGCCGCACGGTAAAAACCTCTGACGCCATAGTGCGGCTCAGCCTGCAAGGGGCGACAAAACTGCATTGGCAAATAGCGCGCGACGAGGATTATTGGCAGGAGAGCGCCGCCGAAGCAGCGGCCAATATCGGCAATATATGGGTAGAGAAGCTGGATTTACAGCTCACTGGGGAGACAAGCAATCAGTCTGACAGCAGCGCTGAAAATGCCCTGCCGGCGGCCGAGCTGACCGCCTTGATGCAAAAAGCGGCAGGCACGCCGGAGCTGCAACAGGATTCGCTCAAAAACATCAACAAATTGCTCAGTTTTTTACCGCCGGAAGCGCGCAAATTATGGCAGGATATGAAGCCGGAAGAACTGGCGGCAAGATTTCTGCCCGCCGGGGCAGAAAATATAGCTGCTCTGCTCTCCGCCTATGGGCAATCGGGCGAGCAGGCGGAAGAGGAAAATGAATAATGCGTATCAAGAAGTTGATATTACGCGCTTTTGGCCATTTTAGCGATAAAAGCTTTGATTTCGGCTCTCAGCAGCCGGGGAAAAGTGATTTTCATATTATTTACGGGCGCAATGAAGCCGGCAAAACCACTTTAATGGAAGCCTGGCTAAGGCTGTTATTTGGCATTCGTAAAAATGAGAAATATGCGTTTCACAGCTACTATCAAAGGCGAGATTTAAAACTTGCCGCGGTGCTGGAAGCAGACGGGCAGAATTATGAAGTAATACGACAACCGCAAGGGCATGGCTCTGTTCTGCTGGATAAAAACGGCAAGCCGGCTGAAGCATGGCTCCAGCCCTTTTTACGCAATTTTAGCGGCGAAGGAGATTACCGCAACCGGCTATGCCTTGATGACGAAGTAATAGAAAAAGGTGCGCAGGAAATAATTGACGGCAAAGGCGAGCTGGGGGATTTGCTGTTTTCTTCGGCTGCCGGTATCCCGGTTTTATCGCAGTTGCTGGAAGAAGAAAAAGCCAAAGCAGCAGAAATATATAAGGGGCAAAATAAAAGTACCCGTCTGGGAGAATTAAAACGGCAATATGAAGAAGTGAAAGAGCAAATTGATGCCGCTGATATGAGTGCCGGCCAATATCAGGCTGCAAAAGAACAGTTTGCCGCAGCCAAAGAAACAGAGCAAAACTATCGGCAGCAAAGACAGAGAGCCGATGATAAAAAGACAAGGCTGACCAGAGCGCTGGAAAATTATCGGGATTTACAGGCGCAGGAAAAAGAATTTGCCGACAAGCTTGGCGAAATAGTGGAAAAACTGGCCGTTTTAGGCCTGCCGGAAAATATGTTGCAGGCCGAGAATAGTCTGGCGCTTTATGCTAAATTGCGTCCCTTTATCCTCACCTCGGCGCAAATAGAGGCTTTGCGGCAGGCGCGCGCTAAAACAGCGAAATTGGTAGATAGACAGGCAGAAATAAGCGCAGGCTTAGAGGAAAATGAGAAAAATTATACGGCCGGACAGCAGGCATTGGCCCAGCTTGAACAAAACCTGCCGCCGGCGGCGGAATATGACACAATGGCCAGCGCCTTGCGCGGTTACCACGCCGGGCAATTAAAGCAGGAATACCGGGCGGCGCAGGAACGCATAAAATCAACAGAGCAGCGCGCGCAAGCGGCACTGGCGGAACTCTCTACCGTGCAGGGTGAGCATTTTACTGCCCTGCCTGCTGCCGGCTTAAGCCCTCACGATGCGGAAAGATTATTGCAAGACAGGCGCGCCGCCAAAAGCGCCTATGATAAAGCGAGTGAAAAAGAAGCCGCCCTGCTGGCGCAGCAGAAGGCGATTAAGGCCGAGCTGGCGGAAATGCAGAATAAAGGAGAAAATCTATGACCCTGCTTATGCTAGCTTTTCTCTTATTCTGCGCTATTGCTGTTATTGCTCTTTTATGTTTCCAGTTACAAAAGAAGGATTCCCGCTTACGGCAGAAGCAATTTGATGCGCGGCTCCTTTATAAAGATTGCGAAAACTTGTCAAAGGCGCAAAGCGCTATCGAAAAAGAGCTGGCCGCAATACAAGGGCAAAAGGCACTGGCGGCAACCAATATAGAGGCGATCGACACAGAATTGCGGCAGGCGCAGGAAAATAGCGGCCTGCAAAGCCCGCTATCGCCGGAAGATTTTATCGATTGGCTGCGCAAACTGGAAAATGCAGCCAAAGCGCAGGGGGAAGCGCAGCTTTGCGCCGCTAAGCAAGCGCCTTGCCTGAGCAAAGCAGAGGACTTGCGGCAGATTTTACAGCAATGCCGCTTGTCTTTGCGTTTCCTCAATAGTGATAATGAAGATTTTTATGCGCTGGTCAGCGCAGCAGAAAAAAAAGTCGAAACTATTACTTCACTCAAAAAGGAAATAAGTCGGAAAGAACAGGAGCAACAGAATATTCTGGCCGAACAGCAGCAAATAAAACAAAAGCTGGAGCAGAATCAGCAGCAGACGCAACAGGCGGAAACTGCTTGGCAGACATTGCTGCAAGAATATTTTAACGGCCGGATAAATGCTGCTGTAATAGCAGAGAATCTGCCGCTTTTGTCAGACCTTATCCCGCTTAAAGCAGCGGCTGAGCAAAAGGAACAGGCCATAAAGCGCCGGCACAACGAATTAGACGAGCTGCACCGGGCTTTGCCGGATATAGCGCCTGAGAAAAATGCTGTAGAGGCCGCCTTTGCCCGGCAGCAGGAAGAATTGAGCGTGCTGGACGAGCATTACCGCCAGGCCATGGCGGACAAGGCCAAGGCAGAAAATGCGTTACAGCGGATAAGCGGCGGTGACACAGTGGCGCAGTTAGAACAGCAAAAACAGCTTTTGCTGCTGGAAATGCAGGAACAGGCGGAAGAATATTGGCGGCGGGAATTGGGGTGGCAACTGGCGCAGGCTGCTAAAACTGCCTGGCGCAAGGCGCATCGCGGCCCGATGCTGCAGGCGGCCGAGCGCGCTTTTGCCGCTTTGACCGGCGGCACCTATCCGGCTTTGCAAACCCAACAAAACGGCAATACGGAAATTCTACAGGCAATCGCGTCCAATAATACCAGCAAAGCCGTAACCGAAATGTCAAAAGGCACGCGTTTCCAGCTTTATATGGCTTTGCGCGCTGCCGCTTATGAAGATTTATTAAGCAAAAGTATCAATATGCCGTTTTTCTGTGATGATATTTTTGAAAGTTTTGATGAAGAGCGAACACGCGCCGCCTGCCGGCTGATGCAGCATATCGGTCAAAAAGGTCAGGCGATTTATCTCACCCATCACCGCCATGTCGCCAATATTGCCCAAGAAATATGCGGTGATAATGTAACCCTGCATAATATCAATTAGCCAGAAATTGTATCCCCTTGTTTTGCCGGCAAAACAGCGCGCCGGCGGTAAAGCGCGCGCTTCAATACCAGCCTACCGCCACTTGCGCTTCTTCCGACATGCGCTCCGGTGTCCATGGCGGGGTAAAGGTCATGCTGACCTCGACGCCGCTTACCCCCTCTACCGCCGCTACGGCATTTTCTACCCAGCCCGGCATTTCCCCTGCCACCGGGCAACCGGGCGCGGTTAGCGTCATTTCAATTTTTACCAGCCGGTCATCTTCAATATCCACTCGGTAAATCAGCCCCAATTCATAAATATCGGCGGGAATTTCCGGGTCATAAACCGTTTTTAAGGCGGCAATAATATCCTGAGTCAGGCGCTCCAGCTCTTCCGCCGGCAAAGCTGAGCCGGAAACAGACAGAAGCTGCTCCTGTTTTTCTGCTTTTGAATTGTCCGCCGTCATAATATTGGCCTTCTCTTGTGTCCTGCCTCAGCTCAGCTAAAAAAAGCTTTGGCTCTTTCAAGCTCGGCTGCCAAAACATCAATTTCAGCCTTATTATTATACAGGCCAAACGAGGCACGGCATACTGCTGTCAAGCCGAAATTATTGAGCAAAGGCTGGGCGCAATGGGTGCCGGCGCGCACGGCAATGCCCTGCCGATCTAAAAACATCGCTAAATCATGCGGGTGAATATCGGCCAGATTAAAGGCAATAATCGGCCCCTTGCCCTTGGCGGTGCCAAGCAGGCGCAAATCTTTTATTACCGCCAGGCGCGCCTGCGCATAGGCCAGCAATTCCTGCTCATAAAGGTGAACGGCACCCCGCCCCAGATTTTCCAGATAATCCAGCGCCTGCCCCAGGCCGACAGCTTCAATAATCGGCGGCGTGCCGGCTTCAAACCGGTGCGGCGGCGCATTATAAACGACCGCATTTTGCTCTACCGTCTCAATCATTTCACCGCCGCCCAAAAACGGCCGCATAGCAGCCAGCAGAGCGCGCTTGCCATATAAAACGCCAATGCCGCTCGGCCCATAGAGCTTATGCCCGGTCAGCACATAAAAATCACAGTCCAGCGCGCCAACATTAACCCTCTCATGCACGGCGGCCTGCGCTCCATCGAGCAAAACCGGAATATTATCGGCATGGGCGCGCTTGACAATCTCTTTGACCGGCAAAATTGTGCCCAATATATTCGACATATGGGTTATGGCGACCAGTTTCGTCCGCTTGTTCAGCGCTTTATCCAAACTCTCTATAGCAAAACTTCCATCGGCCGCCACCGGCAGAAAAACCAGCTTGACCCCCAGCCTTTCACGCAGAAAATGCCACGGCACCAGATTGGAATGGTGCTCCATAAGGCTTAAGATAATTTCATCGCCAGCCTGTAAATGCGCCATCGCCCAGCTATAGGCGACAAGATTGATCGCCTCTGTCGCATTTTTGGTGAAAATAATGCTGTCGCTACTCTCAGCATTGATAAATTTTTGCACCCTTACTCGCGCCTGCTCATAAAGCTCAGTGGCGGCATTAGCCAGATAATGCAAGCCGCGATGCACATTGGCATAAGAATGCGTATAGGCTTGCTGCATGCTATCCAGCACGCATTGCGGCTTTTGCGCCGAGGCGGCATTGTCCAGATAAATCAGCGGCCTGCCGTAAATTTTGGTCGCCAGAGCGGGGAAGTTGCGGCGGATAGAAGCATTATCCAAAAGCTCTATAGCGTTGTTTTTTATCATGCCGCTTTTCCTTCCCCTGCCTTCAGGCTGCCGTGAAATGGCTCTCCAGCCAAGCGGCTAAAACCTTATGCAAGGCTCCCGCCAGATTTTCCGGCAATTCGTCCAGCAGGGCGCCGACAAAGGCTTTTATCAACAATATGCGCGCCGCACCCTCGGGGATACCGCGCGCCATCAGGTAAAATAAATGATTATGGTCAATTTCTGCCACCGTAGCGCCATGGCCGCAAGCGACATCATCGGCAAAAATTTCCAGCTCCGGCCTGGCGCTGAATTCCGCTTCATCTGAGAGAATAAGACTGTTACAGGCCATGCGCGCATCAGTCTTTTGCGCTGCCTGTGCTACCCGAATCATACCCTGAAACACACCGTGCGCCTGTTCCGCCACAACATTGCGGAAAATTTCGGTAGAAGCGGTATTTTCTACCAAATGGCGCACCACCATTGTATTATCTGTATGCGCACTGCCGGCCAGCAGATTGATACCGCGCAGTTGAAAATCTGCCCCCTCGCCGGCCAGGTCGACATGGATTTCCTGCCGCACGAGCTGCCCGCCAAGATTCACCACATAAAGCCGCAAGCGTGATTTTTGACCCAAAATCGCCTGAAACCGGTTCAGTTCTGCCGCGTTCAGGCCTCTTTGCCGCACAATAATCCAGGTGACTTCCGCTTCTTCCGCCAATTCCAGCCGGCTGGCAAAACTCAGGAAACTGGCCTGATTATCGCCAGCTTGCCGCTCAATCAGCGTGAGTTGTGCGGCTTTGCCGACCGAGGCGGCCAAACGGCTATGAGATTGACCGCTATTTTGGATATTTTGCAACTCAATAACTGCCTTATTGCCGGCCGCCACTTCAATATGCCAGCCGTCCCGGGCAAAAGCCGTATTTATCTGGCTGATAATAGCGCCTTTATCTTCCAGCTCAGTGTCAAAACCGGCATATTGCGTTTCCGCTTCACTATTGGCAGCCAGAGAAATGGCTTTAAATACCTTATTTCCTGAATTTGGCGCTTCCCCGGCCCGGCCGTTAATCAGCGTCAGCACAGGCGCCTCAGCCAGCAAAGGCGGCAATTCCACCCCGTCTATTTTATCGCTAAAAGCAGCAATATCAGGCAGCAGGCGGCGCAAATCGCTATAATGCCAAGCTTCCAGCCGACGTGTCGGCAGGCCATGCGCCCCAAGAGCGGCAATAGCGGCCTGACGCTGCGGCAAAGACGGCAAAAAGCCTGCCCTTTGTGTGTCTGGTGGAAAGACCCCCTGCTGCTGCAAACCGGCAAACTGGCGGATAAGCGCGGTTTCAGCCGCGGTTTTTGGCAAATTTGTCATCATTTCCGGCCCCTTTTATTCCGCTGCGCCGATAATATCAGCATAACCGTTTTGCTCTAATTGCAAGGCCAGGTTTTTATCGCCGCTTTTAATAATACGGCCTTTATAGAGCACATGCACCCTATCGGGCACAATATAATCCAACAGCCGCTGATAATGGGTGATCACCAGAAAGGAGCGGGTTTTGGCGCGCAAAGCATTGACGCCATCGGCGACAATTTTCAAAGCGTCAATATCGAGACCGGAATCGGTTTCGTCCAGCACGCAGAGCTTTGGCTGCAACAGTGCCATTTGCAAAATTTCGGCGCGCTTTTTCTCGCCGCCGGAAAAACCGACATTTAACGGCCGCTTCAGCATGGCCATATCCATTTCCAGACCGGCTGTTGCTTCTCTGACGATTTTGATAAATTCCGGCACTTTCAGCTCGGCCTCGCCGCGCGCCTTGCGCTGGGCATTCATCGCCACTTTTAAAAATTCCATGGTCGCCACGCCCGGTATTTCCATCGGATATTGAAAAGCCAGGAATATGCCCAAAGCCGCGCGCTCAGCAGCATCCATTGCCAGCACAGAGCGGCCATTATAGAAAATATCGCCCTGGGTTACCTGATAATCTTCGCGCCCGGCAATAATATAAGAAAGTGTCGATTTGCCGGCGCCGTTCGGTCCCATAATGGCCGCCACTTCGCCGTCCTGCACGGTCAGATCAAGCCCGCGCAAAATCTCAAGCCCGGTCTCGGCAATAGAAGCATGAAGATTTTTAATTTCCAGCATAATTTATCCTGTATATTTTCTGTTCTCCCGGCTTGTCCGGGCCTGATAACACATTAAAGCAAATAATCAGCCGACACTGCCTTCCAGGCTGATATTGATAAGTTTTTGCGCTTCAACGGCAAATTCCATCGGCAATTCCTGAATCACTTCCTTGACAAAGCCGTTGACAATCAGGGCAATCGCCTCTTCTTCAGGAATGCCGCGCTGCATGACATAAAACAACTGATCTTCTGAAATTTTGGAAGTTGTCGCCTCATGCTCAAATTGCGCTGTAGCATTTTTGGCCTCAATATAAGGCACAGTATGAGCACCGCAATCATTGCCGATAAGCAGACTGTCACATTGGGTGAAGTTGCGGGCATTAGCGGCTTTGCGCTGAGCGCTGACCAGACCGCGATAAGTATTATTGGAAAAACCGGCGGAAATCCCCTTGGAAATAATCCGGCTGGAGGTATTTTTGCCCAAATGAATCATTTTGGTGCCGGAATCAATCTGCTGATAACCATTGGAAACAGCGATAGAATAAAATTCCCCGCGCGAATTATCGCCGCGCAGCAGGCAGGAAGGATATTTCCAGGTAATAGCTGATCCGGTTTCTACCTGAGTCCATGAAATTTTGGCATTATCACCGCGGCAATCACCGCGTTTGGTGACAAAATTATAAATGCCGCCTTTACCCTGCTTATCGCCCGGATACCAGTTTTGCACAGTAGAATATTTAATTTCGGCGTCTTTCAGGGCAATAAGCTCAACCACTGCGGCATGTAATTGGTGCTCATCGCGCTGCGGCGCGGTGCAGCCCTCCAGATAAGAGACATAGGCACCTTCATCAGCAATAATCAGAGTGCGCTCAAATTGCCCGGTATTACGCTCATTAATGCGGAAATAAGTGGAAAGCTCCATCGGGCAGCGCACGCCTTTGGGCACGTAAACAAAAGAACCATCAGTAAAAACGGCGGAATTAAGGGCGGAATAAAAATTATCTCCCACCGGCACGACCGAACCAAGATAAAGCCGCACCAGCTCGGAATGCTCACGCACCGCCTCAGAAATAGAGCAGAAAATCACCCCGGCGCGCGCCAGCTCGTCCTTGAAAGTAGTGACCACTGACACCGAATCAAACACCGCATCAACCGCCACCCGGCCGGAAGCATAAATATTATCATCAAGGTGAGACGGCTCATTCTGCCTGCGCACCCCAGCCAGAATTTCCTGCTCTTTCAGCGGGATACCCAGCTTTTCATAAGTGGCCAGCAATTCCGGGTCCACCTCTTCCAGCGATTTCGGCCCGTCCTGATTTTTCGGCGCGGCATAATAATGCGCGTCTTGAAAATCAATTTTGGGGTAATTGAGCCGCGCCCAATCCGGCTCAGCCATAGTCTGCCAGCGCGCAAAAGCCTGCAGCCGCCAGGCCAACAGCCATTCCGGCTCTTTTTTACGGGCCGAAATATAACGGATAATATCCTCATTCAGGCCTTTAGGCGCTTTTTCTGTCTCAATTACCGTTTCAAAGCCGTATTTATATTGGTCGACATCAATTTCACGCACCTGGCGTATGGTTTCTTCTACGGCGGGCATGGGCATTCTCCCTGTCTTACGGTTGTTACAGTGCTGCCGCCCGGCTTTTTCTTCCGGCCGCCCTGCAATAACTGCAAGCTGTTTTACAAAATATGATAAAATTACTCAAGCTTTTTCAGCTTTCTTTTAAAACAATTCTAAATTACTTGGCAAGGGGGCAATAAAATTATTTTTACTGTGGCGCGGCGCGGCCGGCTTCACGTGCCAGAATTTTTTGCAAAACCTGCAAAAAACGGGCAATATCGGCCGGCTTTGTCGCCGGGCCTGTCGAGACGCGCAATGCACCCTGCTCAGACCTGGCGCCCATGGCCGCCAAAACCGGGCTAGCCCCGACTTTGCCGGAAGAGCAGGCGGCGCCGCTTGAAGTGGCAATACCGGCTAAATCAAAGGCGATTTGCAATGTTTCCGCCTTAATAGAGGGAAGGGAAAAATAGGTGGTATTGCTCAGCCGCGCTGCCTTTTCACCGTAAATAATACAATCAGGGCAGAGTTTTTTTAAACCCTGCTCCAGCGCGCTTTGCAAAGCCGCGCTCCTGTCGTCCTGTTTGAGCCGCTCTGCCGCATTAGTGGCGGCCGCGCCAAAAGCGGCAAGAGCCTGCACCGGCACTGTGCCGCCGCGCAGCCCTTTTTCCTGCCCGCCGCCGGCCATTAGCGGCCGCGGGCGGATAAGACTGCCAGAGGCGATATAAGCGCCGGCGCCTTTTAGCCCGCCAATTTTATGCGCCGAAACAATCAAAAAATCAGCGCCGCCGCCCTTAATATCCAGCGGCATTTTGCCCAAAGCCTGCACGGCGTCCGCCACCAGCAAACCGCCGGCCTGGCGGGTAATCTCGGCCAAAGCGGCAACAGGCTGGATAATACCGGTCTCATGATTGGCATATTGCACCGCCACCAGGGGCAGCCCCTGCTTTTTATCGTGACCGGCTAAAATGGCCGCCAGTTTTTCCGGCAGAACCTGGCCATTGGCGTCAACCGGCAGTTTTATCTGCGCCGCCGCGGCAAAAAAGCCGCCCTGAGCAATGGCCGGGTGTTCGGTTGCCCCTATATAAAGGCGAGACATAAAAAGCGGTTTGCGCCCCATAGTATAATGCGGGGTTAATAATGTCGCCGCTGCTTCTGTCGCGCCGGAGGTAAAAACAATATTATCACTGTCGGCCTGAACCAGAGCGGCCAGAGCATAGCGCGCTTTTTGCAC
This sequence comes from Candidatus Tokpelaia sp., assembly GCF_008636115.1. Taxonomy (GTDB): domain Bacteria; phylum Pseudomonadota; class Alphaproteobacteria; order Rhizobiales; family Rhizobiaceae; genus QLZD01. The sequence continues at coordinate 195,468 of NZ_QLZD01000033.1, read as the reverse complement.
CAGAGCATAAGCGGCGCGCCCCTCGCTGTGGACAGAAGAGGCATTGCCGAACAGATCAAGCGACTCAAGCACGGCCTGCCGCGCTCCTGGGGTAAGCGGCGCCGTAGCATTATAATCCAGATAAAGGCGTTCCATGACGATCAAAACAGCTTATAAAAATCAAAATTTCCGCCAGCAAGCGCTTTTCCTGCGTAATTTTCTTGAAATAAGCGCCTAAAAAAGCCTATTTAAGGCGTGGAAAGCCCTGAAAACTGGCCGGGCGATCCTAAAATTTTTGGCGCCGGCCGTCAAGCCGGGCGCCTTTTCTCTTGAATGCGGAGCAGATAATTATGCCTGAAGTGATTTTTAACGGCCCGTCCGGGCGTCTGGAGGGGCGTTATCAGCCTTCAACCGAAAAAAATGCCCCTATTGCCGTTATTTTGCACCCGCACCCGCAATTTAAGGGCAATATGAATAATAAAATCGTTTATGACCTGTTTTACCTGTTTCAGCAACGCAATTTTACCAGTTTGCGCTTTAATTTTCGCGGTATTGGCCGCAGTCAGGGGGAATTTGATTATGGCACGGGCGAATTATCGGACGCCGCGGCGGCGCTGGACTGGATCCAGGGCCTGCACCCGGATTCCAAATCCTGCTGGGTGGCGGGTTATTCCTTCGGTGCCTGGATCGGCATGCAACTGCTGATGCGCCGGCCTGAAATTGAAGGCTTTATTGCCGTGGCGCCCCAGCCTAACCTCTATGATTTCGGCTTTCTGGCGCCCTGCCCCTCTTCCGGCCTGATTATTCACGGCGATGCCGATAAAGTAGCGCCCGTCAAAGATGTACAGGCGCTGGCGGATAAATTAAATATGCAAAAAGGCATTACCATTACCCGCGAAGTCATAGCCGGCGCCAATCATTTTTTCACCGGCAAAACGGCAGAATTGTCGGCACAATGCAGCCTTTATCTTGATGAGCGGCTGAAGGCAAAGTCGGCGGCAGACAGGCCGCTGCTCCTGCGCTAAACGCTGCCCCGTGAGCAGGCTATAGTGAACCGTCCGTCTTATCCGCCGGCCGCTGCGTAAAAAACACCGCCGCTGACCGGTTTTTGGCAGCCGGTGGTTGCCGGGTAAGTCAAGGGTAAATGATAAAAAGAGCGAACCGCCAGATAGGCCCAGGCCTCCGCTTCCATAAAATCACTGTCCAGCCCTGCCTGACCGGCAGAGAGAATTTCTATACCCTGCTGCCTGCCCGATTGCTGCAAATAAGCCATAATAGCAGCATTTTTCGCCCCGCCGCCGCTGATAAAAACCGTGCCGGCTTTTTGCGGAAAATGCCGGAATGATGTTATAATGCAGTGAGCCGTGATAAAAGCCAATGTCGCCGCGCCATCTTCATAAGTAACAGATTTATCAGGATAAAGTGACAGAAAATCCGGCAAAGGCGGGAAATCTGCCCGGTCAAAAGAACGGCGTTGCTGATGAAAAACCGGTAAAGCACAATAGGCCTGCGCCAGCCAGTCCGCAATTTGCCCTTTTTGCCCGGCCTCACCGTTTTTGTCAAAAAACGCCCCTGTTTTTGCTTCTGCCCATTGATCGATCAGACAATTACCGGGGCCGCAATCAAGCGCCGCCAGCCCGGCAGCAGAATTTTCTGCCGTTTCGGCCACATAAGTGCAGTTGGCAATACCGCCAATATTGACAAATATTAGCGGAAAACGATATTTCTCCTGCAAATTGGCGGCCAAAGCCCGGTGATAAACAGGGATAAGCGGCGCGCCATTGCCGCCTTCGCGCATATCGGCGCTGCGCATATCGGCGATTGTATCAATACCTGTTTGCTGCGCCAGTAAAGCGCCATTGCCTAATTGCACAGTAAAGCCTTGCGGCAGGTTTTTGCCGGGGGAGGCCGGGTTTGTCGCCGCCGGCGGGTGGTGCAGAACAGTCTGCCCGTGAAAGCCGATAAGATCTATGGCGCCGGCGAACCTGTTTTGCTGCTGAAGCAAAGCCTCGACTGCCTGCGCATGATATAAGGTCAATTCTTCTTCCAGTTGCGGCAAAAATCCCGGGCGCTCGCCAGGCTGTCTGATAGATTGGGCTATTTTCAGGCCCTGCTGCAATTTTTGCCGGAAAGCGGCGCTATAGGGCCGATGATATGCGCCGAGAGCAGTCACATAAGCCTGCCCGTTGCTTTGCAGCAAAGCGGCATCGATACCGTCAAGAGAAGTGCCGCTCATCAGGCCGATTGCGGTTTTTATTTGCCCCATAATTGCTTTCCCCAATATTAAAGGCTATTTATAATGCCGGCGGCCTTGCTGCCGAGCCTATTTCCCCTATTACAGCCTTTTACAGGCGACAGGAAGAAGCAATGTCTCACTATAAGTCTGAGTTTCTTAATATTATGAGCGAGCGCGGCTTTATCCACCAATTATCTGACGCTGAAGGGCTGGACGCGCTGATGGCCAAAAATTCTGTCAGCGCTTATATTGGTTTTGATCCGACTGCCGCCAGCCTGCATGTCGGCAGCCTTATTCAGATTATGATGCTTTATTGGCTACAGCAAACCGGCCACAGGCCGATTGCGCTTATGGGCGGCGGTACCGGGCTTGTCGGCGATCCTTCCTTTAAAGATGAAGCAAGGCTGCTGCTGGCAGAAGATAATATTGCCGCCAATATTGCCGGTATCCGCCAGGTTTTTGCTCATTACCTGCAATTTGGCAAAAGCGGCGATAAAAATAAAGCCTTGTTGCTGAACAATGCCGATTGGCTGCGCAATATTGATTATCTGCAATTTTTGCGCGATATTGGCCGGCATTTTTCTGTTAATCGCATGCTGTCTTTCGACTCGGTAAAATTGCGGCTGGAGCGTGAGCAATCGCTTTCTTTTCTTGAATTTAATTATATGATTTTGCAGGCTTATGATTTTGTCGAGCTGCACAAGACTTACAATGTGCGCCTGCAAATGGGCGGCTCAGACCAATGGGGCAATATTATTAACGGCATTGATCTTGGCCACAGGCTGGGGACAAAACAGCTTTACGCTTTAACCTCACCGCTTTTAACCACCGCTTCCGGCCAGAAAATGGGCAAATCGCTGGGCGGCGCTGTCTGGCTGAATGCCGATTGGCTCAGCCCTTATCAATTCTGGCAATTCTGGCGTAATTGCGAAGATGCCGATATTATTCGCTTTCTCAAGCTTTATACAATTTTGCCTTTGGCCGAGATTGCCCGTCTGGCCAAAGTGAAGGACACCGAAATCAATGAAGTAAAAAAGATTTTGGCGACAGAAGTAACAGCTTTGCTGCATGGCCGTAAGGCGGCGGAAAACGCCGCAGAAACGGCGCGCAAGGTTTTTGAAGAAGGCAGCCTGGGTAAAGATTTGCCGCAAATTACCCTGCCCGCCGCCGAATTTGACCAGGGTATAGGGCTGCTCACTTTATTGGTAAAAGCCGGTCTGGCTAAATCCAATGGCGAAGCGCGCCGTCATATTCAAGGCGGCGCTATCAGGATAAATGATAAAACAGCGACTGATGAGACACAAAATATCACTATAGCGGAAGCCGATAATAATATTATCAAGCTTTCTTTTGGCCGCAAAAAGCATGTGCTGATAAAAATTGCCTGAATCCGGCAGGTTTTCACTCCGCAGAAATCGCGCTATCGGGCTGGTTGCAGCTTAACTACCGGCCGAAGAGAGCTTCGCCGCCGGGCGGTGTTTTTGTTGCGCTTTGTTCCGCCTGATTATCCTCAATGCCTGGCACAATAATTGGGTCAGGCTGCCTTTCCCAGTGGCTGTATGAAACCCAATTCTGCCGGCAGTCTGGGCGCGCATCAGGGTGTCCTTCACGGTTTTGCCTGCTGCTTGAATTCAAAAATAGAACGCAAAATACCCGGCGCCAGGGCAGAGACCGGATTGACAATAATTTTCGGCGATTTGAATTTGCCTTCTACCTTGAAAGTTATGCCGATAAGCCCTTTGTCGCGGCCATTGCCCAATACTGAGCCTAAAAGCGGCACATCGCCAAAAAGGCGATTAACGCTATAAGCAGGCATATAAGTGCCGGTCACGGCAATATTGCCGCCGGCATCATAAACAACGCCCTGAAAAGTGGCACCCAGGCTCGCCCCGCGAATCACCCCATTATCAATAGTCAGATAATTGGGCCCTTTAGTCAGGCGGCCATAAGCCTGCTCAATCGCCAGAGAGGTGCTGCCTCCTCGGCTTTTTTTACCTTTTTTACTTTTATCGGCTGAAACCAGCGCCGCCAGTTTCGGCTCATTGACAATAGCAAAATCGCGCATATGCATCGAGCCGTTTAACACATTGCCCGCGCCGGATTGCAGCTTGCTTTCCAGTTTTCCGCCCTGCACTTTGTCATAATAATTCATAAAACGCAGAAAGGCTCCGGCATCATCACTGCTGACACTAATGCGCTGCAAGCCTTTTTGTTTGGAAAGCTGCGCTTTTAACGGTGCTTGCGTTTTGCTCACGGCATTGACCATAATATTATCGTCTCCGGTGCTGCTATGATTATAAATAACCCGGAAACTGCGTAGATTTTCACCGTAAAAGCCTTGCGCATTATCCAAAGTGCCGGTTAAAGCCACGCCAAGGCCGTTAGTATTGTTAGTCGCCGTGCTTTCCGCCAGGCTTTTGACAATAGCGCGCAGATCAAAAGACGAACCATTGATCTTGACCTGATACGTCTTGCCGATACGCACTATAGAAAGCGCCAGCCGATCGGTGCGATTAAGATCAAATTTATCAAAATCCGCCGCTATAAATTCGCCATCGCGAATTTTGATTTTGCCGCTAAGCTGGAAGCTCGATCCGCTTAAGACAAAGTCATTAATATCCATATTTTTCAGGCTGCCGTCGGCCGGCAGGCTCATCTCCGCTTTGGCGGCAATGCCGCTGCCTTTTTTCCAGCCTATCCACGGAATTTGCACAATAGCCGGCGTTAAATCAACGCTGGCATGCCGCTTCCCCGCCTGTTCTTCTCCGACATTGGCGGTAATGGCACCCTGCAGGAAAATATCCAGAGCCGGGAATAATTTATGCCGCAATTTATCGTCAAAATGGAAAGCAACCTGCTCTTTTTTTGTGATAATTTCATTCGCCGCCTTGCCGGCCTGAGCGCTGCCGCCTAGCGGATAGCGTATGGATATGGTCGCCGGCAGGCCGTTTAATATTGTATCGCCATCAATTTGCACCAGCCTCTCGTCAATTTGTGCTCGGCCATTGGCATTAGCAATTTGCATAGTGCCGCGAAAAGGCTCGCCCAAAGAAAAATTGCGAAAACGAATATCTGTCTTCCAGATAACAGCCCGCGCATAATCCGCCTGTTTGTGCAAAGGAAAACCCATTTTTAAAACGGTTTGCAGCTCTCCTTTAGCTGTCTGCATATTAAAGGGCACTTTTTGCGCGGCATTAACCGGCTGACATTCCAGCAATTTGCCCATAGCGCCAATAGTGCCGCCAATATTCATTGTCATATCGGCCCAAAGCGGCGCGCCCGGCTTCCAGATAAAGGTCATTTGCCCATTGGCGACATTAATTTTCTGCCCATCTTCAACATAGGCAAGAGCTTTGGTCAAATTGACAGTAGTATTTCTGCCTGTAACCTGAACCTGCCCATAGGCTTCACGCAGCGGCGGCAAAGTGCCGACAAGATCCGTGCGCGTATTTTCAATACCGGTAGTCAGGCGCAATTCTTTTGCCGTTATTAGTGGCGGCAGCTTGCCTTTCTGATAAAAACCTTCAGGCAGCGCAATTTCTATTTGCATTTTGGTTAAATTGCCGCCGAAAATATGCGATAATACCCAAGCTCGCCCGGAGCGCGCAACATTTATCGGCCATAATTGTTTGGCTTCATCGACCGGCATATTGGCTGTGTGCAAAATAAAAATCGTTTCCGGAGAGCCTTGCTCACCAAAACGCAGGCTGCCATTGCCAAGCAAGGCGGCCTCTGCCGTTTTTAAGGCAATATTATCCAGATTAAGCTTTTTTTCCAATGCTAAAAAGCGGCCGCCTGTTTCCAGATTAAAAGGCAGAGCCTCGGCCGGTGAATCTGCCGGCGAAGAAAGTGCCTTTTCAGCTTTCAGTCTGAAACCATATTGGCCATTGCCTATATTCGCGGCAACGGGTGCTGCCTGATTCGCCTCAGTCGCCACCCCGGCCGCCGGCAAATAACCGAATTGACCGCTAAAAGGAATTTCCAGCCCGCCTATGGCAAAGACAGAAGGCTGCACCATAATTTGCCCGCTGCCCTGCTCATAGCCGGCGGCAAAAGTAAATTTGGTCACAATGCCGGTTTCAACGGCAATATCGCTATGCGTATTGATGAAATCTGTTGTGGCCGATAATGTTTTTTTGCCGTTTGCTGCTATTGCACCGCTTATAGTGACATTGGCCGCGCCTCTCAGGCGGAAAAAACTGCTTCTGGTGCGGCCATGAGCAAGATAAGGCGTCTCATTATCGGCCGCACCAAAGCGGAGAGGCAGATTATCGGCCGCGGCAGCAAAATTTTGCACCCGCCCGTCTTTATCGACAGCAGCAGAAGCACTAAAGCCGACAAGCTGCCCCAGCCATGAAATTTTGGCTTCAATATCCACGGAGTCACGCAACCGCCGCAGCCGAAAATATTGAACCGAGAATTTCTGCTCATTTTGCGGGCCGGAAATAGTAAAATCAATATTACTGAAATGAAAAATATTGATTTTTGTCGCATCAATTTTTCCAATCATCTGTTCCAGTGACCGGAAAGCAAGCTCTGCCACCGCATCAAAATCAACGCGCTGCCGGTCATCTTGCGGCAAAGCAGCAAACAGGTTTTGCTGATTATCCGCTTTATGAACAAGCACAGCGGCCTTATCAGCCTCCAACTGAATCGGCTGAACCTGCCGCCGCAATAGCGGCATGGTGGCCAGGCCGAAGCGCAACCGCCCCAGCCGGCTTAACTCAATATTACTGTCATGGGGTGTGATCGGCGTATTTTTCATTTCCAGGGCAATGTGATAATTTTTATCCAGAGAAAGGCCGACATCGGCAATATTTATATCGGCAAAAGCGCCGATTTTTTTTCGTAAAGCTGCCTGCACTTTGCCATCAAGAAAATCACCGGCGAGATCTGATTTCACCATAAAGGCAAAACCGGCAGCAAGCCCTATGATAATAAGGATAATAGCGTAAAAAAACCGCTTCAGCCTTGAGCGGGTTTTCCGCTTGACCGTTTTTTGCCTGTTATCCGCAGCCTCTGTCGGAGTTTTGGTTTCATTCTGCTCATTTGGCAAGGATAAAATTCCTCCGGCAATTAGTAATAAAATTTGACAAAAACAATTGTTAAGCCGTGTTGCGGCATTTATTATGCCTTAAACCAATATGCAAGCAATTTATAATAGAGAAAGGCCGGTTCATGACAAATTTGCAAAAAGGTGATATAGCACCCGATTTTACCTTAGCCAGTGAAAATAATGAAAAAGTGACATTATCGGCTTTGCGCGGCCAGCCGGTAGTTTTATATTTTTACCCCAAAGACGATACAAGCGGCTGCACCGCAGAAGCAATACAATTTACTGAATTAAAACCGCAATTTGATGTTCTTGGTGTTACGCTTATCGGCATTTCGCCGGATTCTGCCGCAAAACATCAAAAATTCCGCGATAAATATAGCCTGACAGTTACACTTTTGGCTGATGAAGAAAAGAAAATTGCCAATCTTTACGGTGTCTGGGTAGAAAAAAGCATGTATGGCCGCAAATATATGGGGGTGGAGCGCAGCACTTTTCTGCTGGATTCTACCGGCAAAATTGCCGAATTATGGGAGAAAGTAACAGTCCCCGGCCACGCGCAAGCCGTTTTAACCGCAGCCGAAACTCTGGTAAAAGCCTAAGACAGCATTTCCTGCCTGTCGCGCTAAAGCCACAGGCAGGAGCCGTATCCGGCAGTTCGAAGGTCTTTATTCTATATCCTCAATATTTTGTTTGCTGCCTTCTATTTTCTGCGCCAGTGCGGCCTCCATAAACCGATCCAGCTCACCGTCCAGCACAGCCTGCGGATCAGTGCTCTCGATCCCGGTGCGCAAATCCTTCACCAGCTGATAAGGCTGCAGGACATAAGAGCGAATTTGGTGCCCCCAGCCAATATCGGTTTTGGAATCCTGCGTTTCCTGCGCTGCCGCTTCACGCTTTTTCAATTCTTCTTCATAAAGGCGGGCGCGCAACATGGCCCAGGCGGCAGCGCGGTTTTTATGCTGCGACCGCTCAGCCTGACACTGCACAACAATGCCGGTTTTTATATGGGTGATACGCACGGCTGAATCTGTTGTATTAATATGCTGTCCGCCGGCGCCGGAAGCGCGATAAGTATCAATCCGCACATCGGCCTCGGTCACATCAACGGCAATAGTATCGTCAATAACGGGATAAACCCAGATACTGGCAAAAGAAGTATGGCGGCGCGCATTGGCATCAAAAGGTGAAATACGCACCAGCCTATGCACGCCGGATTCCGTTTTCAGCCAGCCATAACTATCAGCGCCTTTCACCAGAATAGTGGCGGATTTTATCCCTGCTTCTTCGCCGTCATGCACTTCCAGCACTTCTGTTTTGCGGCCGTGCCCTTCTGCCCAGCGTATATACATGCGCAGCAGCATGGCAGCCCAGTCCTGGCTTTCTGTGCCACCGGCGCCGGCATGGACTTCCAGATAAGTATCATTACCGTCTGCCTCGCCGGCCAGCAGCATGGCAATTTGCCGCTTGTCCAGCTCATGCCGAAGCTCAGTGAGGCTTGCTTCCGCTTCTGCTATAATTGCCTTATCGCCTTCTTCTTCTCCCAGCGCAATCAATCCCAGGCAATCATCAAGAGTTTGAGAAAAACGGTTAATGGCAGCAACCGAATCATCGAGAAACTGGCGCTCACGCATCAAATTTTGCGCGCGCTCAATATCATTCCACAAATCAGCATCTTCAGCACATTGATTGAGATAATCAAGTCGCTTCAGGGTTTGATCCCAGTCAAAGATGCCTCCTCAGCAGAGCTATTGCCTGCCTGATTTCATTAGCCAGATTTTCTGTTTCCGCACGCACGCAGCATAACTCCCTGTCTTGACAAATCGAGCCGATCTTTCCGCCGAAAAGACCGGAAAAATTTCCTCACAATGCAACAGCTTTTATCAATATAAACCGCCGGCACCGCTTTGAATAGCCTGATTAACCTGCGGCGATTTCAGCGGCACTTTTACCCCTTCCCTGAAGGATTCGGTCGCACCGATAACCTGATAAACATCAGCCGGCCCTGTTCCGGGTTTGAATGCTTCGACAAAAGCATTGGCATTGCCGGCAGAAGCGCGCATACCGGTCTTGCGGTCAATCGCTATTTGTATCATGCCTTCCGGCATTTTAAACGGGACATCAGGCTTGCCGACCATAGCATGCGACATAAATTCGCCAAAAACAGGAGCCGCCAGAGAACTGCCTGTGCCGGCTGCCCCCAGCGATTTCGGCGAATCATAACCCATATAAACGCCGATAACAATATCCGGCGTAAAGCCGACAAACCACGCATCTTTGGAATCATTGGTCGTGCCGGTTTTACCGGCAATATCGCGTTTTAAATATTGCAGCCGCCGTGCCGTGCCGCGCTGGATCACCCCTTCCATCATTGAGGTAATCTGATAAGCGGTCATTGGATCCAGCACCTGATCACGCTCATCAATTAAAACCGGTTCAGGCTGGTTTTGCCATGATGTTACATTACATTGCTCGCAAATACGGCGATCATGCCGGTAAATGGTTTTGCCGTAACGATCCTGAATACGGTCAACCAGTGACGGATCAAGCGAGCGCCCGCCATTGGCAATAACGGCATAAGCACTGACAAGACGCAAAACCGTTGTCTCCCCCGCCCCCAGAGCCATAGCCAAAACCGGCTGCAAATGCTCATATATGCCAAATCTCTCGGCATATTCTGCCACAATGGGCATGCCGACATCATTAGCCAGACGCACTGTCATCAAATTACGCGAATGCTCAATGCCATAGCGCAAGGTGGAAGGCCCGGCAAAAGTGCCGCCATAATTTTTAGGGCGCCAAATGCCGGCCGGCCCCTGATCAATTTCTACCGGCCCGTCCAGCACCACGGAAGACGGCGTATAACCATTATCCAAAGCGGCAGAATAAACAAACGGCTTGAAAGCCGAGCCCGGCTGGCGGTAAGCCTGTGTAGCGCGGTTAAATTCCGATTTGGCAAAGGAAAACCCGCCAATCATCGCCAGAACACGCCCGGTTTTAGGCTCCATAACCACCATAGCACCCTGAATTTTGGGGAATTGCTGCAAATTATAGGCGTTGAATTTCCCTTTTATGGCCTGCACAAAAACGACATCGCCCGGTTTTAAAACCCCGGTCGGATCCCTGGCCGTTGAACGATACCCCCTGGCATCTACCAGACGATAGGCCCATTTCATATCGGCAGCGCTAATAAAGGCAGTTTTCCGCTGGCTGGAAAGGGCGCCGGAAAGCTCTTTTTGCGGCTGCAGGCCGATTTTCACCCTGTCTTTGGCTGTCTCCAGCACAACGGCCAGCTGCCATTCCGGCAAATCGGCATAGGCTTCAATCGCGGCCAGCGGCACTCCCCAGTCCCCCATAATGTCAATATGGTCAAATGCCCCGCGCCAGCCATAAATATGGTCAAATTTTACCAGGCCGTCATGCAGCGCCTGGCGCGCCATATATTGTAATTGCGGATTAAGCGTAGTGCGGACAGAAAGCCCGCCCTGATACAAAGTGTCGGAACCATAACGAGCCACAATCTGACGGCGGACTTCTTCGGTAAAATAATCGGCGGCAAAAACATAATTATCATTGCCGCGCAAAGTCACGCCGAGCGGCTTTTTCCTGGCAATTTCTGCATCTTCCTGCGAAATATAATTATTTTCCGCCATACGATCCAACACCCAGTTACGGCGCGCAAGGGCACGATCCGTATGCTTGAACGGGTCATAATTGGCCGGCCCTTTGGGCAGGGCGGCGAGATAGGCAATCTGCTCTACTGTCAGCTCATTGACAGATTTGTTAAAATAGGTCAGAGCGGCAGCGGCAATACCGTAAGCGCCGCGGCCAAGATAAATCTCATTGAGATAAAGCTCAAGAATATGGTCTTTGGAATAGGCTTTCTCTATCCGCATGGCCAAAATCGCTTCCTGCACTTTTCTTTGCAAAGTGGCATTGGCCGTCAACAGGAAATTTTTGGCGACTTGCTGGGTAATGGTGGAAGCCCCTTCGGGGCGGCGGCCGGAACCGATATTTTTCACATTATTGACAATAGCCCGCAAAAACCCTTCAGGATCCAGACCAAAATGCTCATAAAAATTTTTGTCTTCAGCAGAAATATAAGCGGCCTTAATCATATCCGGCACAGCCTGTATCGGCAAATAAAGCCGCCTCTTTATGGCAAATTCCGCCATGAGTTTGCCATTGGCAGCGTGCATGCGCGTCATTACCGGAGGCTGATAATTTTCCAGCACCTCATAATCGGGCAGATCTTTACTGACAGCGCCGACATAAGCTGCGGCCACACCCAGACCAATAATCAAAACTGCTGCGCCAATCGCAAATATATAGCCGAAAAATCGTATCATATCACCGAAATTGCTCTTTAAATACCGCATCAGGCATAGCGCACCCCGTCTTGAGCCTAAAGCACAACTGCCCGTAATTTAAGACTAAAATCGAACCCCTGCACCATCGATAAGCGATTTTACGCTCGTCTTGTGGTTTTCTTGCGGCAAAGCCCCTTTTTGCCCGAATTATAGATAGTCGCAACAAATTGCTGCTTTTAAAGATATATCGCCGGAAAAGCAATTTATTTTGCCTTTTTTGCCCGGAATTTCAACGCCGACCGGTCATTGTTTACGGTTTTACCCCGATTTTTCCATGCAGCCAGGCATAATGGGCAATAATATCGGCCAGAATATGCGCCATTTTATCCTGCCATAACGGGTCGGCTATTCTTTTTTCGTCCTCAGGGTTGGAAAGATAGCCAAGCTCGATCAGGACAGAAGGAATATCAACCGTTTTCAACACCTGAAAACTGGCAAAACGATGTGGATTTTTGATAAGGGCAATGCGGCTGTCTTTAAGGGCGGCCACTGTCATACGGGCAAAATCTTCAGAGAAAAGACGTGTTTCCCGCCTTGCCATATCTAATAAAATATCGGCAACTGCCGGCGGTTCATCGGCCGGCAAGCCGTCCAGCAAATCGGCTTTATTTTCATGCTCGGCCAATAATTTCGCCATATCATCGGAAGCTTTGTCAGACAAAGTGTAAATTGTCGCTCCTTGCAGGCTCGGTGTGTCAATATGGTCGGCATGAATGGAAATAAACAAATCAGCATTGAGCCGGCGGGCCTTTTCCACTCTTTCACCAAGACGCAAAAAACTGTCTGTCTCGCGCGTAAGATAAGGCTTTATCCCCGCTTTTGTCTGCAAAACCCGGTAAAGTGCCTGGGCAAAAGCCAATGTTACCTGTTTTTCCCGCACATTATTCACGCCGATTGCCCCACTGTCAAAATCACCATGGCCGGGGTCAAGAACAATAATAAATGGGGCATTGCTGTCGCCGCTGCCTGTTGCGGCCGCCTGTTGCCGGTTTGATAGTGTTTTATTCTGCCTTGTCTCATTATTCGGGATAAGGGCGGCAGCTTTATCCGCTTGCTGCAGGCTAAGATATTGCTGGAAGCTCTCCGGTGTGGCGGGCGCAATTTCCCAAATTACACGCCAGGCAGGCGGCGTCCCGGCTGTTGCCAGGGCTGCCGATTCTATAATTTGCAAATGAAAGGGCTGCCGCAGGCCAAAAACCAGGCGCGCATTCTCTGCCCCGGTTGCGCCATAACGGAAATCCCGCAATAAAGCCGGGCGCGATGTCGTATCCATGCCTGCCGCAAAGGCAAATTGCGTGGCCGGCAGGGTGACAATAAAACGCGGCGGCTGATCCAGCACCATCAGGCTGTAATCCGGCCGGCGATTGAAAACAGCAATAATATGCAGCTTTTTATCTTTGCCCTCGCCAAAAGTTTCAAAGCCGATATTTACCAGTTTCAGAGACGCGGCGGCCGGCTCCTGCCCTTGCGCCAAAGGCGGCGCAAAGCTGCCTGTCGGCAGCAAAAACAGAAAAATCAAGACAATCAGTTTTAAACTTTCTGGCAGTTTTAAACTTTCTGGCCGAAGCATTTCAGCAAACTCTATCAATTTTCAGCCGGTTTTACCGATAATTATGGGCCGCTACCACACGGCTTTTGCCATAAGCCGCTCGAAAATTACAAGATTTTATTGCTTTGTCCCCAAAGCTTTTCAGGCCTTCCAGGCAATGATGATAATTTGCCGGCAAACGAGCCGCAACGACAGGGGCAAATATCAGCAGGCCAATCGCCTTGCATTTTCTTTGCCTTTTCGCTAATATCATGAAGGCGGCCGATTTTGTCTTTATTCGGCACAATCGGCCGGGGGTGGGGCTGCGATATTTTGGGGGAATGTGCTTTATAACGGTTTTACTGCCCTTCCCTTTTTGGAATATCGCCCGAAATTTTCTGGAATCTGCTTAACAGCCGGCAAGGCCTATGCGGTTCCGCGTTTTAATTATCCAGGGTCAGGATTATGGTTTTTTTGCCAGAGCCGGTGACAAACAGCAGAGACTATGTAAGTGATGACGCTTTGTTTTCGTTGCAAAGCTCTGTCTCGGGCAAAGCCTTGCTCCAGGGCAAAAATATTTATCAGGCTCCGGCTTCGGCCGGGCAGATAGCCGATCATGCGGACAAGAGCAAGTCTGCCATAACGAAACCGGCCACATTATATGGATATTATTCACTGAAAATGCAGGCTCCCGGTTACGCATTTGCCGTAATGTGTAAAACCGCCGGCCTGTTTTTTATTATGTTTATCATGGGGGTAAAACAATTATGCGGGAAGAATTCCCGTCCGCATAGTGTTTTATCTGCCCTATTTGTCGGCAAAATTTCATGCCGTCGGGATTTTACACAATGTCAAACAAAATGCTTATCGATGCCTCTCACCCGGAGGAAACGCGCGTTGTCGTAACCAAAGGTCATCGTATTGAAGAATTTGATTTTGAATCAGAGCATAAAAAACAGTTAAAAGGCAATATTTATCTTGCCCGGGTCACGCGTGTTGAGCCGTCCCTGCAGGCCGCCTTTGTTGAATATGGCGGCAACAGGCACGGTTTTCTGGCTTTTTCTGAAATTCACCCGGATTATTATCAAATCCCCGTAGCTGACCGCCAGGCCTTGCTGGAAGCGGAAGAGAGAAGCGTAGCTGATGATGACGGCGCCGATTCTGAGGTTAAAAAAGCCGGGGCGGATAATAATGGGGCCGCAGCAAACGGCCGCAAAAGCCGGGGACGCCGCCCTGCGGCGGTTGCCGCTGCTGCGCCTGAGAATAATATTGCTGAGGACAGCGAGGAGCTGGAAGGCGATAATCATGAGGCTGACGAAGACGGCGCTGATGATGAAGCTCCGATAGATCTGGTCGGGGCGGAAGATGTGCTGGAAGAAATGCCGAAGCGCGACACCGGCAGGCGCGGCGCGCATTGGCGTGATTATAAAATTCAGGAAGTTGTCAAACGCCGCCAGATTTTGCTGGTGCAAATTATCAAGGAAGAACGCGGCAATAAAGGCGCGGCCTTGACCACATATTTGTCACTGGCCGGGCGTTATTCAGTCTTGATGCCGAATACGGCGCGCGGCGGCGGTATTTCCCGCAAAATTACCAATATGGCCGATCGCAAAAGGCTGAAAGATATTGTCAAGGATCTTTCCGTGCCGCGCGGTATGGGCATTATTTTACGCACAGCCGGGGCGGCGCGCACGAAAACGGAAGTGCGGCGCGATTATGAATATTTGATGCGCCTGTGGGAAAATGTGCGTAACCTGACCCTTACCTCTATGGCTCCTGCCCTTGTTTATGAAGAAGGCAGCCTGATTAAACGCTCGATTCGCGACCTTTATAATAAAGATATAGATGAAATTTCAGTGGCCGGTGACAAAGCCTATCGCGAGGCCAAGGATTTTATGCGTATGCTCATGCCCAGCCACGCAAAATTTGTCCAGCCTTATCGCGATCCGACCCCTATTTTTGCCCGCCGCGGCATTGAAGCCCAGTTGGACGGTATGCTGCAGCCTGAAGTCGGGCTGAAATCAGGCGGTTATCTGGTGATAAACCAGACAGAAGCATTGGTGGCCATTGATGTCAATTCCGGCCGTTCCACCCGCGAGCATTCGGTAGAAGAAACAGCCCTGCAAACCAATCTGGAAGCAGCGGAAGAAATAGCGCGGCAATTACGCCTGCGGGATCTGGCCGGGCTGATTGTCATCGACTTTATTGACATGCAGGAAAAGCGCAATATTCGCAATGTGGAAAAACGGCTGAAAGATTGCCTGAAGGGGGATCGGGCGCGTATTCAGGTTGGGCGCATTTCGCATTTCGGTTTAATGGAAATGAGCCGCCAGCGTATCCGCGCTTCAGTGCTGGAGAGCACAACAGAGCCCTGCCCGCATTGTTTCGGCCAGGGCTATGTGCGTTCGCAATCTTCGCTGGCTCTGCATGTTTTGCGGGTTATTGAAGAATATTTGCAGCGCAGCCCCAGCCATAATATTATGGTCAGGACACCGGTCTCTACCGCGCTTTATGTGCTCAATCATAAAAGACAGGCGCTGACCGAGCTGGAACAGCGTTTTGGCCTCTCTATCGGCGTTGAAGCAGATGATACGATCGGCAGAGAACATCTGGCAATTCACAAAACTTCGGAAGCCGGGAATTTGGCAAGTGATGAGACAGAGCAGAATAATGAGCCAGCAGCACCGGCAGCAGACGAATCGCCGACAGAGAGTGCCGGACATGGCAAAACGGTAAAGAGCAAAGCGGGCCGTGAAAAAACAGGCAGGACAGGCGGAGATTCTGCCATGCCGGCGCCGCGGCGGGCGGCGGCCCTGTCCGAGCCTGCTTCTTCCGCATCTGAGGATAACCCGAAACGCCGGCGGCGGCGTGGCAGGCGCGGCGGGCGGCGCAATCGTGATCACACAAACCGGCTTGTGCTCCCTATGGCTGAACCTGTCGGGCCTTTTGCGGCGCAATTTGCTATTGCAGATAAACAGCCGCCGGCAGAGCCGCCTGCCGGCCTGAATGGTCGTCCGGCAGCCGAACCGGTCGGCGCTCTGGCGGCAGATGAGACAGAAAAAAGCGATGCCGGCAAAAAGGCGGTGCAAAAGCGGCGTAATAATAAAAAAGCCGAAAATCGCAATTCTGCCAATACGTTGCCCGGGGCAATGCAGGCGGGAAAAACCGCCCCGATAGCCGCTAAAAAACAGGATAATCCGGCAAATAACGGCCGGGATGCAGCAGTGCTGCTTGCGGCAGAGGATAAAGGCGCCTTAAAGAGAAAAAGCCGCTCCGGCAAAATGATAGAGGAACCGGCGGCTGAACCGGTGATAACATCTTCTGCTGCCAAGGGAGAAGAAAAAGCCGATAAGGTAAAAAAGAAAGGCTGGTGGGGGCGCCGCAGTTTCCTTTAAAATTGCTTTTATTCTATCAGATTCATTTGCCCTTTGGGGAAATCGACCGTAAAGGCCGGTTCCCTTTTGGCGGGAATCGTGCTTTTATCCGCAAAGGCGGCCAATATTAACCTGTCTGCCGAAATTTTGGCGATGATAAATTTCGCTTGTTCGGCTTTTGGCAAATTTTAAAAAAGCGCGCGGTCACCGGGCTTTGTGGAAAGTTTTTTAATCACTGCGGAACAGTATCGGAAAGGAGAATGATTCTCTCTGAGTGAGGAGGTTTGTTTAAGGCACTGTTTTATCCGCTATAATTTTTAAAGAGGGCTTCATGCTGACGCGTAAACAACAGGAATTGCTGTTTTTCATTCATGACAGTATGAAAAAAACGGGCATATCGCCGTCTTTTGATGAAATGAAAGAAGCGCTGGATCTCGCCTCCAAATCCGGCATTCACCGGCTGATAACTGCTTTGGAAGAACGCGGCTTTATTCGCCGCCTGCCCAATCGCGCCCGGGCTCTGGAGGTTATCCGTCTGCCGCAAACCGCTTTTGCGCCGGCAAATATGGGGTATAAATTTTCGCCCGCAATTATCAGTGGCGACAGGAGGGAAAATGAAAACGGGCACTATGCCTCTTATCACAAATTGCCGCCTGATATTGTCTCTGCTGAGGAGAAAACAGACAGGTTTACGGGCGGCAGCGCCACCCTGCCGCTTATGGGGCGGATCGCTGCCGGTGTTCCTATTTCTGCTATTCAGCATAAAACCGATATATTATCCTGCCCGGCCAATATGCTGGGCAAAGGGGAATATTATGCGCTGGAGGTCAAAGGCGATTCCATGGTCAATGCCGGCATTTTGAACAATGATATTGTCATTATTCGCCGCACAGATACAGCCAATCCCGGTGACATTGTTGTGGCTTTGATTGATGATGTCGAGGCCACCTTAAAGCGTTATCGCCGCCGCGGCAATTCTATCGCGCTGGAAGCTGCCAACCCCGCTTATGAAACGCGCATTTTTGGGCCAGATCGCATTAAAATTCAGGGCGTGCTGGTGGGGCTTTTGCGCCATTATTAGCGCTTTGGGTAGCAGAATATTGGCCTTTTCCGACTGTTTTCGCCCGGCTGGCGCTTGCTAGCGGCATGAAAATCATAGTATAAAAGCGCAGGCCCAAGATCAAACATATAGCCGGTTCATGCGCGATTCTATATCTTATTTCCTGGATTTGTCGGATAATGAGCCGCTGTTTTACGGCACGACCCGGCGTGTCTATCGCCACCCGCACGACCCGGCGCTGTTGGTAAAAGTGCCCAGCCGGCAGGAGGAAGAGCGCCGGCATGCCAACCGGCCGGCCTGGAAGCGGCGTTTCAAGCCGACCGGCATTGCCAATATCACCAATTTGCGTGAAATGGCGGAAATAATGCGCCTGAACCCGGAGGCTCTGCCCTGCCCGCCGCATATTTTCAGCTTTATCGGCCTTGTTGCCACCAGTTACGGCTGGGGGCAGATAGTGAAAGCGGAAAGAGATGAAAACGGCAGCTATGCGCCAACGCTGGAAAGCATAGCGCAGGACAGCAGCCGCTATGAAAAGCCGCTGCAGGAATTTATCGCCTGGGTGAAAACCGCGCCGATTGTGCTGATTGACCTTGAGCCGTGGAATTGCGTGCTGGCCGAGCGTAATGGCAAACAGCAAATTGTTTTGATTGACGGCATGGGAGAAAAAACCATTATCCCCTTGCGCACTTATTTTCCCTCACTCAATAATAAAAAAAATGCCCGGCAAATTGCTCAGTTTTTTAACAGTCTGGAGCTGGTCAAACAGGGCAAAACCCCAGCCCGCCGCCGCGCCTGAAAGATATTATGCTGCAAGACGACACTTCTCTTAATAAAACTGCGCTTATTGGTTCCGGCGGGCTGGATTCCGTCTGTCTTGCTTACCGGCTGGCAGCCAAAGGCAAGCTTGCTATGTTTATCAGCTTTGATTATGGCCAGCGGCATAAAAAGGAGCTGCATTTTGCCCGCCAATGCGCCGATGCGCTGGGGGTGCCGTTTTTCCTTGCCGATATTTCAACCATTGGCGGGCAATTAACCGGCTCGGCTTTGACTGATAAAAATGTCGCCGTGCCGGACGGCCATTATGCCGAAGCGACCATGAAACAGACTATTGTCCCCAACCGCAATGCCATTTTTCTTGCTATTGCCTTTGGCATAGCCGCGGCGCATGAGTTAGATAGTGTGGCTATTGCCGTGCATAGCGGCGATCATTTTGTTTACCCCGATTGCCGGCCGGATTTTCTGGCGCTGTTTAACCAAATGGAAACAAAATCGCTGGAAGGCGCGGTGCGCCTTTACGCCCCCTATGTCGATAAAAACAAGGCCGCTATTGTGGCAGACGGGGTAAAATATAAGGTGCCTTTTGCCGCGACATGGTCATGCTATAAAGGCGAAGAGAAGCATTGCGGCCGCTGCGGCACTTGTGTCGAGCGGCGTGAGGCTTTTTATCTGGCCGGGGTAGCCGACCCAACGCTTTATGCCGATCCGGATTTCTGGTTGACCTGCATAGAGTCGGAACAGTAAATTTATCGCACGGCCGATTAACCGCAAAATGGGAGGGAATTTATGCCGAATACAGAGAATGCGTATAAAGAGCTGAACATGGAGAATGTCTATGAAGATTTTGCCGAATTCGGTATCAAAACCAAAATTTCTAACCCACGAAAAGGCAAAGATTTTGCTGTGCGTTTTATCGCACCGGAATTTACTTCCATTTGTCCGCTGACAGATCAACCGGATTCCGCTTATTTAATGATTGATTACATACCGGATTCCTGGCTGGTGGAAAGTAAAGCTTTAAAATTCTATCTTAGCTCCTTTGCTAAAAAAGCTCTTCTTCGTGAAGATTGTGCTGTCACTATCGGCGAGAAACTGGTAAATTTACTGCAACCGCGCTGGCTGCGTATCGGCAGTTATTGGTATCCGCGCGGGGGAATTCCGATTGATGTTTTTTGGCAGACAGGCGAACCGCCTAAATCTGTCTGGATACCCGAGCAAAATATAGCTCCCTATCATGTGCGCTAACGGTAAGAATTTTAAAAGCAATACTTTTAAAATTTTAAACTTAGTGATTATCTTTCTAATTTATCTCTCTCCAGCCTAATTTATTTTTGCTTTTATTTGACAAAGCAGGACAAGCCGCTTTAAAAAGCGGCACTATCTTTGTGTTCCGGTTATATAAAATTTGAGTAATTTATAATGAATGATAAAAAGGCGCTCTACGGAAATCTGAAGCAACTGGGTCATTATGTGGAATGGCCGCAATCGCCGGAAGAAGCAGAGCTGGAAAAAGTGCCAAACCCGCAGCCGGGCAGCCCTTATCTTGTCCGCTTTACCGCGCCGGAATTTACTTCTCTCTGCCCCATAACCGGCCAGCCGGATTTCGCCCGGCTAATGATTGATTATGTGCCGCAAAACTGGCTGGTGGAGAGCAAATCGCTCAAGCTTTATCTTGGCAGTTTCCGCAATCACGGCGCTTTTCATGAAGATTGCACTATTCGTATCGGCCGCAAGCTGGTGGAAGTGTTGGAACCGCATTGGCTGCGCATTGGCGGCTATTGGTTCCCGCGCGGCGGCATTCCTATTGATGTCTTCTGGCAAACCGGCGAGCCGCCGCAATCCATGTGGATTCCGCCGCAAGATGTGCCGCCTTATCAGGGGCGCTAGCCCCGCTCAAGCGCAAGGATCCCGGCAGTGAGGCCTCTCCCTGCCTGTTATGTATCCGGCGCGCCGGCCGGCTCATCACCGGCGCCGGCTTAACCGGGTTTTTTGCGGCTCTTCCTTTTGAGTGTTTTCGCTGCTGCGTCCTGCCCTTGCTCCCGGCGGCAGCTTCTCGCTCCTTCCCCGCTTTTTTTGCCGCGGCGCGGCCTCCAGCCGGCAATAAGCTTCCCACTCACCTAGCCGGCAAATTTGCCTGAACGGGGGAAGCCGCGCGGCACAATTTTGCCGCTATCGGCGCGGTTGCCGCGCCATTCCTGCAATTCTTCTCCCCGGCGGCGAAAACTGCGGCCGCCGCTATCTTGCCATGTCACCCCTTCTGCCTCAGTAAATATTTGCACATCGCTGACATGGCCGTCACGATAGCGTTGCAGCCGCACGCCACGGCCGCGGCCGAGCTCCGCCACCTGATCCAGCGGGAAAACCAGCATTTTGCGGTTTTCGCCGACAATAGCGACATTATCGGCTGCTTTTTTGTCACCTGTCGCCGGTATTTTAGCGCAAAGCAGCAGGCTATCCGGCGCTTTAATATTCATAACCTGGCGGCCTTTGCGCGTATTGGCAAAAATATCCTCGGCCTTGACAATAAAACCATAGCCTTTGTTTGATACCGGCAAATATTTGCTCTCCGCCTCATAGACAAAACAGGCGGCAATATCCTGATCTTCTTCCAAATCCACCAAAATGCGAATAGGATCGCCATGGCCGCGGCCGCCGGGCAGGCTATTGGCGTTAAGGACAAAAAATTTGCCGCCGGTGGAAGCAATAATAATTTTATCGGTGGTTTGCGCCGGAAAAGCCAGTTTCAACTCATCACCTTCCTTGAAATTAAGGGCAGAATAATCAGCTAAATGCCCCTTTAAGGCGCGCAACCAGCCTTTTTGCGAGACAATAATGGTCACCGGCTCTTTTTCTATCATCGCCTGGTGAATATCTTCAGCATCATGTTGCGGCGCGGCGGCAAAAATCGTCCGCCGCCGGCCCAAAGGCGTCTCAGGTGCAAATTGCCGTTTTACTGCGTTAATTTCTGCCGCCAGCGCTTTCCATTGCCTGGTGGTCGAGGCTAATAAAGCTTCTTTTTCTGTCTTCTCAGCACTTAAAGCCTCAAATTCACGGCGGATTTCAAATTCTTCCAGCCGGTGCAATGAGCGCAAGCGCATATTCAAAATCGATTCCGCCTGCATATCGCTCAGCGTAAAGCGGCGCATTAACACTGCTTTTGCCTCATCTTCCTCGCGAATAATGCGGATAACCTCATCAAGATTAAGATAAGCGATTAAATAGCCGGAGAGAATTTCCAGCCTTTTGGCAATATTTTCCAGCCTATGGTGCAAGCGGCGCTGTAACACCTGGCGGCGATGCTCCAGCCATTGCTGCAACACAGTTTTCAGCGACAAAACATTGGGGATACGCCCATAGCTCAACACATTCATATTAAGCGGAATGCGCGCTTCAAAATCGGTCAGCCTGAACAGCGATTCCATCAATAATTCCGCATCTACTGTGCGGCTTTTCGGCTCCAGCACAATGCGAATATCTTCGGCCGATTCATCACGAATATCGTCCAAAAGCGGCAATTTGCGCGCCAGCAGCAAATCTGCCGCTTTTTCGATCAGGCGCGATTTCTGCACCTGATAAGGGATTTCCGTGACAATAATCCGATAGGCGCCGCGGCCGGTTTCTTCTTTTTGCCAGCGGGCGCGCAGGCGAAAACTGCCGCGACCACAAGCATAGGCTTCGGCAATATTTTCCGGCTCTTCCACCAGCACGCCGCCGGTGGGGAAATCCGGCCCGGGGATAAAACGCAGCAAATCATGGTCAGAAGCCTCGCTATGGGCAATCAAATGCAGCGCCGCATCGCATAATTCTGCCACATTATGCGGCGGAATAGAGGTCGCCATACCAACCGCAATACCGGTAGCGCCATTGGCCAGAATATTGGGGAAAGCCCCCGGCAGCACGGCCGGCTCTTCATCTTCCTCATTATAAGTAGGGCGAAAATCAACGGCATTTTCTTCTATTCCCTGCAAAAGCAGAGTCGAGACTGCGGTCATGCGCGCCTCGGTATAGCGCATGGCGGCGGCACTGTCGCCGTCAATATTGCCAAAATTGCCCTGACCGTCTACCAAAGGGTAACGGCTGGCGAAATCCTGCGCCATACGCACCAGAGCATCATAAATAGAGGCATCGCCATGCGGGTGATATTTCCCCATAACATCGCCGATAATGCGGGCGCATTTGGCATAAGACTGGTCGGGATAAAGCTTTAACAGCCGCATAGCATGCAAAATGCGGCGGTGCACCGGCTTTAAACCATCGCGTATATCCGGCAAGGCCCGGTTCATAATAGTGGAAAGCGCATAAGCCAGATAGCGCTCTTCCAGCGCCGCTTTCAGCGTGACCTGATCAATGCTCTGAGACATGACTTAATCCTTGGCCGTTAATTATGAGAGAGCACCGGCATCGAGCCGGCAGAACTGGCAAAGCCGCTGCCTGAGCCTGTATCGGCACTGTCACCGGCAATATTTACGAAAAAAACAAATAAGATTGCAAGATAAAACGGCAAGTGCCGCGCGGTCTAAAAGCCGCTCAGGCCAAAGGCGGCAGCATAAACTCCCTATATGTTGCCGGAATTTTACCCTGGCTGGCCGGCGCAAAGTAAAGACAGGCTTGCGGTAAGGCAGAATAATTGCTAAACAGCGCCGGTAATAGCTTAAATTTGCGGTAAATTTTGCCATCAGGCAGAGTTTCCGGCAAGGCGCTTGTGAAAGGTATATTATGTCTGTTTTCGCCGGTTTTAAACATGCTCCGCGCGGTCTTGTTGCGAGCTTTGCTCTCTCCCTTGCTTTTTCCAGCTCGGCTTTTGCCCTGGACGGCAAGGCTTTTATCGATATTATACAAGACGGCATGCAGCCTTATGGTCTGACTTTGGATCATAAAGGCCTGACAGTTACAGGAGATGATATTACTTTAAAAAATGTGCGTTTGCTGCAAAAAAATGAGGCGGATACTCCCTCTTTGCCGATTTATCTGGGCACTGTTGCTTTTAGCGAAGTGAAGGCAGAGGCAGACGGCTCTTTTAATGTTGCAAAAATTGCGGCGGGAGCAGACAGCCTGGCGGCGGCAGCCGATAAAAGCGAAGATAAGGCAGACGGTCTTTCCGGCCGCATTATTGTGCAGAATATAGAAATTGCGCAGGCGCATATCAGCCCGAAAGGCCAAACCTATACTATCGCCCAATATTTGCCCTATAAAAATGTGACAATCAAAAATATCACTTATCAGGCAGGCGATAAAACAACGTTAAGTCTTGACAATATTACAGCACAATATGAAAAAAAAGGCGATAATCAGTTTGAAAATATCAGCAAAATCGCCTCTTTTACTTATGATCCCGCGGCCTGGCCCGGGCAGGACGGGCAAAATGCCAAAACAGTGATGAGCGCTTTGGGTTATGATAAAATCCGCGGCAATTTTTCCGCTATTGCTCTGTGGAATCCGCAAAAGGGGAATCTTGATATTACCGAATATAAATTGGTCGCCGATAAAGCCGGCAGCCTGAGTTTCAGCGGTGATTTAAGCGGTGTTACCCAGCAATTTGCCAGTGCTTATCAAAAACTGGCGCTGCAACAGGCAGAGAATAAAAATCCGACAGAGCAGCAACAGCAGCAGTTAAGCCAAAGGGCTTTGGCTCTGGCTTCGCAGTTGGATTTCAATGCTTTTACCCTGACATATCAGGATAATTCTCTGGCAGGGCGTATCCTTGATTATATGAGTGAATCTTCCGCCACTGCCCGTCAGGAGCTGGTGTCGATGATGAAAGCCAATATTTTGCAAAATACGCAAAATTTCCGTGATACGGCTTTTGCCGATCGGGTAGCCGGCCAGATCAATGCTTTTCTGGATAATCCGCAATCTTTTCAGATAAGTGCGCGGCCGCAAAAGCCTGTTTCTTTTTCTGCTGCTTTACTGGCTATGTGGCTGTCGCCCGAACAGTTGATTGATCTTTTGGGGCTTAATGTAACCGCCAATAAATAGCAGCTTTCTTTGAAATCGGCCGCCGGCTGCAAAACAAGGCCTGCATAAAGCAAAAGCGCTGCCGGGCGGGGCAGCGCTTTTATCATCGACCGGGCTGATACTATGCCCGGTGATACCCTGTTTATCAAAGTGAAGATTCTGTCCAGCGGACAATATCCTGCAATACGCTGGAAAAGGCTTTATCCAAAGCCGCGGCATAATCAGCATTGCCGGAGCCTTCTACCCGTCTTTTCGCTGAAAAAACACGCGTTTTGCGTATATTGCCGGTTTTATCGTCCATCAATTTGGCAGCAATTTCCACATTGGCAAATCTGCCCTGGCTGTCAATATCAACGCTAAACACACGCAGATCCGTGATAAGCTGATAATTGGCATTAAGGCCGTCACCCGGCCGGCCGACACCGGCAAAATGCCCGGTATCCTCCAAAGCCTGCAAGAGCCGCATTTGCACAATATTGGTCAGGCGGTCGCTCCATTGCGCCTTTTTCAGATAAGCGACAGAGCCGTTCGCCTCGCGAATAACAATATCCTGACCGTCCAGCGCTTTTAACGCACCCGGATTGGCCACCAGGATTTGCCGGTGCTGCCTGGCTGTTTTTGCTGTCGCGCCGCTCCTGTAAGCGGGATTAAGATCAAAAGTCTGTTTAACCGCAGAACCGCAGCCCGACATTAAGGCCGCACACAAAGACATAATAATAATTTTGCTCGTCACTTTTTTCACTTCCCTGTAAACTACCTGATACAATGTTACTGTCATGCACCGGTAATTTTATCACCGGCCTGTTCTCCCATTATATTGCGGCACAGAACCTTGACCGCCGAAAATAATACGCTGCGGATTTTGCTCAAGATCAGACAGAGTGCGCTCAATACGCTGAATAGATTGACGGCTATCCATTGCCAGGGCCTGAATCTGGCGCAAACCCTGGCCGGAGAAATTTTGCAAATTGGCGGCAATCGGCCCAATATGCGCATTCAGAGTTTTGACAGCCTGCTGAATACCGTCCAATGTCTGGCGCATTTGCGCAGTCAGGCTGTTTTTATCGTCAGGAGAAAGCAAAGTATCAAGTTTGGCCATCAAGCCGTCAATATGCTGTGACGATTGATTAAGCCGCGCCATCATTTCCTTGCCATTGTCAAGAATTGAGGCAATATCGTCTTTCTTGTCTTTTAAAACAGAGGTAAAAGCATCGGCATTTTTGACAGTCTGGAGCAGAGGCCCGCGCGCATCATGGGTAAAGCCTTCCAAATCGCCGAGAATGGTATCGGCGCGGGCAAAAATATCCTGCGCTGTCGCCAGCAAATTATTCAGGGTAGAAGGATCGGCGTCAATACGGGCAACAGCATCAACTTTTTCCGCTTCCTGCAGCAAATTCGGCTCACTGAGATTGCCGCCGCTCAACTGGACAAAAGCAATCCCTGTCAGACCCTGAAAGCCCAGTGTCGCCTGGGTTGATCGGGTAACCGGCGTTGTGCCGTTAATCGCGGTTTTGGCAATCACCATATTGGGATCAGAGGGATCCAGCATCAGGCGGCTCACCTGGCCGACACGAATGCCGTTAAACAGAACCTGACTGCCTTCGCTTAACCCTGTAACCGAGCCTGGAATGCGCACGTCCAGAGGCTGCAAATTGGAGCGATCACCCAGCCGCGCTGTGTAATAAACCAGGACAAAGGCGAAAAAAAGCACCACAATAGTAAAAATGCCGACAAGAGTATAATTGGCTTTGGTTTCCATGTTTCTTTACCTTGTTACCTGTTCTTCCCCGGCTTGAGAGGGCCTGAGGCTGCGCTTTGCGGGAACAACCATTTGTCTGGCCCGGCGGCCGTGGAAATATGCCTTAATCCACGGATTATCAAGCTGCTGCATATAGGCAACCGTCCCTTCGGCAATAATATGTTTGTCGCCTAAAACCGCTATGCGGTCGCAGACAGAATAAATACTGTCCAGATCATGCGTTACCATATAGACTGTCAGCCCCATAATATCGCGCAGGCTGACAATGAGCTCATCAAAAGCCGAGGCGCTTATCGGATCCAGGCCGGAAGTCGGCTCGTCCAGAAAAACAATAGCCGGGTCAAGCGCCAAAGCGCGGGCAAGAGCAGCGCGTTTAATCATGCCGCCTGATAATTCTGCCGGGTATTTTTCTGCCGCATCGGCCGCCAGCCCCACAAGTTCTATTTTAACGCGGGCCAATTCGTCCATAAGCGCCGGCGAAATCTGCAAATATTCACGCATGGGCACTTGAATATTTTCCAAAACAGTGAGGCCGGAAAACAAGGCACCCTGCTGGAACAAAACCCCCATGCGCATATCAATACCGATTTTTTCCGCCTGACTTATTTTACCAATATTCTTGCCCAAAATACTAATATCGCCGGCAAGCTTGCGGTTAAGCCCCAAAATCGTTCCGGTTAAAACCGATTTTCCGGCACCGGAAGGGCCGATAAAACCCAGAATTTCACCGCGGCGAACGTCTAAATCCAGATTATTCAAAACCGTCTTGCTGCCAAAGCGCACAGTTACCCCGCGCACGGAAATAACCGGATCTATTTTATCTATGGCAGTGGCCGCGGCCTGGTTCTCGTTCATTTTTCACTCCGTTCCGCCTTTGCCTGCCGGCGATTGGCGAAACCCGTTTTGTCAAAAATTGATGGCGGCATAAAATATGGCAAAAAAGCCGTCAACAATAATTACCCAGAAAATAGATTTAACTACGGAAGAGGTAACGCTCAACCCCAGCGATTCGGCGCTGCCGCCCACTTTCAGCCCTTCTACCGCGGCGATAATACCGATAATCAGGGCCATAAACGGCGCTTTTATCAAGCCGGCAAAATAGGTCGTCAACTGCACACTGTCAGACAGCCGCGCCATAAAAGCACTAACCGAAATATTGGAATAAAAATCGGCAATAAGCCCGGCACCGACCAGCGCCGCCAGATCAGCAATAATAGTCAGTAAAGGCAGGACAAGAGCCAGTGCCACCAGGCGCGGAAAAATCAGGACGCTAATCGGGTTAAGCCCCATAACCTGTAAGGCGTGCGTCTCTTCCCGCATGCGCATGGAGCCGATTTCGGCCGTAATGGCACTGCCTGAGCGGCCGGCAATCATAATCGCCGTCAATAGCACGCCCAATTCACGAAAAACCAGAATGCCGACCAGATCGACCGTAAAAATTTCTGCTCCGAACTGGCGTAGCTGAAACGCGCCCTGCTGGGCAATAATGGCACCGACAATAAAAGACATAAGGATAATAATGGGAACAGCGCCAACGCCCATTTTATCCATCTGATTGATCAAAGCAGGCATGCTCACAGCACTGCGTTTGCGGTTTTTTTTCAACTGTGTGCCGCGAATAACCGAACCGAGAATAAACATTGCCATTTTGAAATCATGGCCGCCGTTTACTACAGTTTCGCCCAGTCCGTTCAATATGCGCCGGAGAAAAGAATTTTTTGGCGCTTCAACATAATCTTCCCTATGATCAAGGGTTTTGCCGACAGCCTGGAACAAATTCAGCCAGCCGTTTTTTGCCCCGGCAAAAGAGACATGCCGTTTTTTGCTTTCCAGGCTGCGATAAAGGCGCTCAATCAGCCAGGCGCCGGCAGTATCCAGCCTGGTAATATTGCCCAGACTGATAATAACAGTATCGCTTTCTGCTTTTTCCAGCCGCCGCATTGTATTATCAAGCGCAGCCACTGTCCCGGTATCCCAGGAACCTTGCAGATCCAATATTAAAACGCCGCCTTCACGCCGTTCTTTTATTGTCGGCTCATCTGACCGGTTATAAACAGGCGATTTTTTTACAGACATGGTTCTCAAATCAAAATTTACAAAAGCAAGACCATAATCGGGAAAAGGCAAACCCAAAACCGATAATAGCGCGTTCAAACTCTGTTTCATGCCGTATTCAAGCAATTATTAACATAAGCTTAAAAACGGCAAACTCCCTTAGCCTATATAGGCCGCAACAGCAAGGCTTATTAACGCCGGCAGGCCAAATTAGCGGCCTTTATAGCGTTGATAATGCTTATTTTAGCCGATTATACTTAATATAAAGCTAAAATTCTTCTTTGAGCGGCGGCCGGAAGCCCGCAATTTACTGTTTTATTTATGCCTCTTAATTGTCCGGGCGGAGACGGATAAAAAACGGAGAGACAGAAAAAAAGTCAAAATCCACAGGCAATAAACTGCCGTCAGCTTTCCCTGCACCTTTATATCCTGTATTAAGGGAGTCCGGCTTAAAGCGGCTCCATTTACCGGCCGCAGTGCGGTAAAGGCGGTAAAACAGGACGGCAGGCCGGGGCAGATTGTGTTAAACTGAGAGAAACCGAGGCGGATATGGCAAAAGGTAACAAAACAGCCAATAGCGACAAAAAGACCTTATCGGAATTTGAAAAAGCGGCGCTTTATTACCATCAACTGCCGCCGCCGGGTAAATTAAGCATTCAGGCCACCAAGCCGCTGGATAATCAGCGTGATCTGGCGCTGGCCTATTCTCCCGGTGTGGCAACACCTTGTCTGGCTATTCAGGAAGATCCGTCTCTGGCGGCGCAATATACGGCGCGCGGCAATCTGGTAGCCGTTATTTCCAACGGCACTGCGGTTTTGGGCCTGGGCAATATCGGCCCTCTGGCCGGCAAGCCGGTAATGGAAGGCAAGGCCGTTCTCTTTAAAAAATTTGCCGGTATTGATGTTTTTGATATTGAAATCAACGCGCCGGATATTGACACAGCCGTCAATACAGTTGCCGCGCTGGAGCCGACTTTTGGCGGCATAAATCTGGAAGATATTAAAGCACCGGAATGTTTTGACATTGAGGATCGGCTACGTAAAATCATGAAAATTCCCGTTTTTCATGATGATCAGCATGGCACTGCCATTATTGTTGCCGCTGCCATTTTAAACGGCTTGAAACTGGCGGGCAAAAAACTGGGAAATGTCAAAATTATTGCCTCCGGTGCCGGTGCCGCCGCTCTTGCCTGTCTTAATCTGCTGGTGCATTTGGGGGCAAAAGTGCAAAATATCTGGATAAGCGATCTCTCAGGTGTGGTTTATAAAGGCCGCACAGATCGTATGGATCGCTGGAAAGCTGTTTATGCCAAAGAAACCAAAGCGCGCAAACTGAACGAAATTGTTGAGGGCGCCGATATTTTTCTCGGCCTTTCCGCCGGCGGCGTGCTCAAGGCCGAAATGCTGAAAAAAATGGCGGCCAAGCCGTTGATTATGGCGCTGGCCAATCCGACACCGGAAATTATGCCTGATGAAGCGCGCAAAGCGCGGCCGGACGCCATGATATGCACCGGCCGGTCGGATTTCCCCAATCAGGTCAATAATGTTCTGTGCTTTCCCTATATATTTCGCGGCGCTCTTGATGTCGGTGCCACGGCCATTAACGAAGAAATGAAAATGGCGGCTGTGCGCGCTATTGCTGCTCTGGCGCAAGAAGAGCCGGAAGAAAATGAAAGCGATGCCGACAATATTTATCATACTTTCGGGCCGGAGCATTTAATCCCCTCGCCTTTTGATTCCCGCCTTTTGACCCGCATTGCTCCCGCTGTGGCGCAAGCGGCAATGGCAAGCGGTGTGGCTGCCCGTCCGCTGGATAATATGGATTCCTACCGTGAGCGGCTGGAGCGTTTTGTCTTCCGCACCGGCCTGGTGATGAAGCCGATTTTTGCCGCCGCCAAAAAGGCAGAGCAGAAACGGGTTATTTATGCCGATGGCGAAGATGAGCGTGTGCTGCGGGCCGCACAGGCTGTTATTGAAGAAAATATCGCCAGGCCGATTTTGGTCGGCCGGCCGGGTGTTATTGATGTGCGGCTGCGCCGCCTTGGTTTGAAAATTACTGCCGGTGAAGATTTTGATATTATCAACCCGGAAGATGATCCGCGTTATCGCCAATATGTGCATTTATTGCAGAAAACAGCAGGAAGATACGGCATTACCCCCAATATTGCCGAAACGCTCGTGCGTACATCGACCACAACTATTGCTGCTTTGGCGGTGATTCGCGGTGAGGCTGATGCCATGCTGTGCGGCCTGGCCGGCCGGTTTGATGAAAATCTCGGCCTGGTGGAACGCATTATCGGCCTGGCGCCCAATATTGGGCATTATGCTGCCTTGAGCCTGCTGGTATCACAAAACGGCTCGCTTTTTTTGGCGGATTCTTATGTCTGCCAGGATCCTTCCGCCGATGAGCTGGTGCATATTGCTGTTCAGGCCGCCATTGAGGTGCGCCGTTTCGGCATTGAGCCGAAACTTGCCTTTTTATCGCATTCCAATTTCGGCTCGCGCTTGAGCGACAGCGCTTTGAAAATGCGGCTGGCGGCTGAGAAATTCCGCAATCTTTACCCGGATATTGAGGCTGATGGAGAAATGCACGGAGATGCCGCTTTATCGCAAAAACTGCGTGACCGTATTTTACCTTCATCTTATTTGAAAGGTGAGGCAAATCTGCTGATTTTCCCTAATCTTGATGCCGCCAATATTACACTTAATGTTTTGAAAAAGCGCTGTGATGCCCTGCATATAGGGCCGATTTTACTGGGGGTGAAAAGGCCGGCGCATATTTTGACTCCTTCGGTCACAGCGCGCGGCATTATCAATATGACAGCCCTGGCCGTGGTGGAGACTACGAGTCAAAAGGCAAAAAGCGCCTAAAAACTGCCAGGCCTGACAAAGTGGGCCAAATTAAATTTTGTGCCAATGTCGGCGCAAAGGTGGAAATCCGCGCAAAACGGCAGTCAGCCTGTTGCTTATTGCCGTTTTTGTTTAATAATCCGACCCTGAAGAAGGCAGGAAATTGCCATGAGATAAATATCATGCTAAAGGGGATATATCCTCGGTTTGCGCCAAACCTGTTTGCCGCAGCGTGCTGATTTGGATAAATCAGCGGCTTCAGATAATAAGGAATTATGGATTTGTCTTCTACTTTTGATAAAGTTGCCGATATTATTGCTGAAACCAGCGAAATTGATCGCGCTATTATAACACCGGAGAGCAATACTGACGATTTGGGTATAGACAGCCTTGATTTCCTCGATATTGTTTTTGCCATTGACAAGAGTTTCGGCATTAAAATTCCGCTTGAGCAATGGACACAAGAGGTAAATGAAGGCAAAGTGGATAAAGAGGAATATTTTGTTCTCAAAAATCTCTGTGCTAAAATTGACGCTCTTGTTGCGGCCAGGAAAGATTCGTAAATTTTCTACCTTTGGCGCCGTAATCCGCAGGTCGGCTGGAGTTTGCACATGAGTGAGATCGGGGCGGCGTGCCTTGGCGGAGGTCTGGGATAATTTATCATGCAGGGTAATTCTGTCCTTATTACCGGTATCGGGCTTGTCTCCTCCATGGGGGAAGGGATTGAGGCGCATTGGCAGGCTGTTACCGCCCCATTGGCTCCTAATCTGGATAAAACGGGGTTTGCTCCCTATATAGTGCACAGGCTTGGCGCAGTGGACTGGAATTTGCAAATTCCCCGCCGCAGCGATCAGCGGCAAATGGAGATTTGGCAGAGGCTTGGCACTTATGCCGCCGGTCTTGCTCTGGAAGATGCGGGGTTAAAAGCGCGTGAAGATCTGACCGCCAAAATGGATATGATTATTGCCGCCGGCGGCGGTGAGCGTGATATTGCCGTCGACACCCAGATTTTGGCGCAAGCGCGTTTATGCCGGACGGAAGAAGAGCGCGGCCGGCTGCTTAACCGGATATTATTGACAGAATTGCGCCCTACTCTGTTTCTGGCGCAGCTTTCCAATCTTCTGGCCGGCAATATTTCTATCGTCCACAAGGTCACCGGTTCTTCCCGCAGTTTCATGGGGGAGGAAGGCAGCGGCCTGGCGGCGATGGAGACTGCCTTTGCCCGGATTCGCTCCGGCCAGAGCAGCCATATACTGGTGGGCGCTTCCTATAATGCCGAGCATTATGATATGCTGTTGGGGCAGGAGCTGAATTCTTATCTCAAGGCTGACGGCTATGCCCCTGTCTGGTCGCGTCACCGCGGTGATGAGCGCGCTCAGGCGGCCGGCGGCCTTATTACCGGCACGGCAGGTGCTTTTCTGGTATTGGAAAGCGCCGCTCATGCCGAAACGCGCGGCGCCCGCGTCTATGCCGAAATTGATATTATTGCAACCGGTCAGACAAACCGGCAAAAAACATCTTTGGCCGAAACTCTATCTGCCATGATCAAAACAGCAATAGCGGAAAAAAAGGCAGATTTTGCCGTCAGTGCCGCTTCCGGCGTGTATGGGGTAACACAGCAGGAGGAAAAGGCCCTGCAACAGGCCGGCCTTGTCTATCGCGCTTTCAGCACTTTATTCGGCCATATGCGGGAGGCGCAATTTCCTTTTGCCGTGGCCCTTGCCGCCCTGGCTGTGCACAAAGGCCGGGCTTTTGCCCCGCTGGAAAAAAAGGAGCCGGCGCAAATGCCGGAGCTTGAATCAGCCCTGGCAATAATAGCGGGGATAGACAGGGCGGAAGGTCTCGCTTGTCTGTCAAAAGTATAATATGTCTCACACCTCTGCCGATAAAAGGGCGGCGGTTTGCCTGAGACAGTTTAATACGCGCCGGTGAGGGCGCGGGTAATGGATAGAGCATGAGCGCGGAAAAAGATAAACAAGGGCGCCCGATTGTTGCGGTAACCGGCATGGGTGTCGTTTCTTCCCTTGGCCGGGGGAAAGCAGAAAACTGGCGCAAATTGACTGCCGGGATAAGCGGCATTCATAAAATCAGCCGTTTCCCGATAGCAGATTTGCGCACTTACATTGCCGGCACGGTTGATTTTTTGCCGGAAAGTGCGGCCGGCTCCTCTGTTTTATCGGAAACTCTGGCGCGTCTTTCGGCAATAGAGGCAGTTGAACAAGCAGGGTTTGAACCGGGAAATTTTGGCGGGCGGCTGGTTTTGGCTGCTCCGCCAGTGGAGCTGGACTGGAAAAACCGTTTTGCTCTGGATAATTTTGCCCGGCAGCATTGGGGCAGCGACTGTCCTCCCTCTTCTTACGCGTTATTATTGGCGGAATGCCGCCGCCACAAGTATGAAGCTTTTTTCGATACAACGCAATTCGGCCATATTGCCGAGCGGCTGGGGCGGGATTTCGGCACATGCGGCCTGCCTGTTTCACTTTCTACTGCCTGTGCTTCCGGCGCTACGGCTATTCAAATGGGAGCTGAGGCAATAAGGCGCGGCGAAAAGCGTGTGCTGGTTATCGCCACAGACGGTTCTGTCTCGGCGGAAGCTTTAATTCGTTTTTCTTTGCTTTCTGCCCTTTCTACCCATAATGACCCGCCGGAAAAGGCCTCAAAACCTTTTTCAAAGGATAGAGACGGTTTTGTTATGGCCGAAGGTTCGGGTGCTTTGGTGCTGGAATCCCTGGATAATGCGCTGGCACGCGGAGCAGAAATTCTGGGGATTGTCGCCGGCTGTGGCGAAACGGCCGATGATTTCCACCGCACCCGCTCCAAACCTGATGCCTCGCCGGCTGTCGGCTCCATGCGGGCGGCCATGGCTGATGCCGGGATCGGTATTGATGCTATTGATTATATCAATGCGCATGGCACTTCTACCCCGGAAAATGAAAAAATGGAATATTTGGCCATGTCGACCGTTTTTGGCCATGCTTTGCCTCATATTCCTGTTTCGTCCAATAAATCAATGATTGGCCATACTTTGACGGCAGCCGGCGCTATAGAGGCGGTTTTTTCCCTTTTGACAATTCGTGACGGTATTATCCCGCCCACTATCAATTATGACAGACCTGACGATACTATCCCGCTCGATGTCGTGCCTAATCGCAGCCGTCAAAAGCCGGTTTCTTTGGTTCTTTCCAATTCTTTCGGTTTTGGCGGGCAAAATAGCAGCCTGGTGCTGAAAGCTTACAAAATATAACCCTTATCTGCTGTATAAACGGGAGTGCAGCGCCCAGATCCAGGCAAATATAAGGACAAATTTATGCGTGCCTTACAATTATCAGCCAATCGCAAACTGGAACTTACCAATATTGCCGCGCCGGGCAAACCTGCCCCAGGTGAGGTGACGGTAAAAATCAAGGCTGTCGCCCTTAATCATATTGATGTCTGGGGCTGGCGCGGTATGGCCTTTGCCAAAAGAAAAATGCCGCTGATTATCGGCGCTGAAGCAGCGGGAGAAGTAACAGCGCTGGGAGAAGGTGTCAGCTCGGTTTTGCCCGGCCAGTTGGTTGCTGTTTACGGTGCCAAAACCTGTGGTCTGTGCGCCGCCTGCCGGGCCGGACAAGATAATTTATGCACTTATGTCGGCGGAGTTTACGGCTTTCATCTGGACGGCTTTGCCTGTGAGGCGGTTAATATACCGGCGCGCCTGCTGGTGCCGGCACCGCCCGGTGTCGATGCTATTGGCGCTGCTGTTGCCCCAATAACCTTCGGCACAGTGGAGCATATGCTGTTTGACAATGCCAAATTACAGCCGGGGGAGACAATTCTTGTTCATGCCGGCGGCTCAGGTATTGGTTCTGCCGCTATTCAACTGGCCAAAAAAACAGGTTGCACAGTGATAACCACTATTGGCTCTGATGATAAAAAGCCCAAAGCTGCGGCTTTGGGGGCTGATCATATTATCAATTATCGCAAAGACCGTTTTGAGGGCGTTGTCCGTAAATTAACCAAAAAAGCCGGAGTTGATGTTGTTTTTGAGCATGTCGGCGTTGACACTTGGGCCGGCTCCATGCTCTGCCTGAAACGCGGCGGCCGTCTGGTTACCTGCGGCTCCACTTCCGGTATTTCCACGCAGATGAATTTAATGCAATTATTCCAGCAGCAACTGAAAATTTTCGGCTCTTTTGGTTGCCGTATGGAAAATATGGCCAATGCCATGCAAAAAATAGCGCAGGGTCTGGTGCACCCGGTTATTGATACGGTAGCGCCGTTCAATGCTATTGGCGAAGCCTTGCAACGCATGGAAGAGCGTAATGTCTTCGGCAAAATTATTCTGGAAATTGCCTGAAAAAACAGGCATATTCGATTGGTTTCTTTAGAGAAATTATGAAACCCTTATTGCGCCTGCCAAGAAAAACTCTTAAACGCGGCTGGGATTGGCTGACAGCCGCGGCGGTTTTTTTATGTCTTGCCGGGCTTAAATGTTTTCCGGCCAGACAGGGTATTGCTTTTTTTGCCTGGCTGGCGCGTTTTCTTGGGCCTTTGACCCGGCGGCATCAGGTGGCTTTGCGGAATTTGCGCGCCGCTTTTCCAGAAAAGTCAGAACAGGAGCGCCGCGCTATTGCACGCGGCATGTGGGATAATGTCGGCCGCCTGTTTGCCGAATATGTGTATCTTGATAAAATTTTTGATTTTGATCCCTTGGCCGAAAAACCGGGGCTGGTTGAAGTCTCGGGCAGAGATTTATTTATCAAATTGCGCGATGAAAAAAAACCGCATATATTTTTCACCGCTCATACGGGTAATTTTGAACTTTTGCCGATTTGCGCGGCGGCGTTTGACCTGAATGTAACGGCGCTGTTTCGCCCGCCGAATAATCCTTATATAGCTAAACGCGTCTTAAAGGCGCGGCGCACAAATATGGGGCATCTTGTGCCCTCTAAAGCCGGATCGGCCTGGGCTTTGGCCAATGTGCTGGAAAAAGGCGGTAATGTCGGCGTGCTGGTGGATCAAAAGTTCAATCGCGGCATTAAAGGCCGTTTTTTTAACCGCCCGGTTAAAACCAACCCGCTGCTGGCCAAGCTGGCGCGGCAATTTGATTGCGCGGTTTATCCTGTCCGCTGTATTCGCCTGCCCGAGGGGCGCTATCGGCTGGAGCTTTACCCTGCCCTTACCCTGCCGCGCCGGAAAGACGGCACTATCGACATTATCGCCGCCACGCAAAAACTGAATCTTATTGTAGAAAGCTGGGTTCGGGAATATCCGGAGCAATGGCTGTGGTTTCATAAACGCTGGAAAAACGGCCGAAAATAACGGCAATATTATATAGCCGGCTCTATAGTTGCCCGATATTACAGATTCACCCTATAATACCGCATGCAAAGCAGGGAGAAGCTGATAAGACAGATAATCTTGCAGAAAAATGAAAAGATTTTCAGCAAAACGGGAATCCTGATCAATGAAAACCGGCTAATCTACTGAAAAAACAGCAAATCAGCCGGATTGCCGGGGTCTGTCAGAAAACAGGAAAGAAGCGAAACAAAACGCAAGGCCGATCATCTGGAGCAGCAAATAAAGCTGATAAATATTCGGGAATATTAGCCCTGATAACCTTGCGGATTTTTTACCTGAAAATTCCACATATCGGCGCACATAGAACGCAAATCCCGCTTTGCCTCCCACCCCAGTTTATCTTTGGCGGCCGCAGCATTAGCATAAAATTCTGCTATATCGCCGGCGCGGCGCGGCCCAATATCATAATTTATCGGACGATTTGAAATATGCTCAAAAGTATGAATCACATCAAAAACGCTATAGGGCCGGCCGCAACCAAGATTGTAAATATTCAGCCCTGCTTTTTCCAAATGCGCCAGCGCCGCTACATGACCTTCAGCCAGATCGGCAACATGAATATAATCACGCCGCCCGGTGCCGTCTGCTGTCGGATAATCATTGCCCCAAATGGTCAATTTTTCTCGCCGGCCGCCGGCCACCTGGGCAATAATCGGCATTAAATTATTGGGGTGACCGCGCGGATCTTCTCCTATCAGGCCACTTTCATGCGCGCCGACAGGGTTAAAATAGCGCAAAATGCTGAAACTCCAGCCGGGATCGGCCGCATACAAATCCGCCATTATGGTTTCTACCATCAATTTGCTGCGACCATAGACATTTTCCGGCGCCAGAGGGTGCTTTTCATCATAAGGTAAATATTGCGGCACTCCGTAAACCGTGGCGGTGGAAGAAAAAATGAATTTTTTAACATTGGCGGCCTGCATGGCCTGTAACAGACACAGACTGCCATAAACATTGCAATCATAATAATCCAGCGGCCGGTGCGCAGATTCCCCTACTGCTTTCAGCCCGGCCAAATGAATAACGGCGCTGCATTTGTAAGTTTCCAGCACAGATTTCAAAAAAGTACGATCGCGAATATCACCTTTCGCCAAAACCGGTTTTTTACCGGTTATAGCAGCAATACGCTCTATGACTTCCGCATAACTATTGGAAAAATTGTCAATAATGACAACAGAATGACCCTGCAATAACAGGGAAACACAAATATGAGACCCAATATAACCCGCGCCGCCTGTGACCAGAATTGTCATAATTGCTCCCGTTTAATTGTGCCTTGCATTGCCTCTGCTTCTTCTTTATTTTGGAACAGATTAAGGCAAAAGGCAAGCCGAGGCCAAAATATCCGCCTCACCCGCCCCCAATATAAATTGCCGCAAAAGAGCAAATTATGCAGGCTAGCGATAAAATAGAACAATTATTGGCTCTCATAGTCGCTCTGCGCCACCCGCAAACCGGTTCTGCCTGGGATATAAAGCAGAATTTTCGCTCTCTTGCCCCCTATGCAATAGAAGAAGCCTATGAGGTGGTTGACGCTGTCAATCGCAATAATAAGCAGGATTTATGTGAAGAGCTGGGGGATCTACTGTTGCAGATTGTCTATCATGCCCGATTGGCCGAAGAAGAAGGCAGTTTTAATTTTAATAATGTGGTGCAAGCCGTTAACAGCAAGCTTATCCGCCGGCACGCGCATATTTTCGGCCCGGCTGCCGCCAAAACTGCAAGGCTTGACGCTGCTGCGCATAAACAGCAATGGCAAGCAATAAAAATGCAGGAAAAAGCTGCCAAAGGGCAAGGTAATATTTATTATCTTGATGCAGTTTCCTCTGCCCTGCCCGCAGTGCTGGAGGCCGCCAAATTACAGGAAAAGGCAGAAGCAACAGGGTTTGACTGGGTTGAAGCCCGGCCTGTTTTGCGAAAACTGCAGGAAGAATTGAAAGAATTACAGGAAGCTATCAAAAAAGGCAGCGCTGAAGAACAAATGGCCGAATATGGTGATGTAATATTTACCCTTATCAATCTCGGGCGTAAAATAAGAGCAAATTTTGAAGACAGCCTGAAGAAAACCAATCAGAAATTTCGCCGGCGCTTCACTTATATAGAAAAAGAACTGCAGAAACGACATAGAAACCTGGCAGCAGCCAATATAGTAGAAATGGAAACCTTATGGAATGAAGCGAAAGAAAAGGAAGAAAAAAACAAAGAGCGCGTCAACAACACCCCGTAATAGTGATACATATCTCTTATAAAGACCTCGGGCAGGCTTTATAAATTATTGCCATGCAATTAAACCACTGCCATTAACTTATTTTCTATTACGCTAATTGTGCTTTCTGCCGGAAATCTTCAGCCGTAGCGGGGGTGATTTCTACCGATACACCGCAGCCGCAGGCGGAAGTCTGATTGGGATTATTAAAAACAAAACCCGTACGCAGTGGCGTGGCTTCAAAATCTATTTCTGTCCCCAGTAAAAACAGCACAGCTTGCGGTTCGATAAATACTGTAGCGCCGTCCTGCTCTATTTTATCCATATTCGGCTTTACTGCCGAAATATCCGGCGTGACCAAATCCATACTATATTCCAGCCCGGCGCAGCCGCCTTTTTTAACGCCCAGCAAAAGCCCTTGTGCCCCTTTATGAGCAGCGCAAATTTCCTTAATGCGCTGTGCCGCTTTATCTGTCAAAGTCACGATTGAAAAACGCGCCATAACCCGCTTTATCCGTCTTAAATTGATATTCTGCCCTATAGAACCGCCATATTAGCCGATTTTCAGCAAAAATGGAAGATAGGGCTTAAAGTGAAATCCGACCTTATTCTGGCAGACTCCCCCCCAATTACGGCGGCGGAATATAGCAGGCATAAACTGCTTTTTACAGGATTTATCAGCTTTCCCAAGCCGGTTTTTTATGAATAGTGAAAATTTTTATACCAAAAACATAAATATAACAATTCTCCTTGCCATATATTTTTTTGACAAAAGAGAATTTTCCCAACTGATAATATATTTTCTCCGGGAAAGTTTTTATTGTCAAAACAGGCAGGCCAAATAATTTATAGGTTTTGACAAAATAACCCCGCGCCCCCGGCGCGACAAGGGGAAAAAGCAGAGAAAACAATAAAGCTACGCCGTTTGCGGTTTTTGTTGCATAATGCCACCATAGGCCGGAATAATCGGGGCCGACACCGCCCCACGGCTTGGGCGTTGTCACATAATGAATCACAGCAATATCAGTAGAATCGGCGCGCCAATCGCCCAGCACTGTTGCAATTTGTTGAGAATTGCCGCCTTTGCGAATAATATCGCACAGGCCGGCAAAATTGCGGGCATTAACCCGCCCCCATTTTTGCGGCAGATAAAATATCTGCCCCTTGCAGACAGCGTTAATAGCGTCCTGATCCGGAAAGGGCAATTTATAATCCTGCGCCAGTAAAGCAAGAATTTTTTCTGTAAAACCGAATTTGCGGCAAGCCTGAATATTAAATAACATCGGGCTGGCGACAATATAATAATTATCCGGCAGAAGCCCCAGTTTTTGCTCAACCAGTTGCTTGCGCCGGGAATCCGCTTGCAGGCGCAAAGCAGCAACATTGACATCGGGCACGGCGGCGATCAGCCTGTCTCCCAGCGGCAAAGCAAAAAGGGCGGCAATATCAGCCAGAATAATATGATCAATATCCAGATACAGCGCTTTTTCACAATCGGCCAATAAATCGGGGATAAAAACACGCGCATAAGTGCCGTAGCCATAGCGTTTTAGCGCCGGCTCATTTTTGCGTAAAAAAGCATTTTGCTCCAAAGCGGCACGCAGTTTGATATATTTCAGAGAAAAATTACTCTTTCCCGTCAGCATTTCCTGTAAATTATGCCGCATTTCATCAAAAATTTCCGATTGCGGATCGGCGCAACAATCCATAATGACGATTTCATAGCCATAAGCAGCAGAAGAATGATCAATCAAAGACTGGAGAACTACCGGCAAATAAGGCGCATAATTTTCATCGCAGGCAAAAACAACCGTTTTCGGCTTGTTATCCTGCCTTTTTTTTGCAGGACTAATGCCGGCTTCTGCCAGGCTCCCACCGGCCCGACCCTCTATATCAACCGAAGATTTACCAAAATCTGCGGCCTTATTGGCCGCCATATTTGCGTAAGCCATTCTGCCTCATCTATATTGCCGTTTTTTTAACTTATCGGAGTTTAACAGATCAAAGGCCGGAAAAACACGCAGCGCTTTACTGTTTTCACCTTGTATCCCGGGTAATTGCCTATTTTTTCTCTCCCGGCATGAGGCGAATATGCAAATCACGTAATTGCGCCGCATTTACCTCAGACGGAGCGCCCATCAATAAATCAGCCGCCTGCTGATTCATCGGGAATAATGAAATTTCGCGCAAATTTCTGGCTCCCGTCAGCAGCATGACAATACGGTCAATACCCGCTGCCACACCGCCATGCGGCGGCGCACCATAATGAAAAGCACGGTAAAGGCCGCCAAAACGCTCTTCCACTATAGTGCGGGAAAGTCCGGCAATCGCAAAAGCCTTGACCATTGTTTCCGGCAAATGATTGCGAATACCGCCTGACGCAATTTCAAAACCGTTGCAGACAATATCATATTGCCAGGCTTTTATGGCCAGCGGTTCACTTGTCTCCAGCGCTTCAATGCCGCCTTGCGGCATTGAAAACGGATTATGCGAAAATTCAATCCGTTTTTCTTCTTCATTCCATTCATAAAAAGGAAAATCCACAATCCAGGCCAGGGCAAAACGGCTTTCATCAATCAGCCCCAGCTCTTCGCCCAGTTTGTTGCGCGCCGCTCCGGCAAAAGCGACAAATTTTTGCGGCCGCCCGGCGCAAAAGAAACAGGCATCATTTCCCGCAAGCTGTAATTGCCTGCGCAAATTTTCCGTTCGCTCAGCCCCAAGATTTTTCGCCAGCGGCCCCACCCCGCTCAAGACGCCCTCTTCCTCGCGCCAGAATATATAGCCAAGGCCGGGCTGGCCTTCTTTTTGCGCCCAGGCATTCATGCGGTCGCAAAAAGCGCGGCTGCCGCCGCCTTTGGCGGGAATCGCCCAAATTTCCGCCTGTTTATCAGCGGCCAGAATATTGGCAAAAACCTTAAAACCCGAATCGCGGAACTGTGCCGACACATTTTCCATCATAATCGGATTACGCAAATCAGGTTTGTCCGAACCATATTTGCGCATAGCCTCATCATAAGGGATACGGGGAAATTGCTCAGGGACAGCCTTGCCTTCGCCAAATTCTTTAAACACAGCGCGCATAACAGGCTCGATAGCGGCAAAAACATCTTCCTGCTCGACAAAACTCATTTCCACATCAAGCTGATAAAATTCTCCCGGCAGGCGATCGGCGCGCGGATCTTCATCACGAAAACAGGGGGCAATCTGAAAATAGCGGTCAAAACCCGACATCATCAATAATTGCTTATATTGCTGCGGCGCCTGCGGCAGGGCATAAAATCTGCCGGCATGCAGGCGGCTCGGCACCAGAAAATCGCGTGCCCCTTCCGGCGAAGAAGCGGTCAAAATCGGCGTGCTGTATTCAGTAAAGCCGCTTGTTGTCATCAGGCGGCGGATTGCGGCGATAATCTGCGTCCGCCGCACAATATTTTTGTGCAAAGTCTCACGCCGCAAATCCAGAAAGCGGTATTTCAGGCGAATATCTTCAGGATAATCCGGCTCGCCGAAAACCGGCAAAGGCAGCTCTTCCGCTCTGGACAAAATATCTATATTGCCGGCAAAAATTTCAACTTCACCGGTTGGCAAAGCCGGGTTTATCGTCTCCCCGCTGCGCGCTTTAACTTCACCTTCAACCCGAATCACCCATTCGCTGCGCACTATATTGGCGGTGGCAAAAGCAGCCGAAGAGGGGTTAACAATAATTTGCGTCAGCCCGTAATGATCGCGCAAATCAATAAAAAGCAGGCCGCCATGGTCACGCACACGGTTAACCCAGCCTGAAAGGCGCACTTTTTTACCAATATCGGCCTTGCGCAAGGCGCCGCAATTATGGCTCCGGTAAGCATTCATCATAGATTGCCTTTATAAAATACCGTTAAACTGCGCGCCGCAAAAGCGGCAGGAAGGCGGTACGACCGAGACTTAGCATATAGCGCCCAAGACTTACACAGGCGCACCCCCTTAAAGCAAGCGATTTTTGCCAAATTGCAGCAAATTTTATCCCATTGCGCCAAAGAGGAAGGCCGTTTATGGTATTTTTGCCTTTTTTGTTTTATCAAGCTGTGAAGTGGAGCCTGACCATGTCGCTTATTGCAACAACATCAGATCTGGAAAAAGCCCTGGCACGGCTGGCACAGGCGCCTTTTGTCACTGTGGATACGGAATTTCATCGCCAATCCACTTATTATCCCGAGCTTTGCCTTATTCAACTGGCCTCACCCGCCGGGCAGATACTGATTGACCCTTTATCCCCGCAGCTTGATTTAAAGCCGTTTTTTGCTCTGATGCAACAAAGGAATATTGTTAAGGTTTTTCATGCCGCCCGGCAGGATATTGAAATTATTTTTACTCTGAGCGGCCATATTCCTGAACCTTTATTTGACACGCAAATTGCAGCTCAGGCTGTCGGCTATGGTGAATCTGCCGCTTATGACAGTCTAGTCTATAAAATTACCGGTGTCAGGCTGGATAAATCTTCCCGCTTTACCGACTGGAGCAGACGGCCGCTGACACAAAAACAACTGGATTATGCCCTGGCCGATGTAACCTATTTGCGCGATATTTACCTGAATTTGAACAAAAATCTGGAAGAATGGGGGCGGCAGACATGGATAAAAGAAGAAATGGCGGTTCTGGCAGCAGTAGAAACTTATAAATTACCGCCGGAACAGGCATGGAAAAAAATAAAAGGCCAGCAA
This sequence comes from Candidatus Tokpelaia sp., assembly GCF_008636115.1. Taxonomy (GTDB): domain Bacteria; phylum Pseudomonadota; class Alphaproteobacteria; order Rhizobiales; family Rhizobiaceae; genus QLZD01. The sequence continues at coordinate 152,226 of NZ_QLZD01000033.1, read as the reverse complement.
CGAAAACTGCATACGCCCCGGCAATGGGCAGCCTTGCAAAGCCTCGCTGCCTGGCGGGAAGAACAGGCCCGGCGGCAGAATCTGCCGCGCGGCCATATTCTGGCTGATGACAGCCTGATAGAAATTGCCGCTCACCTGCCGCAAGATAAGCAAACGCTGCTGTCACTGCGTAGTTTGCGCAAACCGCCGCGCCACCGGCTCGATATAAATGCCCTGCTGCAACTGGTAATTGAAGCGGGCAAAAACAGCGCCCATCAAGGGCTGCCGCAATTTGCCGCATATTCTTCCGCGCCGGAAAATAATAAAAGTGAAGTGGAAATTTTAAAACTGCTGCTGAAACTCATTGCTGAAGAGCATAATCTTGCCCAAAAGCTTATTGCCGGCGGTGATGATATTAGCAGGCTGGCGGCAGAGAAAGAAAAGGCGGATATTGCCGCCATGCACGGCTGGCGGTTTGAGCTTTTCGGCAGCAAGGCTCTGGCTGTATTGTCCGGCCGGCTTGCCTTGAAATTTGATGCCGGCCGGCTGCTATTGTTTGAACCGGCAGCCGGTAACGGAAAATAAAAATTGAGAAAATTCCCCTGGCTTGAAGGAGCCTGAAGCCATGCAACATATAATGACCCTGACCTTTAACCCGACTGTAGACGCTGCCTGCGAAGTTTATCATGTCGATGCAGTGCAGAAAATCCGCACCCATGATGAAAGCTTTCACCCGGGCGGCGGTGGTATCAATGTTGCCCGCGTTATTGACCGCCTGGGCGGCAGTACGCAGGCGCTTTATGCCCGCGGCGGCGTTATGGGCGCAGTGCTGGATCATTTGCTGGAAGAGCGACAAATTGCCAAAAAAATTATCCGCATTGCCGGGGAGACACGTATCAATAATGTGATTCATGAGCAATCCACCGGGTCGGAATATCGCTTTATCGCCGAAGGGCCGGTTTTGCAGGATTCCGAATGGCGTGATTGTCTTCGTGCCTGTGAGGATAATGATTGGGATTGGCTGGTTGTCAGCGGCAGCCTGCCGCGCGGCGTGCCCGTAGCGGTTTATGACGAGCTTATTGCCCTGGCCGGCCGGCGCGGCGGTGAAATTGTTATTGATACATCGGGCGAAGCCTTGCAGCATGTGATGCAACTTGGCGGCGCAACTTTAATAAAACCCAGCCAGGACGAATTTGAAGAATGCACCGGGCAAAAATATGACAGACCGGAGGATATTGCCGAAGCGGCACAACATTTGGTGCATGGCGGTATCAGCAAGGCCATTGCCGTCACTTTGGGGGCAGAGGGTGCTGTTCTGGCCACGCGGAATGAGAAAATCTGCCTGCCCTCGCCCAAAGTGAAAGCAATCAGCGCCTCCGGCGCCGGTGACAGCTTTGTCGGTGGCGCGCTTTATGTTCTGGCCAAAGGCGGCAGCGTGGCAGATGCCTTCAGACTGGGGCTTGCCTGCGGCGCCGCTACGGTGATGGAAAAAGGCACAGGCCTCGGCACATTGGAGAATATTAAGGAGATTTGCCAAAATATTGCCGCTCAGTCTTATGCGCGAATTTTCGCTTCATAACAGGCTTTATAAATGGCAGGCGTAATATTGGGCAGAAGGCGGGTGCTATAGAATTATTCTATTTTCCGGCCGCAATAAACCGGCGAAAGCGGAAGGCAAGAAACGGCATTTTGCCGATAAAGCCGGAGAAGAGGCATAAATGATACAACATTCTCTCCCCTGTTTTAACAGTGATACAGGCAGTAAGGAAATTTTCATCGGCGCCAGAAAATTTATCTGCGCCGGTGCGGCGGCGCCTTTTGATCACCCGCATATAGCTTTAAATATGGCGGCGGAGAATGAAATATTGTGCCCTTATTGCTCTACGCTTTATCGCTTTGATGCAGATTTGCCTGATAATCAGTTAAAGCCGGCAGGCAGTTTCCACACACAGATTTAACAAAATTCGAGGGGGTTCCGTAAATCGGCGGAGATAAATTCATGGCAATAGAATACGCTGAACATGATATTATTATTGCCGGGGCCGGCATTGCCGGCATGGCAGCAGCGCTTGCTTTGGCAGCGCATAATATTCCCTCCACCCTTTATGAAAAATCTTCTGTCCTGCAGGAAGTGGGGGCCGGCCTGCAGCTTGCCCCCAATGCTACGCGCTTATTGGATAAATTGGGGCTGCTGGCAGCGCTGACGCCTTTGGCCGCCGAGCCTGATTTTATCAATTTAAACCATGCCGATAGCGGTAAAATATTGCTGCATTTACCAATAAAAGCCATGGCAGAGCAATATTGGCATGCACCTTATCTGACTATTCATCGCGCTGATTTACAAAAAGTCTTAAAGGAAAATATTGATAAAAACCCGTTAATTCATTATTACGGCAGCCATAGTGTTAATCAGGTGCGCGGTAATGCGCAAACGGGATTTCAGGTAGATATTGTCACTTTGCAGGAAGAGCAGGAGAAAAGCCAGGCAGAGGCAGAGCCGCAACAAAATTCTGTTGAAACTCTATCGGCGCGTTGCGTCATTTGCTGTGACGGCGTCTGGTCGCGCTTACGCGCCGCCTGTTGCGGTGAGAAAGCGCGCTTCAGTTCTTATATTGCCTGGCGATCCACTTTGGAGCGGCAGAATTTGCCGGCAGATTTTGCCGGCGGGGGAGTATTGGATTCTGTTTCCGCCTATATGAGCAAAGACAGCCATTTTATTATTTACCCTTTGCGTCAGGGGGCTGTTTACAATTTCGTCATTATCACCAAAGGCAAAAATATCGGCGATAAATGGTCGCAACAGGGCGATAAAGAGCAATTATTGCAGTTTTTTAACGGGAAGAATCCGCTTTTGCGGGCAGTGATTGACCAGGCGCCGTCATGGCTGTGCTGGCCGCTGTTTCAAATGCCTTTTCCACGCTTTTCAAACGCTAACGGGGTGATATTTTTAGGCGATGCCGCCCATGCGGTCACCCCTTTTAGTGCTCAGGGCGCAGCGCAGGCCATAGAAGATGCCTGCGCTCTGGCGCAATTTATAGCGACAGGATTGCGGCAAAGAGAGTCAGCAGATAATGCGGCTGAGCTTTCCCGTTTCAGCGCTCTGCGGGAGCAAAGGCTGAAAGCCGTTGCCGGGCGCGGTGATTTTAATCGTTTTGTTTATCATTTATCCGGCCCGGCCGCTTTTATCCGCAATCAATATATGCGTCTGCGGCCGCAGAGGCGTTTTTTGAGCGATCTGGATTGGCTTTACGGCTATGATGCTGTGGCTCCTTTCTCAGAATCCTAGCCGATAACAGCCGCCGGTAAAATAGCCGCCGGGCGCTCTTACCGCCAATGATTTGCTAATTTCCCGTTTTGGCCGACAGTTCAGGCTGCCCGTTCTCTTTTGCTGTAATTTTCCAGAAACCGGGCATAAAGCGATAAAGCAAAACAAAAAAACCAAAATACCAGCCCGGCAAAAATAAGCCCGGTTGCCGGTGTTTGCGGCGTAATCCAGTTTGCCTGCATGGAAGCAGAGCGAACAATCCCCAATAAATCATACATAGAGATAATATAAACCAGGCTGGTTTCCTTAAACATGCCGATTAACACATTAACCAAAGCGGGAATAACCAGGCGCACCGCCTGCGGCAATAAAATAAAGGCCATGGCAAAAGGATAAGTAAATCCCAGCGAGGCAGCCGCCTCATATTGGCTTTTCGGCACAGCCTGCAAGCCGCCGCGTATAGTTTCGGCAATATAGACGGAAGTAAACAGCGCCACAGCAATAAGAGCGCGCAAAAATTTGTCAAAATTCATGCCCTGCGGCAAAAATAACGGAAACAGCACACTGGCAATAAATAACAGCGCCACCAGCGGAATACCGCGCAATAATTCAATAAAAGCCACGCAAAACAGGCGCAAGGCCGCCATTTTGCAGCGCCGCCCCAAAGCCAGCATTATGCCCAGAGGCAGCGATAAAATAATGCTGCAATAGGCGATAATCAGCGTTACCATCAAGCCGCCCCACAGCGAAGTATCAACAAAAGGCAGGCCGAAAACACCGCCGACCAGTAAAACACCGCCAATAAGCGGCACAAGGATCAAGGCTATGCCGGCATTGATAAATTTATGCGGCACAGCGGGGGTGAGGAGCGGCACAGCCGTCAGCAGAGCCAGCGCAAATGTTGCAATGACCCGCCAGCGCTCAGCCACAGGGTAAAAACCATAGATAAACTGGCTGAAATTGGCGCGGACAAAAGCCCAGCAGGCACCCGACCAATTATCCGCCCGCAGACCGCCTTGCAATAAAGTGGTGCAGGCATGGCGATTTTCCCCTTGCCAGACAGCATCAATTAAAGCCCAGCGGATAAACGGCACAATACTATATAAAATCAGCAGTAAAGCGATAATTGTCAGCGCAATTTGCAGCGGCGAAGCGCATAAATTACGCTTCAGCCACAGTAAAAGCCGGTTTTGCCGACCCGGAATATCCGGCTGTTTCTGCCGCTTTGCCGCGGTAAAATGGCCCGGCTTCATCTCAACCCAGCCTTTCCATAAACAGCAATCGATGATTAAGCATATTCATCAGCGCCGATATAAGCAAACAAATAGCCAGATAGGCAATAATCCAGATAAGCACCACTTCAACCGCCTGATTGGTTTGTATCACCACTGTATTGCCGATTCGCATCAGATCGGAATAGCCGATAGCGACAGCCAGCGAAGTATTTTTAGCAATATTCATATATTGCCCGGCCAAAGGCGGCACAATAATGCGCAAAGCCAAAGGGATAATAATTGTGCGCACGGTCGTAATGCCGGTCATACCCAGTGAGGCGGCCGCTTCCTTCAGACCTTTATCCACACCCTCAACCCCGGCGCGCGCAGTTTCGGCAATTAAAGCAGCGCTATAGCAGGACAGCCCCAGAAACAAGGCCGAAAATTCAGGCGGAATGCTGCCGCCGCCCATAATATTAAAACGCCCCTGCTGCGGCATATCCACGCCAAAGCCGCGCCAAAAACAATAAAGCGCAGCAATACAGGCTGCGCCGATTATAATTTTTAGCAAATGGCGCAAAAAAGGCGAAATATTTAACCCTGCCGGACGCAGCGCAAATAGCGCCAATAGCGCAAAAACAAACAGCAGACAGGGCAGAATCAGGCCGTCCCGGCCCCAAAAAGCGCCCTCCCAATGCAAAGCCGGAAAATACAAGCCGCGTTGATTAACATAAATGTGAAAGGGCAAAACAAAACTGTCGCGCACAGGCGGCAAATATTGCTGCATCAGGCCGAAATAGAAAAATAAAATCACCAGCAAAACAGGAATATTGCGGAAAATTTCGACATAAAACAGGCATAATTTCGCCAGAAGCCAGTTTTTGGATAAACGGCCGAAAGCAATGCAAAACCCCAATATTGTGGCAGCGACAATGCACAAAACCGCCATAAAAACCGTATTAACCAAACCGGCTAATAAAGCTGTTTTGTAAGTGGAATTACTGTCATAGGGAATAAGGCTGTCGGGAATGGAAATGCCCGCCCGCATATCCAGAAAGCCGAAGCCTGAGGCAATATGCTGGCGGGTAAGATTTTCTACCGCATTGCTGTAAAAATAATGCAAACCGCAAAGCAGCAGCAATACGCAAAATAATTGGATAAAAAATCGCTTCCAGCAGAAAGCTGATAAAAAACACGCCCACAGACCGGGCTTTTGGCATAATATATGCCCGCCGGCAGCATTAGCCGCGCCGGCTTTTGCACTTGCATTTACAGGAGTTTTTTTGCTCGGCACAATAAAACTTTCTTCGACTGCTTTTTCAAAGATTTATAAAGCCCGGATTACAATTTGCCCTGCCTCTGTTTAGCGAACAGGAATACCATATTGCAACCCGCCTTTTATCCACAAATCATTAATGCCGCGCGCAATTTTCAAGGGCGAGCTACGGCCAATATTGCGCTCAAATATCTCACCATAATTCCCTGTATTTTTAATAATTTTCACTACCCAATCATTATCCAGCCCCAAAATTTTGCCCAGATTTGTGCCTGTTTCTGTCCCCAGCAGCCGCCTTATATCGGGATTGGTCGATTTCAGCATATCATCAATATTATTTTCAGTAATACCATATTCTTCGGCATTGAGGAGCGCATTATGCGTCCAGCGGATAATATTGGCCCAGCCCGTATCATTTTGCCGCACAATCAGGGCAAACGGCTCTTTTGATATGAGCTGCGGCAACACCACATTATCTTCCGGATTAGTGAGCTGCAGCCGCACCGCATAAAGCGAGGACTGATCCGTGCTGTAAACATCGCAGCGTCCGGCATCATAAGCGGCATTAACCTCAGAAAATTTTTCAAACACAACCGGCGTATAATCGAGATTATTGCGGCCGAAATAATCGGCCAGCGTTAATTCTGTCGATGTGCCGGATTGCACACAAATAGAAGCGCCCGATAATTGCGCAATGGAGGTAATGCCGGGCAGACGCCTGGAATTAACCATAAAACCCTGGCCGTCATAATAATTAACACCGACAGCAGTCAAACCCAGACCAATATCGCGCCCCATAGTCCAGCCTGTATTGCGAATCAGCACATCAATATCGCCTGATTGCAGGGCAGTAAACCGCTCCTTGGAACTCAAAGGGATAAATTTTACCTTACTGCCATCGCCAAAAACAGCCGCTGCCACAGCGCGACAATAATCCACATCAAAACCTGTCCACTGCCCTTTTTCATCAGGGATAGAAAAGCCCGTCAAACCGGTGCTGACGCCGCATTGCAGATAGCCGCGTTTTTTTACATTATCCAATGTATCAGCCGCAACAAAGCCGGTAAAAAAACCGTAAGCCGCAATAAAAACGGAAAAAATAATAAAAAACCGTCTCATCAAAATTTATCCCTTTTATAAAGCGTAATCTGCCTGCAAATACCGGCCTGTCGCGCCGTTTTAAAACGCAGTTCAACCCCAAATCTCATTTATCCCGCTTTTGCGACAGCACTCCGCCCTAATCGGGGGAAGATTTGCAGGACGGCGCCGATAAAATAGAGATAAAGGCCGCTGACAATCAAAATAGCGCGCAGAAAATCCGGCGCTTCCATGTGATAATAAAGAATAGTGAGTGTCGCTGTCGTCCCCCATAAAGCAAAGAAAACCGCAGTTACGCGCCGTAATCTTCTTACCCGCACAGGGTGGACAAAATAAACCGGCATAAAGGACAAAACGGCAGACATAAATACAAAGGCAAAAGCCAGCCAGGCCGGCGGGTGAACGGCAAATAAAGTGAAAACCACTATATTCCAGACAACGGGAAAGCCTTTAAAAAAATTCTCTTCCGTCTTCATGCCCGTATCGGCATAATATATGGCGCTGCTTATCACAATCAGCGCGGCCGAAACAAAGGAAAGCCCCTCACCCATCAGGCCGGCCTGATAAAGCGCAAAAGCCGGCAAAATTACATAAGTGACATAATCAATCACATGATCCAGCAATTCTCCCGACCAGTTCGGCAAAACATATTTGACATCAAGGCGGCGGGCTATCGGCCCGTCAATACCGTCAACAAACAGCGCCACACCCAGCCAGGCCCAGGCCGCTGTCCAATGCTTTTCGCTCATGGCAACCAGCGACAAAAAAGCCAGGAAAGACCCGGAAGCAGTCAGCAAATGCGCAGAAAAAGCGCGTATTTTCGGCATAGTCACCTTTTTGGCGCTGCCGGGCGCCGCTTTCGGTGCCTGTTTTTCTTCCCTGTTGCCTGCGTCTGCGCCGGCAATGTTCATATTGGCGGAATTTTTATCCAACTGCCCTGCTCTCTCAAAGCGCCTCAACCCAATAGCCCGGCCTACAGCTGCGACAAAACGAATCAGACCGAGCCGCAAAGCGCATTTTAGGTTTTAAACGACAAAAAAATAGTATAGAAACAGATTATGACTGAAGAATTGACAGAAAAGCAAGTGATTCCTTGCAATATTGCGGTAATCGGCAATGGGCCGGCCGGCATGCTGGCAGCGCTGGCGCTTTCCCGCCGGGTCGATAAAGTGGTGCTTGTCGGCCCTTGCAATCACGGGCAGGAAACGCGCACTACGGCGCTGATGATGCCGGCAATCGCCCTGTTGCGGGATTTGCATTTGTGGGAAGAGCTGCAAGCGCAGGCGGCGCCCTTGCGCATTATGCGTATTATTGACGGCACAAAAAGGCTTATTCGCAGCCCGTGTGTAGAATTTCGCGCCGCAGAAATCGGCGAAAGCGCTTTCGGCTATAATATACCCAATCAGGCACTCAATGCCGCCCTGGCAAAGGCGGTAAAGCAATGTCCCAGAATTCTGCCGGTGGAAGTTCTGGCCGAGCATTATAATCTGCATGAAAATTATGCGGAAACAGTTATTGCCGGCGGGCAGAAAATCAGAGCGCAGCTGATTATAGCCGCCGATGGGCGTAATTCCCAGGCGCGACAAGCGGCGAATATTACCGTTTCGCGCTGGGCCTATCCGCAAACAGCCTTAACTTTGATCTTCCATCATGAATTACCGCATAATGCTGTCTCGACAGAATTTCACACAGAAGAAGGGCCGTTTACGCAAGTGCCGCTTATCGGTAAGCGCTCGGCTCTGATATGGACAGTCCGCCCTGAGCAGGCGCGGTTTTTGCTGTCTTTGGGCAGACAGGCTCTAAGCGATAAAATCGGCAGCAAAATGGGCTTTATACTCGGCAAAACAGAGGTGGAAACCATGCCGGAAGCCTGGCCGATGGGCGGCATGACAGCCAGGCAATTTGCCGCCAGACGGGTAGCGCTGATCGGTGAAACAGCCCATCTCTTCCCCCCTATTGGCGCCCAGGGGCTGAATTTGACTATTCGTGATATTATTGATATTGGCCGGGCTGTGGGTTCAAACACTGCCGATAGCGGCGCCGCCAATGTGCTGGCGGCTTATAACCGCCACAGGCGGCCCGATGTCGCCTTCCGCACGGGTTTTGTCCATGGTTTGAACCGCGCCCTTTTATCTGATTTTCTGCCGGTGCAGCTTGTCCGCAGCAGCGGCCTGGAATTATTGCGCCGGCATGCTTTGCTGCGCAATTTATTTATGCGCGAAGGCATGGCACCAGGTGCAGGGCTGAAAAAGCTGCTGCCGCCCTTTTTACAATAATATAGCAGCAGGCCTGTCACTGCGCGGCATAGCGCCGGCAATATATTTTGTTAAAATTCATGTTTTTACTATTATGGTCTGATGCATAATTCCAAAATCCTGCTGCGACCGGAAACGCAATATTTATAGCGCAGTTTACCGCACACATTGTAAAGCCTGTCACCTCTGCCGTCACATCATGACCCTGTCTCCCGCAAACTGAAAAGCATGATTTAATAAAATAAAAACTGCCGCAAAGGCGGGTTACCGGATTTGGGAAACTGCTGCAAAGATAGCGGAACCATACAAATGTTTTTTGGACGGCGATGCTTCACACGGCCGATTTGCACCAAATTATGCCTCTCCGGCTAAAATATATGTCCTATACTGCCTTGCGCCGCACTATGATTCTTGTCTCTTCCATTTTCAGCAGCTCGCTGATTGTCTCTAAAAAATTTCACACTTCTCTGCAAATCTCTGTATAGCCTCTCTTTGAAACTATCTGTCACATAATATAGCCAAGAGGAGCTGCCGGGTTTAAAAATAAAACAAATCTACCGCCATATGGGACGAAAGCTTCGCGGCCGCGCATCGGCGGAACTGAGCCAGATAGAGCCGGATCTGCCCCATATATAGCAGAACCGGTCTGCCTGCTTCTGCTATTTGTTGCCCGGCTTCCCGTCTCGCGGCAAAGCAGGCCGCGCTCTGTCCCGCTTTATGCTGCTCTCTATTGCCCGGTGCCTTACTTAAACCGGCGACACGCCCGAAAATATCAAATCAAATGCCGCTGGTGGGAAACCGGGCGGCATTATTTTATCGCACAGCCAATAAAACAGAAAAGCAGACAGCTTAAGGCACTGTTTTCGCCTTTTCCTGCGCTGCCTTCATATTATCTTCCAGTTCTTTCTGCCGCAGCTGTAAAGCTTTTTGTACTTTATCCTGATCTTCCTGGAAAGCTTTATCTGTCATACCCGGCCCGGCATAAACCTGGCCAAAACCTTGCAAAGACACGTTAATCGGATTGGGATAACCCTGAACATTAACTGAAGTAACTGTCAGCCTTTTGCCTTTTTTCATGGCAGAGAGCAGAGTCTCGTCAAGAATCATATCGGCAATACAGGCCGGGCCGTTGCAAATCATATAAGGCACTGTCTTCGGCGCAGCGCCATCAATACTCACTTTAATACCTTCAGGGATAACCCGCCCTGTCGGCACCTGAATAGCAAAACGCCTTTGATTTTGTTTGCCCGATACTTCAATAATATTTAATATAGTCAGCGGCTGCCCGGTATCGGACAGCACATTATTCACCGTATTGCAAACATCAATATCCTGCTGTTTATTGCAGACCTTACGCCAGCCTTCCGTCATCTCCTGAGCATGAGCCGCAGGCAGCACAGCCAAAGGCAAAAAAACTGCCGCCAGTATTCCGCCAAAAAATTTTCTTTTCCCTGCAAAAAATCCGTTCTGCGCCATATTCAAGCGATTCCTTTCAATAATTTTGCACCAAATCCCGGCCACAGAGCTGACCCGCCCCCGTTTCTACAGCGTTTTGCCTGTTTGTCCCGGCCTTGTATAAACGCCGCCCGCGTTAATTTCCGCTGCCGGCCTATAGCATTCTTTCCGCACCTGTTCTACGCTATTTTAGCGGAGATTATGGCTATTTATTGCTGTCATCGCCATATTTCCACTTGAAAACAGGCCATATATCGAAAAAAATGGCGGCGCCGCTTTTGCACCGGCCGAATCAGATAAAATATCCAGAGCAGCCAAGGGGCAAAGCACCATGCTTATGCGTTTCAATATATATATTTTGCTTGCCGTTATTGTTACATTTTATGCCAGCGCAAGCTTTGCTGCGCCGGCGGCAGAAACCGGCTTACCATTGCAGACCGGCGGGCTGGCTATGCACGGTACTCCGGCTTTGCCGGCTGATTTTTCTCATTTTCCTTATGCCGACCCCGCTGCCCGGCAGGGCGGCACAGTCACTTACGGCACTGTCGGCACATTTGACGGCCTTAATCCCTTTATAATTCGCGGTTTCCGCACCACAGCGCGCGGTCTGTTTGCCGATACGCAATTTGGCAGCATGGTATTTGAAACCTTGATGCAGCGCTCGCAGGACGAAGCTTTTACCCTTTACCCGCTATTGGCTAAAAGCTACAGCCTGAATAATGCCCGCACTATTATGCGTTTTACCCTCAACCCGGCGGCGCGTTTTGCCGATGGCCGGCCGGTTTCTGCCGATGATATTCTCTTCACCTGTAATTTATTAAAAAATGAAGGCCGGCCGCCCTTTAACAGCTATATGAAACAGATTGCCAGGCTGGAAAAACTCAGCTCCGATACAGTGCAATTCACCTTCAGCCCGCCGATAAATCGCGAATTGCCGCTTATTATTGCATCGATCATGCCGGTTTTGCCGCGCCATGCTTTGACGCGCGCGCGCTTTGCCGAAAATAATCTGACCCCTATTTTGGGCAGCGGCCCTTATCTGATCGATAAAATAGAGGCCGGGCAGAGCATAAATTACAGGCGCAACCCCGATTATTGGGGCAAAGATCTGCCTGTCAATCGTGGTTTTAACAATTTTGACAATGTGCGAATCCGCTATTTCCGCAATGAAAATGCTCTATTTGAAGCCTTTAAAAAAGGCGATATTGATGTTTTTGTTGAAAATAATGCCAATCGCTGGCGCACAGCCTATAACTTCCCCGCGCTGAGCCAGGGCCGCGTCATCAAAGCTGCTTTTGATAAAGGCACGCCGGCGGCTCAGATAGGCTTTGTTTTCAACACCCGCCGCGCTGTTTTTGCCGATAGACGCGTGCGTGCCGCTTTGGCTGCCGTTTTTGATTTTGATTGGATAAACCGCAATTTTTACGACAATATTTATCAAAGAACCATCGGCTTCTGGGACGGGACAATTTTATCGGCAGTCGGGCGCGCGGCCAATGAGCGTGAGCGGCGATTGCTGGCGCCCTGGCCGGCTCTTGTCAGCCCGGCAATCATGGCCGGGCAAGTAATTCCACCGCCCAATGCTGCCGATAATAGCCGCAAACAGGCAGAGAAGGCATGGGATCTGTTGCAGCAAGCCGGCTTTACCCGCAAAGCCAATATAATATTTACCCCTGACGCTCAGCCCTTCCGATTTGAAATTATGTGCCAGACATTGGAAGAAGAAAAGCTGGCTTTAGCCTATCAGCGCTTTTTACGCCGCCTCGGCGTTACCGCGCTGGTGCGCACTGTAGATGACAGCCAATATCAAAATCGCCTGAGCAATTTTGACTATGACATGATTATCGGCAAATTATCAGCATCGCTTTCTCCCGGCAGTGAGCAGATGAATCGCTGGGGTTCGGCCTCACGCCGGATAAAAGGCAGTTTTAATTATGCCGGCGCGGCCGAGCCGGCGCTGGACGCAATTATTGCGGCAATGATAGAGGCGCGCAGTGAAGAAGATTTTATCAGCACGGTTCGCGCACTGGACAGGATTTTAATGGCACAGCATTATTATGTGCCGCTTTACCATTTGCCGCAACAATGGGTGGCCTATAAGGCCGATTTGCACCACCCGGATAAAACGCCGCTTTACGGCTTTCGTCTGCCCGCCTGGTGGCAGCAATAGTGCCGCTCTACCGGTGCCAGGGCGACCAAATGGCGCGCGCACTGGGGCAGACGGCCACACAGGCCTATAGAGATCAGTATAATCGCGACCAGCAGAACAAGCTGGCCGCCAATGCGCAAATGGATAATGCCCGCAACCAGGCGGCGCAAACCAGCCTTGCGCTGGGCTTGGGGCAAATGCGTGCCGGCGGGGGGAGTGATGATTTGGCGCAAACCCAGCTTGATGCCAATGCGCAAAAGTAGACAGAGGAGCAAATGGCACCATGGAAGCAGCTCGGCCTGTTTACCAGCGGCTTGCGGGGCTTGAGCGATGGATACGGCACAAGCACAAGCAGCGGAACAAGCACCGCTAAGGGGGCGCAAAGCCCCGGATTAGGCAGCTAGTTTGGCCTTGTGGGTATGGATCTGGCGGGTCTTGGCGGTTTGGGTGGCGGGGGCGTTTTTGGCAACAATTTATTCCCGCCGGCACCCAAAAAGTTTCAAGGCGGCTTATATTAAAAGCCGCCCGCATTATATACACCAACTGTCCCTGTGTGCCTAATCAACTTAGGCGCGTTCGCTGCTTGCTGGCGGGAGTATAAGCGGCCTCATTCTGCTGACAATGCACTAAACAAGGGCCCCGCCAAAAGCGGGGCTTTTTTCTGTTAATTACCAGCTGACATAGTAAACATAATAGCTTACACACAGATTATGATTAAGTCTTTCAAAAGCAAAATACCGGCAAAGCTTTATGAGACGGAGAAATCTGCAAAGATTGACAAACGCCTTGTTTCAAGAATTTGCATTCGGCTTGACCGCCTTAATGTGGCGGAGAAAGCGGAAGAAATGAATTTGCCGGGATTTGATTTCCGTGCGCTAAACGGGTTTAAGTCAACTCGATATACAGTTCATGTAAATGGGCCGTGGTGCCTTACTTTTGAATTTAGCAGGGGGGACGTTTATCGCGTTGACCTCGAGCAATATCACTAAAAGGAAAAGTCATGACTGATATTATTATGCCTCGCAAAATTGAGCGGTGTCCTGCGCACCCAGGGCGGCTTTTGGCAGAAATAATCCCTGCCACCGGGAAAACAAAGACAGATATAGCTAAAATGCTGGGTATATCCCGCCAATATCTTTATGATATTATCGGCGGCCGTAAGGCAGTTTCGCCGCGTATTGCAGCGCATCTGGGTAAAATGTTTGGTGATGGAGCTGCTGTCTGGCTGCGAATGCAGGCAGCTTATGACGCGTAGAATGCAGAGCAGAATATTGATGTAAGCCAAGTGCCGACTTTGCGGGCGGCGTAAAATTGCAGAAGAAAGGGTTTAAAAAATGGATTATGTTACTATTGGCAAGTGGCTTTTCTTCTTTTTTGTCACTGTGCCGGTTCTGGCTTTAATGCTCTCTTTCTTTGCCATATTGGAGGACAATATAAAAAAGCGCTGGCCCTGGCTTTGAGATAAAACAAGGCAAAAGTATTATCCTGCCCCATATAGTGGATTTGAGGCAGGATATGAGCAGTTTAAGCGACCTTTTCCAGCGCGCCAATAAAGCCTATGCAGATTGGCGCGGCACTGGCTGTTACCCCGCCGCTTGTTCTCTGCTCGCCGGTGCAGTTTTTGCCGGTGCCGTCAGCCCGCCGCCGCCAGCCGCACAAATTTTTCTGCCAGAGCTGCCATACCGCTAATCCGACTTTCCGGCTTTTCCCAATTACGGCTGAAGACCAGGCTTTGATCCGGGCGTATTTTGGCCATAGAGCCTTGCTCGGCTATCATTTTCACCAGGCCAACACCATTGGCAAATTCCCCGTGGCGCAAGGTGACAAGCGCACCCTTCGGCCCTGCCTCCAATTTCTCAATATTGGCCTTGCGGCATAAAATTTTAATATAAACCGTCTTTAACAGATTTTTTACTTCATCAGGCAGCGGCCCAAAACGATCAATCAATTCCGCTGCAAAAGCATCAATCTCTTTTATATCGTCCATAGCGCCAACCCGGCGATAAAGCCCCAGCCGCAACTGCAAATCCGGCACATAGGATTCCGGAATCATCACCGCCAGGCCGGAGGCAATATGCGGCGACCATTGGCTGTCCTCAATGGACGTTCCATCTTTCATCTCCGCCACCGCCTCTTCCAGCATTTGCTGGTAAAGCTCAAAACCGACTTCCTTAATATGGCCGGATTGCTCCTGCCCCAGCAGATTGCCGGCGCCGCGAATATCCATATCATGGCTCGCCAGTTGAAAACCGGCGCCAAGACTATCGAGCGATTGCAAAACTTTCAGCCGCCGCTCAGCCCCGGCAGTCATTTTGCGCCCCGGCGGCAAAGTGAATAAAGCATAAGCGCGCTGGCGCGACCGGCCAACCCGGCCGCGCAACTGATACAGAGCGGAGAGGCCAAACATATCGGCGCGGTGAACAATCAAACTATTGGCAGAAGGAATATCCAGGCCGGATTCAACAATAGAGGTAGAGAGCAAAACATCATATTGACCGTCATAAAAAGCATTCATGATGGAATCCAGCCGCCCGGCCGGCATTTGCCCATGAGCAATAACAAATTTCAGCTCCGGCACATGCTCTTCCAGCAAGGTGCGCACATCTTCCAGATCGGCAATATGCGGGCAGACATAAAAACTCTGACCGCCGCGATAATGCTCGCGCAGCAAAGTCTCGCGGATAGTCAGCCTGTCTATGGGCGAGACAAAACTGCGCACCGCCATGCGATCTACCGGCGGCGTGGCAATCAGCGATAATTCCCGCACTCCGGTCAGCGCCATTTGCAAAGTGCGCGGAATCGGTGTGGCCGACAAAGTCAAAACATGAATATCGCTTTTCAGCTCTTTCAGCCGCTCTTTATGCTGCACGCCGAAATGCTGCTCTTCATCAATAATCAGCAGCCCCAATCGGGCAAAATCCACCTTTTGGCTCAAAAGCGCATGCGTGCCGATAACAATATCCACTGTGCCGTCTTTCAAGCCCTGCTTGACAGCAGCAAGCTCTTTCCTCCCCACCAGGCGCGAGGCCTGAGCAAGCTTGAGCGGCAGGTTTTGAAACCTTTCGCTAAAAGTTTTATAATGCTGGCGCGACAATAATGTTGTCGGCACTACTATTGCTGCCTGCAAACCGTTCATGGCGGCAATAAAAGCAGCGCGCAGAGCTACTTCCGTCTTGCCGAAGCCGACATCGCCGCAAACCAGCCTGTCCATTGGCCGGCCGGAGGCCAGATCTTCCAGCACAGCTTCAATAGCGGCAGCCTGATCTTCGGTTTCATCATAGGGGAAACGGGCGACAAATTCATCATAAAGCCCGGGCGGCACCGGCAATTCCGGCGCGTGGCGCATTTGCCTTTGCGCGGCAATATCAATCAATTTGCCGGCAATAGCCAATAATTGTTTTTTCAGCTTGACCTTGCGCGCTGCCCAGGCAACCCCGCCTAATTTATCCAGTTGCGCCTCATGGCTCTCACCGCCATAGCGCGACAAAAGCTCAATATTGACGACCGGCAAAAACAGCCGGTCATCACCGGCATAACGCAGCTCCAGGCAATCAACCGGCGCGCCGGCGGCAGTAATAGTCTTCAAACCGACAAAACGGCCAATACCATGGTCAATATGCACCACAATATCCCCGGCCGACAATAAACCGGCCTCGCTGATAAAATCGGCATTGCGCTTGCGCCTGGCTGCCCGCTTTACCAAACGATCGCCCAAAATATCCTGCTCGGCCAGGAGGCAGAGAGTCTCACTTTCAAAACCATGCTCCACCTGCAATAAAGCGGCGGCAATCACGCCGCGCGGGGCAGTGCTCAGGCTCTCCAGCCTGTCTGTTTTTTCTATTTTATTAACCCCGTGCTCGGCCAGAATTTGCATGAGCCGATCAAGCGAACCCTCACTCCAGGCACCAAGCAGCAGTTTTTTGCCCGCTTTACGCTGGGCAGCCAGATAATCAGCAACAGCGGCAAACAGGTTTTGCTGTTCATTATTGCGCTCAGGGGCAAAATTGCGCGCATCTCTGCTCCCCGCATGGAGAACCGGAATCAGGCCGCCCTCCGCCAGGCGGAACGGACTCAAATCAATGCGGCGCCCTCCTTGCGCGGCATTTTTCTGCACCAGCCGGGCAAAAGCCTCAGAAGAAAGATAAAGCATTTCCGGCGCTAAAGGGTGATAAGGAGCCAAATCTTCACTCGCCGCCGCTTTGGCTGCGGTTTCTTCCTGCTCGCGCCGGGCTTCATAATAATCAACAATCAGGCGATAACGCTCATCAAGCGCGGCCGGCGCCAAATGATCAAAAATAATCGGCAGCGCTCCGGTATAATCCGGCAAAGTTTCCATTTGCTCATAAAAAAGCGGCAGCCAATGCTCCATACCGGCGAAACGGCGGCCGGCCGATATGGCCTGATAAAGAGCATCATTACCGGTAGCGGCGCCAAAAGCTTTGACATAGCAGCGGCGGAAATGGCTGATTGTCCCGGCATTCAAACTTATTTCCCGCATTGGCTGTAGTAATAAAGCGGCTTTATTGCCGCTGCTGCGCTGGCTGGCCGGGTCAAAACCGCGTATTGTCTCCAATATATCGCCAAAAAAATCCAGCCTTAGCGGCGCTTCCTCCCCTGGGGGGAAAATATCAATAATACTGCCGCGCACGGCATATTCCCCAATATCCCGCACCGTAGATACGCGGTCAAAACCATGGTTTTCCAAATAAGCGAGCAGCGCCTCACGATCGGCTTTTTGCCCCGGCCGGGCAGAAAACAGCTCTTTTTGCATAAGAGCGCGCGGCGGCAGTTTTTGTAATATTGCATTGGCAGAAGTCAGGATAATTCCCGCTCCATTGTTCTGGCGCAAATCGGCTATTTGCGCCAGAGCCGCCAGCCTTTTGGCCGAGACGGCCTGGCCGGGCGATACCCGATCGTAAGGCAGGCAATCCCAGGCAGGAAATTCTATTACCGGCATAAGCGGGCGGATAAATCGCAGCATTTGCGCAATATCGGCCAGGCTTGAACCGTCATGCGCAATATATAAAACCGGCCCGCCGGCCGCGGCTTCATCAGCCAGAGAGGCCAGCACAAAAGGCAGATAGCCGCCGGCCGCTTCATCAATAATAATATGCTTTTCCTGCTGTTTTTTAACACCCAATTCAGCCAGAAGCGCCATAAAACCAAGCCTTATACTAAAAACGCCGCGGCCTGCCCGGCGCGCGCTGCCTGCTTCACCTACTCCGCCCGTTGCCGACAGGCCAGAATATCGTGAAAAAGCTTATGATCAATATTGGCGGGGATTGCAATCTCTCCCATGAAGAAACACAATAAATCACTGTCTTCATAGCTCATAATATGTTCCAGCGCCTGTAACTGCTCCTCATCAAGCGTGTTTATATGCTTGTCGGCATAACAGCCCAGCAGCAGATCCATTTCGCGTATCCCGCGGTGCCAGGCGCGGAAAACAAGCCGCTTGCGCCGCTCAGCCGCGGCCGTATTATCCTGCTGTTTTTTGTCACCCTGCTCTTGCATGGTCTTTTACCTCTTCCCTGTCGGCGCGCGGATATTATCTGCCCCAAAGGTCAGACAGGCCGCGGCCCAAGGCCGGGCGTCTTGCCTTGGCCTGTTTGCTGCTATATAAACAGCCTGCCTGTTTATCTCTATGTCTGACCCGCCGCTTATATTCTGTTCCCATATTATGCCATAAAAAAGCTCAAGAGAAAACCGCTCCATGCGCCCTGTTTTGTTACAGCCTCTTTTTGCCACGCTCTCTTCCCTTACCGGCATTGGTGACAAAATGCGCGACCGGCTGGCTGCTCTGTTAGGCGGCAGGGCCGCTGCTGCTGCGGCAGCGGATTCTCCCTTGAGCGCTCCTTTGCCGCGCCTGATTGATTTACTGCATTTTCCGCCTCAGACAATTATCGACCGGCGCGGCCATTATACTATCGCCACCCTGCCGGCGCAAAAAATTGCCAGTTTAGAGGTTTGTATCGGCCGCCATAAAGCGCCGCAGCAGAGCCGCAAAAACAGCCCCTATAAAATAAGCGCCCATGATGAAACAGGGGAAATGGATCTGGTCTTTTTTCGGGCGCGGGGCGACTGGCTGCAACGGCAATTTCCCCCCGGTGAAAAGCGTTTTATTTCTGGCAAAATTGAATATTTTAACGGTCTGCCTGCTATGATTCACCCTGATTATAGCGTTAAACCTGATGAGCGCCGCACTATCCCGCCGGTAGAGCCTGTTTATCCGTTAATAGCGGGGCTGACCAATCGGCTGATTGCCAAGGCAATGACGCAGGCGCTGCAACGCCTGCCCGATTTGCCGGAATGGCTGGGTGCCGATTTGCTCAAGCGGGAAAATTTCCCTTCTTATACCGGTGCGCTGCGGCAGTTGCATCGCCCGCACAGGCCGGAAGATATTGAGCCGACAAGCCCGGCGCGGCGCCGGCTTGCCTATGACGAATTGCTGGCCGGGCAAATTGCCCTGCGCCTGATAAGGCGGCAAAACCGGCGCGGTCAGGGCGCAAACCTGCCGCCTGGCAACAGCTATACGCAAAAATTACGCGCGGCTTTGCCCTTTAAGCTGACCGCCGCACAAGAACAAGGCTTTACCGAGATTTCGGCCGATCTGGCCAGGAAACAGCGCATGCTGCGGCTGCTGCAGGGTGATGTTGGTTCCGGCAAAACGGTCATTGCGCTTTTGGCCATGGCCCAGGCAGCGGAATCCGGCGCGCAGGCGGCCTTAATGGTGCCGACAGAAATTCTGGCGCACCAGCATTATGCTGCTTTGGCGCCGATGGCTGAGCAGGCAGGTTTGCGCGCCGTGCTCTTGACCGGGCGGGAAAAGGGCAACAAACGCGCCGTAATTTTGCAGCAAATTGCGCAGGGAGAAGTGCAGTTTATTATCGGCACGCATGCGCTGTTTCAGGCAGATGTCCTCTATCACCGGCTGGCCCTGGCGGTCATTGATGAACAGCACCGCTTCGGGGTTGAGCAAAGGCTGCAATTACTGGCCAAAGGCCAGGGGGTGAATATTTTGGTAATGACTGCCACCCCCATTCCGCGCAGCCTGGTTTTAACCGCTTATGGCGATATGGATATTTCAACCCTCAGGGAAAAGCCGCAAGGGCGTAAGCCGGTTATAACGGCTTTGCTTTCTATGGCCAAAATGGGCTTATTGTTGGCTTCAGTGCGGCAGGCGTTAGGGCGCGGCGATAAAATTTACTGGATATGCCCATTAGTGGAGGGCTCGGAAAAAAGCGATCTAACCGCAGCGACAGAGCGTTTTGCCGAATTACAGGCGCTTCTCAGTGCCCGGATCGGCCTGGTGCACGGTAAAATGCCGGCGGCAGAAAAAGATGCGGTAATGGCTGCTTTTAAAAGCGGCGCTATTCGGCTGCTGGTCGCTACCACCGTGGTAGAAGTCGGCGTTGATGTAACAGACGCTTCAATTATGATTATTGAACATGCTGAGCGTTTCGGCCTGGCGCAGTTGCACCAGTTACGCGGTCGCGTGGGGCGCGGAGAAAAAGTGTCTTCCTGCACTTTGCTGTATAAAGAGCCGCTTTCCGCCACGGCCAGAGCACGGCTTGGCATTATGCGCGAAACAGAAGACGGTTTTCGCCTGGCAGAAGAAGATTTGCGCCTGCGCGGTGAAGGTGATATTTTGGGCCTGCGTCAATCCGGCCTGCCCGATTTTTGCTTTGCCGACAGCCGTCTGCACCGCGATTTGATGGAGATTGCCGCCAAAAATGCTCGTTTGCTGGTGCAAAATGAGGCTATCTGGGCAACGGAAAAAGGCGAAGCTTTGCGCCTGTTACTCTGTTTATTCCGCCAGGATAATGCCCTGCGCCTGTTGCAATCCGGTTAATGGCGGGGGCGGGTCTTTGTTAAAAGATCGCCAATCTGTCCTTGTCTGAAAGTAAAGCGATAATATTGGGAAATTTCATGCGCAGGTTTTATTACCGGTTTTCGCTGGCGGCGGGTTTTTGTTTATGCTTTGTCGCCGCTGTGCTACCTTTGAAAAGCGGCAGAAGCAGCGCTTTGGCGGCAGGCCGGGAGAAGCCAAAGCCAATAGCAGCGGCCGGCGACCAGACAGTGCCGCCGGGGCAAAAAGCCGGCTGCGACCGGCTCAATTTTGCCGGGCAGTCTTTTATTATTTGCCGCGCCAGGCCGGGGCGTGACACTATCAGGCTGTTTCTGGCCGATAATGCGGGGCGGCCTTATAAATATTTTCGCAATATTCGCGCTGAACTGGCGCAACATGGGCAAAAACCGCTATTTTTAATGAATGCCGGCATGTATCACAAAGATTACCGCCCTGTCGGCCTCTATATTGAAAACGGCAACCCGCTTTCCCCGCCGGCCCGGCACAGCGGCAAGGGCAATTTTTTTATGAAGCCGAACGGCATTTTTTATATTGCCGGCGGCAAAGCCGGGATAATGGAGACTGAAACCTTTATAAAGGCCGGCATAAAGGCAGATTTAGCCACGCAATCCGGCCCGTTACTGGTGCGCGGCAATCGGCTCCACCACCGCTTTATCCTCAATTCTCCTTATAAGGAATATCGCAACGGGGTGGGCGTTACCGCGCAAGGTGAGGTTTTATTTGCCATTTCCGAGGGCAAGGTTAATTTTGACACATTTGCCCGCCTGTTTCGCGATGGCCTGCACACACCTGATGCGCTGTTTTTTGACGGCTCTATTTCCAGCCTTTATGCGCCTGAGATGCACCGCGCCGACTGGTTTTACCCTATGGGGCCGATCATTGGTGTTATTGCCCCCGTCCGCCAGGCAAAGCCGCTCAGCCAGGGCGACTGAAGCTTCAATATTCTCCCCTCCGGCGTCGGAATATTTCACTTACCCAATCAATAAATACTCTCACTTTCGGCGGTAAATAATGCCTGTCCGGCCAGAGCAGCGATACATCTTTGGCAGCGGGCGGAAAATCCGCCAGGATTTCAACCAGCCGGCCGGAGCGTATATGCCGCTCAACGCACAGATACGGCACCTGAATGATCCCTGACCCGGCAAGAGCGCAGTCAAGCAATATATCGGAATTATTGACCAGAATAGTGCCGGCGGGGCGGCAGGACACGACCTCACCATTTTGCCTGAATGTCCATGCCATGACCTCACGGCTATGTTCGCTGAAAAAATTTACCGCTTTATGACGCGATAAATCATCTGGTTTCTGTGGCAAGCCATAATGATTCAGATAATCAGGTGCCGCACAGCTCACCATTTTTATCTGCCCTAAAGGCCGCACGACAAGGCCGGAATCCGCCAGCCTGCCTAAACGGATAACGCAATCCACCCCTTCAGCGATCATATCGGCCTTACGGTCTGAGGCCGACAGGGCAATTTCTATCTCCGGATATTGCAACTGAAATTCCGCCAGAGCAGGAACAAGCATATTATGCGCCAGGGCAAGCGGCACATCAAGCCGCAAACGCCCGCGCGGCGGCTGTGCCGGAGAAAAGCCGGCCATAATATCCTTTACATGAACCAGCAGCAGCCTGGCTTGCCGGTAAAACTCTTCTCCCTCGGCTGTCATGCGCAATTTCCTGGTGGTTCGATGCAGCAGTTTAACGCCCAGCTCCTCTTCCAGCTGCGCAAGAGCTTTGCTGACCGCCGGCCGATGCAGGTGCAAAGCGTCCGCCGCCCGGCTAAAACTGCCCAGCTCAACAATCCGGATATAAATTTCCATCTGTTCCAGCAAAGATGAATACATTTTTACCCCCTGAACAGGCTTTCGCCCAGATCATTGCAAGCATAATTGTTTCCTGTCTTATAACACTGAATTATTGTTGCAGCTCTTTTTCTTATAGGCTGTTTTTTATAATTTTCTGCAGGCGGCCGTGCCGCACGGCACCTGACCGCTGATTATATTTTTATAAAGCAATAAGGAGAAATCTATCATGAAAGCATGGGTTCTGAAAGATTTTGGGCTGAAAAATCTGAAACTGGAAAATGTGCCGACACCAAAACCCGGCCCGGGCGAGTTACTGGTAAAGATCGGCGCTGTCTCTCTTAATTATCGTGACAAAGCTATTATTGAAGGCTTTTATGAAGCAGATAAAGTGCATTTCCCTTTAATCCCCGTTTCTGATGCGGCCGGCATTATTGTTGCCACAGGAGCCGGGGTCACACGCTTCAAAACGGGCGACCGGGTTAATTCTCACCTTTATTCCCATTGGATTGACGGCGCGCCGGCGGCTGATGAGCCGGACTGGTGCCTGGGCATGCCGCTGCCCGGCGGCCTGGCCGAATATATGATTCTTGATGAAAAGGCGGCCGTCAAAGCGCCGGCGCATATGTCTGACGAACAGGCTTCCACCCTGCCGATTGCGGCGCTGACCGCCTGGTATGCCCTCATGAATACAGGCAGGCTACAGCCGGGGCAAACAGTGCTGGTGCAGGGCACTGGCGGTGTTGCCGTTTTTGCCACACAAATTGCCCATGCTTATGGCGCTCATATTATCGCCACTTCCGGCAAAGACAGCAATCTTGAGCGAATCCGGCAGCTCGGGGCTGATGCCGGCATTAACTATAAAACACAGCCGGATTGGGAGCAGCGCGTGCTGGCCTTAACACATGGCAAAGGCGCGGATATTACCCTTGAAACGGCGGGAGGCAATGGTATCAACCAATCCATAGCCGCCACCAAAATTGCCGGCACGATTGCCCAGATCGGGTTCCTTACCGGGCAAACAGCACAGCTCAATTTAATGCCGCTAATTTTCCGCCAGACAAGAATTCACGGTATTGCCGTTGCGCCGCGCACAGCTTTTGACGCGATGAATCCTTTTCTGGAGCGCCACAAAATCCTGCCGGAAATTGACCATATTTACCGGTTTGATGAAGCTATTGAGGCTTTTCACCATCTTTCTCGCGGCGCTTTCGGCAAGATAATCATTAAAATCAGCACCTGAAGCCGCTTTTCTGCCGACAATCAAGCCCGATTCTCTTGAGCCTTCCCGCTTGTAACACAAAGCCGGCGGCAGCACGCTTCCCGCCGGCTTTATTGCTGACAGGCCGTGTCTGCTCTGCCGGCGGCGCGCGCCCGGCGGCAGAGCCGCGCCGATTACAGCCTATTCCACGGTTACCGATTTGGCCAGATTGCGCGGCTGATCAACATCTGTGCCAAGCCACAGCGCCGTGTGATAGGCTATGAGCTGCATCGGCACGGCATAGGCGATTGGTGCCGCAATTTCCGGCTGATCCGGCATAATCACCGTGGCCTGGGTTTTTAAACTACAGGCTGCCGCTCCCTTTTTATCAGTAATGAGGATAAGCCGCGCGCCGCGCGCCGCCACTTCCTGCATATTGGAAACTGTCTTTTCAAACCAGCGATCATGTGGCGCTATGACAATAACCGGCATGGTTTCATCGACCAGCGCAATCGGCCCGTGCTTCAATTCACCTGCCGCATAGGCTTCGGCGTGAATATAAGATAATTCCTTCAGCTTCAGCGCCCCTTCCAAAGCCAGCGGCCAGGCAGTGCCGCGCCCCAGATAAAGCACATGCTTTGCCGCCATTAAATCATGGCAGACAGCTTTAATCTGCTTTTCCAGCTTCAAGGCTTCATTGAGATAACGCGGCAATTCCGCCAGCGCCCCGATAAGAGCGCTTTCCTGTTTTTTATCCAATAGGCCGCGCTGCCGGCCGGCTTCAATCGCCAAGGCCGCCAGGACTGATAATTGCGCGGTAAAGGCTTTGGTAGAGGCGACCCCTATTTCTACCCCCGCCAGCGTGGGCAAAAATATATCCGCCTCGCGCGCCATGGTCGACTCCGCCACATTAACCAAAGCAGCGGTTTTTACCCCTTGGGCGCGGCAATAACGCAAACTGGCCAGAGTATCAGCGGTCTCACCTGATTGCGAGACAAAAAGCGACAAAGTGCCGGCCGGCAATGGCGGCTCGCGATAACGGAATTCTGAAGCAAAATCATTTTCTACCGGCAGTCGGGCCAGGTTTTCAAACCAGTATTTCGCTACCAGAGTAGCATAATAGGCCGTGCCGCAAGCTGTGCAGGATAGCCGCTCCACCCGCCGCCAATCAATCACCTGCTCTGCCTTTTTTACGGTTTTGCCGCCCAAATCCAGATAATGCGCCAGACTGTGAGAAACAATTTCCGGCTGTTCAAACATTTCCTTTTGCATAAAATGACGATGATTGCCCTTGGAAACCAGAAAACTGCTGCCGGTCGACACAGTCTCTGCCCGGGCGACCTCCTTGCCGGCTTCGTCATAAATAATAATATGGCTGCGGCTTAAAACCGCGCAATCGCCATCTTCCATATATGTCACACGGTTGGTAAACGGCGCCAGCGCAATAGCATCTGAGCCGATATAAACCTCGCCTTCACCGCGGCCAATCGCCAAAGGCGGGCCTTTACGGGCGGCAATCAGCAAATCTTCCTCACCGGTAAAAATAAAAGCCAGCGCAAAAGCCCCGCGCAATCGCGCCAGTGTCTGCCGCACCGCCGCTGCCGGCGCCAGCCCGTTTTCCATGGCATTTGTCACCAGATGAGCGACAATTTCCGTATCCGTATCGCTGCTGAAGCGGTAACCAAAGGCTGCCAGTTCTGCCCGCAATTCGGCAAAATTTTCGATAATACCATTATGCACTACCGCCACTTTATCCGTCATATGCGGGTGGGCATTGCGCTCTGTCGGGGCGCCATGGGTTGCCCAGCGCGTATGGCCGATACCGCTATGCCCATAGAGCGGGTGATTATGCAGCTTTTCTTCCAGCCGCGCCAGCCTGCCGCCGGCACGCAAGCGCACCAGTCTGCCCTTTTCCAATGTAGCAATACCGGCGGAATCATAGCCGCGATATTCCAGCCTTTTTAACCCGTCTACCAAAAGCGGCGCTACAGGCCTTTTGCCCAAAATGCCAATAATTCCGCACATAAAACCTCTCTTATCCCCTCATTTTATTGGCAGATTCTGCTTTCCGCCAATCTGTCCTCCGGCTTCTCTCAAGCACAGGCCGGGTTGTAATTTAATGATTTTCCTGCCCTTTTTTGAGAGAAAGCAGCGCTTTCAATCTTTTACCGCCTTCCGGCTTGTTTACCTGACGCGCGCGGCCAAAAGCCAGCGCTTCATCATCAACATTATGCGTAATAACACTGCCTGAAGCAATATAAGCCCCTTTGCCAATGCTAAGCGGTGCCACCAAAGCGCTGTTGGAGCCAATAAAAGCCCCGGCGCCAATGCTTATTTTCTCTTTATTATAACCATTATAATTGCAGCTAATGGCTCCGGCACCAATATTGCTGTCGGTGCCAATTTCAACATCGCCCATATAAGCCAGATGGTTTATCTTCACACCTTCAGCAATATTTGCCTGCTTGATTTCACAAAAATTGCCGATTTTTACATTATCGGCCAGTCGGCTCAGCGGCCGCAAACGCGCATAAGGGCCGATAATCGCGTTTTTGCCAATAGTCGCCCCCTCAATATAGCTGAAAGCGCGAATATGCGCCCCCGCCGCAATGATAACACCTGTGCCGAAAAACACATGCGGCTCAATAAAAACATCAGCAGAAATTGCCGTATCATAAGCAAAATACACAGTTTCCGGCGCCTGTAAGCTCACCCCGCCGGCCATAATTTCCTGCCTTTTGCGGCTCTGCCACAGTGCTTCGGCCGCTGCCAGCTCTGCCTGCGTATTGACACCGACAATATCTTCAGCCGCCATTTCCAGCACCTGCGCCTCAAGCCCGCGCTCTGCTGCCAGGGCGACCACATCGGTCAAATAATATTCGCCTTTGCTATTCTTATTGCCCACAGCGCGCAATAGCGGTAAAATATGCTCAGCTTTCAAAGCCATAAAGCCGCCATTGCATAATTTTATCTTTTTTTCCCGGGCGGTTGCTTCTTTTTCTTCAACAATTTTGACCGGCCGACCCGCTTTTTCCACCAGCCGGCCATAGCCCTGCGGTGCCTCTGTATAAAAACCACTGACCACAATATCCGCCCCTTTTGCCAGCTTTTGCCGCGCTTTTTCTATATATTGCGGGCGGATTAACGGCGTATCGCCATAGGCTATCACTATATCATCATAGTTTTTGCCCAGCAAATCTTCTGCCGCCAGCACGGCATGCGCCGTGCCCAGCCGCTGCTGCTGGATAAAAAACTGCGCCTTTGGCGCCAGTTTTTGCGCTTCGATCTGCACAGCGGCGGCTCCCGGCGCGATAATCAGCGCCATATCATTACCGGCAGCGGCAGGCATTGCCCGTATAACATGGCCTATCAACGACAAACCGCCGATTTTATGCAAAATTTTGGGCAGCCGGCTCTGCATGCGTGTTCCCTCACCTGCTGCCAGAATTATTGATAAACAGCGCCTTGTCATAATTTACCTCATATTATAGCCCCGGCCTCAAACCCGCTTGCGCGGCCGAAATTGCCGCTCTTAATCAACCCAGACTGCCAAGGGCGGGGAATCTCTCCAGCAGCCAATAGGAAATATGGTGCATAAAACCGCCCAGGAACAATAGGCCGGTTATCACCAGAGCCAGACCGATAAATTTTTCTACCAAACCGAGATAGCGGCGAAAACGCATGAAAAAGCGCATAAACAAACTTGAGAACAGCGCCGCCAATAAAAAAGGCAGCCCTAGCCCTAAAGAATAGACAACCAATAGCGCCGCCCCCTCACCCATGGTTGCGCGCGAGCCGGCCAGGGTCAAAATCGGCGCCAGAATAGGGCCGATACAGGGTGTCCAGCCAAAGGCAAAAGCCAGCCCCATAATAAAAGCGCCGCCAAGCCCTGCCGGCCGGTTGCGTGTTTGAAACCGTGCTTCACGCGCCAGCCACCCCAGGCGAAACAGGCCCAAAAAATTAAGCCCCATAATAATAATAAGAATTGCGGCAATAACGGCAATTTCTACCTGATAGCGCAATAAAAATGTGCCAAGAGCGCTGGCGCTGGCGCCAAGTGCCACAAAAACCGCTGTAAAGCCTGCAATAAAAGCAAGAGCGGAAAGGGTAATGCGGCAGCGCACGGAAACTCTGCCGCTTGTGCCCGCGCCTGCCGGCCCGCTATTGGCGCCAGCCGCGCGCAAATCCTCTACCGAGACACCGGCCATATAGCATAAATACGGCACAACCAGCGGTAAAACACAGGGAGAAAGGAAAGACAATGCCCCCGCCAGGGCCACGCCCGCCCATGAAATATCCATTTTTTACCCAAATCTGCTGCGCCGCAAACGCAGCTTTATCACTCAATTTTATCTATTTGCATTAAGATACTGCCGGGAATGGAAAGTCAAGGCAGGTCTTATGGCCGCCATGACTCTGCGCTGCCGCTTTTGGCCCGCCGGCACAGTGCCGCAAAACTTTATCATTTTTTACCGGCCGGCGGGGAAGCCGAGAGCTGCGCCGCACAGCCGGCATGAATAACAGCTACAGCTTCATCATCAATATTTATTTGCCCATTTATATAAGTGCCGGGCAAAGATTTATCCGCCAGAGCATTGAGCGAACAATTACAAAAATCGCGGCAGATTTGCTCAGTATTTTGTAACAGACAGCTTTCCACACAATCCTGCTGTAGCGCGGCGCGGGCAAAATTGTAACTGGGCAAAACAAGACAGGAAAACCCATATAGAGCGGCAATAAGCAGCGGCTGATGCACAAGATAAATTACCAGGCTGTGCCGCCCGAGAAATTGCAAAAAACGGCTCAGGGTAATTGGTCTGATACCGTCCTGCAAAATATGAAGCCGGGCACGGCGCGCCATGAAAGCAGCCAGGCTTTGCCCGGCCAGGGCCCAGGCAAACCAGGGGAAAAACGGCACATAGTCAAAAGACGGCGCAGCCGCGCGGCTTAGCCCCAGCCACCATAAAGCGGGATAAGGCAAATCAAGGCCAATATGGGGCAAAGAGAAGCACAGAGCAATAACAGCACAATTCAGCCAAAGCGGTGTGTGCAAAAACAACAGGCCGACCAGAGCAGCACAGGCCACAGCATGCAATATGCCGAAATAGATAAAATCCTGCGGCATAAATACCCAGGTGGTGCTCGATACCAGGGCGGCACATAATAAAATTACCGTAAAACGGCGGAAAAAAGCCTTTGGGCGAAAACCGGCATTTTGCGCCAGAAACAGGCTGAAACCGGCTAGAAACAAAAAAGCCGCCGCCACTGAGCGCGCCAATAGCAACAGCACCCCGCTTTGCGGTATTTGGTCGGAAATATAGCCGAAAAAGGATAAATCCCAACTGCAATGGTAAATAACCATGCCGATAAGCGCTATGCCCCGGGCAATATCTATTTTTTGCAAACGCCGCATCAAGTGCCAATCTCTCTCAAGCTGTAAATCTGCCGACACAGACAAAGCAATATATAGGCCTTGTATAGAAAATCTTAACGATAAATTATTTTTTCCGAAAAATCCGTTGATTTCATATTTCTTAATATGCTCATAAAGGAGAATTACAACTTACCGGGAAAACATAACAGGCAGGTGCATATTGGCGTAAATATAGAGGGAATGCGTTATGGGGAAGGATTATAGACAAAGCGGGAGGTTGCGCTTTCACTATGCCAAATGGGCAATGCGTTTTGGCCCGGCTTTATTTGCCGCCGCCAATATTGGCGGCTTTTGCAATAATGCGGCCGCTGCCGCAACGGCAATCCGCCCCGACAGCATCAATTTGAATGACGCCAATATTGGCGATTATTTGCACCAGTATAAGGGGGTAAACTGGCTCGGCTATGCCGGCAATCCCGAATTGAAACAGAATTATCGCCTGGCGGATTTCATATTTCTGGATACACTCGGCCTTAATGCGGCCAATACCGGCCTGACTATTGACACAAAGCAAAACAGCTTCCCTTATATGCCGATTCTTTTGCTGGAAGGCAGCCTGTATATTGGCAATGGCAGTCTGCATATTATTGCCGCGGCGTCTGAAGCCGGTTATAATTCCGGCGCTCCGCTTTTCCCTGAAATGCCGCCGCAGGCTATTGGCTTTGCATCGACCGTCACGGGCAGGAATGATTTTATTCAAACGGGCGGTTCGGTTGCCATAGAGGCGCATGATAATGCCATTGCCGTAAGCGGCGGCAATTTTTATGGAATTCAGGGCGGCAGTTTTGCTGTCCGGACACAAGACACAGCTACCGGCGTCAGTCTGGCTTATAGCGATCCGACCAGCGGCAATCATAATGGCGCCGATATTTTATTCCGGCAAACCGGCGGCTATATTGATTTCGCGGCGAGAGACAGCAGCATAGGCCTGCTGAGTAACCAATCGGCAGCAATAAGCGGCGGCAATTTGCAAATTTACGCTGCCGATCAGGCACAGGGCATAATGCTGGTAGATAATGACACAGAATTTCGCCAGCAAGGCGGCAGCATTTTTATTATGGCTGAAAATGACAGTGTAGGGCTCACCACAGCAAAATTGCAAATAGAAGGCGGCCACCTTTCCCTGCAAAGCAATAATACGGCCAAGGCTGTTTATATCACTTCAGGCCGGCATGAAGACGGAACGCCGACACAAGGCGAATTTCTGTTTAAAAGCGGGATAATGGAAATTGCCGGTCAAACCGCGGCCGGGGAGGAGGCGCATGATTATGCTGTTTATGGCGATGACGGCAGCCGCGCCTGCTTTGGCAAAGACAGTCTGCTGCGGCCTGTAATCAAGACTGATTTTGCCGATAAAGGGGCGATAACAGGCATATTAAGCTTCGGCTCGGTGCAAATTGAACCGCAGGCCCGGCTGGATATAGCAGATATAATAGCCGTAAACAGTTATAAACTCACCTCTGCCCGGCCCATTGCCTTGAATTTTCTGGAAAGCCGCACCACACCTGTAAAAGGTGAATTCACTCTTACCAATTCGGCCGCCAGACAAAAATTATTCTATAATTATGAAATCGGGCTCAGTGATGACAAGCAGAATTATCAATTACGCCTGCTGCCGAAAAGCCGAAACAGTGCCGGCAACAGCCAGACAGAAAGCCAGGCTTTGCGGGTTTCCGATATTGTTCACGGCAATAATAGCCGCGCTGCCGCCGCTATGGAAGGCAGCCTGCGCAATTATCACACTGACAAGGCAGAAAAAACAACATATTACACGCTAAAAACCTTATATGACGCGCTTTACAATAGCAATCTTGGTGAAGAAGAAAATATTAACAGCCGGTTACAAAGCCTTTCTCCGCATCAATCCACCCGGCTGCCTGCCCTGGCTCTAACAGTGCAGGAGCATTTTGCCGATGATCTGCGCCGCGCAATTACGCAATTTTCAACCGCCAGTGCTGCCAATAATGAAATAATAGCAGAACAGGCAGCAGCGAGCAGCAGTGAAGATTCACCGGCGCTCTGGCTGAAGCCCGCCGGCAGTCACGATATATACCGCGCACAAAACCGCTCTTTTGCACGTTTGAGCGCCGATTATGGCGGTTTTAATTTTGGCGGCACAGCACATTACGGTAATTTTGCCCTTGGTATTGGCGGCGGCTTTGTCTCCGGCCGTTTGCATGGCGGGCAAAATTATCATGCCAATATGCGCTATTTCCTGTTTGGCGGTGCCCTTGCCTATGCCCGGCCGGCACGCGGCAATTTCCGCCCGGTTATGGATATAAATTTCAGTTACGGTGCCGGCCGTTTCCAGCACTATCGGCGTGACAGTTTTGCTGCTGTCAACCGCGCCACTATTAACCAGAACAGCTTTATGGTCAGCGCCGTCATAAGCCATTATTACCGGGCGAAATATTACAAGCTGCAATTTGCGCCGCAATTCGGTCTCGATTATGCTTATATTCATCAAAGCGCTTATAGCGAAAAAGGCGGGCTTTTGCCGCTGCATGTCAAAAGCGCCGCCTTTAATGCCTTGCGCCCCAAAATCGGTGGCGCGGTTTTGTGGAACAGCACACATAGGCTGCGGTTAATGGCCTATACATATTACCGCTATGATTTATTGGACACTAATATCAATCTGGACACAGAATTGCGCCATATTGCAGCGGCAGCATGGACAAGCAAAGGGGAAAACAGCAGTCGCTCTTCTGTCAGCAGCGGCATGGAGTTTTCTTATCACTGGCGGGAAAATAGTGTTGTGAGCAGCGCTTATGATCTCTCTATGCGCCGGCACAGAACAGCACAGAATTTTTCTATTCGGGTGAAAATTGCCTTTTAAGCCTGATAACAGCGCTAAATGGCAATTAAACGCAGGCGCTCCGGCTTTCACCCGGGGCAAAAATTTGAGGATTATTATGGCGCCCAATAATAAAGGCAAAAAATTTGTCGCGACAGATATTCTGATTATTATTATGGTGCTGGCAGCATCTGCCTTGCTTATTGTTAAAAACCGGCAGCGAGCAGCGCATGAGCCGGTTTGGGCAGAGCCGGCTGCAATTCAACTGCTCGAGGGCTATGCCGAAATTGAAGATGGCGATTCGCTTAAAATCAAGGGGCAGCGCCTTCGCCTTGTTGGCCTTGATGCCCCCGAATTGAAGCAATATTGTTATATAGAAGACAAAACTTATGCTTGCGGCCGCATAGCGGCCGATTATTTGCGCCGGCTTGTCAATAAACGCCGCGTGCGCTGCCAATGGGCAGAAAAAGATAAATATCAGCGCCTGTTAGGCCATTGCTTCGCCGGCGACAGTGATTTAAACCGCCAAATGGTTGTTGCCGGCTGGGCGGTAAATTACAGCAGCCCCGGAGACGGCGCTAATAATTACAAGAAAGAAGAATATCAGGCCCGGCTGGATAAACACGGCCTGTGGCAAGGGCATTTCAAACGGCCGAAAGACTGGCGCAAACAACACCCCCGATTGTAACCGCCGCCGGTAAAACAACCTCTGCTGCCGGCTTTACCTGTCCAGGCTTTTCAGGCCGGCTCGGCAGCGGGTTCCGCTGCGGCAAAACTTGCCATTTGCGCATGACACAAAGCGGCCGATTTAACAATAGCGGCAGCAAGCGCTGCGCCCGTGCCCTCACCCAAATGCAGCCCCAAATCCAATAACGGCTTTTTATCAAGAAGCTCCAGTAATTTCCTGTGCCCAGGCTCAGCCGCAACATGCCCGGCAAGGCAATGATCCAGCGCGCGCGGATTGGCCTTGTATAAAACCGCCGCAGCAATGGTGACCGCAAAACCGTCCAGAATAACGGGGATTTTTTCCATACGCGCCGCCAGAATAGCGCCGACTATCGCCGCCAGCTCACGCCCGCCTGCCCGGCGCAATACTTCAAACGCATCAGCTTTAGCGCAATAAGGCTTATGTAAGGCAACAGCGCGGCGCACAAATTCAAGCTCGCGCTCAAAAAAACCTCCCTTTATGCCGGCAGCGGGGCTTAGCCAGGCCTCAGGCTCGCCGCCAAATAACAGGCAGGCCATGGCAGCGGCGGCGGCACTGCCATTACCCATATCACCAAGGCACAGCAAATCCGTGTCGCCGACAATCGCCTCCATACCGAAAGCCATAGTGGCGGCACAACTGCGCTCGTCCATGGCGGCATCAAGGCTTATATCCTCAGTCGGGTAAGCCAGCGCCAGATCATAAACTTTCAGACCCAAATCATTGACCGTGCAAATCTGGTTGATAGCGGCCCCGCCTTTGGCAAAATTATCCACCATATGGCGCGTAGTCTCTGGCGCATAAGGCGAAATATTATTTCTGGCAATACCGTGATTACCGGCAAAAACCGCTACTAAAGGCCGCATGATTAGCGGCTTTTCCCGGCCGCGCCAGCCACAGAGCCAAACGGCAATTTCTTCCAGCCGGCCCAGCGCGCCAGGCGCGCAGGCCAGTTTGGCCTGCCGCGCCCGCGCCCGCGCCATCTGGCCGGCATCTGCCTCCGGCATGGTTTGCAAAAGCGCGCGAAAATCATCAAACGGGCGGCCAATCGTATTCATGACATCTATCCGGTAACAGGGGCTGACACTATGGGTTCAGGAATTGAAACACGCAAGGGTGTATAACAGGCGGCGGCAAAAGGCAAAAGCTTTAGCCGCAATTTCCCCTTTTGGCCATGCGCCCGGCCACTTGCCTGTCCCGTTTCCCGGCATTGGCGTGACGCCTGCCATAATCTCCGACATTTCCGGCGGCGGCATTGTCAGGCCGGCCCAAAGCCTTTATCGGCAAAATCAATATGGGCAAAGGCCTCATATAAAACCGAGCAATCCGCCGATGATTCATTAGCCTTGCTCGATAAAATCTGCCGCCAGGCTTTTGCCCCTTTAACACCGTGAAACAGGCCGATCATATGGCGCGTAACCTGGTGCAGGCGACCGCCGGCAGCAATCAGAGCGGCACAATAATCGGCCATAATATTGATTATTTCCCCATAATCTGTTTGCTGCTCACTGTCGCCGTCAATAAGGCTGTCTATCTGCGTCAGTAAAGCCGGGTTATGATAGATTGCGCGCCCCAGCATAACTCCGTCCGTTTTCTGCAAATGCGCTTTGGCCTCTTCTATTGTGGCAATACCGCCATTTATGCCGACAAATTTGCCGGCATAATGCCGCTTGAACCGGTAAACACGTTCATAATCCAGAGGCGGAATTTCACGATTTTCCTTAGGCGAGAGACCGTCAAGCCAGACTTTGCGGGCATGCACCCAAAAAGCATCGGCTCCGGCCTGCCATACAGGGGCGGCAAATTTATCCAGAGTTTCTGCTATAGCAAATTTATCCACCCCGATACGGCATTTAACAGTGACCGGCAGGCTGACAGATTTTTTCATCGCCTCAACCGCGCGGGCGACTTTATCCGGCTCCAGCATTAAACAAGCGCCAAAAGCGCCGGCCTGCACCCGGTCTGACGGGCAGCCGACATTCAAATTGATTTCATCATAGCCGAAATCTTCACCAATATGCGCTGCTTCTGCCAGTTTTTGCGGATCCGCGCCGCCTATTTGCAAGGCAACAGGGTGCTCTTCTGCGGCAAAGCCCAAAAGCCTGTCTCGCCGCCCGTGAATAATCGCCTCGGCTACTGTCATTTCGCTATAAAGCAGTGCTTTCCTGCTTAATTGACGATAAAAATAACGGCAGTGCCGGTCTGTCCAATCCAGCATGGGCGCTACGGCAAAAACCGGCTTCTGCCCCGTTGCAGCAAGAGAAATATCATATATATTTTTATTCACGGCAGCAAAGCATATCCCTGTTACAAGCAGCGCTTTTGCAAAATCGGCGCCGCATTTTACTGCGGCATACAGAATTCGGGCAAAAAAGGCCAGCCTGCCCCGGCATAATTTCTTTGTTTTTTGTCTGTTTTGCTCTAATATCGGCACCCTCGCGGCTATCGCCGCGGCGTAATTAAAAATAAGGCCCAAAACAGGGCAAAAGGGCTAAAATCTATGGCTACAATGCCTGTTATACCCCAAAAACCGCTCACCACCGGCTTATGCCTGCTTATAGCCGTGCAATTTTTGCTTGCCGGCCTGTTTAACGGCTTTGTCACCGGCCGCGCGGCAGCCCAGACAGGCGCTATCCCCATTATTCGCGATGCCGAAACAGAAGCTTTAATCAGTGATTATGCCCGCCCCATTTTGCAGGCGGCCAGGCAGCGCACCGATATTCGCGTGATTATTGTCAATGATAATAATTTTAACGCTTTTGTTGACGGCCGGCGCATTTTTGTCAATAGCGGCGCCTTGATTGAGGCCGAAACACCTAATGAAATTATCGGCGTGCTGGCGCATGAAGTCGGGCATCTGGCCGGCGGTCACCAATATCGCCTGCGCGATCGCATAAAACAGGCGCAAACTTTTGCCGTTGTCGGCATGCTGCTGGGGCTTGGCACCGGCCTGGCCGGCGGCGGTGCAGCCGGCGGCGGCATTATGGCCGGCAGCCGGGAAATGGCTCTGCGCAATCTTTTAAGCTATCAGCGCAGTGAAGAAACTATTGCCGATCGTTCTGCCATTACTTATCTTAATCAAACCGGGCAATCGGCAAAAGGCATGTTAAAAACCTTTGAGCGTTTTTCCAATAATCTGGCACTTTCCGGCATCAGGCCGGATCCGTATCGCCAAAGCCACCCGCTGCCGCAGGCGCGCATTGCCGCCTTGCGGGAACTGGCGGAAAAAAGCCCTTACTATAATAAAAAAGACCCGCCCGAGCTGCAATTACGGCATGATCTGGTGCGCGCCAAACTGGCCGCTTATCAACGAAAAACGGCGCAGTTACGCGCCTTTTTTGCCAGGGAGCCAAATGGCCTGCCCGTCCGTTATGAGCAGGCAATAAACGCGGTTGAAACCGGCGCGCCGCAACAGGCGGTTATACGCATAGAAGCTTTGATAAAAGACAGGCCGCAAAACCCTTATTTTCACGAATTATTAGGAGATGCCTATATTAAAGCCAATAAACCGGCACAGGCAGCACAGGCCTATAAACAGGCTATTGCGCTGGATAAATATAAATCACCGCAGCTTTATCTTGGCTATGGGCGCGCGCTTTTGGCGGCAAACGGCACTGCCAATAATCAGCTTGCCGTCAAAGCCTTGAAAACCGCCCTGAACAAAGAAAATGATGATCCCGCAATTTATAATTTCCTGGCGCTGGCTTACGGCCAGGCCGGCAAGCCGGCTTTGGCTGATCTGGCTACGGCAGATATGCACTATTACGGCGGCAATATTGGCGAAGCGCGTTATTTTGCCGCGCGCGCCAAACAAGGCCTGAAGCCAGGCTCGGCCGACTGGCTGCGGGCGCAGGATATATTAAATGTTACAGCACCAGACAGGCGCTAGGCCGGGCATGTTCTGCCGTTTTTTGATGCCTGCCCTTGTCCTTGCCGCTTAAGGCTGATATTTATTAGTCTTACGGGTATTTTGGCAGGGTCGATAATTATCTGCCGCATTTTCCTGCCAAAAACAGATGAAGGATTTTATTTTCTATGATTTTATGCCGGAAATCGGGGCGCGCTGTTATTTTCAGCCTGTGTTTATCTGCCTGTTTTAGCATAATTTCGCCCGGTTTGGTGCCGGCAGCGCCGGCAGAAGGCGCTATGGATATTGAGGCGATTAAAAAAGCTCTGCTTGACGACCCGCTGTTTTTAAGCCATTTGCATGATAGAATTTCGGCAGATTCCATCAATACAGATATAATCCGCCAATATCTTTTAAAAAATCCCGAAATTCTGGTTGAAATGCAGGAAGTGCTGGCCGCTAATGCCAATAAACAAGCACAGACTTTAGAAGAGCAGACCAAAATTCTGCAGGAAAATCAGCAGATTTTATATCATACTGCCAATGATATTATCCTTGGCGATAAAAATGCTCCCATAGTTTTTCTGGAATTTTTTGACTATAATTGCGGTTATTGCAAGCGCGATTTCCCGGAAGAGAAGAAACTGGTCGCCGCCCATAAAAATGTTAGAATCATTATGAAGGATTATCCTATTTTGAGTGATGATTCGGCGCAGGCGCATTTGGTGGCGCAGGCGGTCAAAAAACTGGCGCCGGAAAAATATCCCGCTTTTCATGAAAAAATGATGAGCTTAAAGGGACGTGCCACCCAAAAAACTGCTTTGGCAACAGCGCGTTCGCTTGGCCTGAACATAGACAGCCTACAGGAGAAAATGCGCGATCCCGACACGCAGCAGGCTATGCTGGCAAGCGCGCAAATTGCTTACAGACTGGGTTTGAATTATGCCCCTGTTTTTATTTTGGGCACAAAAATTCTGGGTGCAGTAAATATGCAGAATCTGCCGCAAATTATCGCTGAAGAAGAGCAACGCCTGGCCGGCAGCAAATGAGAGAGCCGCTGCTGCTATCTCAGCGTTAAACAAGGCAAAACAAAGGGGAGCGGCGCAGGCGCAAAAGACGGCAGAAGCGGGGCTGTGCCTTTGCGACCGCAAAACGGGGTTTATTTTGCTTTTGCAGCAAATATGAGATAAAAGGCTCTAAAGGCAGCACTACAATGTCGTCTATTGAAGGAGTGAAAATAAATGACAACCAGAAATGGGGATAAAGGTGTCGGTATTGATATGGAAATTATCCGCAAAATGGCGGCAATCCTGAATGAAACCCATCTTTCCGATATTGAAGTAGAGCAAGATGGTATGCGTATTCGCGTTTCACGCAATCCTGCCGCGGCTCCTGCCCCGGCG
The DNA here is from genome assembly GCF_008636115.1 of Candidatus Tokpelaia sp. Taxonomy (GTDB): domain Bacteria; phylum Pseudomonadota; class Alphaproteobacteria; order Rhizobiales; family Rhizobiaceae; genus QLZD01. The sequence goes on along the minus strand of NZ_QLZD01000033.1, from coordinate 114,477 downwards.
GTTTATACAAATATTCCGGGCAACGCAGCGCCGGCAGCAGCAAAATCCTCTCCCGCCAGACAAGAACCCAATCCTGAAAATACTGTCGCCTCGCCTATGGTTGGCACAGCCTATCTGGCTCCGGCTCCTGGAGCGCGCTCCTTTGTAGAAGTGGGGCAAAATGTCAGCGAAGGGCAGACTTTGCTTATTGTCGAAGCCATGAAGACCATGAATCAAATTCCGTCTCCTCGTTCAGGCACAGTTACGGCTATTCTGGTGGCCAATGAACAGCCGGTAGAATTTGGCGAAGCACTGGTTATTATAGAATAAGCGGCTTTTTCCTGTTTCAGGTAACAGGCTGTTTTGAATTTTGTCTGAAAGAGAATTTACCTTAATGATAAAAAAAGTTCTTATTGCCAATCGTGGTGAAATTGCCTTGCGCGTTTTGCGTGCCTGTAAAGAATTGGGGATAAAGACTGTCGCCGTGCATTCTACTGCTGATGCCGATACCATGCATGTGCGTCTGGCTGATGAGAGTGTGTGCATAGGCCCGCCGCCCTCGCGCGACAGTTACCTCAATATTCAGCAGATTGTTGCCGCGTGTGAGATCTCCGGCGCCGATGCTCTGCACCCGGGCTACGGTTTTCTTGCTGAAAATGCCAAATTTGCCGATATACTGGCGGCGCATAATATCACTTTTATCGGCCCTACTGCTGATCATATCCGTCTTATGGGTGATAAAATCTCTGCCAAAAAAACGGCGCAGGAATTGGGGATTCCCATTGTGCCGGGCTCGGCGGGTGCCGTTAATGATGAAGCGCAGGCATTGAAAATTGCGGCTGAAATCGGTTATCCGGTTCTTATCAAAGCCTCGGCCGGCGGCGGCGGCCGCGGTATGAAAACTGTCCGTCAGGCAGAAGAATTATCTTTGGCGCTCAATGCGGCTCGATCTGAGGCGGCAGCGGCTTTTGGCGATGATTCAGTCTATATTGAAAAATATCTGGAAAGGCCTCGCCATATTGAAGTGCAGATTTTGGCAGACGGCAGAGGCAATGCCATTCATCTGGGTGAGCGCGATTGCTCTTTGCAGCGCCGCCATCAAAAATTATGGGAAGAGGCAGGCTCTCCGGTTATCAACACGGAGCAGCGTGCCAAAATCGGTAAAATTGTTGCTGATGCCTGTGCCAGGCTGCAATATCGCGGCGCCGGGACAATCGAGTTCCTCTATGAAAACGGTGCTTTTTATTTTATTGAAATGAATACGCGCCTACAGGTGGAGCACCCGGTGACCGAAGCCGTTACCGGCATTGATCTGGTGCAAGAGCAAATTCGCATTGCCGCCGGCGAAGATTTGGCCTTGCGGCAGGAAGATGTGCGTTTTACCGGCCATGCGATAGAATGCCGCATCAATGCCGAAGATCCGGTGCATTTTACGCCTTCGCCCGGTTTGATTACCCATTTTCACGCGCCGGGGGGGTTTGGTGTGCGGGTAGATTCCGGCGTTTATTCCGGTTATCGTATTCCGCCTTATTATGACAGCCTTATTGGCAAACTGATTGTCCACGGCAAAGACAGGCAGCAATCTATTATGCGGCTGAAACGCGCTTTAGACGAATTTGTAGTAGACGGTATTCGCACAACTGTGCCGCTCTTCCAGGATCTGGTCAATAATCCCGATATTATCAAAGGTGATTATGATATTCACTGGCTGGAGCGCTATCTGAGCCAAAAAAGCGTCTAAAAAGTCAAGCGGTTCTCGCGGCCGCTTTCTTATCGGCGCGGCTAGAGATCTTGAACATAAGATCATGTCTTAGCCAAGCGCTTTATTACCCCCACCCGTAGATCAATAAGCCCTGAAGTAATATTATCTAAGCCCTTATCATCGTAAAATTTCTCACTGTCGCAACCGTTTTTAAAATCCAGTTTTAGTCTTTTGCGCAGGCCCGAAATATAATCTGGGTCATAAGGCGCAAAACCTTGAATACCTCTCTTGATAATACGCTCAATATGTTTCCCGTCACGGTTATAAATATTAACAAATTCCCCCGAAATTTTTGTGCGATAGTCAAATTTCTTTAAAATTTCTCCCAGAACGCGGAGCGTCAAAGGACAATCACCTTTTGTGGTTTTTCTCGTATTGGCTTCAAGCCATTTAGTAATATCGGCGACTTCATTTTTTTATCTTCCGATATTTTATGCGCCGCAGTTTTTTTGGTAAATTCATATAATTGCTTATCTGTAATATCATGCAACCAGTAATTTTCTCTTGCCAATAAAACCTGAGCAGCGATCAAGGCTGTGCGTTTATTACCATTATAAAAAGGGTGATTATTGATAATAGCATGAAACAAAACAGCCGCTTTCTGATGAATTGTGCCATAAGCAGCTTTTATTCCGGCTGATTGAAAAGCTCTGGCGGCTGAAGATTCAAGCATATTCCGGTCTTTTATTCCGGGCGGAGAAATGGGGTCTTTGGAATTAGAAAATTTTTCTGTTAGAATCGTATGAATTTGAGTAATCTCGCCTGCGCTGATTCTGTCTGCCACAGTCCCGTTCATAATAGCATCTTGGCCCTGCAAAAACATAATTGCCTATTATATAGAATCTAACCTCATTCTTGTAAACCTGGACAGTGTTTTGCAAATTTATCTGCATTCTGCACACAGCAAATAAAAAGACTCCCCGGCGAAACCGAAGAGTCCTTAAAAAAGCTGTAAGCCATGACCGGCTGCGACAAAGATTATTTTGTCGGCTGAATCCGCTCTGACTGAGCCTTGGCGGCTTCCGCATCGGCCTTGGATTTTTCAGCATAAGCGCGCGCTTCTTCGCGGGCGGCTTTCTTCTCATCTTTGAGATATTGATCATAGGCTTCGCGTTTTTGCTTCAGCCATGCCTCCATCTGACGGATTTCTTTTTTCTGCGTGGCGATAATTTCTTTGGCAAGAGCGCGTGTCTGCTCATCTTTGCCATATTTCAACTCTACCTCGGCCATAGCAATGGCGCCTTTATGGTGAGCAATCATCACGCGGGTGAAATCAATATCGGCATTGCCGATATAATCAATCATCATCTCGCGGTGCATTTTTTCAGTGGCTTTAACTAGGCCGCGCGTGGAAGCCGGCAATTTATCAAAAGGAACGGCAGACTGAACAACCGCCCGGCCATGATCCGACACAGCTTTAGGCTGGGCAGCAGCCACAGCAGGAACAGCACTCGAAGCAGCAAAAGCAACGAGAAGCGCAGTAATTGTTTTCTTCATTTTTCTCTCCATACTCTTAATGACGCGGGACAAGCAAAAGAATTCGCTTTGATTGAAGCGTAATCCCCTCTCCTCCGGAGAGTCTATAGAGCGAAATCAAGGCAAAAGCAATCATAGAATATTGCCGATACAAACATATTTCAGCTCAAGAAAATCCTCAATGCCGAAATGCGACCCTTCGCGCCCAAGGCCGGAATATTTTATACCGCCAAAAGGCGCCTCGGCGGTGGAAACAAGCCCGGTATTAACACCGACAATACCATATTCCAACGCCTCTGCCACGCGAAAGACGCGGGCCATATCTTTGGCATAAAAATAGGAAGACAGGCCGAATTCCGTATTATTGGCCTGGGCAATGACATCATCTTCATCATCAAAGCGGAAAAGCGGCGCCACCGGGCCAAAAGTTTCTTCCCGCGCTATCTGCATTTTTGCCGTTATATCGGTCAGAATGGTCGGCTCAAAAAATGTGCCGCCCAAAGCGGAAGACTTGCCGCCAAGGATAATTTTACCGCCTTTCGCCAGTGCATCGGCAATATGTTCTTTCACCTTTTCTACCGCTGCCTTATCAATCAACGGCCCCAATGTCACGCCGCTTTCCAGCCCGTTACCCAGCTTCAGCCGGCCGACAGCCCGTTTCAATTTGGCAGCAAAACGGTCATAGATTTTTGCCTGCACATAGAGACGATTGGCACAAACGCAAGTCTGGCCGTTATTGCGAAATTTGGCGATAAGTGCGCCGGCAACGGCCGCATCAATATCGGCATCGTCAAAAACAATAAAAGGTGCATTACCGCCTAATTCCAGCGATAATTTCTTGATTGTCGTGGCCGATTGCGCATAAAGCCCGGCGCCCACTGCGGTAGAGCCGGTAAAGCTTAATTTACGCACAACCGGGCTTTGGGTCAAAACCGCGCCGATTTCTGCCGATTTGCCGGTGACTATGCTAAACAGCGCCAAAGGCAGCCCCGCTCGCTCGGCCAGCACAGCCAAAGCAATGGCAGAAAACGGTGTCTGACTGGCGGGTTTTAGCACCATAGCACAACCGGCGGCTAGAGCCGGCGCCGCCTTGCGGGTAATCATGGCATTAGGGAAATTCCACGGCGTAATAGCCGCCGCTACCCCAATCGGCTGTTTGAGCACAATCAGACGTCTATCTGCCTGTGGCGCGGGGATTATTTCGCCGTTAATACGGCGCGCCTCTTCGGCAAACCATTCAATAAAGCTGGCGCCATATTCAACTTCACCAATCGCTTCCGCCAGCGGCTTGCCCTGTTCGGCCGTTAAAATCAGCCCTAAATCTTTTTTATGGGCGATAAGCAGATTATACCATGCGCGCAAAATATCAGCGCGTTCTTTAGCCGGCTTTTTTGCCCAGGCTTTCTGCGCGGTTGCAGCGGCGGCAATCGCTTTTTCCACCTGTGCCGCACTGCAAACCGGCACCTGGCCGATTGCTTCTCCTGTGGCGGGGTTATGCACAGCCAGAGACTCGCCCGAACGCGCCGCAACCCAGGCACCGGCAATCGGCACAGCCTCTTTGAACAAAGATTTATCTTGCAAAAGATGACGCATAAAACACCCTTACCTGTCTCGATTTAGCCTCTGCCTGCGACAATCTACCGCAAATAGGGCTTTTTAATGATAGTTTTAGCTGCGCTCAAATCGACAAAGACAGCAAAATGCGAACAGTCCGACAAAATATATAAAGCGAAATATTGATATAGGGTGAAAATATTGCGGCAAAACGCATTTCAGGATTGAAGCCGGCAAAGCAATAGGTTAAAAGCGGGTTGCTGTTTTGTTTTGGCCGCCGGTTTCGGGCTGAAACAGCGTATTTTGTCTGGTTATTGCCGCCTGTCGGCGTTATTACACCGGCCGGGCAAATTTAGGCACCCGTAGCTCAGCTGGATAGAGCGCTGCCCTCCGAAGGCAGAGGTCACAGATTCGAATTCTGTCGGGTGCACCAAATTCTATGGCTTAACAGCTTTTGCCTTCTCTTCCGCAATGAGCAGATCGACCCAAGCCTGATTATACAAATAATCCTTATGGGTTCTACGATAATGACAATATTTGCTCTGAACTTGCCCCTTTTTGGGAACAATTTTCCCCGCCGGCCTAACTTTATGCCTTTTCCATGCTTCTGTATGTTGATTACCAGTATATTTGCGACCAGTAGCTTTTCTGACTGCTTCGCATACAGCCATAGGCCTAAAAGGATAATCTTTATCAGCGTAAGATTTTTTGAGTAAAATATTATGGATTTGTTTTCCCTCTGCGGAATCAGGTGCAACAAATTCAACCGCCATATCAGCGCTGCCTTTGGGAACTGCCTGTTTTACATAGACAAGTTTAAACCGATATTCCAAATCTTTAAGCTGCTCTTCACTCAGATTGCCGTAAACCTGTGCATCAAGAGCCTGCAATTCACGCGGAACACTATGCTTCTGCAATTCGGCAATGCCGTGAATATCATGTTTGGCAAATTGCAGGGCAATAGATAATTCTTTTTGCAGGGAAAGCCGTTCACCAAACCACTCTCTCAGCATTTTATCAAAATTCAGACAGCACGCTTGAAACAGCATATCATAGCGCGTTTCAATACGAATATCAGGCAATTTATGCTCAATAGCATCACGGAATCGTTTTAAAGAAGCCAGATTATCCTTAATACCTTGTGCTAAAGGAAAATCAGGCTGATTTATCAAAAACTCCAGCGTTGACGTCTGCCCATTATCCTGCTGAATACTGATATTTTTCCTGAGACAATATTCATGCACCAGATACGTCCAGGCTATATTGGCCAGAACGCAAAAACCCTCCGCTTTAAAGAGGATAGAGGGATTATTAAAAATACCAACGGCGGCACACATAGCTTCACGCGCATAGATTAAACGCGCATCATCAACAGGGTTTAGCCCGGTTTTATAATCGTAATTGCGTTTCTTGTATAAGAAATTATCCGCTTCTTCTTCAGAAGCTTTCGGAATAATGCCATCGCTCTTTACTGTATCAGACATACGCCCGCCATTTATCGGCAAAGCACGCCCGATATTTATCCAATTTACTATTTCCTGATTAGAAAATCCTCGCTCTAAAAGAGCTTTGGCAATAGCTATTTCTTCGCGAGTGAGAGAGTTCTTAATCCGTTTCGCCATAGCTCACTTTCCCTAAGGGCCAAAAACTATAAGCTTAGAAACAAGAAAAAATGGTGCGGCCGAGAAGACTCGAACTTCCACGGGTTGCCCCACAGCGACCTCAACGCTGCGCGTCTACCAATTCCGCCACGACCGCATAAATATCGCCGATCCGCCTGATACAAATAAGGCACCCCGCTGCAAAAGCGGTAATCCGCGTGTCAAAGCCTGTAGCAAATTGCCGAAAAATTTACAAGCGCTTTTTAGCACAGACAGCCGCTTTTCTGCCCGGGCGGTGGGGTGATACGACACATCTATTCGTCAGAATTTATAGCCGTCACGGCGCGCTGCCTGCCCTTTTGCAAACACGATACTGCGGCACAGGCGCAGCAAGCGCAATAAAATTCCCCTCGCCGCTGCTAATACCGCGCCGGCACCCAAGGCAATGAACCCCCCCTCGCCGGCGCATTCAGCAAACCGCAGGGCACGGTTCCCCGCTATCGGGCGCAAAATTAACCGCGCAGTTCAGGCAGCCGCCCGGCTGACAGCATATTTGTCTGTCACGCTTTATGAGCCACCCGCGGCATTTGCTGCCTTGTTACTCAAACCGGTTTAAGCAGCAGCGGAGCCGTCAGCCCGTCATTTGCCCAGGAGGCGCAGAAATTCTGTTTTCAAAGCCGCGTCTCTGGCATAAATGCCGCGGAAAATAGTGGTAATGGTGCTGGAACCCTGCTTGTGCACACCGCGCATAGCCATACATAAATGCTCAGCCTCCAGCAATATTGCCACACCGCGCGGCTTTAAATTGCGCTCCAGCGCATCGGCAATTTGTGCTGTCATTGTCTCTTGCGTTTGCAGGCGGCGGGCATAAATTTCTATCAGCCGCGCCAGTTTGGAAAGGCCGATAACCGCGCCCGCCGGCATATAAGCAATAGAAGCTTTGCCGATAATCGGCACCATATGGTGCTCGCAATGCGAATAAAAAGGAATATTTTTAATCAGCACCGGCGCATCATAACCGCCCACTTCCTCAAAGGCCGTGCCCAGAACTTCTGCCGGCTCCCTGCCATAGCCGCTAAATAATTCATTATAGGCCTTAACCACGCGCTCAGGCGTCTTTAACAGCCCTTCACGCTCCGGATTTTCCCCTATCCAGAGCAAAAGCGTGCGCACCGCCTGCTCGGCTTCAGCCTGGCTCGGCCGGCGCAAATCTGCCTCATTTGCTGATTTTGCTGTTTTTTTATTTTTCATTGCCATAATTTCGGTCACTATATATTTTACTCGGAGTTTAAGCTATATTAAGCGGGATACGCCTTGCCGCAAGGGCGCTACCATATAATAAGACAGGCGGAATGGGAAGCTGTCAGCGCCAAAACAGGCAGCAAAAATACACAAGACATTCCTTTAAAAATATATGATTCAGCAAAAACTGCAAAAGCAGCCCAAATTTAGAGGCCGGAATTTTGCCGCCCCATGGCCGAAAACGCCGGGGCGCCTTTTCGGCACGGCTCTTATCCGGCTTTATCAGCTCAGCCTTTCCGGCTTTATCGGCGGCCATTGCCGCCATTTGCCCACATGCTCGGAATATGGCTATGAGGCCATAGCCCGTTATGGCCTGTGGGCGGGCAGTTTTATAGCGCTGTTTCGCTTTATCCGCTGCGGCCCCGGCGGCACATATGGCTTTGACCCGGTGCCGGCCGCCCTGCCCGCTTATTATTCCCCTTTCAAGCCGTGGCGCTATTGGCATTTACCGTCCTTATCGGCCGGCGATGATGAACCGGAAAAACGGCCGCCTGAATTATTAAAACAGCAGGATTTTAACAAGAGCAAGCAATGAGACCTTTCCTTTTTCGCTTTTTTTGCTTAAACAAGGGGGTGAGGTTTGCTCCGCCTGCCAAAATCAGTGTTCAGACTCCGGTATTGGCAGTATAAACAGGCAGCAATGCCTGTGCTGATTTGAGGTTTTGCATGTCTGAGAAAATTTTTCTCTCTTTTCCCGATGGCGCGGAACGCAGCTATCCTGCCGGGGTAACAGGGGCGGATATTGCTGCCTCGCTTTCCAAATCGCTGGCCAAAAAAGCCGTGGCTTACAGCCTGGACGGGGTCTTGCAGGATTTGGCCGATAAAGTCACGCCGATTAAGAGCAAAACCGGCAAATTTGAGCTTATTATGCGGGAAGATGCGCGCGCGCTGGAGCTTATCCGCCATGATTGCGCCCATGTGCTGGCCGAAGCGGTGCAGGAGCTGTTTCCCGGCACACAGGTGACTATCGGCCCGGTTATTGAAAACGGCTTTTACTATGATTTTGCCCGCAACAAGCCGTTTACCGCAGAAGAGCTGCCGCTGATTGAAGCAAAAATGCGTGAGATTATTGCCCGTAACCGGGCTTTCCGCAAAGAAATCTGGTCGCGGGAAAAAGCAAAAGAAATTTTTGCTGCCAAAGGTGAGGCCTATAAAGTGGAACTGATCGATGCCATTCCTGCCGGGGAAGATGTGAAAATCTACTTTCAGGGCGACTGGTTTGATTTATGCCGCGGCCCGCATATGGCTTCTACCGGTTTTATCGGCAATGCTTTCAAGCTGATGAAAGTGGCCGGCGCCTATTGGCGCGGTGATTCGCGCAACCCCATGCTCACCCGTATTTACGGCACCGCTTTTGCTCATGAAAAAGAGCTGAAAGCCTATTTAACCCGGCTGGAAGAAGCAGAAAAGCGCGATCACCGCCGGCTGGGGCGTGAAATGGATTTGTTCCATTTTCAGGAAGAAGGCCCGGGCGTTGTCTTCTGGCACGCCAAAGGCTGGAAAATGTTTCAAAATCTGGTTGCCTATATGCGCCGCCGGCTGGACGACCATAATTATGTCGAAGTCAATGCCCCGCAAGTGCTGGATAAATCTTTATGGGAGCTTTCAGGCCATTGGGACTGGTATCGTGAAAATATGTTCAAGGTTACCCCGGCCGGTGATGAGGCTGATGACGACCGCGTTTATGCGCTAAAGCCGATGAATTGCCCCGGCCATGTGCAAATCTTCAAGCATGGGCTGAAATCTTATCGTGATTTGCCGGTAAAAATGGCAGAATTCGGCGCTGTGCATCGTTATGAGCCTTCCGGTGCCCTGCACGGGCTGATGCGGGTGCGCGGCTTCACCCAGGACGATGCCCATATTTTCTGCCTGCCGGAGCAACTGGCAGAAGAATGTTTGCAGATTAACGAATTGATTTTATCCACTTATGCCGATTTCGGCTTTCATGATATTACGGTCAAACTTTCTACCCGGCCGGAAAAACGGGTTGGTTCCGGTGCTTTATGGGATAAAGCCGAAGCTATTATGGCTGATGTGCTGAAAAAAATTGAAGCACAGGCCGGCGGTAAAATCAAAACCGGTATTTTGCCGGGTGAAGGCGCTTTTTACGGGCCGAAATTTGAATATACGCTGAAAGATGCCATTGGCCGGGAATGGCAATGCGGCACGACTCAGGTGGATTTCAACCTGCCTGAGCGTTTTGGCGCTTTTTATATTGACAAAGATTCGGAAAAACAGCGCCCGGTAATGATTCATCGCGCTATTTGCGGCTCTATGGAGCGTTTTCTTGGCATTTTGATTGAAAATTTTGCCGGCCATATGCCGCTATGGTTTGCACCGCAGCAGGTGATTGTTGCCACTATTACGGCAGAGGCCGATGCCTATGCCGGGCAGGTTGCGGCGCAGTTAAAGGCAGCGGGCTTGAGCGCTGCTGCCGATTTGCGCAATGAAAAAATAAATTATAAAATACGCGAGCATTCCTTGCAAAAAGTGCCGGTGATTCTTGTTTGCGGCCAGAGGGAGGCAGAAAAAGGCACAGTTAATATGCGCCGCCTGGGCGCCAAAGACCAAAAGGAATTGCCGTTAACAGAGGCAGTGACTTTATTGGCGGAAGAGGCTATGCCGCCTGATGTCAAACGCAGGCGGCTTTTGTAAATATGATTATGGCGGCTTAAATGGACAGGTTTCAGGTGGCAGAGTGAGAGAGATTTCGTGAAAAAGGCAAATAAAACAGGCTTTATGCCAAGGAAATGCGGCTGTTTTATTATGCCGCTTATTGTGGAAGCAGCGGATAAATTATGAGTCTGATTGAAGCGCGCCAGGCTGATCCCAAACGCCTGATTGCCGGAGCAACGGGTGAGTGGGAAATTATTATCGGCATGGAAGTTCATGCCCAGATAAGCTCCCGGTCAAAATTATTTTCAGGTGCGGCGACAGATTTTGGAGCAGAGCCGAATGATAATGTGTCGCTGATTGACGCCGCTATGCCGGGCATGCTGCCGGCTATCAATGCCGAATGCGTGCGTCAGGCCGTGCGCACGGGGCTGGGGCTGCGCGCTAAAATCAATCTGACCTCAGTATTTGACCGCAAAAATTATTTTTATCCTGATTTGCCGCAAGGCTACCAGATTTCGCAGTTTCGCCAGCCTGTTGTCGGCGAAGGTAAAATTCTTGTCTCGGTCGGGCCGGATAATAAAGGCCGGTTTGAAGAGGTAGAAATCGGCATTGAGCGCCTGCATCTGGAGCAAGATGCCGGCAAATCCCTGCATGATCAGCACCCGACAATGTCTTTTGTTGATTTGAATCGCGCCGGCGTGGCCTTGATGGAAATTGTCTCCCGGCCGGATTTGCGCTCAAGTGAAGAGGCGAAAGCCTATTTGACCAAATTGCGCATGATTGTGCGTTATCTCGGCACTTGTGACGGCAATATGGACGAAGGTTCCATGCGCGCCGATGTCAATGTTTCCGTGCGCCGTGTCGGCGAGCCTTTCGGCACGCGCTGCGAAATTAAAAATGTCAATTCCATTCGTTTTGTCGGTCAGGCGATTGATTATGAAGCGCGCCGTCACATCGCCATTCTGGAAGATGGTGGCACAATCGCGCAGGAGACGCGCCTGTTTGATGCGGCAAAGGGGGAAACGCGCTCCATGCGCTCCAAAGAAGAAGCGCATGATTATCGCTATTTTCCCGATCCGGATTTGTTGCCGCTCAAATTTGATCAGGAATTTGTTGATAAACTGGCCGCTGATTTGCCGGAATTGCCTGATGAAAAGAAAAAACGTTTCATTGAGGCTTTGGGTTTGAGTGCTTATGATGCCTCTATTCTGGTGAGTGAAAAGGCTGTCGCCGATTATTTTGAGGCGCTGGTAGCAGCGCAGCCCGATGTGGAAAAAGACGGCAAAGCCGCGGCGAATTGGGTAATTAATGATTTACTCGGCGCTTTGAATCGGAGCGCTTTGCCGATTGAAAAATCGCCAATAAAGCCGGAGCAGTTAAGCGAAATTATCCGGCTTATCAAAACCGGAGTGATTTCCGGCAAAATTGCCAAAGATGTGTTTGAAATTATCTGGCAGGAAGGCGGCGACCCGCAAAAAATTGTTGCACAACGCGGCCTGGAGCAGGTAACCGACAATGCAGCCATTGAAAAAGCGGTTGAAAATATTATGCGGGCGAACCCGGATAAAGTGGAACAGGCAAAAACAAAGCCAGGCCTTGCCGGCTGGTTTGTCGGCCAGGTGATGAAGGCGACAGGCGACAAAGTAAACCCGCAAACTGTCAATATTGTAATTAAACAAAAACTGAATCTTGAAGATTAAGGCGCAAATTTCTGGTATATAAATTATAATCAGGCCAAAATGGCGGAACTGGTTGGAATTGGCAGGCAGTTCGGTTGGGCCTCAAGCTTCGGGAATAATTTATCTTCGAGTGGGAATATTGGCAATGGCGCGTTTATTCAAGCAGATTTTCACCTGGTGGAACGGCAGCACACTCAGCATGCGCTTTTATACATGGCGCAAAGGCCGATATATCGGTCATGATGAATTTGGCAATATATATTATGAGGGCGGCACAACCAAAGAAGGGAAGCCGCGCCGCTGGGTTATTTATAAAAATTATTCTGATGCCTCTACTATCCCGCCTGGTTGGCATGGCTGGATTCATCATCGTGTAGATATTCCTCCCTCTCAGGAAAATTATCACCCGCATACATGGGAGAAACCGCATCAGCCTAATTTGACCGGCACATTTGCCGCTTACAGGCCGCAAGGCTCAATAGCGCATCACGGCCAAAGGCCGCAAGTCACAGGTGATTATGAAGCCTGGGCACCGGAAAACTGACCGGAGCAGTGGTTTTGCTCATCGAATTTTGGCTTGAAGACGGTTTGCCGGGGCAAGACGTGCCGTGTTATGGCGAGGCGCCGGCCATTTTAGCCGGGATAAAATTTCGCTCTTTCCGGCCGATTATGGTGCCGGCAGCCGCTAATAGCCTTCAAATAAAGCCTTAAGAATTATGATTCCTGCTTATAGTGGCGCGAGTGCCGAGCCTGAAAGTTTAATGGCACCTATGCTTTTGCCGCTATATTCCGGTGCTGCCGCACCTATATTGGCTAATAGACGCGTTAGACCGGCTAATCGCTGCTATGTGCGCTATTCCGGCACCGGCACCTTGCAACAGCTTTCTGTATACGCCATTGTAAAGCAGTTGATTTGGCGGTTTTGCCTGATAATCGCTATTCGGTGCGGTTATGGGCAAACATGGTTTTATCATCGTAATCGGGAAACAGAGTCTTGTTTTAAAAATATCGGCAATTTTCAGAGAGATAATAGTAAAACAGCCTTTTTTATATTATAACCCTGTTATGAGAGTGAAAATGAGTGAGAGTAAACGGCAAAGGCCTGTTATAATATATGTCGACTGAAATGAGAAAATTTACTGCCTTTAATCGTATAAAGCATGTGCTGGCCGTTTTTGCTTTGTCCGGCGCCACGCTTTTTATCTGTAGCCTGTCAGCGCCAGCCGAGCGTATTCGTAATCCGATTGCCGTTTTTTCCGGCCTGGATAAAATAACAGGGCGCACGACAATTTTTAATATTCGTATCAATGAGACATATCAATTCGGCTCTTTGCAAATTACGCCGCGCATTTGTTATACTAATCCGGCAGATGAAGCAGTCAAAACAGATAGTTTTGTTGAAGTGAATGAAATAACGCTGGATCAAAAAATCAAACGTATTTTTACCGGCTGGATGTTTGCCGACAGCCCCGGCCTGAATGCTGTAGATCACCCGATTTATGATGCCTGGCTAATAAATTGCAAGCAGAAATAATAAAGCCTGTTGAAGATTCTTGCCCTTTTGCTCTGTTTTATCTTTCGCTTCCTCTTTTTTGATAAGAAATACGGAGCGTTTGTCAATATGGATTTTTCGTTGCGATCTGAATCAGTGCCTGTTTGGTCTGAAATATTTTATGTTGTATAAAGCAAATATTAGACAGCTAAAACAGGGAATTCCTGTTACCTTACAGCTTCAACCGGTAAAAAATATTTTTCTTTTAAAACGGAAAGTCTCCCAGCCATAATAAACGGCCTTTATAGCCCAAGGCATACAGCAAAAAAGCAAATTTCGGGGAGAGTAAATCATAAACAATAAAGGGAAAAATCAGCAGGAAAAATATTTATATAATAAATTTTCAAAAATTACTGTGCCACAAAGCAAGTACCGCCGGCCTGCTTGTATTCTTCACATAAATGAGCGGCGGCTTCGCGGCTTTCTGCCTGGATACGCACGCGATAATATGTCCCTTTATTCGGAATAAGGGCCGGGACAATGACAATTCGGCGCCCAGTATCTTCACTTAAATATTTCTTCGCCATACGGATAGATTGCTCAGCCGCTTCCTTACTTGGTTGCGAAGATATTTGCATATAAAAATTGCCCCCAACGGCGGCGGCGGCCATTTGGGCAGAATCGGCTTTTGCAGCAGCAGTTTTTTGCACCGGCGAAGCAACGCGCTCTGCCGGTTTCACCGGCGGCGGCGCCGTAGCAGACGAAGCTGCCGCTACAGGCGGCGCCAGCGCATTTTTGTTGTCGACCTGGTTCTGCTTATGCCCCTGTTTCACCGTAAAGCTGCCCTGAGCACCGGGAAGCAGCACCTTTTCCGTATCGCGCCCGGCAGAAGCAATAATTTTCCTGTCAGCGCCGACACGCACACTTGGTATAATGTGAACCGGAGTGGCCCGCGCCACAACAGATTTCACCAGAGAATCAACCGAAGATTGATCAAAACTGCCTTCATCAGAAAAAGGCAATCTTTCTTCCATTTTCTGCATTTCAACCGGAGCTTCCGTCTTGTCAATCAACATTTCCTGTTGATTTTGGGCAGCATTATCGCCGCTTACGCCTTCTGCAACAGATTGCTCCTGATTATTGGCCGCTTTTACCGCAGAATTATCCGGCTTGACCTTATAATCCCCCACAGCCTTGTGAATAATTACGGGCCCGCCGCTATAAGCTGCCTGACGGCCGCTAAACACCCAATAAAGCCCGGCGCCGGCAAGCAGTAAAATAATAAACACCGCCACCAGTAATATTATTTTTTTACCCTTGCCTCCCTGCACCGGCAAGGGCTTGCGTTTATACGGAGCCGGCGGCACAGCAGCAGGGGCTGCCCAGTCATATAGGCCGTCACCATAAGCCGCATCAGCGGCAAAATTCTGCCCGCCGGCATGGGCAGCCGCTTGAATCCCGCCCGGCTGCGCTTTGGGCGCCGGAGCAGCCGAATCGGCCAAACCAGCAGCAATAGCTGCTTTACTGCGCTCTGCCCGGGCCGGCCGGCTTGCAGCTATTTCTTCAAAATCGCCGGCGATACCTCCGCCTGCTGCTTCATTTATTGTGGCAGTATCAGCCTTTAAGCGAGCAAAGTCAGCGGCAAAATTATCCTCTTCTTCGTCTTCAATAAAAGGCAGCGGCGCTTCATCACCCGTATTATAAGGCGGCTCTTCCATAATATCGGTATAAGCAAAACCGGCCGCGGCAAAATCTCCGCCCGCTTTTTCACTTTGCGCCGGTGCCATACCCTGCTCTCTATAAAGCCCCGCAGAAGCAGCAGAAAAAAACTGCCCGCTATTTTGTCGCGCAACCCCGCTATCATAATAGAGCGGTTGCGCCCCGCTATTATATGAAGCAGCCTGCAAATTATAGCCGTGAGAAAAGCTTTGCCCAATAGCAGAAGGCGCCGCAGCGTTTCTTTCTTCATTTCCGGAATCGGAAAAATCATAATCCCGGGGTGAGGCAGCCTGAGCCGGCGACATAAAATCCTGCCGCTCATAAGCATTAACAGCAGGATATTCTCTTTCTTCAGCAGCCAAACCCGGCATAGCCGGCTCTTCCGCCGGCGCATTATAATCATAGTCATAATCATAATCGGACGGCTCAAAACGGGCCGGCTGGAGCAAAGCCCCTTCATTCAGGCCGCTATGAAATGTTTCTTCAGCAAAAAGCCTGTCCTGCAATCCGCTTTCAGCAGAATCATCATCAACCGCCCTGCCGCCCTGAATATTATTATTTTCGACAAAATATCTCTCTGTCATTCCCGGTTCTCCCTGCGCCGGATCAGGCGCATAGGGCGCTTCATCAGAATAGGACTCCGCTACGGCCGCATATTGAGGTCGGCTTTGCCCATAAGCGTCATCATCATGCCGGCTATATATATCCTGCCTCGCCTCCGGTGCAAAAGATTGATGAGCATAACCGTTCCTACCGGCAAAACCCTGCTCACCAGCCTCCATTGCCGGCAAATCACGCCCCCTCGCTTCATTGGCGGGATTATATATTTCCTGCTGCGGCATATAGGTTTCATATTGCTCGTCCGCATAAAAAGCCGAGCCCGGCCGGCCGGCGGCCGAATTATCATATTGATAAGGATTATTCGGCGGCGCAGCATTATAAGGCTCAGCCTGCCCGGCCCCAAATGCTTGTCCACTCATCTCATTACAGGCCTGAAAATCAGCCTCAAACTCTGTCGTATTATTATCAGACACAAAACTGCCGCCTGCATCATGAATAGTCTGATCAGGATAAGCAATATCAAGGGCTGGAAACGCACCCGAAGGATACTCATCACCCGCAAAATTATGCTGATCGGCAGGCAGATTACGGCCGGAAAAGCCGTTTTGTGCCTTGCCGCCAAACATACGGGGGAGCTCCGGAAAGGTATTGGAACCTTCCGCGACTTTACCACTATTATTGCCGGATTTACGATCAAAGTTCATATCTGTGTTCCTATCGGACAAAATCTCCCCTTTGTGCCGAAAACTTTTAATATGCCAGACGATACGATAAGCTTAAAATATGCCAGAGACATATAAAAAAAGATTGCCTTTTTGCCGCCTCAGCCGTTTTTTTAAAGAAAATACACAGAAAAAGCCTGTTTTTTCCAACAAAAAGCAGTTTGCAGCACATAAAAGACAAAAAACAAAATCTATTTTAACGAAAAATACAGAAACCCCCTCTCCCGGCTCGAAGCTCCGCCGCGTCAACTGATTCGCTATGCGGCCCGTTTCTGCCCTGTTTGGGGCAAGAGCACGGCAAAAAGCCGACAAGGCCGCCAACAGAATGCACAAACCGCCTTATTGGCGCACTTGCCTACATTTCCTGCGGGGCTGAAACTCCCATTAGCATCAGGCCGCCGGCCAGAACATCGGCAACAGCCTGCACCAGCGCCAGACGCGCTATTGTCAGCGCCTGATCCTGCGGCTGGATAAAGCGCAGGGATACAGTATCATTGCCCTTATTCCAATGAGCGTGAAAATCGGCAGCCAATTCATAAAGGTAAAAAGCCAGCCTATGCGGCTCACGCGCCAGGGCGGCAGCCTCGATCAGGCGCGGATATGCTGCCATTTTACGAATAAGCGCCAATTCACTCTCATCATTTAGCCGCTCCAGCGCCGCTGCCGGCCAATTTTCACGGGTTAAGCCTGTCACCCCTATTTGCCCGGCGGCCTGCCGCAAAACAGAATAACAGCGCGCATGCGCATATTGCACATAAAAAACCGGATTATCTCTGGATTGTTCGGTCACTTTGGCAAAATCAAAATCCAGCGGCGCATCGGCCTTGCGATATAACATCATAAAACGCACTGCATCGCTGCCGACTTCCTCTACCACATCACGCAAAGTGACAAAATTGCCCGCCCGCTTGCTCATGCGCGCCGGCTCACCATTGCGATACAGCCTGACCAACTGGCACAAAAGCGCATCAAGCCTGGCCTTGCCGCCGGAAACAGCCTTGGCGACAGCTTGCAGCCGTTTGACATAACCGCCGTGATCAGCGCCGAGAATATAAATCATCTCTTTAAAGCCGCGATCATATTTATCCTTGAAATAGGCAATATCGGCGGCAAAATAAGTGTAAGAGCCGTCAGCCTTTATCAGTGCCCTGTCCACATCATCACCCACAGCAGTAGAACGGAATAAAGTCTGTTCGCGATTTTCCCAATCGGCAGTTTTTTTGCCCTTGGGCGGCGGCAAAACACCCTTATAAACATAGCCGCGCACAGTCAAATCATCAATCGCCGCTCTAATGGCCGCGGCGTCATTTTTATGCAAAAACCGCTCCGAAAAAAATTTTTCGTGATGAATATTCAGGCTGCGCAAATCCTCGCGAATCAGAGCCAGCATCGCCTTGACGGCATAATCCTTTACCAGCGCCAGCGCTTCGCCTTTATCGCGGGAGAGCAGGCTGTCGCCATAGATTTCTGCCAGTTCCCGCCCCACCGGCACCAGATAAGCGCCGGGATAAAGCCCCTCAGGAATCGCGCCGATAATTTCACCCAGCGCCTCACGATAACGCAGCAACACGGATTGCGCCAAAACATCAATCTGGCCGCCGGCATCATTGACATAATATTCCTTGACCGTATTAAAACCGGCAAAATGCAATAAATTAGCCAGAACATCGCCGACAACCGCCCCGCGACAATGGCCGACATGCAAAGGCCCGGTCGGATTGGCAGAAACATATTCCACATTGATTTTAGCCTTCTTCCCCCGGTCAGAGCGGCCGTAATTGCGCCCGGCGGCCAGAATATTGCCCAATAAAGCCTGCCAGCAACTCTCTTTCAGCCTGATATTGATAAAGCCCGGCCCGGCCACATTTACAGCGGCAATATCCTTGTCATCTTGCAGTAAAGCAACCAGTCTGCCGGCCAGATTACGCGGATTTTCGCCGTATTGGCCGGCCAGCACCATAGCCGCATTGGTAGCAATATCGCCATGCGAGGCATCACGCGGCGCTTCTATACTGACCAAATCAAGATCAAGCGGCGCGCCGTCTTTTGCCCGCAAGCCGGCTTTTATTATTTTTTCTTTAAGGCGGCTTTCAAAAAGATTAAAAATATTCATAGTCTTCATCGTCATTAGCGCCCAAATTCCGTTTATTGCCCGGCTCCCCTGCCACTCTGTTTAAGCCAGATTTACCTTGCGGTCAAACAGGCTTTCATAAGAATTGAGAGCATAATTATCCGTCATGCCGGCAATAAAATCGGCAATAATGCGCGCCCGGCTGCTGCCCGCATCGTCTTTTTGCTCCGCTATTATTCTGTTTTGCCATTCTTTTGGCAGAGCCTGCAGATTTTCCATATAATAAGCAAATAAATCTTTTAGAATATTTTCTGCCTGAGCACGGCCGGCCAAAAGCCTTTCATTATGGTAAAGATTTTTGTATAAAAAGCTTTTCAGCTCTTTCTCCTGCGCCGCCATTACGGCAGAAAAGACGACAAAAGGCTGAGAGGCTTTGTAAATTGCCTCAATATCAGGCGGCGCCGCCTCTTCCAGCCGGCGGCAGGCTTCTTCTATCACATCTTCCACCATGCCGGTAATCTGGCGGCGCACCAGCTCATAAGAGCGGCGCGGCGCGTCCAGGCCCGGATAAAGCTGCCGCACTTGCCGCCCCAGCCTGCCTGTCAGCTCCAGCCTGTCCAGTTGGGCAAAATTTATCAAGCCGGCACGCAAACCATCGTCAATATCATGCGCATTATAGGCAATATCATCAGCAATAGCGGCGCATTGCGCCTCCAGCCCGGCAAAATCGGCAAGGTGCAAATCCCATTTTGCATTAAAAGCCGCAATATAAGGATTAACTGCGCCGGCTTTACTGTGCCGGCCGGCCAGCGGGCCATTATGCTTGACCAGGCCCTCCAGGCTCTCCCATGTCAGGTTTAACCCGTCAAAAGCGGCATAGCGATGCTCCAGCAAGGTTACAATACGCAAGGTCTGGGCATTATGGTCAAACCCGCCAAACGGCTGCATAACAAGATTCAGCGCATCTTCCCCCGTATGGCCGAAGGGCGTGTGGCCAAAATCATGGGCAAGAGCAATAGCCTCGGCCAGGTCTTCATCAAGCCGCAAACTGCGCGCCAGGGCGCGGGCAATTTGCGACACTTCAATAGTATGGGTCAGCCGCGTGCGATAATGATCCCCCTCTTCAGCAATAAAAACCTGCGTTTTATGTTTTAGCCGGCGAAAAGCATTGGCGTGAATAACCCGATCGCGATCGCGCTGGAAAGCGCTGCGCGTGCGGCTTGCCGGCTCGGCAAAAAGGCGCCCGCGGCTTTTTTCAGGATTAGCGGCAAAAGGCGCCCGCGCCGCATAAGCGCAACCCAATATTATTTTATTTTTCTGCCCCGCTTCTTTCATTGAGCCTTATAGCCTTGCAAATCTGCTTTATCTGTATCGGCAGCCTGTCATTCAAACCGCATTTCAGACCGGCGCCGCACCAGCTTCCCGATTCCGCTGCCGGCAGGACTGTTTTATTTTGCTTTCCGGCTTTGTTGCAAGCTTTTTGTGACACGTGCAAGCTTAAACCGGCAGGTTTAATAAAAACCTTTCCCCATTGTGACAAAATATGCTAGTTTAACCGCTGTAACAGATTATGGCAGCATAATTGCGCACTTTTGCCGGTTCTGTGCCATGTATTTGGCCGGCAGGCAGGCATAAAGGCGGGAAACCCGAATAAAGGCAAAATATATGACAGTTTTTTTGTCAGCAGCGGCGGCAAAACGCATTGCCGCCATTCTGGCAGCCAATCCGGGCAAATCTGCCTTGCGTCTTTCGGTGGAAGGCGGCGGCTGTTCCGGCTTTTCCTATAAATATGAATTGGTAGAACAGGAAAAGCCGCAGAGAGATGATTTTGTTATAGAACAGGACGGGGCGCGGGTTTTTATCGATAATATTTCCTTGCCTTTCCTCGATAAAGCCGAAATTGACTTCATTGATAATTTAATGGGGCAGGCTTTTGCCGTTCATAACCCGAATGCCATTGCCTCTTGCGGCTGCGGCAGCAGTTTTTCCATTGCCTGAAAAGTATTATTTACCCTGCCGGCAATCAAGGCAGATTTATTTATGATGCAGGCGCAGCCTATGCTGAAAGTGAGGGACTTTGCCGGTATTTTGCTCTTTCTCCACACGAAAAAGCCGGAATTTTGCCCGCTGCTTTATTATCCCTTTATATCTGGCCTTTTGGAGTTTTATGCCGCAAGCCGCTTTTTCCCAATCAGCAATGGCAGTAAGACAGGCCGCCGCTGCTCAGGCTCCAGCCATAGCGCAACATAATCAGGGCGAAGCAGCAGCCGATAATAAACGCGGTATAGATGTTACTTCACCGGGGCAGGCGGAACTGACCATGAAAGCACATTTGACCGAAGGCGGCCCGCCTGTTCGCCAGGGACTGCAATGGCGTGTTTACGGCGCGAATCCTGGCTTGGGTAATAAATTGCCGCTTATTGCCCAATCAACCGACAGTTTCGCCAGATTTTCTCTCAAACCGGGGGATTATATTGCTTTTGTTGCCTTTGGCCGCGCCGGCATGAGCAAAGCCGTCACTTTAGCCGGCGGCAAAACCTATATGGAAGATTTTAATTTAAACGCCGGCGGGCTGAAATTAAATGCAATTCTGCCGGACGGCAAAATTAACGAAAAACAGTTGCATTTCACTATTTATAATGAGGGACAGCTTAGCGAGCAAAAGCCGCTGATTGAAGACGCAAAAGCCGGTGACATTATCCGCCTGCCGGCGGGCGCTTATCATATTGTCTGTAATTATGGCCAAGGCAACGCGGTTACCCGTTCCGATATACGCATAGAAGCGGGGAAACTGCTTGAAGCCACCATGCAGCAAAGAGCCGCCCAGATTATTTTAAAGCTGGTGCGGCAAACAGGCGGCGAAGCGCTGGCCGATACAAGCTGGGCGATTATGAATGATTCCGGCGATATTGTCCGTGAAATTGCCAATGCCAATGCCTATATTATTCTGGCTGAAGGCAATTATGTTGCGGTGGCAAAAAATAAAGACAAAATTTATCAAAAAGGCTTCACCGTTTTATCCGGCAAAGATGAAGAAATAGAAGTAGCGGCCACAGCGCAAAACAGTGTTGATGAAGACGGAATGGATTAAAGGATCAGGAATTCCGTTTCAGGCTGAAACGCTGCCTGCCTGTTTCTGCCCGGCAAATATCCGGCTTTTCATCATCTCAGCCCTATTATCCTGGTATCCCGGCGCCGCATAATGCCGGCCTGTTTGGGTTGAAGCCGGCTTCTTATCGCCGCGACTTTATATACTGGAGCAGTGTAAGGGAGTTACTATATCGCTTGTCCGGCTTTTCATCATCGCAACCGTGCCGCATGATTTGCCGCCAATAGTGCCGGCCTTATAATCCGGCTTGAGCGCCGTTTTCTTCCAGCATTGTCTTGACAGTGCCGGCTAATTGCTTGAGAGAAAAAGGCTTTGCCAAAAAGGCAAAATCAGCATTTTCAGGCAGGTTTTTGGCAAAGGCCTCCTGCGCATAGCCTGAGACAAAAATAAATTTTATATTCGGGTAAAATTGCTGCAATTCCTTCAACAAAGTCGGCCCGTCCATTTCCGGCATAACCACATCAGAAACAACAATATCAATAGCGCCCTGCCTCTCCTTGATAATGCGCAAGGCTTCTACGCCGCTTGCCGCTTCAAAAACCGTATAACCGCGCGATTGCAGCGCTTTTACCCCACCCATGCGCACAGCATCTTCATCTTCCACCAGCAGCACATTGGCCGAGCCGGAAAGATCTATCGCCTTTTCTGCTTTTGGCAGTTTTATCCCCGATTGGGTTAACAGGCCATATTGCCCGCCGGCGGCCGTTTGCCCGGGCAAAGGACTGCCCGCCGCGCCACTGGCAGCAGCAAAAACACTATCCGGCATCATATTTTGCCGGGCAATATAGCGCGGCAGATAAATACTGAAAACCGTTCCCTCCCCCACAGCCGAGCGGCAATAAATATAACCGCCTGTCTGGCTGACGATACCGTAAACCATAGAAAGGCCAAGCCCTGTCCCCTTCCCCACTTCTTTGGTGGTAAAAAACGGATCAAAAATTTTTTCCATAATTTCGGGAGCAATACCGCCGCCGCTATCGGCCACTTCTATCAAGACATAATCGCCCGGTTCAAAAGCCTGATAAGGCAGGTTCCGGCTCTCGGCCCTGCTGATATTATCAGTGCGAATGATCAAATCTCCCCCCTGCGGCATAGCATCGCGCGCATTGGCCACCAAATTCATAATCACCCGCTCAAGCTCCGCCTGGTCAGCCTTGACGGCCCATAAAGATTGCCCATGCTCAATTTTCAAACGCACGGAATCTCCGGCCAGGCGCACCACTAACAGGCGCAAATCCGCCAGCATATCGGTTAAATCCAATATTTCAGGGCGCAAAGTCTGCCGGCGTGAAAAAGCCAGTAATTGCCGCACCAGTGAAGCCGCGCGGCCGGCATTGTTTTTGATATTGATAATATCAGGGTGAGAGGGATCAGAGCTGCGATGGCTGCCCAACAGCAAATCGCATGACATAATAATCGCCGTTAAAACATTATTGAAATCATGGGCAATACCGCCTGCCAACTGGCCGACAGCCTGCATTTTCTGGCTGTGTTCCATTTGCTGCTCCAAGGCCCGCTGGCGTGTTATTTCCACGACAGAAACAATCACCGCCTCGTGACCGCGGCTGTCAGCCCGCACCGGCGTTATATAAAGGCGAATATAGCGTGTTTCCTCCCCCGGTAACACTACATCAAGCGGTGCCGCCGGCCCTGCTCCCGTGGTGAAAGCAACATTTACAGCCTGCATAACGCGCTCACGCTCCGGCTCGGCTATTGCGGCAAAAAAACGGATAATCTCTCGTTTGGCCCGGTTTTGCCCCGTCTCCGGCGGGAAAGCAGCCGTATCACTATTATCTACCAAAGCAAACATGGCATTAAAACGGGCATTAACCTGCATATATTGCAAACCGCGTTTTATTACCGCCAAAGCAATCGGACTACGATAAAAATAATCGTTAATGTCAAATTGTTGCGCCTGCTCCTGTTCTGCCGCCGGTTTGTCGGCAACAGCATTATCACCGGTATCCGGCGGTGCGCCGGCGACAAGACGGCCGACATTTTCCGGCAGCAGCAAAGCATGTGACACAGCGCCTTCCGCCTGCTTGCTGTCCATATAAAGATATAATATTTTCTGCTCCCCGCCTGCATCAGCGACATAGAGAGGCAGAGCAGCGGTTATATCAGGATAATCGCCCGCCTTTTCTTTATTACCCTGCTGTACCGCTGCCCGCCGGCGCAGATCCTGCTCCCAGACAGAAATTCTCTGCCCGTTTTCCCGGCCGAATATATTTTCAAGCGATAAAACCTCCGCCGGCTGAGAAAAATCAAATTGCACCAGACGCGCCAAAGCAGCATTAAAAAAGACAAGCCGTCCTGCCGTATCCCACGATAAAAAGCCCGCCGGCGCATTGTCAAAATGCCCCACGGCAGCCTGTAAATGATGAATAAAATCAGGCGGGCTTTCTCTTGCTTCTATTACCGTAATTGTCCATATGGCCAAAGCATAGCCGCCGGAAAAAAACGGGCGCACATCAATACGCCAATCGTGATTGCGCTTGTCGCCGGCTGCTTCACCAGTGGAAAGACCGGGGGGGATTACCGCCTCCGCAGGAATAACCGGCGGCTTAATCGCTTTGCCCTCCATAACAGGCAAAAAGTAGCGGTGCCGCACTATTTCCTGCAAAAACCGCCCTTTTTCGGCCGCCTCGCTCAGGCGACCGGCTGCTTCGGCGGCCTGATTATCGCGCGCCAGCAAAATTTCAGGCGCAACCGGCGCCGCTCCCGCCAGTTGCCGATAGGCTTTATTGCCATAGACAAAACGCCCCTTTTTATCGGTCAAAGCAATAGCAGCGGCAAGATTATCCAGCACATCGGCCGCAGCATTACTATCCGCCTCTTTCAGGCCGAAACGGCATAGACCAAAAGCAGCACAAAGCAGAAAAAATATCCCGACAGCCGCATAAAGGCTGATCAATGATAAAATCGCCTTTTCTGCCGGCTGATATTGAAAAACCAGAACAATGCCGATAAAAGCCGCGCCGATAAGAGCAATATAGAAACAGCGCAGCACAACAGCCCATATGTTTTTTGCCTGTCCGATTGTATCGGGCTGATTTTCTGCCAAAACAGTCTCCCTTTCCCGCAATGCAAGAGGCATATAATCCCCTGATTGTGATAATACCTGCCATTATCCGGCGGATATTTGCCGGAATTGCCGCAATATCTGCCCTGAAAGCCTGTCATTTACCATATTCCGGCTCTTATGCGCGCGGACATCTTGCCCTGCCCGTGCGCCGCATTATATGCTACGAGAAAAGATAATTCTCTGTGGATTGCTATTTTTTCACAGAGATTTTTTACATTGCTGTTTCGTATATTCGCCTAAAATATCCGAGGCTCTTGAAATATGGCAGCAAGGCTTTGGCCTGACTTTCATATCCGGCAACGATAATGGAGATTTCCTATGAATGCTTCTTGGCTAAGCGCAAGTATCGGTGCTGATGCGGCGCGTGTTGTCGGTTATTTGCTTGCCGCTCTTGCAGTCCTGCTCGCTCTCTGGCTTTGCTTTGTTGTTTTTCGCCGCCGGGGCGGCCGCGTTTTTGGCAAATCGAGGCATAAGGATAATCACAGAATTTCCGTGCGCGACAGTGTCGTCCTTGACAATCGCCGGCGCCTTGTCCTGATACGCCGCGACAATATTGAGCATTTATTGCTGACCGGCGGCGATTCTGATCTGGTTGTGGAAACATTTGCCGATTTATCCGGCAGCAGAAAGCATGAGGCTGAAGCGCGCCCGCCTGATGGCCGGCCGGATCATGCGAAATCTGCCAATAATCAGGGGGGAGTCCCGACAGCGACAAGGTCTCAGACGGCAGATAATGCTTATATGGCCAGGCCGCAGCCTGTGCCGGTGACAGATAATAATGAAAGGCAACGCGATTTTGCGGCGGAAAAAGCTCTTGCCCGCAGAGTCCGGCGCGATATGCCGCCAAACCCGAACCGGGACGCACGACCGGATAATAGCCGGCAGGAAGCAGCCATGCGGCCTGATGAAGCAGAGCGTTATGGCAGAGTAATGCGCGATATGCGGGCCGGCCCGGCTTTAACGGCAGAGCAAGCGGCGCGCCATGGCAATATGGCGGCTTTTTCTGCCCCGCGCGCCAATAATATGCCGCCGGTTACGCCGGTAATGCCGCATAACGGGCAAAATGCCGCTTATCCGGCCGGCGGCCGGCCGGCTGCCCCTGTCGATCAGGAAGGCGGCGGGCATAAAGACTTTACCGATATGGCTGAAAATATTCAGGCAAACGGCGCTTTCTCGCCCTACCCGATCCAGGACGACAGACAGGCCGCCTTGCGCGATACAATGCAGCGCAATGGGCAAAGCGCCGCTGCGTCGACAGCAATGCCGCCGCTGCGCGGCAATGAAACGGCCGCTATGGCCAATGGGCAGGGGCAAAATACACTTAACGGTATGCCTGATGCTCCCATTCGCCCAATAATGACCGAATCTTATGCGCCTTATCTCGGCTATATGCCGCGCGCGGCCGCACAGCCGCCTTTATCAGCCGGAAATATGCCTAATCCCGTTCCCCGCCCTGATAGAATGGCGCAGCAAAGTGACAGACAGGATAAAAGCCGCGATAATGTAGCAGCATTTGAAGAAATACAGGGCGCGCGCCCGCACTATAATAGTGCCAATTCCGGCAATACAGCCCGGAATATACATTCTGACAGAGCTAATGCGGATATGCGCCCGCCCGTAATGCAGACACAGCGGCAAAATTTCCAGAATCGGGAAGAAAGGAATATGAGCAAGGATTTTGACCTGGCTCCTCTCGGTTCTGCCAATGGTTTTGCCAAAATAACCCCGCCGGAAGAAAATGATTTTGATAAAATTCTGCAAGATGAATTATTGCGGGCACCTAACGGCATTAAATTCTCTTCTTCGCCAAAAAAATAAAGAGGGAGAAACCGGGCTGGAATTCTGCCTGCGCCTGATGCCGGTTTAAAACCGGCATTATTTTTGGCTGTTGCGCCTTGATTATGCCATAGGCTGCAATCTGAACGCCGGCAGACGCGGTGAAAATTGTCAGCCTTGCTTCAATCTGTATCGCCAGAAACAGTTGCAGAAAAACCTTCTACCCGTGATAAGCCCCAAAATGCCGACCTTGAAGAAAAATATTTTGTGTCATACCCGAATTTATTATAAGCAGAGCAAGCGGCGGCCGAAACATAAGAGCACGCCGGCGCAGTTTCGGGCAAAAATTCAGTTTAAGGTGTTATATGAATAATCTTATCCTTTCTGTCTCCTGCCGCGGACAAAAAGGCATTGTCGCGGCAGTTTCGTCCTGTCTGGCTAAAAATAACTGCAATATTACCGAGTTATCACAATTTGATAATTTAGAGACAGGTCGTTTTTTTATGCGTATCAATTTTATTGATGAGCAAAATAAGGGGCCGCAAAAGCTCAATAGCGATTTCAAAGAAATAAAACAAAATTTTGCCATGAAAGTGGAATTTCACGAAAAAGCGCAAAAAATGAAACTTGTGCTGATGGTTTCCAAATTCAGCCATTGTCTTTATGATTTGCTGTATCGCCGGCAAATCGGCGCCCTGCCGGTTACTATTGCGGCTATTATTTCCAACCATAATGATTATGCTGATTTAGCCGCGCTTCATGCTGTCCCTTTTCATTATATACCGGTTACAGACAATAAAACCGAAGCAGAAAACCGCTTAAAGGCCGTTATTGCCGAGACCGGGGCAGAACTGATTGTTCTGGCGCGTTATATGCAGGTTTTATCGGCTGATTTATGCGCAGCAATGGCCGGCAGAATTATCAATATTCACCATTCTTTTCTGCCGGGTTTCAAAGGCGCCAATCCTTACAGACAGGCCTGGCGGCGCGGGGTAAAACTGATTGGCGCTACGGCGCATTATGTGACGGCGGCGCTTGATGAAGGGCCGATTATCGAGCAAGATGTTATTCGCGTCAGCCATGCGCAAAGTGCCGAGGATTTTGTTGCTATCGGCCGCGATGTTGAAGCACAGGTACTGGCGCGGGCGGTTTTGGCGCATAGCCAGCACCGTATTTTTATTGATGATAACCGGGTTATTGTCTTCCCCGCCGGCCCCGGCGATTTTACTGCCGCCGGATAAGGCCAGTGCGGCCGGCCCTTATATGAGCTGCCGCCTTTATGGAATGAGATTGCCATGCGCTTGCACTTTATTACGGGAAAAACAGCATCAGGCAGAAAAGCCTGGCATAATTTGACCAAAAAATACGGCCAGGTAAAAACTAATCAGGCTGATTGCCTGATTGTGCTGGGCGGTGATGGCACTATGCTACAGGTGTTGCATAAATTCATGCATTATAATATTCCGATTTACGGTATGAATCGCGGCTCAGTCGGATTTTTAATGAATAATTATGAAGAGGATAATCTGCCTGAGCGTATTGCCAAAGCAGACAGAGAGAATATTTGCCCCTTGCATATGCTGGCAGAATCAGGAAAACACGGCCGCACAGAAGCATTGGCTATTAATGAAGTTTGCCTGTTCCGCCAGTCTTATCAGGCGGCCAAAATAAAAATCGCCATTGATGCGAAAACCCGTATGGAAGAGTTAATATGTGACGGGTTAATGGTGGCGACACCTGCCGGTTCTACTGCCTATAATTTATCGGCACAAGGGCCTATTCTGCCGCTAATGGCGCCGCTTCTGGCCTTAACCTCTGTCTCCCCTTTCCGGCCGCGCCGCTGGCACGGCGCCCTGCTCCCCAATAATGTAACAATTCGTTTTGATGTGCTGGATCACAAAAAGCGCCCGGTCAATGCTGCTGCCGATAATCGCGAGGTAAAATCAGTGCAGTCGGTCACTGTGGCTCTGGCCGGAAATGTGAAAATTGCTGTTTTATCTGACCCGCATCGCTCATGGGACGAACGCATTCTGGCGGAGCAATTCCCCGTTTCCTGCCCTGTTTAAAACATGGAAGCCTGGCCCGGTTTTTGTATTTCTTGCCGATTTCCCGCAAAAGGCCGGATTTTCTCGGCATATTGGGCCGTTTTCCAGCCGCAACTGATAAAATTCTCTTGTTTTCAGATAAACGGCTCATTATAATGACCTTGCTTTAGTCAGGCAGTGCAATCCGGTTGCTGGTCAATGCGGTTTTTCTCAGTCTGATTTTCCGTTAGGCACACAGGTCCGGCGGGGGTAGTATTGCCGGCTTTATCGCCCGGCAGAGTGATTAAGCCCGTTGTTCGCGGGCTTTGCGTAATAAAGAGAAAATAGAAAACGCCATTGACTGAACATATTGACAGCGTCTCTGCTCCTGATTTTGCCGATTTAGGCCTTTCCGCCAAAGTTCTTTCTTCCGTTAAGGAAACGGGTTATAACAGCCCCACGCCCATTCAGGCCGGCGCTATTCCCGCTATTTTGCAGCATTGTGATGTGCTGGGTATTGCCCAGACAGGCACAGGCAAAACGGCGTCTTTCGTCTTGCCAATGTTGACTTTGCTGGAAAGCGGGCGGGCGCGTATCCGCATGCCGCGCACGGTTATTATCGCCCCCACGCGCGAGCTGGCGGCGCAAATTGCCGAGAATTTTGAGAAATATGGTAAAAAACACCGGCTTAATATTGCCCTTTTGATTGGCGGCGTTTCTTTTGATGAACAAGAGCGCCGGCTAGAGCGCGGCGCCGATGTTTTGATTGCCACGCCCGGGCGTATGCTTGATCATTATGGCCGCGGCAAGCTGCTGCTGACCGGGGTGGAAATTCTGGTTATTGATGAAGCGGATCGCATGCTGGATATGGGCTTTATCCCCGATATTGAGCGTATTTGCAAACTTATTCCCATGACCCGGCAGACTTTGCTGTTTTCAGCCACTATGCCAGCGGAGCTGGAAGCGCTGGCCGGGCAGTTTCTGCATAATCCGCAGCGGATAGAAGTTGCTGCTGCCTCCAGCGCCGCGCGCACTATCAGCCAATATTTGGTAAAATCAGATAAAAAGCCCTGGGATAAACGCCGTGTTCTGCGCGCCCTTATTAAAGAGCAAGGTGAATATCTGAAAAATGCTATTATTTTTTGCAATCGCAAACGCGATGTCGGTGAATTATTCCGCTCATTGACGCGCCACGGTTTCAATGTCGGCGCTTTGCACGGCGATATGGATCAACATAATCGCATGACTGTGCTGGAAAACTTTCGCCGCGACAAATTGCAGCTGCTGGTTGCTTCCGATGTCGCCGCGCGCGGGCTGGATATTCCCGATGTCAGCCATGTCTTTAATTTTGATGTTCCCATTCATGCCGAAGATTATGTGCATCGTATCGGCCGCACCGGGCGAGCAGGGCGCAGCGGCACGGCTTTTACCATTATAACGCCAAATGATGCTAAAGCCGTTGAAGCTATTGAGAAACTTATCGGAGAGGCTATTCCCCGCTTTCATCAAGCAGAGACAATAGCAGCAAACCAGGCGGAAAGTGATGCTGCTGCCGCGAAAAGCAGCAATAAGCAGAGGAAAGCTGCCGGTGCCGGGCCGGGAGCGCAAGCAGATCCGACAGTAAAAAGTGAAAAAAACCGCAATAGTGGCAAAAACAGGGTCAATAAAGCGCACATAATGGCTAAGGCTGAAAGACCGGAAAGGCAGCAGCCTGTGGCAGAAAAATTATCACCCGCGGCAAAGCGGCAGCCGAAACACAGCAAGGCGGAAAGCAATAAAATCCTTGGTTTTGGCCAGGATATGCCTGCTTTTATGCGGATTCCCACACAATAATTGGCGCTCATTGATAATTGGCTGCAAAGACAGCCTGTGTCAGGTGCAGCTTCTGCCTCTTATTCTGCAATTTCTGTAATATCCACAATAAGAGGCGTATGAATTACTAAAACCTGGACAGGTTTCCGGCTTGCTCCGTTTTTCTGTTAGCTATATTTGCGCCGCCAGTGGCCGCCTCACTGCCTCAGTTGCAGCTTGACCGCATTTTGCACAGCTCATGCGCGCCTGTTCTTTGCTGCGCCCGCCGCCGCAGGGTCGAGCGTCCAACCCGGGCGCTGTTTGCACAGCTCGCGCGCGCCCCTGCGGTTTGCACGCTCCGCGCGCCCCTGCGGTTTGCACGCTCCGCGCGCCCCTGCGGTTTCTGATTAGTTATGCCGGTAGCTGCAATAATCGCGGCGAAGATTGAGCTGCAAGCCTGCCTATGCTTAACCGGCTGCATTTGGCCAGATTATTGGCACAAACAGCATAATCAATATGACAGGCTCTGTCCTGCCGGCGATAGAGATAGAACTGGGGCATATTTCTTCTCCCTGTTTTTCAGCAGCCTGCAAGCGATACAGGCTGATAAAACCCAAAGCCTGCAATTCCTTTGCCACATCAGAATGATTCCACCGGCGGTCAGGTCTGTCCCAAATAATATTTCTGTTAAAATCCCCTATTATCAGGCTGTTATCGCTACGCGGATTTTCTCCATGCAGTTGCAAATATTTCCATAATTGCCCGATATAGGCAAAAGCGCCGTCTTTATGGCTGTCTTTCGTCCACACAGCCAGAATAATATATTCGCCAAACTAAAAAGGGAGAAAAAGTCTTAAGTCCGCTGTCTTCCAGCTAAAAGACGGCGTATTATCGGCCCGGAGGGAAATAGTGAAACTGCTGTTCCATGCCAAAGCTTTAAGCCTGTTGCGGCTTTTGGCAAACATGCCAATGCCTTTATGGTAAAAATCGCCCACCCATAAATAGTCTCCCGCCCATTCTCGATATTCTGCCGTCTAATAGAGCGGATTCTCACATTCCTGCACAATAAAAATATCAGCTTTTAACCTTGTCAGATCTTTCAGCTTTTTTCTTAAAGATCCGTGGCAATTCCCTGATATAATGCGTATAATTCTCTCTGATTGCTGCAAAATATAATGGCGGATTCACCTGTTTCAGCATAGAGCGCGCATAGTGCCTTTATCCCCAAGGGCGCGCCGGCCGCCAAAGCAGAATCAGCCCCGGCACCCGCCGGCCAAACCGCACCCGCCCGCGCTTTGCCCAAAGCAGGCAAAAAGCCAATAGCTAAAAGGATAAATTTATTTCCCCAAATTGCCGCCAGTCAAACGATAAAAAACAAGTTCCCGCCCCATAAGCGGCAATAAATCCGCCAGTTCCGGCCCGCTATCACGCCCGGTCAGCGCATGGCGCAGAGGTTTGAACAATTCTTTACCTTTGCGGCTGCTCGCCTGCTTGATTGCGCCAATCCACTGCCCGCAACTCTCATGATTCCACGGTTCGAGCGGCAATAACTCAGCGGCTTTTTGCAAAAATGTCGCTTCATCATAAGAGGCGGGGATAAATTTAATGGCTTTATCTGTGATAAGCGGCCACCACACAGAAGCATCAGATAATTTATCAATATTATTGCGAATAACGGCCCAAAAGGCTTTGGCTTTATCTCCCTTTATGCCCTGCCCGGCCAGAGCGGCCGCCGCTTGTTCATAAGGCAAATGGCGCATAAGGTGACCATTCAGATTAAGCAAATCAGCCGGGTCAAACCTGGCGGCCGAGCGTGAAACAGCGGCAAGAGAAAAATGCCCGGACAGTTCTGCCAGGCTATTATAGGCGACAAGATTTTCCGATGTGCCGGTCAATACCGCCAGGGACGCGATGGCCATTGGCTCAAACCCTGCTTCACGCAGGCTGCGCACTGATAAATCGCCCTTACGTTTGGAAAGCCCTTCACCCGTAGCGCTTGTCAGCAAATTAACATGCCCGAAAACCGGAAGAGCCGCCCCCAAAGCATTAAACAGCGCAATTTGCACCCCGGTATTGGTAATATGATCATCACCCCGAATAATATGAGAAACGCCCATATCCATATCATCAACAACAGAAGGCAGCGTATAAAGATAAGTGCCGTCAGCGCGCACCAGCACCGGGTCGGAAACAGAGGCCAGATCCACTGTCTGGCGGCCGCGCACACTATCCAGCCAATGCACTTCACTGCGCTGAACAGCAAACGGATCTTTACCATCATAATTTGGCAGCAGAAAACGCCAATGCGGTTTACGCCCCTCTGCCGCATAGGCTTTTTTCTCTGCCTCAGTCAGTTTTAACGCCTCGCGGCCATAAACAGGCGGCAATTTCCGCGACAGGCGGATTTTGCGCCGCCTTTCCAATTCTTCCGCCGTTTCATAACAGGGATAAAGCAGGCCGACCTCACGCAGGGAATCACTCACCAGCCCATAGCG
This sequence comes from Candidatus Tokpelaia sp., assembly GCF_008636115.1. Taxonomy (GTDB): domain Bacteria; phylum Pseudomonadota; class Alphaproteobacteria; order Rhizobiales; family Rhizobiaceae; genus QLZD01. Next base: position 81,663 of record NZ_QLZD01000033.1, on the reverse strand, counting down.
CTCAAACCGGGCAGATTGAAAATAAATTTCATCGGGCTTGATACCCAGCCAGGCTATATCTTCGGCAATAGCGTCAATATATTCCTGTCTGGAGCGGCCGCTATCCGTATCATCATAGCGCAGGATAAATTGTGACTGTTTTTCATGCCCCTTTATTTTGCCGCCTCTATGCTGCAGGGCAAAAAGCCAGTTGAACAGAGCAATACGCGTATTGCCAATATGAATATAGCCGGTGGGGGAAGGAGCAAAACGGACACGAATCATATTTTTACCCAAAAGCCTGCTCAATAAAGCGGCAGAGCTTCATTGACAGCAAAAACCCGGCGCAGTTCTGAAGCCGTTGACTATCGGATAGCGCCGCATTGCGCCAAAAGCCTTCGGGCCAAGTTTCACCCCCGGCGCCGCCTGTCGCCGCTTATATTCGGCAATGTATAGCAAATGCTCTACCCGTTCAACCACATCTTGCGGATATCCTGCGGCAATAATCGCCGGGCAATCCATTTCCTCTTCAATAAAACACTGCAAAACTGCGTCCAGAAGCGGATAAGGCGGCAGGCGATCTTCATCGCGCTGCCCGGCGCTCAGCTCGGCCGAAGGCGCTTTGGCAATAATATTGGGCGGAATGGGCGCCGCGACATTATTTTTGCCGCTTTCAGGCAGGCAGCTATTGCGCCAGCGGCTCAAAGCATAAACCTGCATTTTATAAACATCTTTTATCGGATTAAAGCCGCCATTCATATCGCCATAAAGCGTAGCAAAGCCAACAGCCATTTCCGATTTATTGCCGGTGGTTATCAGCATGGCACCGCTTTTATTGGATAAAGCCATTAAAAACAGGCCGCGCATACGGCTTTGCAGATTTTCTCGCCACACATTATCTTCAGCCGGTTTTGCCGCCAATCGCAATTTTTTTGGCGCAGCCTCTTCCCCAAGCAATGGCGCCAGCGCTGCGCCTGCCGCTTCCACCGCTTTTTCTATCGGCAATATAATATAGTCGCAGCCCAGATTTTTGGCGCAATGCTCGGCATCTTTAAGAGAATCGTCACTCGTATAGCGGTAAGGCAGCATAATGGTCTGCACATTTTCCGCTCCCAAGGCGTCCGCTGCCATAGTCGCACATAAAGCGGAATCAATACCGCCGGAAAGCCCCAATAAAACTTTTTTAAAACCGCTTTTGCCGACATAATCGCGCAAACCCAGCATACAGGCGGTATAATCAGCCTCTTCCCCCTGTAAAACACGCCGCTTTCCGCCTTTCACACAGCGCCAGACCGCACCGCTTTTTTCCCAATCAGCTATCGCCAGATCTTCAGCAAAATGCCTGGCCTGGGCAACATATTTGCCGCTGCCGTCAACGGCAAAAGAACCGCCGTCAAACAGCAGCTCGTCCTGGCCGCCAAATTGATTGGCGTAAATGAGCGGCAAACCGCTTGCCCGCGCCTGCTCTGCCGCCACCTGCAAACGGCGGGCAGGTTTGTCGCGGCTATAAGGCGAAGCATTGGCGACCAAAAGCAGTTCCGCCCCTTTGGCAGCCAGTTTTTGGCCGAATTTTCCGTCATTCCACAAATCTTCGCATATTGGCAGCCCCAACAGGCAGTTACGCCATAGTACCGGCCGGCTTGTGGCAAACCGCCCGCGGCCGGCGGTAAAAACCCGTTTCTCAGTAAATTCATCATAATTGGGTAAATCAGTTTTATGACGCTCGGCAATAATTTCACCGCTGTCCAGCAGCATAACAGCATTATATACCAAACCGCCGCGCGCAACCGGCAGGCCGATAAGAATTGCAGTTTCACCTTTTCGTGTAGCCGCTGCCAGATCCTGCGCTGCCTGCTCACAAGCCTGCACAAAAGCCGGGCGCAATACCAAATCCTCCGGCGTGTAACCGCTTAAGAATAATTCAGGAAACAGCACAATATCCGCTTTTGCCGCTGCGGCCTGAAGCAAGGTCTGTTTTGCCCGCTGTAAATTGCCCGCTATATCTCCCACACAGGGGTTTAGCTGGGCAATAGCAATACGCAGGCGCTGTTTTCTGCTCATCGAATTTCCCTTGAGCCGGCCTGATACAGGCTCTTCACGGCGTGAAGCCTTAAACCTGTTTACGGCCATGGCGATAGCAATAAGACGGCTGATACATGGTCACCAATTCTTCCGCCGCGCTGGGGTGCAGGGCCATAGTTGCATCAAAAATATTTTTTGTCACCCGGCCTTTCACCGCAATAGCCAGCAGTTGCACTGTCTCCCCCGCCTCGCCGCCCAATATATGCGCGCCGACAACAATGCCGCTCTCGCCATCAACCAGCAATTTCATAAAAATTTTGCCCGGCGCGCCGGAAACACTATTGCGCAACGGCCTGAAACGGGTGCGATATACTTTGACAAAAGGCAGTTGCTGCGCCGCCTCTTCTTCTGTCAGGCCGACTGTGCCGATTTCCGGGTCGGCAAAGACGGCAGTCGGAATAAAGTGATAATCCGGCGCGCTCGGCTCTCCTTCAAAGGCAGTTTTAACAAAACACATGGCTTCATGAATAGCCACCGGCGTTAATTCTACCCCGCCGGTTACATCGCCGACAGCATAAATATTATCTATTTGTGTTTGCATAAAGCGGTTTACCGGCACGGCCCCATTGGCAGCCGGTTGAATACCCGCTTTTTCCAGCCTCAGCCCGGCCGTATTTGGCAGGCGCCCCAGTGCCAGCAAAATCTGCCCGGCTTGATAAAGGCTGCCATCTGAAAGCTCGGCCACAAAACCCTCCCCTTTTCCGCCTGCCGGTTTAACATGCGTAATCACCGCCTGGTGAATAATTTTAATCCCCCTGGCCTGTATTTCCTCTTCCAGCAGGTGGCGTAAATCACCGTCAAAGCCGCGCAAAATCTGCCCGCCGCGATAAACCAGCGTCACCTCTACCCCCAAATCATGCAAAATAGAGGCAAATTCCACCGCAATATAGCCGCCGCCGGCAATAAGAACAGATTGCGGCAAAACCTCCAGATTAAATATATCATTGGACGTCAGGCATAAATCGGCACCGGGGAAATCCGGCACAAAGGGCTTTGCTCCGGCAGCAATTAAAATCAATCTGGCGCGCAGCACTTTGCCGCCTGCCATCTGCACCGTATGCCTGTCTAAAAGCTGCGCTTTTTCATGAAAAATTTTGACCCCGCTTGCTTCAACATTATGCCTGTAAAGCTCCTCCAGCCGGGTAATTTCCTTATTTTTTGCCGCCAGCAAGGTCGGCCAGTCAAATTTCACATCGCGGCTCCGCCAGCCAAAAGCTTTTGCATCAACAAAATCCTGAGCATAAGACGCCGCATAAGTGAATAATTTTTTCGGCACGCAACCGCGAATGACACAAGTGCCGCCCAGGCGATATTCTTCCGCCAGCGCCACGCGCAGCCCGCGGGCTCCACTCAGGCGCGCCGCCCGCACCCCGCCGGAGCCGCCGCCTATCACAAATAAATCATAATCATAGCCAGACATTTGCGTTTTCTCTTGTCTTGTTTGCTTTTGGCGGCGTGGCGCAACACAACCTGCCGCAGCAAAATATTACCGGGCCAATAAAGCGCAGAATCCCGGCCGGAATTTCTATTACTGGCCGAATTTAAGCGCCATTGGCTTATCCTTTGTTTGCCCCGGATTCTGCCTTTGCTGTCTGCCGGCAGATTCGGCATTTAATTTGGCGTCCAGCGCCTTGCCGACACCGGCACCCAGATCCTGCGCCACGCCCTGACGCCAAATATCATAAGCGCCCACAGATTCCGCCATGGAAGCCGGCCCTTCTTTCAATAATTTTTTCCCCGTGCTCGAGCCGTAAAATCCGGCAATTTCATTTAATTCCGCTTCAGTAAAATGCCGGGCATAAACACGCGCCACTTCTTTTTCCAAATCAGCGCGGCGCGGCACCAGCAACATGGCCTGTTCGTCTACTGTTTTAGAAATAAGACCAGCCAGATTGGGATCGCGCTGGCTTAATTCATTTTTCAGCTCCAGCGCCGTATCCGGCAAAAATGAGTCAAATTGATCAGTCGCGTGAATAGCGGCGATAGCGCGTTGTGCTGCCTGCAAATGCGAAGGCGTCACAATTTGCGCGGCAGCAGGAGAAAGAGCCGCGCTCCCCCCTGTAATAGTCAATGCTGCCGCGATACACCATGCCCTTTGATGCTGAAAAAAAGATAAGGCCATTCACTCTTCTCCCGATTATAAAATAATTTTTCCGTTTTCTATAAGACAGGCCCCATTATTGGGCATTATCTCCGTCTATTCTTAAATTTGGGGCAGTGTAAAGCAAAAAATTGCGGCGTGTTTATGAATATTTCTCAAGCCGGACTGATTATCTGCCTTTACTTCCCTTCAGCCTCGATAATTTCTACCGCACCGGAATTATGCGCGACAATGGCGCGGCAATTTGGGTGGAAAAACAGGCCGTGTTCTACCACTCCCGCCACTTGACAAAGCGCTGCCGCCAAGGCTGAAGGAGCGGAGATATTATGGAATGAGGCGTCCAATATATAATGCCCGCCATCGGTTATAAAGGGGGGCAAGGGGGCCGTGCCTGTTTTGCCGGGATCGGCGGCAAGGCGCAGGCGAAGAGCGCCGCGCAGACCCAAAGCGGCAGCCTTTGCCGCAATAGCGTCTTTTGTCGCCGCCAGACCAAAAGGGTTTACCTCTACCGGCAGCGGAAAGGCGCCAAGCCGGCTGACCTGCTTGCTTTCATCGGCAATGACAAGCATTTCTCTGGCCGCATAAGCGATAATTTTCTCACGCAACAGAGCGCCGCCGCCGCCTTTTATCAGTGTTAAATATCTATCCAGCTCATCGGCACCGTCTATTGCTATATCCGGCTGCGGCACATTATCCAGATCGGTTAGCGGCACGCCAAGCTCAAGACACAAAGCGCGGCTGCGCTCCGATGTCGGCACGCCGACAATATCCAGCCCCTGTTTTACTTTTTCTGCCAGCAGGCGGATAAATTCTTCCGCTGTCGACCCTGTCCCCAGCCCCAGACACATGCCGGCGCGGACAAATTCCAGCGCTCTGGCCGCCGCCGCCTGTTTTAAATGCCGTTTATCCGCCATTTACTATCACCATTTATATCAAACACCAAGGCCTGAATTTCTCAGCACCATTTTTGTCTCGACAACCCCTTTAAAGGCCTCCACCATAGCGATATTATGCGGTTTTACCGCATATCGACCCAGCGAAAATTCATATTCGCGCACCTGCCCGCCTTCATCTTGTGTCAAAATACACTCAACTTCACACCCTGCCCCTTCAGCGCCCAGACAATCGGCTATTTTTGCCGCTGCCTGCGCTGAGGATAAATAAAGTGTAAGTTTTTTATAGATTTTTTCGGCAGCCTCACTCAGAGATTCCACGCTCTGCACCTGCAGCCTGACATCTTCATCACGCTTTTCTCCCCTGACCTGCAACAGCAAGGCGGCGCCCGGCTCAAAACGGTCTCCCCATCGCTCCAATTCTTCTGAAAACAGCGGTAATTCATAAAAACCGCTATTATCCGATAATTGCACAATGCCCATTTTATTGCCGGTGCGCGTTTTACGAATTTGCTTACCTATGACTGTCCCCGCCAAATAACCTCTCTCTTCAGCGCTCTGATTAAGAAGTTTTTCTGCAAATACGGCATAAGTCTGCACCCGCTTTTTGGCCAGAACCGCCTCATATTCATCAAGCGGGTGGGCAGAAAGATAAAAACCGGCAGTCTGAAATTCGCGGTGCAACCGGTCGGAACTGCTCCAGCGCTCAGTTTCCAGCGGCAAAGTCAGCCTGTCCTTAAACCCGCCGGCAGCCGCAAAAATATCAACCTGGCCATTATTTTTGTCTTCCGCCAGGCGCTGGGCATAGGCCAGAATACTATCCAGCCCCGCCATTAAGACTTCCCGATCGACGCCGAAACTGTCAAAGGCCCCGGCCTGAATCAGACTCTCCCAGACACGGCGGTTAATCAGGCGCGGATCAGTGCGCTCGCAAAAATCTTCCAGCGTTTTAAACGGCACAAGGCCGCGCGCCGCGACAATGTGATCGGCCGCCGCTTCCCCCACGCCTTTTATGGCCGCCAGCGCATAATAAATCGCCCTATCCCCCACGACAAACGGGCGGCCTGAACTCTGCACTGAGGGCAGCACAATTTCAATGCCAAGCCGCTTGGCCTCATGGCGAAAATCATTAAGCCTGTCCGTATTTGACATATCATAAGTCATGGAAGCTGCCAGAAATTCCACCGGATAATGCGCCTTTAACCAGGCAGTCTGATAGGATACCAGCGCATAAGCAGCCGCATGCGATTTATTAAAACCATAATCGGCAAATTTTGCCAGCAGGTCAAAAATAACATTGGCCTGTTCTTCCGATATGGCGTTTCTTACCGCCCCATCGACAAAGCGTGTGCGCTGCTTATCCATCTCCGCGCGGATTTTTTTGCCCATAGCGCGGCGCAGCAAATCTGCTTCTCCCAGCGAATAGCCGGATAAAAGCTGGGCAATCTGCATGACCTGCTCCTGATAGACAATAACGCCCTGCGTCTCCTTTAACAAAGGGTCAATAAGCGGGTGAACAGAGGTAATTTCCTCCTCACCGTTTTTGCGGGCATTATAAGTGGGGATATTTTCCATCGGCCCCGGGCGATACAGCGCCACCAGCGCAATAATATCCTCAATTCTGTCAGGCTTCATACCAATAAGCGCCTTGCGCATACCGGCACTTTCCACCTGAAACACGCCCACCGTCTCGCCGCGCGACAACATGGCATAAGTAGCGGCATCATCAAGGGGAATATGAGATAAATCAATATCAATGCTGCGCTTTTTAAGAAAATCAACTGCCGTCTGCAAAATGGTCAGCGTTTTCAGCCCCAGAAAGTCAAATTTAACCAGGCCAGCCTGTTCCACATATTTCATATTAAACTGGGTAACTGCCATATCCGAGCGCGGATCACGATACATAGGCACTAATTGCGACAAAGGCCGGTCACCAATAACAATACCGGCCGCATGGGTGGAAGCATGGCGGTAAAGCCCTTCCAGTTTCTGCGCAATATCCAGCAATCGGCCGACCAGCGCGTCTTTTTGTTTTTCTTCCGCAAATTTCGGCTCATCGCTCACCGCCCTGGCCAGTGATACCGGATTGGCCGGATTGGAAGGCACTAATTTGCTCAAGCGGTCAACCTGGCCATAAGGCATTTCCAGCACCCGGCCGACATCGCGCAACACAGCACGCGCCTGCAAAGTCCCGAAAGTGATAATTTGCGCCACCTGATCACTGCCATATTTCCTCTGCACATAATGAATGACTTCTTCACGGCGATCCTGACAAAAATCAATATCAAAATCCGGCATGGAAACACGATCCGGGTTTAAAAACCGCTCAAACAGCAGCGAAAAACGCAGAGGATCAATATCGGTAATGGTCAAAGCATAAGCGACCAGCGAACCGGCACCGGAGCCGCGCCCCGGCCCCACCGGAATACCCCGCGCCTTGGCCCATTTGATAAAATCCGCCACAATGAGAAAATAGCCGGGAAAGCGCATGCGGATAATAACAGAAATTTCATAATCCAGCCTTTCCTGATAATCTTTTTCGCTGTAACCCGGCGCCGGCCCGGCCATTTGCAGCCTTGCGGTCAAACCAAGACGCGCCTCATCGGCCAAAGCTTTGGCCTCTGCCTGAAAAACCGCCTCGCTATCGTGCAAATTTCGCCCGGAGTCAACAAAACTCGGCAAAATCGGCCGGCGCGCCGGGGCGCAAACATGGCAGCGCCGGGCAATTTCCACCGTATTGGCCAGCGCTTCAGGAATATCGGCAAAAAGCGCCGTCATTTCCGCCTCGGTCTTGAGATAATGATCCGGCGTTACCCGGTGGCGATCAGGCACTGAAAGCACTTGCCCGGCTGCCACAGCCAATAGCGCATCATGCGCTTCATAGTCTTCACGATTGAGAAAAAAAGCCTCATTAGTGGCGACAAGCGGCAGATTTTTGTCATAAGCCATATCCACCAGCGCTGCCTCAACGGCTTTGTCATAGCGGCCATGGCGCTCCATTTCCACATAAAGCCGATTGCCAAAACAGCGGCTCAACCAATCCAGCCGGCTTGCCGCCAGTTCAGCTTTCCCCTGCTGCAATAAGCGGTTAACAGGCCCGTCAAAACCGCCGGTCAGGATAATCAGGCCGCAGGCCCCCTCACCCTCCAGCCAGGGAGCCTCAATATGCGGGCTTGAGCTTTCATCTTTATCGAGATAGGCACGGCTGACCAGCCGCACCAGATTGGCATAGCCTTCATCACTGGCCGCCAATAAAATAATAGCGGGATAATCCGCAGCAAAGCGCGCCCGGCCGGCGCCTTGTTCTTCCCCTTCATCATTAAAATCAATGCTGAGTTTGCAGCCGATAATCGGCTGAACTCCAGCTTTTACCGCTTTTTGTGAAAATTCCAGCGCGCCGAATAAATTATTGCTGTCCGTCACCGCAATAGCGGGAGCAGAATGCTGCTGTGCATAGGTGATGATTTTATCAATTTTCAGCGCCCCTTCGAGCAGCGAATAGGCCGAATGCACGCGCAAATGAATAAAAGCAGGATTTATCTTTGTTTTTATCACGCCTTCCTTCTGCTGCCGCATTATGCCTCCGGTCATTAAAATACCGCTCCCTGAACGATTCCGCCGCCCCGCCCTGTCCAAGCTTAGCCCAAGGCTGAATGAGAGGCAATAGGCCGACAAGCTTCCCGGCCGGCAAGCACACGAAAAAGAGAAGAGAGCAACGGGCAAGGCAGGGCGGCAGGGCGATATAAGGCAGAGCGACACATAATGCGGCAATGCGGCCCGGATTTCAGGGCAATTCCACCACTTTGCCGTCTTTCAGGGTGATACGCCGGTGCATTTTTTGCGCCAGCTCATGATTATGTGTCGCTATCAGTGCTGCCAGGCCGGATTGCTCAACCAGGGCCGACAAAGCCTCAAACACATATTTTGAAGTGGCAGGGTCAAGATTACCGGTCGGCTCATCAGCCAGCAGCACCAGCGGCACATTGGCCACGGCGCGGGCAATGGCAACGCGCTGCTGCTCACCGCCGGAAAGCTCGGCCGGGCGATGGCCGGCGCGGTGGCCGACCCGTAAATAATCCAGCAATTTTATTGCCCGCTCGCGCGCCAGTTTTTTCGGCAGGCCGGCGATCATTTGCGGAATCATAATATTTTCCAAAGCAGTAAATTCCGGCAGCAAATGATGAAACTGGTAAACAAAGCCGATTTCCGACCGTCTGACAGAGGTGCGCTCATTATCATTCATATTGGAGCAATCTCTGCCGCAAATTTCCACCATGCCGCCTTGCCCGCGTTCCAGCAGCCCGGCAATATGCAACAGGCTGGATTTCCCGGTGCCGGAAGGCGCCACCAAAGCCACAGTCTCGCCGCGATTAAGCGTAAAATCGGCTTTATCCAGAATGACCAGCCGGTCAGGCTCGCTGCCGTAAAACAAATCAATATTCGTCAGCTTTAAAACCACTTTATCCCCGATCATGGCTGCCCTCATTCATAACGCAGCGCCTGCACCGGATCAAGGCGCGAAGCATACCAGGCCGGCGCCAATGTGGCCAGAAAAGACAAAGCCAGCGCCATAAGCACCACCATCAGAGCCTGGCCGCTATCCATTTTTGAAGGCAGGCTGGAGAGGAAATATATTTCTTTATTAAAGACATCAATACCGGAAATCCAAGAGATAAAAGCCTGAATATGGTCAAGATTAAGGCAGGTAATAATGCCCAGCAACAGGCCGAAAAATGTGCCGCCAATACCAATACTTGCCCCGGCTATCATAAAAATCCGCATAACGGCGCTGCGCCTTGCCCCCATTGTGCGCAAAACGGCAATATCATGGCCTTTATCCTTCACCAGCATAACCAGGCCGGAAATAATATTAAGCGCCGCCACCAGCACAATCAGCGATAAAATAATAAACATCACATTGCGTTCCACCTGCAAGGTGGAAAAGAAAGATTGATTACGCTGCCGCCAATCCAGCATATAGGTTTCCCGCCCGGCTGCCGCTTCCAGCCGGTTGAGCATTTTATCAACATTATCGGGGTCTGTTACAAAGACTTCCAGCGATTGCACCCGCCCTTCCTGATTGAAGAAAAGCTGCGCTTCCCGCAGCGGCATAAAGACAATGCCGGCATCATAATCCGACATGCCGACTTCATAAATTGCTCCGATTTTATAGGTTTTCAATCGCGGGCTGATACCGAAGGGCGTGGCATCGCCGTCAGGTGAAACCAGGCTGATGGCGTCCCCCACGCCCAGCGCCAGTTTTTCTGCCAGCCCGGATCCGATAGCAACAGCCTCCCCTTTATCAAAATTTTTCAGGCTGCCCTGCTTGATATTATCGGCAATCATTGTCAGCTTGCGTATATCCTGCTCACGCAGGCCGCGCACATAAGCGCCGGTGCCGCCGCTGCCGCCTTCGGCCTGCGCCAGCACCTGGCCTTCCACCACCGGCAGCACGAATTTCACTCCCTCTACTTTATCCAGCCGCGGGATAAGGGCGGCATAATCGGCAAAATCACCATCTACCGGCTGCATAATAATATGGCCGTTCATGCCCAATATGCGGCTCAATAATTCAGCGCGGAAGCCATTCATCACCGACATAACAACTATCAGCGCCCAAACGCCGATAACAATGCCGATAAAAGAAATAATGGTAATGACAGAAGTAAAAATCTGCTTGCGATTCGGCCACATATAGCGAAAAGCAATCAGCCACTCAAAAACAGCAAAAGGGCGTATAGTCTGCCCATTTGTCTCAGCTATAGTATCCATGCTTTGCCATGCCCCGCAAATTACCCGATTACCGGCCGATTCAACCCTGCCTGCCCGGTTTCACCAATACCGGCAGAGCCGCCTTAACCGGCCACCGCCAGCCCCTATAAATACCGGCCTGGTTCCTTATAATTTTACCCATAATAAATTCTATCAAAGAACAGCCGCATTATAAATTTTCTTCCTGATACCATATTTTAAATATATTTGCAAAGCCTATGATTTTCATAGTATTTTATAGATATAGACCATTTTCAGGCAAAAAAGCTTTTAATAAAATTCACGGCAGCAGCGGCCGATAAAACCTCACGCCTGCCGCTTGCCCGCAATTTTACCTCTACCTCGCCTTGCGCCGCTGCGCGCGGGCCGATAATCAACTGCACCGGCAGGCCAATGAGATCCATAGCGGCAAATTTTGCCCCCGCCCGCTCAGCGCTGTCATCAAAAAGACAATCAAAACCCGCCTGCTGCAATTCGGCATAAAGAGATTCAGCCAGGGCGTCACCGGCTTTATCACCCGTTTTCATAGTGATAAGGCCAACAGAAAAAGGCGCAATAGCGCGCGGCCAGATAATACCCTGCTCATCATGCGAGGCTTCAATAATAGCAGCTACCAGGCGTGAAGGGCCGATACCGTAAGATCCCATTAAAACCGGGGTATTTTTGCCGTCTGCCCCGGTAATAACTGCCCCCATAGGGGCAGAATATTTGGCGCCGAAAGAAAATATATGCCCCACCTCTATACCGCGGGCGGCAAGCCTGTCGCCCGCCGGCAGTGCTGCCCAGGCCCCTGTCTCAAGGTGCATTTCTTCTGTTGCCGCATAAAGTTCAGTCCATTGCCGGACAATATGCCTCAGCTTTTTATCATCGGCAAAATCAATATTGGCCGGCGGCACCGGCAATGACAAATATTTTTTATCACAAAAAACCGCGCTTTCACCCGTCTCGGCTAGAATAATAAATTCATGGCTCAAATCACCGCCGATCGGCCCGGTATCGGCGCGCATGGGGATAGCCGGCACCCCCAGCCGGGCAAATATGCGTAAATAGGACACAAACATGCGATGATAAGAAGCGCGCATGCCTTCTTCATCACTATCAAAGGAATAAGCATCTTTCATTAAAAATTCACGTGAACGCATGACACCGAAACGCGGGCGGATTTCATCGCGAAATTTCCACTGAATTTGGTAAAGATTAAGCGGCAGGCTTTTATAAGAGCGAACAAAACTGCGGAAAATATCGGTAATCATTTCTTCATTGGTCGGGCCATAAAGCATTTCGCGCTTTTGCCTGTCTGCAAGCCGCAGCATCTCCTTGCCATAATCCTCATAACGGCCGCTTTCGCGCCATAAATCAGCCGATTGAATGGTCGGCATTAAAATTTCCTGAGCGCCGGCGCGATCCTGCTCTTCACGAATAATGGTGCAGATTTTATCCAGCACTCTTTTTCCCAAAGGCAGCCAGGCATATATGCCCGCCGCCTGCTGGCGTATTATCGCGGCGCGCAGCATAAGCCGGTGTGAAGCGATTTCCGCTTCTTTCGGATTTTCCTTCAAAAGCGGCAAAAAATATTTGGAAAGACGCATAAAATCCCCATTTTCAACCGTGTTAAACCCCAACCGGTTTTGCCCCCGATTTACCCTTGTTTAAGCCCGATTACGGCAAAAAGCAAAACCGATAACCCGCTTTAAGCCGTAATATGGTTTTTACCGGCAGCATTGGCGCCGCCGCCCTGGCAAAGCTCAGCAGCGATGGATAAAAACATTGGTCAGCGGCTTTTTGCCCCAGATTTCATAAATAGCGGAACGCACAGTTTTATACACAGCTTCACGCACAATTTCAGGGTCGCGCCGCCGGTTGAGCGGCAAATTATCGATCACCGTCTCTATTACTTCCAGCAATCGATCTTCCATTATTGTGCCGTGATTATCTGTTTCCGGCAGGCCCACAGCCGCAATTTCCGGCGTATCGGCCAGGCTGCCGCTTTTGGTCAATAATAGAGAAACACTCAAATAACCGGCATAGGCCAGTTTGCGCCGCACCGATATGCCCAGCTCATTTTCATCACCCAAAAGATTGCCGTCTTTATAAATCCGCCCCGCCGGCACATCGTCAATAATTTCCGGCCGGCCAGGGGCAAGGCGCAGCATATCGCCATTACGGATTTCCATAACATGCTCTATGCCGTTGCGGGCGGCAAACTCCGCCTGAGCAGCAAGATGCACCGCCTCGCCATGCACCGGCACCAGAATTTCCGGCTTGACCCAATCATAGATCTGCCGCAACTGGCTTTGATAAGGGTGGCCGGAAACATGCACCAAAGCATCATGATCGGTAATGATTTTTATACCGCGATCAATCAGCAGATTTTGTGTATCAATAACCGCCCTTTCATTACCGGGAATAGTGCGGGAAGAATAAACCAGAATATCCCCGGCATTGAGGCTAATATCGCGCATTTCGTCACGGGCAATTTTGGCCAGTGCCGCCCGTCTTTCTCCCTGGCTGCCGGTCAGCAGCAAAACCAGCCGGTTGCGCGGCGTGCCGGCATAATCTTCTTCGCTTAAAAACGGCGGAACACCTTCCATATAACCCAGCTCGGCAGCAATATTGAGACAGCGTTTCATCGACCGGCCGACCGGCAAAACATATCGCCCTGCTTTGGCCGCGGCCATTGCCACAGATTTCAGCCGCCCGACATTAGAGGCAAAACTGGTAACCGCCACACAGCCTTTGGCTTCTTCTATGATTTTTCCCAGATTATGGCCGATTTCCGTTTCGCTCGGCGCCTGCATATCCACACCGGCATTGGTGGAATCACATATCAGCGCCAGCACTCCCGCTTTGCCCAAAGCGCGAAAACGTGCTTCATTTGTCTTGCCGCCAAGGCTTGGCTCTTTATCAATTTTCCAGTCACCTGTATGGATAATTGTGCCAGGCGGCGTGCGCAGCGCCAGCGATACGGCATCGGGGATAGAATGGCTTACTTCTATTGCCTCCAGCGCAAAAGAACCCAGCTCAAATTTATCGCCGGCTTTAAACACATGCAGCGGAATTTCATGCGTAGAAAAATCTGTTTCGCGTTTAACTTCCAGCAAACCGGCGGTAAAGGCGGTGCAGTAAACCGGCATGCGCAAACGCGGCCATAAATCCAACACGGCGCCAAAATGATCTTCATGCGCATGAGTGAGCACCAGGCCGCGAATATTATGGCGCTCATTTTCCAAAAAGCGTATATCCGGCAAAATAAGATCTGCTCCCGGTAAATCCGCCCCGGCAAAGCTCACCCCCATATCGACAATCAACCATTCCCGATCTTCTGCCGTGCCATAGCCGTAAACAGCCAGATTCATGCCGATTTCGCCAACACCCCCTAAAGGCAAAAACAATAATTCACCTTCCGCACGCTTGCCCTTATTGCTGTTTTTCATCAAAATCTCCTGAAATCAGGCTTGATATATTACCTGTTTCTTGAAAGCGCATTTCCCGATTTTTAAAATATATATTTTACGGCCGCATTCAACCCGCCGACAGGCCAGGCTGCCGGATCGATACCGACCGGCAAAAGACAGGCCTTAACGCCGAAAAGCCTGTATAAAGCATAAATCCTCTGCTCCCAAGCACAAAATACACAGCTACCCAGGCACAGCCCAATGCCGACTTTATGGCCTATGCGCTATCACCAGCGGTTCGGCACCTCGTTTTGCTGCACCTTTATGCCGGTGCAGAAGCAACAGTGCCAAAATAAACATCACCTGCCGAAATGCGCAATTCCCCGCCATTCTCCCGCTGCAACAGCAAATGCCCGCCTTCATCTATGGTTTTGAACACACCGCTCACCACTTGCCCTTTATAGCGCAAATGGATAATTTCTCCCCTATAAGCGGCGTGGCGCAGCCATTTATCACGCAGAGCCGCCATGCCTTGACCTTTATTCCACAAAGTATAATTCTCTACCCAAAAACGGCTCAGCGCCTGAAACAGATTTTGCGGTGAACATGCCGCCCCTAAAGCCTGCAAGCTTGTTATCGGGTAAAGCGGCATAGTTTCTGCGGCTGCCCCTGTCTTCATCGCTCTGCCGGGAGAAGCTGTTCTCGCTCTTTCCTCCGGCGCAATTTTGCCGGCGGGCGCAGGTGCAATGGCTATATTGACTCCAATGCCGATAATGACTGCATTTTTTGCCCCTTTTTTGTCACCCGCAGGGTCAAGGGCAATAAATTCCGGCAAAATACCCGCCAGTTTCGCCTTAGCCGCCATTATATCATTCGGCCATTTCAGCAACAGTCCATGCTCTTTTTGTAATTTATCCGGCAAAACGGCAGACAGCGCTTCTATCAGTGCCAGGCCGGCAACAAAACCAAGCTGAGCTGCCTGCTCCGGCTCAAAATCATCACATAATAACAGGCTGGCATAAAGATTGCCGCGCGGGCTCTGCCAGACACGGCCGCGGCGGCCGCGGCCGCCTGTTTGTTCTGCCGCCACAATCCATAACCGGCCGCTATCGCCGCTTTTGGCAAATTCTGCTGCCAGATTATTGGTAGAATCAACAATATCATAAGATTCCAGCCGATAAGCCTGTGCCAAAGCCGCCAGTGACAGAGAAAAAATCATAAATTCTCCCGGAGCAGTTTCTCAAAAAAGAGATTTTGCCGCTGTTTCCGCCCAAGGTAAAAACCAAATTCCGGCTAGGAAATAAAACAAGGTGAAAAGCCCTGAGAGCCATAACACCAGTTGCAGCTCTTTCGGCATAGCCAGAAATCTGCCTTTCGGCTCATCAACCCACATGATTTTGACAATACGCAAATAATAAAAAGCAGCAATAACAGCGGCAATCATGCCGGCAACGGCCAGAACCACAAAATGCGCCTGAACAGCGGCCGAAAAAACATACCATTTGCCAAAAAAGCCTGAAAGCGGCGGAATGCCTGCCAGTGAAAACATGAACAAACTCATTGCCCCGGCCATAAAGGGATTAGTGCGGGAAAGCCCGGCTAAATCATCAATTTTTTCAACCGGGCCGCTCTCAGTATTCATTGCCAGAATAAAGGCAAAACAGCCCAGCATTATCACCGCATAAATAAGCAGATAAAGCAGCACGCTCGTCACACCGATAATTGTCCCCGCAGCAAGGCCGACCAGAATATAGCCAATATGGGTAATGGAAGAATACGCCATAAGCCTTTTAATATTGCGTTGGGCAATACCGGCAAAAGCCCCGAGAAACATGGAAGCCAAAGCGATAAAAACAATAATCTGCTGCCAGGCGGGCATTGATCCCGCCACCGGTGCGGCAGCGCCGAAACACATAATGACAAGGCGCACTATGACTGCCACAGCAGCAATTTTGGCCGCTGTCGCAAAAAAAGCGCTTATCGGGGTGGGCGCACCTTCATAGACGTCCGGCGTCCACATATGAAACGGCACGGCAGAAATTTTGAAAGCCAGCCCCGCCAGCACAAAAACCAGGCCGAAAATCAGGCCTAATTGCGGCGGATCTTTCCGCAAGACCTGCGACAGGCCGGTAAAATCAATATGGCCGCCACTATAGCCGTAAAGCAGACTTATACCGTAAAGCAGCAGACCTGAGGCCAAAGAGCCGAGGATAAAATATTTTAGCCCCGCTTCAGCAGAACGCGCATTATCGCGATCAAGCGCCGCCATAACATAAAGAGCGAGGGAATGCAGCTCCAGCCCCAGATAGAGAGACAGCATATTGCCGGCTGAAATCATCAGCAACATACCAAGGCAGGATAAAAGCACCAGCACCGGAAACTCGAATTTGTCAAATTTGCCGGCGCGCGCGGCCCCTACCGACATAATCAGCACAATAAAAGCGGCAGTCAAGGCCATAATTTTCATAAACCGGCCAAAAGCATCGCAAATCAGGGCCGTGCCAAAGGCTGTCCCCTGTAACGGCAAAGTGATAAGCATAATTACCGCGGCAATCATCACCCCTATAGCCAGAACAGTGATCACTGTATAAGAGCGCTCGCCTGAAAAAGCACCAATCAACATCAGGACAACAATCCCGGCCGCCAGCAATAATTCAGGCAAGATCAGCATAAATTGCGCCATTATATCCATATGCATAAAGCCTGCCCCTGTTTATTTTGCAAAAATCGCATTACTGTTCGCCAATGCCTGCTGATAATTATTAACCAGAAGCTCTACCGATCCGTGCAGCATATTTAACAGCGGCGCCGGATAAATACCGAAAAATATGATCAAGCCGGCCAGAGGATAAAGAAGGCATTTTTCACGCGTGGAAAGATCCAGCAGCGATTTCAGGCTTTCCCGGCTGAGAGAGCCGAAAATAATATATCGGTAGAGATAAAGCATATAAGCGGCAGAAAGGATAATACCGGTCGCGGCAAAAAGAGCAATCCAGCTATGCTCCCTGAAAGTGCCGATTAAAGTCAAAAATTCGCCGATAAAGCCGGTCGTGCCGGGCAGGCCGATATTAGCCATGGTGAAGATCATAAAAACGGCGGCAAATTTTGGCATATTATTAACCAGACCGCCATAGGCCGAAATTTCACCGGTGCGCATACGCTCATAAAGCATGCCGACCGACAAAAACAGGGCCGGTGCCACCAGGCCATGCGATAACATTTGGAAAACAGCGCCTTCAACAGCCTCTATATTAGCGGCGAAAATACCCATAGTCACATAGCCGATATGCGCCACGGAAGAATAGGCAATCAGCCTTTTCATATCTTTCTGCACCAGCGCTATGAGCGACATATAGATAACAGCAATAACGGAAAGCACAAAAATCAACGGCGCAAATTTGGCAGAAGCAAGAGGAAACATTGGCAGGGAAAAGCGCAAAAAGCCGTATCCGCCAAATTTCAGCAAAATGCCGGAAAGCATAAGCGTGCCGGCTGTCGGCGCCTGGACATAAGTATCAGGCAGCCATGTATGCACCGGAAACATCGGCAATTTGACCGCAAAAGAGGCAAAAAAGGCCAGCCACAGCCAGATCTGCATAGTAACAGGGAAGTGATAGCTCAGCAAAACCGGAATATCCAGAGTCCCGACCTGCCAATATATGGCCATAAGGCCGACCAGCATTAAAAGTGAGCCAAGCAGGGTATAAAGAAAAAATTTCAGGGCAGCGGCAGCGCGATGCGGCCCGCCCCACACACCAATAATAAGAAATATCGGAATAAGACTGCCTTCAAAGAAAATATAAAACAGTAAAGCATTAAGCGCGCAAAAAGCGCCGATAATGGTCGTTTCCAGAATAAGGAAAGCCACCATATATTCTTTCAGCCTTTCCTTGACACTATAGCGGCTCGCCAAAATGGCAAAAGGCATTAGAAAAGCTGCCAGAACAACAAAAAGAACAGAAAGGCCGTCAACCCCTAAATGGTAACCAAGGCCTTTGCCCAGCCAGTCTATTTGCTCACGCCACTGAAAACCGGGATTATTTTTGTCAAAACCCGCCCACATAATTAAAGTGAGGACAAAAACAAACAGGCTGGTCAGTAAAGCCACATTGCGAATATTGCGCTTTGCCGCCTCTCCCTCATCTTTGATTACCAGAATAAGGAGCGCGCCGAAAAGCGGCAAAAATGTAAGTGTTGAAAGAATGGGCCACTGGTCGGTCATCAATTCAGGCTCCCGAATATTATCCAGGTAATAAAAGCTGTAACGCCGATAAGCATTGCAAAGGCATAATGATAAAGATAGCCCGTTTGCAGGCGTGCAACTCTGTCGGTTACAGCCGCAACCCTGGCAGCAATAGCGCCCGGCCCCAGGCCGTCAATAATTTTAATATCAACAATCTTCCATAAAAAGAGACCGGCAGCAAACGCTGTCCGCACAAACAGAAAATTATAAAGCTCGTCAAAATACCATTTATTGAGCAGGAATTTATATAAAGGCGAAAGCAGCCTTGCAGCCTGTGCCGGCAAAGCCGGAGCAATAATGTAAAACAGCAGGGCTGCGGCAAAACCGGCCGCCATAACGGCGAAACCCGCCCATTGAACCCACAAAGGCACAAAATGCAGCTGCTGCAATATGTTATTATCGGCAGAAACAAACAGCGCGCCGTTCCAGAATAATTGATATTCTGCTCCAAAAAAATAAGGCAGAAAAACCACACCGGCAAACAGCGCCCCAACAGCCAGCAAAACCATAGGAACAAGCATGACAGGCGGCGCCTCATGCACATGGTGCATAATATCAACCGGCGCCCGCGGCTTGCCGTGAAATACCATAAAAATCAAACGCCATGCGTAAAAAGCCGTGAACAGGGCAGCAATCACCAGCAGCCAGAAAGCCGAATGGGCAAGCGCGCCGCCGGCACCATAGCTTGCCTCAATAATAGCATCTTTGGAGAAAAAGCCTGCTGTGCCGAAAAATGTCCCCGGAATACCAAAACCCGTCAGAGACAATGTGCCGATAATCATCAGCCAATAAGTTGCGGGAATATATTTGCGCAAACCGCCCATACGGCGAATATCCTGCTCATCGGAAACAGCGTGAATAATTGAGCCTGCCCCCTGAAACAGCAAAGCTTTGAAAAAAGCATGCGTAAACAGATGAAATATGGCAGCCCCATAAGCGCCGATACCAAGAGCGACAAACATATAACCAAGCTGCGAACAGGTGGAAAAAGCGATAATCCGCTTAATATCATTTTGCACCAAAGCCACGCTGGCGGCAAAAAAGGCCGTTATCGCGCCAATGGCAGTAATAGTCAGCAAAGCGATCGGCGCATGCTCAAATAGCGGCGACAGGCGCGCTACCATAAAAACACCGGCGGTGACCATTGTCGCCGCATGTAACAAAGCAGAGACAGGAGTGGGAGCTTCCATAGCGTCCGGCAGCCATGTATGCAGCAAAAATTGCGCCGATTTGCCCATAGCGCCAATAAACAGCAGGATACAAACCACATCAAGCGCCTTTTGCCCGCTAAATTGCCAATGCAGAAAATAGAATTTGTCGGCATATTGCCCTGTCAGCATTTTGGCAAAAATATCGTCAAAACCGACAGTACCGAAAATGACGAAAATACCGAAAACACCCAGCAAAAAGGCAAAATCACCGACACGATTGACAATGAAAGCCTTGATGGCCGCCGCATTGGCCGCCGGCTTTTGATACCAGAAGCCGATCAGCAGATAAGAAGCAAGCCCCACCCCTTCCCAGCCGAAGAATAGTTGCACCATATTATCTGATGTCACCAGGACAAGCATCATAAAAGTGAAAAACGACAAATAGGCGAAAAAACGCGGGCGCGAAGCATCATGATGCATATAGCCAATGGAATATATATGCACCAGCGCCGAGATTGTCGTGACCACAACCAGCATTACCGCTGTCAAAGTATCAATACGCAAAGACCAGTCACAATGCAGCCTGCCGCTTGCCAGCCAGGGCAGCAGCGAAATGCGCAGGGCATCATTATCACTGAAAGCAACACTGATAAAAGCGCCCCATGACAGCAGCGCAGCAATTACAACCAGCGAGCAGGTGATAAATTCACTGCCGCGCGCACCCAGCCTGCCGCCCCATAAACCGACAATCAGGCAGCCGATAAAGGGGAGAAAAACAATCGCATAATAAAATAAGGACATTCCCCTAGCCTTTCATCACATTGGCATCTTCTGCCGCGACACTGCCCTTATTGCGGAAAAAGAGAACAAGAATAGCAAGGCCGATAGCCGATTCCGCCGCGGCTACGGTCAGCACAAACAGAGCAAATATCTGCCCGACCAGATCATGCAAAGCCGCCGAGAAAGCGACAAAATTCAAATTAACCGCCAGCAGAATCAGCTCAATCGACATTAAAATGGCAATCACATTGCGGCGATTAACAAACACGCCCAAAATGCCTGTTGTCAGTAAAATCGCCGCAATAGTCAGATAATGGGCAATATTGATCTGCATGGCTTTCTCCTGCCTAAATCCCTTTGCCGGATTCTACTTTTTTAACTTCAATCGCTGTTTGCGGATTGCGCTTGACCTGTTCGCCGACAGACTGGCGCTTGACACCGCTGCGATGATGCAAGGCCAGCACAATAGCACCAATCATTGCTGTCAGCAGGATAAAACCGGCCAGCTCAAAATAAAAAACATAATCTGTATAAAGAATATCGCCAAGCGCCTGGGTATTGGAGCGCGGCAAAGCCGCAGGCACAGGCTGTGTTACCGCGGCGTCTGGCCCCGCAGGAGAAAAATGCACCGACATAAAAACAAAAATCAGCTCAGCCAGCACAATCAGGCCGACCAGCCCGCCTATTGGCGCATAGCGCCCCATGCCGCGCTTTAATTCGGCAAAATCGACATCAAGCATCATCACGACAAAGAGAAAAAGCACAGCGACAGCGCCGACATAAACCATCAAAAGAATCATTGCCAGAAATTCTGCCCCGCCAAGCAAAAAAAGCCCGGACGCATTAAAAAAAACCAAAATCAGAAACAGGACGGAATGCACCGGATTGCGCGCCGCTATCACCATAATTGCCGCAACAATCATAATTACCGCGAAGAGATAAAAAAACACAGCCGCAAAACCTGTTATCATCTGCTTTCCCTATTATTCAAACCGGCCGCCGATTTTGGCAAATAGCGCAAAATATTCCACCGCTTTGCTCCTCAATGAACAAGACCCGTGGCACCAGTTGCATCAGGCAGGCCGCTATTTTTGCCGAAACCGCCAAAAAGGCAATTCACTTTTGCTGTTTTTTTCATTTTTGCTTCATTTGCGCACATGAAACTGCCCATGCTTGTGCAATTTTTAACGATAGGCGCTATCCATAGCAATATTGCGGGCAATTTCACGCTCCCACCGGTCGCCATTAGCCAGCAGTTTTTCTTTATCATAATAAAGCTCTTCCCGCGTTTCCGTCGCAAATTCAAAATTCGGCCCTTCAACAATCGCTTCCACCGGGCAGGCTTCCTGACAAAAACCGCAATAAATACATTTTACCATATCAATATCATAGCGCGTTGTGCGGCGGGTGCCGTCACTGCCGCGCGGCGCCAGCTCAATCGTAATGGCCTGAGCCGGGCAGATAGCCTCGCATAATTTGCAGGCAATACAGCGTTCTTCGCCGCTTGGGTAACGACGCAGGGCATGCTCACCGCGAAAGCGCGGCGAGACAGCGCCTTTTTCATTGGGATATTCAATAGTCGGCCGGCGGGCAGCAGCCTGCCGCAAAGACAAAAAGAAAGCGCGGATAAATTCCAGCAAAAGCAGGGATTTTGCCGCTGAAAATAATGATGACATTGCTGTTTCTCCTATGCCCAGCCGGTTATTTTCAAAACAGCGGCCACTATCACCACCATTGCCAGAGAAAACGGCAGAAACACCTTCCAGCCAAGCCGCATTAACTGGTCATAGCGATAACGCGGGACAAAAGCTTTGACCAAAGCAAACATAAAAAACACCAGACAGGTTTTGATAATAAACCAGATAATCCCGGGAACCCAGTTCAACCAGGCAATATCCAATGGCGGCAGCCAGCCGCCAAGAAACAGCAGAGTGGTCAGGGCGCACATTAAAACAGCCGCCACATATTCGCCAAGGAAAAACAGCATATAGGGTGTGGACGAATATTCCACCATATGCCCGGCTATCAGTTCTGATTCCGCCTCTACCAAATCAAAAGGCGGGCGGTTTGTCTCTGCCAGAGCGGAAATGAAAAATATAATAAATACCGGGAACAAAGCCAGCCAATGCCAATCCAGAAATGAGGCAAAAGGCACGCCCAGCCGTGTTCCCAGACCGTTTTTTTGCGCCAGCACAATATCAGTCAGATTAAGTGAGCCGACACACAGCAGAACACAGGTCAGAACCAGGCCGATAGAGACTTCGTAAGAAATCATTTGCGCAGCCGAACGCAAGGCACCGAGCAAAGGATATTTGGAATTGGAAGCCCAGCCGCCCATAATAACGCCATAAACTTCCAGCGAAGAAATAGCCAGAATATAAAGAATGCCGACATTAATATCGGCCACCGCCCAGCCCTCGCTGACAGGCACCACCGCCCAGGCGCTTAAAGCCAGAAAAGACGCCACAAAAGGAGCAAGCAGAAATACGCCTTTATTGGCGCCGGCCGGAATTATCGGCTCTTTTACCGCAAATTTGATAAAATCGGCAAAAGATTGCAACAGGCCGAAAGCGCCGACAATATTAGGCCCGCGGCGTAATTGCACTGCCGCCCAGATTTTACGATCCGCATAAAGCAAATAAGCAATAAGGATTAACAAAACTGCCAGTAACAACAGGGATTTGCCGGCAATAATCGCTACAGGCAGCAATGAGGTCAGAAAAAAATCATACATGCCGATACCCTGTCTTTTCTATTTTGCTGCCGGCAAGCCGGCGCTGATGCGCCAAAGCCGAGCACTCAGCCATTACGGCTGAGGCTCTAGCAATGGGATTTGTCAGATAAAAATCCTGAACCGCCGGGGGAAAAGCCTGCCCCTTTATTACCCCGATTTTATCGCCAAGGGCAATAATATCCGCTGCTTTGCCGGGCAGGATTTTATCTATGCCGGCCAGATGCGGATAATCGGCAAACAGATTCTTCCGCAAAGCGGACAGGGAATCAAACGGCAAAACCTGCCCCAAAATCGCGGAAAGGGCGCGAATAATCGCCCAGTCTTCCCTCGCCTCACCAGGGGCGAAATTTGCCCGCGCTGCCATTTGCACCCGCCCCTCCATATTGACATAAATCCCGGATTTTTCTGTATAGGCAGCGGCCGGCAAAATAACATCAGCCGCATGCGCGCCTTTATCGCCATGAGAGCCGATATAAACAGTGAACCCTTTTTTCGCCGATAAATCGGCTTCATCAGCGCCGAGCAAAAACAATATATCTGAACTGGCAATAATATCGACGGCTTTTTTACCCCCAGGCGGGGTAAAGCCAATATCCAGCCCGCCAACACGCGCCGCCGCTCTGTGTAAAACGGCAAAACCATTCCAGTCTGCCCGCAAAGCAGCCGTATCACGGGCAATTTGCGCAATAAGGCGCAAAATTTCCTCACCGTCATGGTCGCAAAGCGCCGCCTGGCCAATAATAATCAGCGGTTTTTGCGCTTTTTTCAAAAGGTGGAAAAAACTGCTTTCACCGGCAGCCAAAGCCTTCAAACTTTCGCGCCCGGCCCCCAGATAAGTATAGGGATAGCGCAGATCTTCCCTGGCACCGATAAGGCCAATGGGGTAATCCCCGCTTTTTAAACTGCGTTTGCGGATACGGGCATTTAAAACCGCCGCTTCAAGGCGCGGATTGCTGCCAATAATCAGCAGCGCATCAGATTCATCAATCCCGGCAATAGTCGGGTTAAAAATATAGCTGGCGCGGCCGAATTGCCCATGCAAGGCCGTATTATCCTGGCGGCAATCGACATTATCGGAACCCAGGGCCGCCAATAGCGCCTTCAGCGCGTACATTTCCTCTACCGTGGCCATATCGCCGGCAATAGCACCGATACTGCCTTTTTCAGCTTTGCTCACCGCCTGACGAATAGCAGCAAAAGCCTCTGCCCAGCCGGTTTCCACCAGGCGGCCGCGCGCCTGACGCAGATAAGGGCGGTCAAGCCGCTGGCGGCGCAGCCCGTCCCAGACAAAGCGGGTTTTGTCTGATATCCACTCCTCATTGATGGCCTCATTCACTCGCGGCAAAATCCGCATTACCTCACGCCCGCGCGTATCCACGCGAATGGCGCAGCCCATAGCGTCCATAACATCGACAGTTTCTGTTTTTGTCAATTCCCACGGGCGGGCATGGAAGGCATAAGGGCGGGCGGTCAAAGCGCCGACAGGGCAAAGATCAATAATATTGCCCTGTAATTCCGAGGTTAAGGCCCGTTGCAGATAAGTGGTAATTTCCGCATCTTCCCCGCGTCCTGTCAGCCCGATTTCATCACTGCCGGCAATCTCAGCGGTAAAACGCACACAGCGCGTGCAATGAATGCAACGCGTCATTACTGTTTTAATCAGCGGCCCGATATATTTATCTTCAACGGCCCTTTTATCTTCCGCATAGCGTGAAGAGGAACGGCCGAAAGCCATGGCCTGATCCTGCAAATCACATTCACCGCCCTGATCGCAAATCGGACAATCCAAAGGGTGGTTAATCAGCAAAAATTCCAGCGCGCCTTCACGCGCTTTTTTCACCATTGGTGTATTGGTAAAAATTTCCGGCGGCTCACCATTGGCGCCGGGACGCAAATCTCTCACCCCCATTGAGCAGGAAGAAACCGGCTTGGGCGGCCCTCCCTTCACTTCTACCAGGCACATACGGCAATTACCGGGAACAGATAAACGCTCATGAAAGCAAAAACGCGGAATCACCGCCCCCGCTGCTTCTGCCGCCTGCAATAAAGTATAAGAATCCGGAACCTCAATTTCCTTGCTGTCAACTATAATTCTCGCCATTTTCCTAAATCCGCTATTATTCCGCAATCCCGGCGGCTTTTTTATTGCTTTATATTGAGGCTTTTCAAATTCTCTAAACCGCTGCCGCCGGTTACAAAACATATTTTTGCCATCATCGCCGCCTTGTCCCCATAATCATTTCTCCTCCCGCCTGCGGCCAAATTTACCCGGCTGCCGCCAAAACATTATTCCGGCTTTGCACGGCGCACCGGGTATAGGCTTCAATCCGCTTTTCTATTTCCGGGCGAAAATTGCGGATAAGTGCCTGAACCGGCCAGGCAGCAGCATCACCCAAAGCGCAGATTGTGTGCCCTTCAATTTGTTTGGAAATGTCAAAAAGCAAATCAATATCGCGCTTTTGCGCCCGCCCCTCCACCATACGCGCCAGCAGGCGCATCATCCAGCCTGTCCCCTCACGGCAGGGCGTGCATTGACCGCAGCTCTCATGTTTAAAAAAGACAGATAAACGCCAGACAGCTTTAATAATATCGGTAGATTTGTCCATAATAATCACCCCGCCTGTGCCAAAAGAAGATTTTACCTCTTTCAACCCATCAAAATCCATAAGGACATTCATCATATCTTCTGCCCGCACAACCGGACAGGAAGCCCCGCCGGGGATAACCGCCAAAAGATTATCCCAGCCGCCGCGCACCCCGCCGGCATATTTCTCAATCAATTCACGAAACGGCACCCCCATTGCCTCTTCCACCACACAAGGCGTGTTGACATGGCCGGAAACCATAAATAATTTGGTGCCGACATTATTGGGGCGACCAATGGCAGAAAACCAGGAGGCGCCCCGCCGCAAAATAGCCGGAGCAACAGCAATAGATTCCACATTATTGACCGTTGTCGGGCAGCCGTAAAGCCCCATATTGGCAGGGAAAGGCGGCTTTAGCCGCGGCTGCCCCTTTTTACCTTCCAGGCTTTCCAGCAGCGCTGTTTCCTCGCCGCATATATAAGCGCCGGCACCGTGATGAACAATAATATCGCAATCATGCCCGTGTCTGGTATTTTTGCCTAACAAGCCGGCTTCATAACATTCGTCAACCGCTTTTTCCAGCGCCTCTCTCTCACGAATATATTCCCCCCGCACATAAATAAAAACTGTCCGCGCCCCCATGGCAAAACCGGCAAGGACACAACCCTCCAGCAAATAATGCGGCTCATGCCGCAAAATCTCGCGATCCTTGCAGGTTCCCGGCTCTGATTCATCGGCATTAACTACCAGATAATGCGGACGGCCATCACTCTCTTTCGGCATAAACGACCATTTCATACCGGTGGAGAAGCCTGCGCCGCCGCGGCCGCGCAGGCCCGAAGCCTTTATTTCACTGATAATCCAGTCACGCCCTTTGGCAATAATCGCTTTGGTATCTACCCATGAACCGCGTGCCGCAGCCCCCTTCAGACTTGTATCCTGCAAACCGTGTATATTAGTAAAAATACAGTCTTTATCAGCCAGCATAGTGCTTCATCTCTTTTAGTTACTACCAAAGGCGGCATAATTTATGCCGGAATTTATCTCAATGCTCTCGGACTATGCGACATAGTGAAATCACCTTTAATCGGGCGGCCGAAATGGGCAAGGACAGCAATAAGGCATATTTCAATGCACATGGCCCACCAAATATGCCCGGCAAGCTCAGAAAAATGCTCATACCAGGTCAAATTCCACGGCCAGCCTGTAATATCCTTATTCACCCCGACCATACGGAACCCGAATAAGGGAATAAAGAAATAATGCATAATCACAGTGATAATAATGCCGTAAAAAGCGCCATACCATGCGCGAATCTGCGGCCAATACATTGCAATAACAACATAGACAAAAGCGAAAACAAAACTAAACCCCCAATGATAAAGGCTAACCAGCCCCCAGACATTATTGCCGTTATAAACATAATCCAGCGAATGGGAATTAACGCCGAGCCAGCCCAGCCAGGCATCAATATTGGCGGCCGGCGGAACCATGTCACCGGGAGCGCGCGGCGGTGTATTAACTTCGCTGCCCCATTTCACCATAGAAGAAAAAAAGCCCCCGAGAATTGTCGTCCAAATGACAATTTTCACGTTAAGTTTATCCTGAAATTTTGCTAACATTTCCAAATCTTCCTATTCTTTTCTAATGTTTAACCAAACAGCAAAATCTACAAGGTAACACTACTAAGAACCCTCAATATCAGCAAAAAGAGTCAAAATGACCCCTGCTTCACTATAACGCCTTTCCTTCCACAATATTGTATCGGTCTTGATGCCTGGAAGATTTGCCTTACTCCCTTTAGCCTTCAATACCGTTTTTCAATCCACTATACCGACCCGTCACAAAATTATGTTTTGCTTTTTCCGTTTTTCTGCGCGCTAATCTTCGCAGGCACTCCAGCCGGGCAGATACAGGCTTCACCTGTCGATTCGGCGCGCGATCATCACTCGCGCTTACGGCGCGGCGCCTGCCTGTTATCAACCGCGCCGGTCATATAATAGCGCATGAAGACATAAGCCATTTCTATCACAAATCCCCAAATAATGCCCCCCCATAATTCGCTGACATGTTCTGTCCACGGCAAATTCCACAATGCAGGCCCGGCACCCCATAAAGGAATAAAAACATAATGCATGAGGATAGTAATGATAATACCGTAAAAAGCGCCGTGCCATAAACGGATTTTAGGATATTTTTCGGCAATCATAATATAAATAAAAGCAAAAACTATAGAAAAACCGTGATGAAACAGGCCGACAAGCATATTGACGCTATTACCGCCATAGACATAAACATAATCCTGTATACTCCCCCAGTCAAACCAGGCCAGGCTGTCATTTATCACTACTACCGGCGGTGCAATGCGCTCCGGCGGGCGCGGCGGCATATCATGCTCACTGCCATATTTTACCAAAGAAGCAAGATAGCCGGCGACCAATGTCGCCGCAATAATAAAGCCAGGGCGATAACAACGCCCCCCCGGCGGTACTATGGCCAACCGGCGGCCTGCATGAGGAACAGCCCGTTTATCCATTATATTTTCCTGTAATGTCCTGCCCTGCGGCGGATTGCAACTGCGACACCCAACACATTTGCTCAACTCCCCTCATTTTTTGCCCGGCTTTGCTCACAACGAACGGCAGCAGGACGATGCCCGCTTTGCGATCCGACAGGCACTTGCGCCCCCTTCCCCTGCTCAAAAGCATCAATAATTTCTTCCAGCCTTGCCGCTGTCATATCTTCATAATAATCTTTAAAAATCATCATGACAGGCGCATTGACGCAAGCACCCAGACATTCCACTTCTTCCCATGAAAGCGTGCCCGCATTATTGGTTTGCAGCGGCTCCTGATGAATGCGGCGGCGGCAAACCTCTCGCAGCTCTTCCGCCCCGCGCAACATACAGGGAGTAGTGCCGCAAAGCTGAATATGCGCTTTTGTCCCCACCGGCTGTAACTGGAATTGCGTATAAAAAGTGGCAATTTCCAGAACACGCATAGCGGCCATAGACAACATATCGGCAACATATTCAATCGCAGCGCGAGAAAGCCAGCCTTCCTGCTCCTGCGCGCGCATTAACAATAAAATAACCGCCGATCGCTGACGCCCCTTGGGATATTTGGCAATAGATTTTTTAGCCCAGGCAAGATTTTCCTTATTAAAGGCAAAAGCAGACGGTTGCACAGCTTCCTCTGCGAGACGACGAACAGACATTAGCGGTCAACCTCTCCAAAAACAATATCGAGCGAGCCCAGCACGGCCGCTATATCAGACAGCATATGCCCCGTGCATATATGATTCATCGCCTGCAAATGCGCATAACCGGGAGCGCGCAATTTTACCCGATACGGCTTATTGCTGCCATCTGCCACCAGATAAACGCCAAACTCACCTTTCGGCGCTTCCACGGCAGCATAAACCTCCCCCTTCGGCACATGAAAGCCTTCTGTAAATAATTTAAAATGATGAATCAGCGCTTCCATGGAATGCTTCATATCCGCCCGGCGCGGCGGCGTAATTTTATGATCAGGCACCATAACCGGGCCGCCCTTTTCTGCCCCCAGCAGGCGCTCCACACATTGGCGCATAATAGCGGCGGATTGACGCATTTCCTCCATGCGAATCAAATATCTGTCATAGCAATCGCCGTTTTTACCAACCGGAATATCAAATTCCAGTTCCTCATAACATTCATAAGGCTGGGTTTTGCGCAAATCCCAGGCCGCGCCGGTGCTGCGGATAATAACGCCGGAAAAGCCGCGATTCCAGGCTTCTTTTTGGGCAATAATGCCAATATCAACATTGCGCTGCTTAAAAATGCGATTGCCTGTCAACAAAGAATCAATATCGGCCACTGCTTTTAAAAACGGCTCAATAAATTTGCCAATATCCTCTATCAAAGCATCTGGCAAATCCTGGTGCACCCCGCCGGGGCGGAAATAATTGGCATGCAAACGGGCACCGCAAGCCCGCTCGTAAAAAATCATCAGCTTTTCGCGCTGTTCAAACCCCCAAAGCGGCGGGGTGAGCGCGCCCACGTCCATAGCCTGCGTGGTTATATTCATCAAATGGTTGAGAATACGGCCTATTTCTGAAAATAAAACACGAATAATGCTGGCGCGTTTCGGCACGACCAGGCCCAGCAATTTTTCTACTGCCAATATATAGGCATGTTCCTGATTCATGGGAGAGACATAATCCAGGCGATCCAGATAAGGTAATGCCTGCAAATATGTCTTTGTTTCCATCAATTTTTCAGTGCCGCGATGCAGCAGACCAATATGCGGATCAACACGGGTTACCACTTCGCCGTCCAGCTCCAGCACCATGCGCAAAACCCCATGCGCAGCCGGGTGCTGCGGGCCAAAATTAATATTGAAATTCCGGATACCAACCTCAGCCATAGTGCCGGCCTCCCTGCCGCCGGGCGGATATTACGGCGCCTCCAAACTTCAAGCCTGCCGCCCAATAAAATAAGGCAAACAGCACTATTATGCCGCATACAGGAAACCCCATTGCCCATTATCCTTTTTTAGCTTTTTCATCACCCGGGAGAATATAATCCGCGGCCTCCCAGGGAGAGAGAAAGTCAAAAGACCGCATTTCCTGGCGCAAAAGCACAGGCTCATAGACAATCCCCTTGACTTCATTATCATAACGGCACTCGACAAAACCGCTAACGGGAAAATCCTTGCGCAGCGGATAGCCCTGAAAACCGTAATCCGTCAAAATACGGCGCATATCCGGGTGGTCGCTGAAATAAACGCCATACATATCGTAAATTTCACGCTCATACCATTCTGCCCCGGCAAAAACAGCGCAGGCGGAAGGAACAGGTGTATTTTCATCAATATGCAGTTTAAGGCGCAGGCGCAGATTTTGCCGCGGCGACAAGAGATGATAACAAACGGCAAACCGCTTTTCTTTATCAGGATAATCGGCACCGCTAATATCTATTAAAGCGATAAACTGGCACTGAACATCATCACGCAGGAGAACCAGCGCATCAATTATGCGGGCAGCATTCACCGTGACAGTCAGCTCGTCATAAGCCAATTCCGCCTTTTCTACCACGGCACCCAGGCGCTCTTTTATATATTCGGCAATTTCACCCAGAGCTTCCGCAGACATAGCCTCTCCTAGCGCTCAATAGAGCCGCTGCGGCGAATTTTCCTTTGCAGCAGCAAAACACCGTAAAGCAAAGCTTCCGCCGTGGGCGGACAACCGGGGACATAAATATCTACCGGCACAATTCTGTCACAACCGCGCACAACCGAATAAGAATAATGATAATAACCGCCGCCATTGGCGCAAGACCCCATGGAAATCACATAACGCGGCTCAGGCATTTGATCATAAACCTTGCGCAAGGCCGGCGCCATTTTATTGGTCAAAGTGCCCGCCACCATCATAACATCAGACTGGCGAGGCGAAGCGCGCGGCGCATAACCGAAACGCTCATTGTCATAATGCGGCATAGAGCAATGCATCATTTCAACAGCGCAACAGGCCAGACCAAAGCTCATCCACATCAGCGACCCTGTGCGCGCCCATGTAATCAGCGCATCAGCCGAAGTTACCAAAAAACCTTTATCCGCCAATTCGGCGTTTATGTTCTCAAACATCGCATTATTCGCGCCGCCGGCCTTCCCCGTTTGCTGCAAGGGGACAGAGTCGCGCCCGGCAGCAGCCGCCTGTGGCCTGTTTGCCTCCTTTATGCCGATCAATCCCATTCCAGCGCTCCTTTTTTCCATTCATAGGCAAAACCTACCGTCAGTAACAGCAAAAACACCATCATTGACCAGAAGCCGAACAGGCCGATAGCGCGAAAAGAAACAGCCCAGGGGAACAGAAACGCAATTTCAAGATCAAATATAATAAAAAGAATAGCCACCAGATAAAAGCGGACATTAAATTTCATACGCGCATCATCAAAAGAATTAAAGCCGCATTCATAGGCAGAAAGTTTTTCCGCATCGGGGGCGCGATAAGCGACCATAAAAGGGATAAACAACAAGGCCCCGGCGATTACCGCAGCCACCGCCATAAAGATAAGGACAGGCAAATAAGAATGCAGCATATCAATCATAGCGTCTTCCGCCTTTGCTATAGTTGCGAAGAGCAGGCACAAAACGCTGAAATTAAAGACCGTTTCACCCCGTTTATCAAACGGCCGCAATAACAGATTGCGCCAACTGCCCCTGCAGCAGGGTTAACGCAGACACGGCCGGGACGCAAGCGGAAAAACAAAATTTCACACAAGCAAAATTTATGGCGAAACCTCTGCCGGCAAAATGCGCCTGCCGCAGCACTGACAGCACCACCCGCCAAATATAGCGAATCGACATTCTGTAACCGCAAATATTACAGCAAAGCAGCGAATATTCCACGCGGAAAATGGCGCGAGTGACGGGGCTCGAACCCGCGACCTCCGGCGTGACAGGCCGGCACTCTAACCAGCTGAGCTACACCCGCGCATCGCAGCGCGCTTCGATAACAGCGCATGGCGTTCGTTTAAGCTGTTCTCATAATGATGTCAAGCGCGGAATTGCAGACAGGCGGAAAAATCAATGCTGCCCGGCTAAAGCCCTGCTCTATATACTGAATCCCCTGATACTACCGGAATACCGATAATTTGCGCTGTTTTTCACTATAAAATCCGGCAATATTTGCCCGTCTCTCATTTAAATCGGGGAATAAATTTCCACATTTTTCGACTGCGGAAAACTTTCCCCTTGCATTCCGCTAAAGTTTTAATTAAAGCATGGAGGCACTTATAGAGCCGGGTTCTTCGCCGAAATAGTGATATTTAGGGGATTTGGCAATAAGGGTGCCATTCAGGGAATCAGGGCGATTAGCTCAGCAGGTCAGAGCGCCTCGTTTACACCGAGGATGTCGGGAGTTCGAATCTCTCATCGCCCACCAGAGGCTATAATTCTGCCATTATATATCGATAATTATTGCCTGCCTGCCGCTGTTGCAGGCTTGATTTCTCCCTCACTTTACTCCATTTTGCTTTTGTCTTTCCGCGTGTTTACGGCACTTGAACAATGCAGAATTTCGGTGGGGCGAATCTATGTTTCCTTATTATCAGACAGCAGTCGGCGGCAGGCTGAATTATGCTGTTTTTATTGCTTTATTAGCAATTTTTCTGCTTGCTGCCTGCACGGCCGGCCGACAGCCTTCTTCGCTGTCGCAAAATTTGCAGCAAGGTGAAAAAAGCAATATAGCGCATTTTTCCGCTCCTGCCTATGAGGGCGGTATAAGCGGACAAGCGGCAGCACCGGTCATAGACCGGGCTGCTGCTATTACAAGGCAGCATAATTATAAATATTTTCTGCTTATGCTTGATGAAGAGCAGCATAAAGCGACAATGCGGCCTCGTTTCGGCTTTTCTTACGGGCGCCAGCCTTACGGCTTTGGTGATGCAGGCGGCCTGGGCGGCGCTTTCGGCGCTGCGCCCGGTTTTGCCATTGGCTCTGATTTTTCTCCTCAGCGCAGCGGCGGAGCAAAGCCGGTGAAATGGACCATTTATATGATGCGACAGGCCGATAAACAGGCAGTTGACGCTTTATCTTTAAACAAAGCGGCGCTGGGTAAAACAGCCTATATTTATAGAGCGCAGGCAACTGCCCGTTCAGGAAACAGTGATCCCATTATTCTGCCTTTGCGTTAAATTTAGCCCGGAATTTCTGCTTAATAAAATTTTAAGGAAAATTGTCATGCCTGTTTCTCCTCCCATTATAACGGCTGCCATATTGGCCATTGGCGATGAATTGCTTTCAGGCCGAACAAAGGATAAAAATATTGCCTATCTGGCAGAAAGACTGACAGAATGCGGCATTGACCTGCGTGAAGTGCGCATTATTCCCGATATGGAGCAGGCTATTATTGCCGCTATCAATGCTTTGCGTCAGTCTTATCATTATGTCTTTACCTCAGGTGGTATTGGCCCGACACATGATGATATAATGGCCGAATCTGTGGCCAAAGCTTTCGGCCGCCTTTGTCTTTTTGACCCAAGGGCCGAAAAAATATTGTCAGCCTATTATCAGGCGCAAAAGCAGGAATTAACAGCAGGCCGGCGGTTGATGACGCGCATGCCGGAAGGCGCAGAGCTGATTGCCAATACTATCAGCGGAGCGCCGGGCTTTAAAATAGAAAACTGCTTTATTATGGCCGGCGTGCCGCAAATTTTTCAGGCTATGGTGCAGGAAATTTTACCTCTGCTTGAAAAATCTGCCCCTGTGCAAACCATAATTATCCCCTGCCCACTCGGCGAAAGCCGTATCAGTAAAAAACTGGGGGAAATTCAACATGCTTTTCCGCAAATTGCCATTGGCTCTTATCCGCAAATTTGCGATAAAGCCGGGCAGCGCTGGCGGCTGGAAATTGTCTTACGCGGCCGCGATCATGAAGCCCTGGCGCAAGCCGCCGCCGCAGTTAAAAAAATGCTTGCCGATTTTGAGGAGGAAACCTAGAATAAGGGGGCTGTTTATATAGGCCGGGTTTCTTTTCGGTCAGCCCCGATAATTCCGGGGCACGTTCTCTATTTCCTTTATGTGAGGTTGTTATGCCGCTCCCTGAAAAAGCTTTTCCTGTCAGTTGGGATCAATTTCACCGCGATTGCCGTGCACTTGCCTGGAAAATTGCCGGGCGGCAACAACAATGGCAGGCGATTGTCGCCATTACGCGCGGCGGCCTTGTGCCGGCAGCAATTATTTGCCGTGAGTTAAATATTCGTCTGATTGAGACTATTTGCATTGCGTCTTATCATGATTATTCCAAACAAGGCGAATTGGTGGTCAAAAAAGGCATTAGCACTGAGCTTACCAAAAACGGCGGCAAAAATGTGCTTGTTATTGATGATCTGGCCGATACAGGCAAAACAGCAGCTATTGTGCGAGATATTATCCCCAAAGCCTGTTTTGCAACTCTTTATACCAAACCGCAAGGCAAGCCGCAGGTGGATATTTATATCACCGAAGTCAGCCAGGATACATGGATCTATTTCCCCTGGGATATGGGCTTTACTTATCAGGAGCCGATTACCCGCGGCGGCGCCTGAAAGGCGGCGACCTTGCGCCGGCAATAGCGCCAAATATTATTTTGGCTGCCGGCTTAAGCTTTCCTATCTCCCGGCTTTATCCTTGTCTTTTCTCTCATTATCCCGCTCAGCGGCCAGACTTCCGGCACTTATTGCAGAAGGGTGCGAACGCTCTGACATATTTCCCGCCGGATCTGCTGCCGCAAAGCCCGCCGGCTGTGCCTCATTTGCCTCACCGTGATATTTACGATAATCAGGACGCGCTATTATGCGGCTTGACGGCACAAAAATCGGCCTTGGCGCTGTTTTTAAAACAGTCTCTGCCCCGGCGGCAATGACAGGGGCCGTTGCTTCTGCCCCGGCAGTTTTTGTGCCCTTTGCCGGCGGCTCATCGGCAAGATTGCTGCCAAATAATTCGCGAATTAAACTAAGCTCCAAAGCTTCTTCAAAACCTGTTTCTGCCGCTAAAGCCGGCATGGGAGCCGCTTTTGTTTCCGCCGCAGTTACAGATTTATCATCTTGCGCCGGGATTGCCGGCTGAGCTGCGTTTTTCTGCTCCCGCTCCCTGAAAGGCATTGATAATTTCGAATTGCCGATATTGTGCATACCGGCTCGATATGGGCTTGCTCTGCCGACCTCCGCAGCCTCTGCCTCGCTCGCCGCGGCTTCTCCTTTATATGGTGACGGCCGGCGCTCTATAGCGGCTGCCCGGCTTGTAAAAACAGTCTCCTGCCTGTTTTCAAGGCCGGAAAAATCAGACCGCTGCTCGTCAAAGGCAGAGAGTCTCTTCCGCATAAAAACAGGCAAAGGAGCCATTGCCGGCGCAGCCTGTAAGGTTCTGTCTGCTGCTTTTTTTGCCGGTGCCGGTTCTGTCTCGGCTATTTGTGCGGCAGCAGGCGCAGCGACAGTTTTCACCATATTTTCAGCAAAACTGCCGATTTCTGCGGGCGCTGCAGCCAGGTTCCGCAAAGCAGCTTCTGAAATTTCGCTGCTTCCCCCTTTATCCAGCCGGTCATTCGGCCCTTTATCTGCTCTGTCTTTACCGGCCGCTTCAGCCGGCAAGCCGGCTATCGCCTGTCGGCCGGGCAGCAATCTATCCGCCGCAATATCCGATTTAAGGCTGAAACCCTGCGTCCAACCGGCAGAAACAAGTTTGATTTTACGCGCTTCCTCGGTTTTATCCGCCATTATATAGGCAAAATCTGAAACTTCACTATGCGCCAGATCATAACGATTCAGATAAGAAACAGCCAGTTCACGAAAAATATAATCCAGAATAGAGCTGGCCTTCTTGATTGTATCATTGCCCTGCACAAGACCCGCAGGCTCAAATTTCGTGAAAGTGAAGGCTTTGACAAAATCTTCCAGCGGCACGCCATATTGCAAAGCAAGAGAGACAGCTATGGCAAAATTATTCATCATAGCGCGGAGAGCTGCCCCTTCTTTAGGCATATCGATAAAAATTTCGCCCAAACGGCCATCTTTAAATTCACCGGTTCGCAAATAAATTTTATGGCCGGCAATAACAGCCTTTTGCGTATAACCTTGCCGCCGGTCGGGCAGCTTCTCCCGTATCGGCGCGGCATTATCTATCTGCCCTGCCGCAATCCTGCCCGGCTTATGGCCTGTGTCAGAGCGCTCTTCCGCCATTGCCGCCGGGGGCATCACCGGCGCCTGCCCGGTTGCCGCCTCACTCTTGCCTGTATCTGCTTCTTCTGCCATCAAAGCAGCAAAATCCGCCCTTTGCAGCACGTCAAGCGAGGGACGACAGAGAGCATTAGCTTTCAGCCCCAGTTTCCACGCCAGCATTGCCGCTTTGGCGCAATCTTCTGCCAAAGCATGATCAGGCATATTTATCACCCCGGCAATACCGCCGGAAAGAAAGGGCTGCGCCGCCGCCATCATACGAATACGGCCTTCTACCGAAAGATAATGCGGCAGCAAATGCCCGCCCGACACGGCATAATCAAAAACGGCATAATCTTCTGCCCGCAAATGCGGCGCGCCTTCCAGGCATAAAGCACCGCAAATATAAAAATCGGCAGCGGCTATTTGCTGTTCAGAAAAACCCAAAGCCGATAAAATATCAAAAGATTCATCGCGTAATTGTGCTTCGGTAAAATTCAAATTCCGGCGGCAAAAATCTTCTCCGAGCAGGCTTTTGGTAAAAATCGCCCTGATATTGGCAGCGTCAGGCAAAACCGCATTTAAAACGGCAAGTTTTTCATCATTAAAACCTTTGGCCTTTAACGCCGCCGCATTAATGGCAGAAGCATTATCCAGCGAGCCGCAGCCAAGCGCATAAGCGAGAATATCGGCAATTTGTTCCGCTTTATAATCAAGGCGGCGCAAAGCCTGCGGCACGACGGAATTGATAGATTTAACCCGGCTGCCGTCAGCCTGTTGTTGAAATTTCACCAAAAATCTGTCAGGCTCCAGCCCCATTGCGGCACAATCCATCACCCGGCCAATGAGCGCATCGGCACCCAAAGCAGAAACCTGGGCATTACGAAAACCGTAAATCCCCCCCAAATGCAGAGCTTTGTCCCAAACAGAACGCGCCAGCTCCACCAGCTCAAGATCGGGGCAATCGGCTGCTTTTAACGGCACGGGGGCAATAGCGAGCTGTTCATAACCCTGCCCTTGCCCATAAACAGCGCGACGGTGATTGCGGATAATGCGCAGCATGGCCGGCGCATTGCGGGCATAGGCCTTGAAAGCCCCCAGTTCAGAAGCAATTTCAGCCGAGGCGGCATAGGCTGCACCGGTCATTAAAGCGGTAAGCGCAGCGCAAAAAGCACGGCCGCGATCTGAATCATAGGGAATAGCCAGCTCCATCAGCAGGCTGCCCAAATTATTATAACTCAGAGCCAAAGGCCGGTATTCATATGTGAGGCGCGCCAGTTTCTCATAAGGGAATTGCGCCATGCTTACTGAAACTTCCAGCACCAGCGTCCATAAGCGGACGGCATGGGCAAAAGCCGCGCTGTCAAAACGATTTTTGTCCTGCATAAAGCCCGTCACATTGACAGCGGCAAAATTACAGGCCGTATCATCAAGAAACATATAGGCCGAATCCGGGCTGGAAGCATGAATCCGCCCCGCCGCCGGGCAAGTAAGCCAGTCATTTATGCTTGTGTCAAAATGCACATGCGGCGCCGCAGAACCCCATGAAGCCAGAGCAATTTTATCCCACAGGCCGCGCGCCTTCAGCTTTTTGTGCACGCTGCCATCGGCGCGGCGGATAAGCGGCCATTCTTCATCTTTTTCAACAGCGTGTAAAAAACTATCCGACAAAGCAAGAGCATAGACGCAATTCTGCCCCAAATCGGCAGCGGCTGACTGATTCCCGCTTGCTTCATCAGCGGCAGCATTAACAGAAAAAGAGTCACCGTAAAGGCCGCGGCGGGCAGATTGAAGGATAGAGTGAATATAATCCGCCGGCACATAATCCTTCCGGGCGGCCCAAACAGCTTTTTTCACAGCACGATTATCGGCAAAATGCAAAGCCTCTTCCGGCGCAGTTTTATCATCTGCCCCGGTAAGGGAAGCCGGCACTCCTGCTGCAACAGTTTCAGGCGCCGCCGCCTGCCCGGCGGGGGAAGACGGCGCCAAAGCTTCATATAGTGCAGTTTCATGCTTTTTGACAATTTTTTCCCCTATCGCCAAAGACAGATACTCCTGCCGCTTTTCTGCCTCCCAGCCAATATAGGCCTCAATATCCGGGTGATCGGCATTCACCACTATCATGGCAGCAGCGCTGTCGGCGGAGGTTTTATCCGGTTTTATTGCTCCGGCAACAGCTTCCCCTATTTTCAAAAAAGACATTAAACTGCCGGAACGGCCAATTTCGCCGTTTATTTCCTCTGCCCCCCGTAAAGCAGAAAAATTGCCGCCGACCGCAGCACTATAATGCGCCGGCTGCATTTCGCGCTGCCATAAATCTGTAAAAGCGCCGGATATTACCTGTCTATCTTCATCTGCCGAATCATTTTGGGCAGAGCGAATATAACAACTGCAGGATTGCAAATGCGCATAAGCAGAAAGAGAGTGGCGAAACTCACCTGTTGCCGGGTCATGATAAAACTGTTTTTGCGCCGGCTCATCAAGGCCGTAAGCCCAATACAGCCCCGTATCAGACCATTGCGGCCTGTCAGGCGCAGCGCGCTGGGTCGCCAGCATAAAACAAATTTCGTCATGAAAAGCGCGGGCATCATTTTCCGAATCAAAATAGCCGCCCTTCCAGCCCCAATACGTCCATGCGCCGGCCAAACGATCAAATATCTGCCGCGCATCTTTTTCCACCGCGATTCGGTCGGGCGGGGGCAGCAGGCGCAGAGCGAGATCATCGGCCTCTGAACGCCATAACCATTCAGGCACATTTTTTTCCGCCATTTTTTTGCATTTTGCCGGCACGGCCACCTT
This sequence comes from Candidatus Tokpelaia sp., assembly GCF_008636115.1. Classification (GTDB taxonomy): domain Bacteria; phylum Pseudomonadota; class Alphaproteobacteria; order Rhizobiales; family Rhizobiaceae; genus QLZD01. The sequence goes on along the minus strand of NZ_QLZD01000033.1, from coordinate 42,474 downwards.
ACAAAAGCCGATTTGCAGCAAAATATCCGCCGCTTCCCGGCTGAAATGCGCAGGAATAGTTACAGTATCGACCCCATGAATATCGGGATTATCAGAGCCTTTAATATTGCCGCGAACGGAGTGAAAAAGAATATCAGTATAGGGGGATTGCCCTGCCCGGGTGAAGTGACGCGTAATTTTCATGATATAAATCTGCCCCGCTTGTCTCAAGAGAATTGCGCTATTGGCTATAGGGAAGGATAAACATTATGCGCGCAGTTTTCGCAAACCGGTTATCACAACAAAACCGCGGGCAAAAGGCGCCTGTGCCGACAATCCGTTTACGTGCATATATAATCTCTTATGCAAACTATATATGGCACACGCCCCTCGCTATTCAGGCCGGCTTTCCTGCTATTATCCCACTATAGCCGCAAGCAACATATATAAATTTTCATAATGGCGCAATAATAGAAAAAATCTTTATAGGCTGCCCTCTTCAAATCAATCCTGTAACAGCGCTCTTTCCCTTAACTGGAGCTTATTTTCGCCCCTTCCCTGCAACCGTATCCGCGATTGAGAGGCGCGCTCTGCCCTCATTCAGAGGTCATCTCCAGCAGAAGAACTGCGTAGAAGGACACTTTAAATCAGATAATTGCCCTTATGTTGCAGGCGCGGTTATCAAGGATATAGAGGAATTTTTATCTGGCGGGAATTCAAAGCGGCAGCCCCGCGCAACTCAGTATTTCAACAATCCCCGGCGCATAGGGGATAATTAAAAATCACCGCCAATAAAAGCAGCATGGTCACGCAAGCACCATTATATTTCACCGTCACCCCAACCTTGGGGCCAAAAGGCACATCGCATTAACAAACCGGGGCACGGATTCGCCGCGAGAGGTTTTATGGCCCTCAAACAGCCTTTCCCCCGCAAAACAGCAATCAGGAAACTGGTGACCGACAAAGCCGCCGCAATAATCACCTGGCCGTTTTCACAGGGGTAAGCAATTCATCTAATCCGGTGCGATGGAGCATTTCTTCCCGCACACGATCCATCACGGCAAAAGTGACATTGGCACCGTCTTGTGACGGGTCGATATGAACACGGAAAGGCCGTTTGCCGTATGGCATATCAACGATATGGGCAACGGCTTTGGCAACTTCTGACACGTCCGCATCTGGAGGAACGATTTTGGCAAAAGCATTCTGTATTTTCCCGCCATAGCCTTTATACGGCCCATTTTCATATTCTTCCGCGCGGGCTTTATCGGCAGGACAGGTCGCATGGGCGAAGTGATTTGTCCCGCTTGTAAAAGCGCCGGGCACGATGATCGAGGTTTCAATTCCCCATAATGTCAGCTCGCGGGCATATTGCACGGCAAGCGCGTCCATTCCAGCCTTGGCGGCAAAATATGGCGCAAGATAAGGCGGGGTGCCACCGGCAACGCTGCTGCTGGAAATCCAGACCAGCAGGCCCTGGCGGCCTTTGCGCATATGCGGCAGCACAATACGATTCACACGCTGAGTGCCAATGACATTAATATCATAAAGCTGCGCATATTGTTCGGGAGTGAAGGCTTCCGCCGGGCCATACACCATATGGCCGGCATTATGCACCAGAACACCAAGCCTGCCATGTTTTTTGATAATCTGATCAACGGCTTTTTTGATAGATACGTCCGATTGCACATCAAGCTCAACAGGGCGCAGATCTACATTATTTTCTTTGGCATATTCTTTGATGCTTGCGGCCTGCGGCGCATTACGACCGGCTATGTCGCGCATGGAGGCATAAACGCTATGGCCGGATTGAGCAAGGGTGTTGGATATTAAACGGCCAAAGCCGCTTGAGGCGCCGGTCACAAGGACAGTTTTCTTAGGCATGATAGCCCCCTTTTCCTGGAATCTGTTAAAATTCTTGTCTCTCGCAGTTTTTAAACAATGCCGCCATTGACGCGCAATGTTTGCCCGTTTACCCATGCCCCGTCAGGCCCGGCGAGAAATGAAACGGCGGCGGCAATATCCTCCGGTGTTCCCAGGCGCTCCAATGGCGGCATTTTGGCCAAATGCTCGATTTGCTCCGGTGTTTTGCCGTTGAGGAACAGATCCGTTGCGGTTGGCCCCGGTGCTACAGCATTGACAGTAATATTGCTGCCGCGCAATTCTTTCGCAAAAATATGGGTCATTGCTTCAATAGCGGCTTTAGTCCCCGCATAAACGCTATATCCCGGCAAGGCCAGACCGACAACGCTGCTTGAAAAATTCACAATGCATCCGCCCGCCTGAAGATGCCTGGCGGCAAGGCGCAATGTATTGAAGGTTCCTTTCAGATTGATCGCAATAAGTTTGTCAAAAAGCGCGTCATCAGTATCAGCCAAATTCACAAAGCCCGGCTGCATAATGCCGGCATTATTGACCAGAACATCAACTCTGCCAAAAAGCGCAACGGCCTGATTGAACAGGGCAGAAACTTCGGCAGGAACAGAAATATCGGCCCGAATAGCGGCGGCATGGCCACCGGCAGCTTTGATTTCTTTGACGACTGCATTGGCATCATCTACACGGCCGGCATAGTTAATGATGACGCTGAAACCGTCAGCGGCCAGTCTTTTGGCTACGGCTGCACCAATGCCGCGGGACGACCCTGTCACCAGAGCGACTTTGTTTAAAGTTTTGGTACGCATAATAGTCTCCTCATATTTGTTGCACTATATCCAATAATGCGTGATCCAATAGTGCGTGCGATCTTATTATACGCGCCTTTGCCGAAAGGAACAATAGCGGGGCGCGGCATCAAGAACCTGGTGACCGACAAAGCGCACATGCTGCAATCCTCCCTCAATCGGAAGCCATCTCCGGCTGTTTTGGTAAATACCAGAGCGGCCCATATTAGTAAGCCTGTCCAGCTTAAAAATGACAGTATATTCGGTATGACCATGTATGACGGAAATGGGTGTAGAGCCTGTTGGTGTAGCGCTCCCTTATTTGGAGGTCATCTTTAGCGCGGCTGCCGCCCTGTCCGCTTGCTGTAGCACCGGAGGCACTGGGGCGGCCTGTGCCGGCACCATCGGGGCTACCTGCGCTGGCTGCGAGGTCTGCGTCTGCGCGTTGGTTAATAGTCTGCCCAGATTGCGGTCTCGTGGCAGCGTCCCTTGCCCTGTCCAGCCGTACTTGTGCTTGAGATTCTCGACTGTCGTTAGTATCATTAGCCAGTCCCGGGTCGGGATGCGCTTGACTAGCTCCGGCGGCACTGTCTGCCCGCCCAGTAGCGCCTGCGTCATCAGAAAGTATAGATGCGCCAAATCCTTGTAGTCTTTTGGCGGGAGTTTGAACTCCTTTATCTTCCGCACCGCTTTCCGCGCCTCTAGCTTCGCCCCCGTAAGCGTTTTTGATTTCTGCATAATAGTCCTCCATTGTTTGATGTGTAGCGCGCTCGACCGCGTTGGCTACTGCCGCTTCTGGTGATGCCGCGTTCGGGTCAGCGAATGCGTCTAGAATGATAGTGTCGGTGTAGTCCTCCCTTATTTGGAGGTCATCTTTAGCCGTCTTTAATCCGGCCGAAGCCATTGTATCGGTGTAGTCCTCCCTTATTTGGAGGTCATCTTTAGCAGTAGTCTGAACAGAAGCCAATGTTTTTGAGGTGTAGTCCTCCCTTATTTGGAGGTCATCTTTAGCTGCGGCGTGGTAGAAGAACTGACAAAATTTGGTGTAGTCCTCCCTTATTTGGAGGTCATCTTTAGCTTGGCACCTTGTTTATATAGGTGCCTGTCCGGTGTAGTCCTCCCTTATTTGGAGGTCATCTTTAGCAATGCTAATGAAACACAGCAATTAACTTCAGGTGTAGTCCTCCCTTATTTGGAGGTCATCTTTAGCCGGCAGCGGTATTGCCGGGCAGGGCATTACGGTGTAGTCCTCCCTTATTTGGAGGTCATCTTTAGCGTATTGCACTAACTTCTTTTCCTGTCAACAATTTTTGTTTTTCTGAAAAGAAAAATTCGTTCATTGTTCCCGTTATGCCCCCAGTCTCTTATCCATTTTTTTAATATAGATTCTTTGTATATTTTATCTTCCAATCACTCTCCTGTAAATAAAGACTTAGCCATAGCTATAAAATGGGAATCACATAGCTCTTCTACAATTTTATTATTACCGGATTCTTTATCTAAATGAAAGGCTTTTGCAGAAGAGATAAAAGAAACCTTTTCCAGCTTATGATCAGCGCCCATAGACCACTTTAATTCTATGGTTTCTCTTTTTAATAAATCAATTACAGATTTTGTCACCGCATTTTTTAATTTACGATCATAAGCCATTAACCGGCGCGCTTTATCAATCTCTGCGGTAAGATTGACAGGAAAATATTTTACTTTCAGCGTATCAAAATGATCAAAGCCGTTTCTTATCTCTTTTGTTTCTTTCTGATTCAAAAGATCTGCAACTTTGGCTTGTAGCCCAGTATCTTTTAACTCCCTGAGAGCAACCACAATCTGCCCGTTTTCGAGCTTTGCACCCTTATCCTTAAACTGCTCTGCAATATCCTCAGTTTTCACACCCTTCAGGTGCAGCCGCGCCAGCAGAACGAAATAGAGATCGCGCTCCCACAGGCCGGCGAAATCTACCAGACGGCCTAATATTTTTATCAGCAGGCGGTGCAGGCGCACATGGCTTTGCAGCATAACTTGCGCGGTCAAATGGCGATATTCTGTCACCAGCTTTAAAGCTGATTTATAGGCGGTTTCTTCTTCTGCTCCCCATTTTATATCATTTTTGCGATTTTTACTTTTCACCCAGTCCCGATGCAGGTGTTTAAGCTTACGCTGCTCTTGGGCGATAATCTTTTCCAGCTCTTGCCAGCGCGCTACCGATGTGCCGGTGATTTTATGATTTTCATAGAAATTATGCAAAAGGCTGGTGCCGAAGCGCTGCATTTCCCGTAGTCCGCGAATCGGCAAATGCTCATCTTCCACGCCGTCCTTTTTCTCCGGGAAAATCTGCCGGAAATCCCCCGGGTTGACAAAAAGCGCTTGCGCCGTTTTTTTATCTAACTCCAGAGAAGCCAGCTCCGCGCCGGCAAACTGGGCATCGTGCATAGCAATATAGAGGTCAAACACGGCAAGCAGCCTGGTTAGAATATCCCCGCCTCTACCCTGTTCGCCGTGGCTTTTATCGGTCACAATTTCCCATTTTTTTAATTGCTGGCGCAAGCTGCCGGCCTCTTCTACCGGCATTAAATGCAAGAGAAAATACAATCTGCTTTGCCACGGCGCGCCGGCGCTGTTTGATTCCACCCGCAAACGGTCATAAATGCGGCTTCTCCTCAGCTTTTCCCAGCGCTTTTTATCACAAAAAGCCGCTATATTTCTGTTGGTGGAGATTGACCGTGTTTCTATCCACGCTCCCGTGAAGGGAGCGACAGGCGCTAGCGACGACACTTTGCGGCTAGCCGAGTTTCTATCCACGCTCCCGTGAAGGGAGCGACTCAAATTGGCGTATTCCTGCCTCCACAAAAAGTAGTTTCTATCCACGCTCCCGTGAAGGGAGCGACCAAGGCCAGCCACTTCATGCAAACGCGCCGGTCTGTTTCTATCCACGCTCCCGTGAAGGGAGCGACTAGTAGAGCAGTCTAGCGGTGTTTGCTATGTGGAGGTTTCTATCCACGCTCCCGTGAAGGGAGCGACGAGCTGGCAAATATATTATCCATCAAAGATTTGATTGTTTCTATCCACGCTCCCGTGAAGGGAGCGACATTTTGCAACCGATTGATGTTATCAAGCGCTTTAAGTTTCTATCCACGCTCCCGTGAAGGGAGCGACCTCTTGAGGGTGAGCAGCAGGCTGCTCACGGTTAGTTTCTATCCACGCTCCCGTGAAGGGAGCGACCACGAGCAATAGGCGGATTTTCAACAATAAAAGACGTTTCTATCCACGCTCCCGTGAAGGGAGCGACTCACGATTTTGAGCTTGCTGGCTCTTATTACCAAAGTTTCTATCCACGCTCCCGTGAAGGGAGCGACGCAGGTAGAGCAGTCAGAGGTTCAGACTGATATTATGTTTCTATCCACGCTCCCGTGAAGGGAGCGACTAAAAAAAATAAAACAGAAGATATACTTGATTTAAGTTTCTATCCACGCTCCCGTGAAGGGAGCGACCTTGCTTCATAGCAATTCTCCCTGTTTAAAGAGTTTGTTTCTATCCACGCTCCCGTGAAGGGAGCGACATAAAATGGTTAATGTTATTGAGACGATTAAGGGGTTTCTATCCACGCTCCCGTGAAGGGAGCGACATTTCCATTATAAGGATAAATACCATGGCTTGCGTTTCTATCCACGCTCCCGTGAAGGGAGCGACATACAAGGAATGGCCAGACCATGCCGGAACAAATGGTTTCTATCCACGCTCCCGTGAAGGGAGCGACACCCCTCTTTAGGGGTATTTAAATCCCCTCCCTCGTTTCTATCCACGCTCCCGTGAAGGGAGCGACGTCATGCTATCTGCCTTTCTACGGAAACGCTAATTGTTTCTATCCACGCTCCCGTGAAGGGAGCGACTTGCCACTCTCTTGATGCAGGGGAAGGGAAATATCAGTTTCTATCCACGCTCCCGTGAAGGGAGCGACCCGTCAAGTTTTATTTATCATCTATAGCTGCCTCTGTTTCTATCCACGCTCCCGTGAAGGGAGCGACGACATCTCTTTCTCTTCCTTGCCGTATTCTCTCCAGTTTCTATCCACGCTCCCGTGAAGGGAGCGACTCGGCCTCAAATTCAATCTCCTGATAAACAGGCTTGTTTCTATCCACGCTCCCGTGAAGGGAGCGACCCCCACCAAAAGAGACCAGTTGCGCGCTATTAACGTTTCTATCCACGCTCCCGTGAAGGGAGCGACGACTTGATTGATAAGTTCGTTAATCAGGGTTTGCGGTTTCTATCCACGCTCCCGTGAAGGGAGCGACGAGCGTGGTGCGCCCATACCGCTCGACAATCGGCTGTTTCTATCCACGCTCCCGTGAAGGGAGCGACATTATGATTTTAGCGTTGGCGATTATGTTGGTCAGTTTCTATCCACGCTCCCGTGAAGGGAGCGACAGGATATAAAAATTATATGACCGGGGGCTTCACTAGTTTCTATCCACGCTCCCGTGAAGGGAGCGACGCGCGCCATGAGGTTGGCAAATTGCACCACCTCGGTTTCTATCCACGCTCCCGTGAAGGGAGCGACCTCCAGCGCCTCTTCAATGCGCCGGTATTGCAGCAGTTTCTATCCACGCTCCCGTGAAGGGAGCGACTAACCACTTTTCCGGCCGCTTTTGCCGGGCCGGTTTCTATCCACGCTCCCGTGAAGGGAGCGACTGCCGCAGGGGGGAGTGTGTAGGCAGCCGGCCGGGTTTCTATCCACGCTCCCGTGAAGGGAGCGACGACAGAGCAAACAAAAGCAGCGCTGCAAGTCCAGGTTTCTATCCACGCTCCCGTGAAGGGAGCGACCAGACACCGGGGGGTGCCACACAGACACCCCATAGGTTTCTATCCACGCTCCCGTGAAGGGAGCGACAGCCCGCAATTTAGAGTTGTATTGGATAGAGAAAGTTTCTATCCACGCTCCCGTGAAGGGAGCGACGATGGGACGATGCTTTCTTGCGGCAGCGACAACGCAGTTTCTATCCACGCTCCCGTGAAGGGAGCGACTTTTGGGTAAAGCTGGGATGGCCGGGCGGGGTTTCTATCCACGCTCCCGTGAAGGGAGCGACATACGCTCCAGCCGCAGAGCGTGCGCTCAACACCAGTTTCTATCCACGCTCCCGTGAAGGGAGCGACGCTTTGACCTCTTTTGCCTATAATCACGGCACCAGTTTCTATCCACGCTCCCGTGAAGGGAGCGACGCCGCCTATGAAGCGGCTGTTTCAGGGGCCGCACCGTTTCTATCCACGCTCCCGTGAAGGGAGCGACGTAAATTGATCGAGATTTACGATGCTAAAGTAGCGTTTCTATCCACGCTCCCGTGAAGGGAGCGACTATGTTCAACCCGCTTTCTTCCCCTTTCAGCAGTCAGTTTCTATCCACGCTCCCGTGAAGGGAGCGACATCAGGCAGCGCGGAATTGGGGTCTATCGGCACCAGTTTCTATCCACGCTCCCGTGAAGGGAGCGACAATAATAGATTTAAAAACCTGCTCAAATAGCCTTGTTTCTATCCACGCTCCCGTGAAGGGAGCGACATTGTGCGGCAGGGAGACAAAGGGAAATACCTCATTGTTTCTATCCACGCTCCCGTGAAGGGAGCGACGTGTCGTCAATCCCGCCCCGTTTTCCAGATAGCGAGTTTCTATCCACGCTCCCGTGAAGGGAGCGACGATAAATTTGCCATAAAATTGCGGGCGATTCCTTGTTTCTATCCACGCTCCCGTGAAGGGAGCGACAAAAGAATTATTTAACGAAATAAAGGAAGAGATGGTTTCTATCCACGCTCCCGTGAAGGGAGCGACAGAATCAGTTGGATAATACCCGCGATATGACAATGTTTCTATCCACGCTCCCGTGAAGGGAGCGACGCTCCGTATCTTTTCGATGATATGAACAAAATTATTGTTTCTATCCACGCTCCCGTGAAGGGAGCGACACGTTCCTGATGGGTTATATATGTATCTAAAAAAGTTTCTATCCACGCTCCCGTGAAGGGAGCGACGCACAGTGCTCGCCGCTTGCCCTTCCTTCGCGTGAGTTTCTATCCACGCTCCCGTGAAGGGAGCGACATGCTCCACCGCTTCGCCGCAGGCTGTGTAATTTGTTTCTATCCACGCTCCCGTGAAGGGAGCGACAGCAGACCAGTAAATGCGATTTTTCTTTTCGTCAGTTTCTATCCACGCTCCCGTGAAGGGAGCGACGCAGGTCAAGCAAAGCGTCAGCTCCCCCGCGCGTGTTTCTATCCACGCTCCCGTGAAGGGAGCGACATATAAATACCCATTGAGTTATCCGGGAGAGTGTGGTTTCTATCCACGCTCCCGTGAAGGGAGCGACGAAATAAGGCGGCTATAGGTGCGGTCAACCGCTTGTTTCTATCCACGCTCCCGTGAAGGGAGCGACCGGCAAACCGGTTCCCCCACCGTCCGGCATATCAAAGTTTCTATCCACGCTCCCGTGAAGGGAGCGACGCGGAACTATTTCCGTCTGTGGTTCCTTTATAGCGGTTTCTATCCACGCTCCCGTGAAGGGAGCGACGCTTGTAAAAGATTTATTTAATATTGCTAATAAACGTTTCTATCCACGCTCCCGTGAAGGGAGCGACTCAAGCCGGCCGCTCCAATCCTGCATATGCGGCAGTTTCTATCCACGCTCCCGTGAAGGGAGCGACCCTTAGCGATGGTTATGGCACTAGCACCAGTAGCGGTTTCTATCCACGCTCCCGTGAAGGGAGCGACGACAGAGCAAACAAAAGCAGCGCTGCAAGGCCAGGTTTCTATCCACGCTCCCGTGAAGGGAGCGACTTATTTAATGACGGGATAAGGTCAAAAAAGCGATGTTTCTATCCACGCTCCCGTGAAGGGAGCGACTTATGGAGAGGGGTATCGCCTTGTTAACCGTAAAGTTTCTATCCACGCTCCCGTGAAGGGAGCGACTTCCTTACATCAATTTTTACCCTGGAGACTATTTGTTTCTATCCACGCTCCCGTGAAGGGAGCGACGGAACTATTTCCGTCTGATAGGTTCCTTAATAGAGGTTTCTATCCACGCTCCCGTGAAGGGAGCGACGCTCGGTCAATCTGACACATTTTTTGGGTGAGGAGTTTCTATCCACGCTCCCGTGAAGGGAGCGACACTGCCGCGCGATAAGCAGCGGCCATGGAAAGTTGTTTCTATCCACGCTCCCGTGAAGGGAGCGACAGAATGGCGTCAATTTGCCCTTGACGCTTATGATGTTTCTATCCACGCTCCCGTGAAGGGAGCGACGCGTGAGTTATTCATATCCAAATAAGCAGGTCTCAGTTTCTATCCACGCTCCCGTGAAGGGAGCGACTTTCCCGTATCGTGCTTACAATCTTATTTACAATGTTTCTATCCACGCTCCCGTGAAGGGAGCGACATACAAAAATTATATTACTGGGGGTTTCACGCGGTTTCTATCCACGCTCCCGTGAAGGGAGCGACAGTTTCAACCCGACAGTGCGCTCAACGCCGTTAGCAGTTTCTATCCACGCTCCCGTGAAGGGAGCGACCAAGCTGGGATACACGCTGGAAAGCTATAATTGGCGGTTTCTATCCACGCTCCCGTGAAGGGAGCGACGGGGCGACAGTGAGGGAAATGGGAAAACATACAAGGTTTCTATCCACGCTCCCGTGAAGGGAGCGACCCAAAGACATGTTTAAGACTCCTGCTTATATGGCAGGTTTCTATCCACGCTCCCGTGAAGGGAGCGACATGGATAGCTGCAAATCCTGTTGCGGCTGTTAAGGTTTCTATCCACGCTCCCGTGAAGGGAGCGACACAACATCAAAGTTGCCAAAATCACTAATATCACCGTTTCTATCCACGCTCCCGTGAAGGGAGCGACCTCTCTGCCGGTTTGTCGCCGGCAGAGAGCAATCAGTTTCTATCCACGCTCCCGTGAAGGGAGCGACAATAGGGTAAACACCTTAAAAAATGCTCAAAAAAAGTTTCTATCCACGCTCCCGTGAAGGGAGCGACTTGTGGCAGATTTTTCGTCTCCGGTACCTGTAGCTGTTTCTATCCACGCTCCCGTGAAGGGAGCGACATTTTTTTTATTCAGACAAATGGAGAAGAGTGATGGTTTCTATCCACGCTCCCGTGAAGGGAGCGACACGGTATGGTTTTTATATCTCCCCCAATATCAATGTTTCTATCCACGCTCCCGTGAAGGGAGCGACTTTTAAAATCGGCGACAAATATTTGATGACGGCGGGTTTCTATCCACGCTCCCGTGAAGGGAGCGACAAGACGAAGAATCCGCTGGTTTGCGTGATTATTGGTTTCTATCCACGCTCCCGTGAAGGGAGCGACACCGGCGCTGCCGCCGGAGGAGCGCCAAATCCAGGTTTCTATCCACGCTCCCGTGAAGGGAGCGACTTTTACCCGCATATGCGGCTCCGGGCATTCCGGTGTTTCTATCCACGCTCCCGTGAAGGGAGCGACTTCAGCATTGCGCGGCCTGCTTTTGGACAATGTGGTTTCTATCCACGCTCCCGTGAAGGGAGCGACTTCTTCTGCACCGGCCCGACCCGATGCCTCTCTTGTTTCTATCCACGCTCCCGTGAAGGGAGCGACGCAAAAGGTGCGGTGGATCAAAAACAACCAGACTGTTTCTATCCACGCTCCCGTGAAGGGAGCGACAAATCACCGCGATTCCGCTTATTGGCAAGCGCAGTTTCTATCCACGCTCCCGTGAAGGGAGCGACGACGGCGTCCGCTGCAAGGCAAGGTTTGATTACCTGTTTCTATCCACGCTCCCGTGAAGGGAGCGACTACCGGCCAGACACTGAATATTGGATTCACGCGTGGTTTCTATCCACGCTCCCGTGAAGGGAGCGACATCGGTATGCTTGTTGCGTATGGATAAAATAAACGTTTCTATCCACGCTCCCGTGAAGGGAGCGACCTGTGCGGATTTGGTAGCGTTGCTCGAGTGAAATGTTTCTATCCACGCTCCCGTGAAGGGAGCGACGCAGGGCTAAATTACCGTAATTCAATTCAATTTTTTGTTTCTATCCACGCTCCCGTGAAGGGAGCGACATATACTATAGCCGCGGAAAGGGTGCTTTCCGATATGTTTCTATCCACGCTCCCGTGAAGGGAGCGACTTTGACCAGACCACGGGGGCGACAAATTGACAGTGTTTCTATCCACGCTCCCGTGAAGGGAGCGACCCAATTCAACAGAATTATCAACAAAGATATTCTGCGTTTCTATCCACGCTCCCGTGAAGGGAGCGACTGTGAAATTAGGAGGCTTATCGCCGGAAATTTTACAGTTTCTATCCACGCTCCCGTGAAGGGAGCGACGTAAACTTCTTATAGCTGTTAATAGCGGCAATAAGTTTCTATCCACGCTCCCGTGAAGGGAGCGACGAGGCAGGAGTTAAGGGTGAAGTAAATGCCGTAATGTTTCTATCCACGCTCCCGTGAAGGGAGCGACGGGCAAAACCCCCAAATATTCAGCTAATACAGGTGTTTCTATCCACGCTCCCGTGAAGGGAGCGACGCATGATTATCGTTGATAATCATGTATTTACCTTGTTTCTATCCACGCTCCCGTGAAGGGAGCGACATCGCTACATTATTCGCGTCAGTTGGCATTTCATAGTTTCTATCCACGCTCCCGTGAAGGGAGCGACTTCAACATGCCATCAATTAGCTCATATTGGTCAGCCGTTTCTATCCACGCTCCCGTGAAGGGAGCGACTCAACGACATCGGCGGCCTCCTCCCGCTCAGTAGGTTTCTATCCACGCTCCCGTGAAGGGAGCGACCGCAAAGATTTATCATCAATGCTGCGCGTAATTGGTTTCTATCCACGCTCCCGTGAAGGGAGCGACGCGGTGCAGGGTAATGCGGCTTTAACCGCCGCGCTGTTTCTATCCACGCTCCCGTGAAGGGAGCGACACCCTCGCTTTAGCACGACCCAGACTACGGCGGGTTTCTATCCACGCTCCCGTGAAGGGAGCGACGCGACCGGGAAGAGATAGGCAAAGTCCTGTCTCTGGTTTCTATCCACGCTCCCGTGAAGGGAGCGACCGCTGGATAATTACGGCACAGATTGGCTGGCAGGGTTTCTATCCACGCTCCCGTGAAGGGAGCGACCAGCCTGAGAAGGGTCAGTATCATATTTATAAATTGTTTCTATCCACGCTCCCGTGAAGGGAGCGACTCAACTTTCAAAAAGTGGTCAATGATTACCTGAGGTTTCTATCCACGCTCCCGTGAAGGGAGCGACGGGGTTGCAGGAATGGGATTTGCCGATAGATTATAGTTTCTATCCACGCTCCCGTGAAGGGAGCGACCAAAAATATTATGCCGTTGGAGCAGCGCTCCATGAGTTTCTATCCACGCTCCCGTGAAGGGAGCGACTCCTGCACGGCCATTACGAGCGGGCTATTTTAAGCGTTTCTATCCACGCTCCCGTGAAGGGAGCGACGCACGCCCTTCAAGCTTATCAGCCTTACGGCTAAGTTTCTATCCACGCTCCCGTGAAGGGAGCGACGTATTACTGCGGCTGCTGGTAATATTATTACGCCGGTTTCTATCCACGCTCCCGTGAAGGGAGCGACTGTCGCTGCTTTGCGGGAGGCTGGCTTTCGGGGGGTTTCTATCCACGCTCCCGTGAAGGGAGCGACATCAGTGAGCGCTGTGCCAGCATGAGCTATATTGATGTTTCTATCCACGCTCCCGTGAAGGGAGCGACACTGCTTAAACATTAAAGCAGACGCATAAGCGACGTTTCTATCCACGCTCCCGTGAAGGGAGCGACGATAGACATTCCCTTCCGCGTCAACAAAACGGACTGTTTCTATCCACGCTCCCGTGAAGGGAGCGACGGCCACATCGTCAATGTAATCCGTAAAAATGTCGGTTTCTATCCACGCTCCCGTGAAGGGAGCGACCGATAGACATTCCCTTCCGCGTCAACAAAACGGACTGTTTCTATCCACGCTCCCGTGAAGGGAGCGACAAACGCATTATCGTGGCGATACTGTTAACGCACCTGTTTCTATCCACGCTCCCGTGAAGGGAGCGACCCTCTCCTCATTCACTTCTATCTTCAAAAATAATGTTTCTATCCACGCTCCCGTGAAGGGAGCGACCACGCTTCAGCGTAAAATAGCAGAATTACTGGAGGTTTCTATCCACGCTCCCGTGAAGGGAGCGACCGTAAACGAAATTGCGGCAGAGGCGAGAAGCGGTGTTTCTATCCACGCTCCCGTGAAGGGAGCGACCGTCTATTATACCATCTATGCCCCCACCTCATAAAGTTTCTATCCACGCTCCCGTGAAGGGAGCGACTTTTCCGTTATCCAGCGCATACAGGATTTGGAAAGTTTCTATCCACGCTCCCGTGAAGGGAGCGACGCATCGCGGCCGCAAGCGCCGTCAATACGCGTCAGTTTCTATCCACGCTCCCGTGAAGGGAGCGACGCTTTAATTTTCAACCGCAGCGCCGCGGAATTTGAGTTTCTATCCACGCTCCCGTGAAGGGAGCGACGCTTTCCCCCGCTGTGGCTAAATATATGGACTGGGTGTTTCTATCCACGCTCCCGTGAAGGGAGCGACCACGATTTAGATAGCACGCGCAAATATCAGCTAATTGTTTCTATCCACGCTCCCGTGAAGGGAGCGACGCATTCTTGCCCTGTTATAGGAGGCTGGAAATATGGGTTTCTATCCACGCTCCCGTGAAGGGAGCGACTTTTAATGATCAGAGCCTTTGCTCCATCATCATTTAGTTTCTATCCACGCTCCCGTGAAGGGAGCGACATGCGCGCGCGCGCGCGTAATTATAATGAGTCAAAGTTTCTATCCACGCTCCCGTGAAGGGAGCGACAAAAGATTGCTGTCAATCGGCGAAACTAGCGATGGTTTCTATCCACGCTCCCGTGAAGGGAGCGACCTGCGATTGCATAGTTTTTGCAATCGTTCATAATAGTTTCTATCCACGCTCCCGTGAAGGGAGCGACTTTAAGCGCATTGCAAGAAAATTTGTCTTTGGCTGTTTCTATCCACGCTCCCGTGAAGGGAGCGACCAGCCTGAGAAGGGTCAGTATCATATTTATAAACTGTTTCTATCCACGCTCCCGTGAAGGGAGCGACAAATCAGCTTCCTCAATATTACCCCCATTAAAAAGTTTCTATCCACGCTCCCGTGAAGGGAGCGACCGCCGCAGCGTTCGCTGATTGGCACCGAGTGCCAGTTTCTATCCACGCTCCCGTGAAGGGAGCGACTCACCCAAAATGTAAACGATTTCTATCCATAGGAGTTTCTATCCACGCTCCCGTGAAGGGAGCGACCCATTATTCGGCGCAGCCAGCACCTCTAAATTGTAAGTTTCTATCCACGCTCCCGTGAAGGGAGCGACTTTCCTCTTTGAAAATTTAGATAGTATACAAGAGGTTTCTATCCACGCTCCCGTGAAGGGAGCGACGTATGATTATCTGGCTGACGCAAGCAGTGGGGAGGTTTCTATCCACGCTCCCGTGAAGGGAGCGACGCCGTCACGCTAACATATTAAAATATAAAAGAAAATGCTTTTCGTAGCGCGAGTCTGTGCAAAAAAGTGAGGAAATACGGCCAAAGAAAGATACCCAAAAAAAATAACATATAAAAATCAATGGAGTAATGAGGTGCGAACCTGCCTGGAAAATGAGTCAGGCTCCAGGTTCGCGCTCGCTGCGTTTATCTCGTCTGCAGAAGCTGCATTATATTATAGACACGACTATGCGCTACAAAATTCGCGCTCAGAATCATCTATTAACTATATAATAACTTAGACGCAATTTCGTGCAGCACGGCACAATGCCCTCTCCGCAACACAACATAGCGCAGCATTATAATTAGAAAACTTTGAAAATCAAAAAATTATGGGAGCATTGAGATCCATTGCCGGTTTTGCCCCGATATGTTCCACCCGTCTTTGCCAATTTGCACCCAAGTGATAATAGCGCAAACTATCACAAGACATATCAATAATGCGCTCTAAGCGATCCTTCAACGTGATCCATTGCGCCGGTTCCACCTCAATTTCAAAAACAGAATATTGCACCCGCTGGCCAAAATCTTTGCAGGCTTTGGCAACATGACGCAACCGCCTGGCGCCATTGCCTTGCGTCAAGCAAACATCATATGTTACGAGCACCATCATAAATTTGTAAACTTTCAGCCTGTTTCTATCTACGCTCCTGTGACGGGAGCAATATTACAGCGCCACCCGCCATTATTTCCAAAACCACGGCGGATAGGCCTCCAGATCGCTGCGCAAATGGCGCGCCATAAGCTGCGCCTGCAAAAAAGGCACAAGCCCGTAAGGCGCTTTTTCGCCGATAAATTCGTGCAGCCTTTCTTCCTTCTTCCGCTCTTGCCAGGCTTGCAAAACTGTTTTGCGCGCCTCGTCCGACATCAACACGGCGCCGCTCTCCTCTTTCTTGAAATCCTGAGCGCGCACCTGCCGCCGGTTAATAAGAGAAAGAGCAAGGCGATCGGCAAAAACAGGGCGCAGCTCCTCCATTAAATCCAGCGCCAGGCTTGGCCGCCCTGGCCTGTCGCGGTGCAAAAAGCCAACGGCCGGGTCAAGCCCCACACTTTCACAGGCAGCGCGACAATCATGCGTCAACAGAGTATACAGAAAAGACAGAAGCGCATTCACCGGATCCAATGGCGGCCGCCGAGAGCGTTTTGTCCAGCGCATATCCTCATCAGGTGAACGGATAAGATAATCAAAAACCGAAAAATAAAGCTGTGCCGCCTCCCCTTCTTTGCCGCGTAACTGGTCGGCGCTCAGGCTCTGTTTTTCAACATATTGCATGATGAAAACCATTTGCTTAACCACGTGCTCTATTTCGCCCGCATTATCGGCAGAGCACTCAGCGCCATAATCACGCAAAAAGCGTTGCAGCACAGCACGCTGATTGGCGATTTTGCCAATCAAAATAGAGTGGATAATATCCTCCGGCGTGTCTGACATTTTATATTGCGCGCGGCGCAAAAGCACATTGCCACTTATCGGCCCTTCTATTCTCGCCTGAAATTTGCCGTTAAAGCCAAGCAGCACGCAACATATGCCCTTAGCCGCCATATCACCCACAAGCGCAGGGGAAATATGAACCGGAGCAAATGCCACAACAGAGCCGATCATATGCAGCGGAAGCTGCCTTTTTTCTTTTACCGGCGGATCACCTTTTTCCATCTCCACCACCAGGTTTTCACCATCTTTGCGCAAGGCGGCACAGGGTGTGGTAATATAGACGGTATTCAAAAGCTTTTTCATTTTTCACCCCTCACCAGCAATCTGCCGCACCATACGCGCCCGCCATGCTTTAACCGGACGCGCAACAATATCGGGCTGGCACAGCTCCAGGAGAGAACAAGAGCGACAGCGTTTTCTATCCTCTATTGGCGGCGGGGTTTTGCCGCTGGCCAATATAGCGGCAAATTGTTGGATAATCTGCCCGGTTAGCTGTCGCAGCTCGGCATCAATCAGCACTTTTTGCCGCCGCCTGGTCTGCCAGTAAAATAAAGCGCCCTCTTCTACCCTCTGGCCTGTCATCTCCTCCAGACACAGCGCTTGGGCGCATAATTGCACCGCATCAGCGCAGTGCAGCTTTGGCCTGCCGCGCTTATATTCCACCGGCACAATAATCTCGCGCCCGTCTGATTGTTTGATAAACTCCACCAAATCCGCTTTACCGGCAATATTCAACCGCTTTGAAGCCAGCGATATATCGCAAAGGCGGCGCGTATCTTTGATCTGGCGCTTGCCGCCTTTATCGACAACGGCATGAAGAACATTGCCCTGCGCGGTAAAATAATTATCGTCCCATAAACGCTCCAAATGAATGAGAGCCGCCTGCCGCAGACAAAAGGCAGCGTGCTGCAATGCTGAAATGGGGACAGGATCACCCACTACCTCGGCGAATTCTCGCTTTGCTATTATAAGGGCGGCAGCAAAATCGGAAGCGGCTTTTTCTGATTTCTTTGGCACGCTCCCTCTCCTTCAAATTTGCTGCAAACATTGTCACAACAATAACAGCGCGGCCTGCAAAACTTAGACGCGCTCGATAATCTCAACGCCTTGCGGCAAATTATCGCGATTGATGCGCACCTTATAATCACTATAATTACGCGCGGGCAGTTGATGGTCCAGCTCTTTGCCAATAGTCTTGAACTCACCGTCAATATTGCGGCTGATTTGCACCCGCTCAAACAATGTCTGAGCCGGCGCATTGCCCAAAGCGCTTTCGTGCTTGAAGATAATCAGCCTACGGGTTGACATTTCACCGCGCGCGGCCGAGCGATCATGCTCAAACATATTGGCCAGAGCTTCCCACAGCAATTCTAAATCAGCTTCACCAAAGCCGGTTTTCTCGGCAAATTTAGCGGAAATATAGCCATGCGCGCGATAAAGCGCATAGGGAATGATATATTTGCGCCCCATTGTGCGGTTTTCTGTCCGTTGATCATCGCTGCCTTCCTCTTGTTTTTTCTTCTCGCCCTCATTAGTCGCGGCCATGCGGGTAATAGTGATTTCGCTTTGGCTTATCGGCTCTAGTGAAGAGGCAAAAGCGATTTGCACCGCGCCCTTTACCTGCCCGCAATTGATGCCGGTGGACATTACCGCGCCGAAAGTGCGGACATCATAAAAATTATCGCACATAAATTGGCGCAATTTATAGGCTTCTTCATCAGTTTGCGGGTTCAGCTTCTTATCATTAGGCGCATTATCACCGCGCACAGCTTTATAGGCCTCACGGTTTTTCTCGTTGAGAACTGAGCCTTCTTCCACATAAATATGGTTGCCCTCTGTGCCTGCTTTGGCCAGCTCGACATAATTGCGGATTTTGCGCTTGAGGCAGACATCAGAAACCAAGCCAATGCGCGTTTCATCGTCCATGCGCGGCATATTGCCGGCATCAGGGTCACCATTCGGATTACCGTTTTTAACATCAAACAATAACACAAATTCATAACGATTTTGAATGGCAGACATTATTCTTGCTCCTCTGTCTCGATCTGAGAATCTGATTTCTTTTTGAAAAATTCTTGCCTCTGATGATAATAGCCTAGGCTAAACAGAGCCTGCTGCTCTGGGGTAAAAGTCTTTGGCCAGACACCATCTTTCGGCGTTGCAATGCTTAGAATATCAGACTTTAATTTATCTAAATTGACGGCCTGGCCGGTTCTTTCCTTGCGCAATTTGGCCTGATGCGCGGCGGAATTACGCTCCAGAACAGAAAAAATCTTTTGCGGTTGCACCATAGCGGAAGAATAAAATTTATCTTTTATCGTGGCATTGACATTCCTGCCCAGAGCCGCGCTTTGCATTTGCTCATAAACAGCAAAGAGCCGCCCAAACAAATAGCCTTTCTCATGGCATTGCATATCTAACATGGCTTTTAATTCTCCCTTGCGATTATCTTTGTCTTGCTCTATTTGGCTGCCGTCTGCTTTTTTGCCGCGGCCATAATTGCGCATCAGCACCGCTTTTAAAATAGCGGCGCGCAAAGCATTAACCTTACCGCCTTCGCGCGCTATCCGCGTTAAAATGGCGCTCAGCAGAGCTTGCGGGTAAGGCTGGCCGGTCAACACCGCCTGGAACCATTCTGTCGCCAAATGCGGGTTCACATTCTCGCGCTTGCGCAGCAATGCCGTTTCCAGCAAATATTGGCAGAATTGCGGATAAGGCAGCCCTGCCGGTGGCTCAATGCGCATTTCCTCAATAAATTGCCGATAATTTTCAACAATATGGCGGAAGCTTCTGCGCAAGAAAAACCGCACCACCAAGCGCGCGGCATTGGGCGCTAAGCCTAAAATATAAAAGCCAATGTCCTTGCCCAGCAGGTCTTCAACCTCGCTATCCAAATGCGCCATCTCTTTGCCTTTGCGGACATAGCCTAATAGGCGATCAATCTCCTCTGTCCTCTCCTTTTCCGCTGTTTCTTTAATGTCTTTAGTTTCTTGCGCACTCAACGCATCACTAAAGAGCAGCAGATAGCTGGCCTCAGCGCGTTTGCGCACTTCTTCCTCAGAAGCCTCTGCCCAAAAAGTCAATGTCGTATCAGCAAGGCGCATATTATGGCCGCTCCCGCGCTCCAAAAACAAGTTCAGAGCGCCGGTGTAACGCTCAGCCACCGCTTGCGATATTTGCGCATTATCCCCTTGCTCATGGCCATAAGAGGTAAAAGCATCTTTATTATAAGAAATAAGCGAAGTGCCGGAAGATTGCCCGCCCATGACGCCTTTAATGCTCGGGTGCAACGGGGCGATGGCAGCCTGATCACCAACTATCGGGCAAAAACGCAGTGCGCCCTCCGTTCCGGCAGCTTGCGCCCGCGCCCATAAGGCTTCTGCGGCCGGCCGGTCATGCAAATAGATTTTGTGATTAAGATCCTCGGCCTGATCCAAAATAAAAACAATATTGCTATCCAGCAGTTCATCGCTCCAACCGAGCGGCATGGTGTGCTGCCTCTCTTCTGGGTTCCACCGATCCAGAAAAGCTAAAAAGGCTTGTAATCCGGCATCATCACTACCGGCTAAAAGCTTTTTATGATAGTCAACAAAATATTCATGCTGCTGCGCTGTTTTCTCATTTGGGGTTGCTGTCAAACCCACAGCATAGGGCGTTTTATCCCACAAGAAACTACAGCTCAGCCCCGAAGTTCTTTTGGGCGGAATCGGCACGCTCATAGGAATAGGCGCTGGCTTTTTCCCGCCTAGCTGTCGCATATCGCGCACTTCCCTCACGCTGCCATCACTCTGCAAAACAAAAACCGCGCTGATTTTTTGTTGGCTGAACCCCAGCTGTGGCGCGTTGGGAATATGCTTATAGGCTTCAGCTAAAGCAGAAATAATACTCATTGCCGAACTTCCTTCCCTTTGACCTGCATTATGCCGCTTTCTAGCTCAGCGCGGAAAAACAGCGAAGGCCGCCCGGGCGTTTGATGGGCAATGTCCCACAGCATAAAGCCTAAATCGCGTTTGCTGCCAAAGCCTAAATCACGGCGCTGATCTTCCGTTAAAGCGGGGTTTTCATCTATGGCAGAAGGCAAAGGCCTGTCGCGCCCGATTAACTCAAAATGCGCGGGGAACTCACGCAACCCCAAGCAAGGCTGGGCAAAGCATTGGCCGCTGGCGGCGCGGCGGTTGAATATATCCAAATGCTTACCGACATTGTCCTCCGCACCGGCTTTTTCTGTCAGCTCAAAATGCGCCTCAATAATATAAGCGGGCTTGACCAGCACCAGCGCTGTGCGCTGCTGCCGGTCTTCATCAGCGATAAGCTGCAAGCCACCAATATCGCCGCGCTTAAAGGCGCTTTTCACATTATGGTAAGAGATTTTGCTGCCCACTTCATTACGGCGGATAGATTGAAATTTTATCGGCCGCAGCACATGGATAGCATCAATCACCCATTTTATCGCCGGTTTCCAGTGGATAGATTCTAAAATGCCGCGCGCGGCTGAGGGTGTCATCACATCATAGGATACCGGCTCCGACTTCAGCTCCGGGCGGGAAAAACAGCCATACTCGCCCCACACTTTTAAACGCACACCATAAGACATCGGCACCTCATATCACGCCTTACTGCCTTCAACAGCGAAAGCAATAACGACTCAAATTATATTTTTTCAAGCTAAACTGTGTCGGTGTGATAGTCCATCGCTGCCCCCATATTTTTTTTGCAGGACAACAGCGAAGCAAAAATCATTGACGCGGCTTATGAGCAATGCAGAGAATAAGGCAAAAGAATCTCAAAAGCCCAGACTGCGTCTCTGTATTAACCGCCACAAAAATCACAGCCAAGAGCAATAGCAGAATCATAACAGTCAATGACGCTCTCATGATAAAGTCTCCATATTTAAAGCTATAAGACCAGCATATAACTTCTTTCTGTACCTGTCAACAACACTATAGAAGGTAATTTAGTGAATTGAATAAATTTTTGCTTTTTGGGAAATTTCCTGTATATTAGGCTTCGTCACTCTCTTCATGGGAGTGTGGATAGAAACACTAAATTCCCTTCTATGGACAATGGAGAGAAGGCAGCAGGGTTACGGCTCTGCTGCCTGATGATTTTGACTTCAATATATGGATTGTTCAAGAGTTAGATAATCTGCTTCTTCCCACAGCAGGCCGCGCTCTTTATTATAAAGACCTGTTGCCGTCAGCACGGCAAACTGGTCACCGCGTAATTCTCTCGCCATAAACTTTACATGGCTGTTGACAATAAGCTTTGCCCGCGCTTTAGGCGGTATCTGCACAATATAAGGCTGCAAC
This sequence comes from Candidatus Tokpelaia sp., assembly GCF_008636115.1. Classification (GTDB taxonomy): domain Bacteria; phylum Pseudomonadota; class Alphaproteobacteria; order Rhizobiales; family Rhizobiaceae; genus QLZD01. The sequence goes on along the minus strand of NZ_QLZD01000033.1, from coordinate 20,513 downwards.
TGGCGCGCCAAGGCGCCGCTGGAAATGGCTTCCACGGACATTTGACCAATAATTTCTGTCACTTTATCATCGATACCAGCGATAATCACCGGCTCCATGCCGCTCTCGATCATCTGGAATTTTTCGCCTATCTGGCGCAGCGGATAATGCAAATTAAGGACTTTCAAATCTTCCCGGATAATATTTTTAGCGTCCAACTCGTCAGACCAATAAGTCTTGCTAAAATAGGTCTCAATGGCTTTCGGACTGTATAATTTGTCACCATATTCGGCGATAAGTGTTTCCAAAATTTTGGCCTGCTTTTTTATGTCATACGGAACCGAATACGATTTTTCTGCCTCAAACACTGTCACAATGCTTTGCTCGCGCGGGCGCAGACCTTCTCTGTTGCAACGCCCGGCCGCCTGCAGCACAGAATCCAGCCCAGCTTCCGCCCGCCACACACGCGGAAAATCAAAATCTACCCCTGCTTCCACCAGGCTGGTGGCAATGACGCGGCAAGGCCGGCCTTGCTTCAGTTTTGAGCGAATTTCTGCAATAATCTGCTTGCGATGTATTGCGGCCTGCCGCGTGGTTAAATGGATAAGGCCGGTTACACCGGCTTTTTTCGCTTGCTCATAAAGCTCATAAGCGTGCTTGCGGCTATTGACAATAATCAGCCCTTGCTCGCTCTCTGCCAAAGCGGCAATAAGCGCGTCATTGCTCATTTCGCCGGCAAATTCTATCGTAGCGCGGTGCAATTCTTCCGCCAGCTCTTGCGGGTCGGGCGCCAGCTCCTTCCCCGCCAGCGGCAAAGCGGCAATTTTTCTCTCTGCCACCATATGCGCCTCATCAAGCGCCGGTTGCGTTGCCGTGCAGAGTACCACCGTGCACCCAAACAGCCGCACCAGGCTATCTAAAGCGCGGACGCAAGGCGCCAAAAGCGGCAACGGAATAGTTTGCGCTTCATCAAGAATAATAAGGCTATTGGCGATATTTTTCAGCTTGCGCGCCGTGCTGGCTTTGGCAGCATAAAGGCTCTCAAACAGTTGCACATTGCTGGTGACGATAAGCGGGGCGTTCCAATCTTCCATTGCCGCTTTTAGCCGCTCTCGGCTTTGCTGCTGCTTTTCACCGCCTTCACCTTTTTCCGGCAAAGCAAAATTGGAATGATGTTCCAGCACATTATCCTCACCCAACAGTTTTTTGAAAATCTCAGCCGTTTGGTCAATAATTGAGGTAAAAGGCAGCGCGTAAATAATGCGCTCCAGATTATGCGTTTTAGCATGGCGCAAGGCAAAGCCCAATGATGTCAAAGTCTTACCGCCGCCGGTTGGCACATTGAGCGTATAAAAGCTTTTGGCCTGGCTGGCTTTTGCCAGCACTGTATCCAGAATTTTATTGCGCAGGGTATTAAGTTTTTGATTGGCGGAACTATCCGTTTTTTCCGCCGCTTGGCGCATAGACGCCATGAAGCTTTGATAACTTTGCAAAAGATCTGGCAAAATTTCCGCCAGCGAGCGATAGCTTTCCCGCTCTTTTTGCTCACAAAATTCCTGCGTATTGCGCCTATCGGCATCAATCAGGCACGAAAATACCATGCGAATGATAAAGGATAAATCCACGCCTTTGTAAGTGGAAGTCCGCAAAGCCGCCATTAGCGGTTGCGATAAAGCCAAACCCTCAAGTGATGGGTAGATTTCTTTTTGCCATTGTGGGCTTAAATCTTTGCCTTCTTCTTCATAAAAATATTTTAGGCGCTGTTCCAGCGAGCGGCCTTTTTCTGCTGCGCTCGCGCTATAATCCGGCAAACCGGCATGGTGACCAAGAATGCAATATTGGATAATTTTTGCGCAGAGTTTTTGCACCATATCGGCATTTTCTACTATCTCCTCAACAATCTTGGCTCCTGCGGTAGAGTGGTTAACGGCAACCGCCTCACCTGCCAGTTTATTTTGAAAATCGGCATTATATTTGCCCAAATCATGCAGCAAACCGGCTAGCCGCGCCACAGCGCCTAAGCCGATTTTATCGCCGCTTTTCCCTGCCAGCTCGGCGGTTTGCCGCAAATGGTCGCTCAAGCTTTGCCAATCGCTTTTACCTTCCCAATCTTGACCGGAATGCGCATAAAATATCATAAAACTACCCTTCAAACCCCTTTTATAGTTTCATGAAAACAAAAATTTTATCAGACTTTTTTGGAGCAGAAACGGCAAAAGAAATAATAAAACCGCACTATTCACTATATATTTTCGTGGCATGAAACGGGCTCTGTAAAATTACAAAAAACGGGAGACCTTATGTGCCTCCCGTTTTCAAAACCTATATTCCAGAGCGCGGACGCACACTCTATCCTGTCTTGTCAAAAACAGACAGAAAGCGGCCTTCAGCTTTTTTCAGCTTTAGTGACATTTTCCTTCTCCGCTCCCTCAGCTTCACTCTTATCTTTAGCTTCTGTTGCGTCTTTAACCTTTTTGACGCCAGCGCTCTTTGCCTTTTTCGCAACAGTGGCGGTCTCGATCTCTTCTTCAGCAGTTAATTCAGCCACTGTCACTTTTTTGTCGCTCACTTTGATTTTGCTCAAAAGGTGATCAATAACTTTTTCTTCAAAGATCGGCGCACGCAAATTAGCTACAGCTTCCGGTGAGCGGCGGAAATATTCCATTACCTGCTTTTCCTGACCGGGAAATTGCTGTAATTGCGCATAAACTGCTTTTTGCAACTCATCTTCTGTCACCGTCAGGCCGGCAGCCTCGCCAATTTCCGACAAAACAAGGCCAAGACGCACACGGCGTTCCGCCAGGCGGCGATATTCCTCACGCGCCTCCTCCTCGGTCATATCTTCATCTTCAAAACTGCGCCCCGCTTGTTTAAGCTCCTGGCTTATTTGCGCCCAGATAGTATTAAACTCTGTCTCAATCAGCTGCTGCGGCGCCTCAAACTGATAGTCTTTATCAAGAGAATCCAGAATCTGCCGTTTGACTTTTTGCCGTGTCAATGCGCCATAGCGGCTTTCAATCTGGCCGCGAACTGCCTCTTTCAATTTATCGAGTGACGGAAGGCCCAGTTTTTTAGCTGTCTCATCATTGATTTCCAGCGCTTCCGGAGCAGCAATCGCCTTCACCGCAACCTCAAAAACCGCCTGACGGCCAGCCAAATGCGCCGCCTGATAATTTTCAGGGAATGTTACTGCGATTTCTTTTTTATCACCGGCAGCAACACCAATAAGCTGCTCTTCAAAACCGGGAATAAACATATTGGAACCAAGGACAAGCTGGGCACCTTTGTCGGCGCCGCCATCAAAAGCTGCGCCATCAATCTTACCCAGATAATCCAAGGTAATCCGATCGCCTTTTTCGGCCTTGCCTTTTTTCTCGGTGTAAGTGCGGGTAGAAGAGGCAAGGCGCTCTAATTGCTCTTCCACTTCTTTTTCCGGGACATCAACAATTTCACGGATAATTTCAATCGCCGCAACATCTTTAAGCTCAATTTTCGGCAAAATTTCATAATTCAGGCTAAAAATAAAATCAGCCGCGCCGCCCAGAACTTTTTCCGCCTCGGCCTCATCTTCGCTCATCTCCACTTTTGGCTGGGCGGCGGCGCGCTCACCCCGCTCGGCCAAAACAGAGCGCGGCGTCTCGGCCAGAATTTCGTTAACTACTTCAGCCATAAAGGATTTGCCGTAAATTTTGCGCAAATGCGCCGGCGGCACTTTACCGGGGCGAAAACCGTTCAAATTCACCTTTGCGCGGGCATTATCCAAGCGCTCGGTCAGTTTTTCTGCCAGTTCTTCTGCGGGAATGACAATTTTAATTTCGCGTTTCAACCCGTCCTTAAGCGTCTCGGTAACCTGCATTGCACACCTTTATCTTTTCAACTTACACTCTGCCGAAAGGCAGCGCCTGCCGGCTTGCGCCTGTAGTCAGGCCTCGTTAATGTTCCGCCTGTCTTCTATAGCCAAATTCGCCGCTCAAGGGAAGCCCTTACCCTAAGGAAAATACTGGTGCGGATAGAGGGAGTCGAACCCCCACGGTTTCCCGCCGGAACCTAAATCCGGTGCGTCTGCCAATTCCGCCATATCCGCCTGGACTTACTCAATAAACCACTACTCCTCCGACCCGGCACTTCAGCCGAAGCTCTGCTGCCCTCTATATTCCTATAGCAGTTTCCTGTTTTTGTTCAAGTAGAAAGCTCCCGGTTTGACTATGTTTCCGCCTTCAACAGGCGAAACGGGCAGGCCTCTTCTCAAACCGGCAAAATTACTTTATCTGTTACTGCGTGTATCAGGGTGACATTATGGTGCAAAAGCAGACGGAAATTCTTCATATTATTGGCGGCGGTCTGGCCGGCAGCGAAGCGGCCTTTCAGGCAGCCAATGCCGGCATAAAGGTTATTTTATATGAAATGCGCCCGCATAAAATGACACAAGCGCATAAAAGCGGGGCGCTGGCTGAGCTTGTCTGCTCCAATTCCTTCCGCTCTGATGATAGCAGCACAAATGCCGTGGGCCTGCTTCATGCTGAAATGCGCCTCGCCGATTCGCTTATTATGCAGGCGGCTGATGCTAATCAGGTGCCGGCCGGCAGCGCTCTGGCAGTAGACAGAGAAGGTTTTGCCCAGGCTGTTTCGGCACGCATAGCAGCGCACCCCAATATAAGGCTGGAGTGCCGGGAAGTAGAAGCCGATTTTCTGACTGAAGCGCTGGAGCGCAATTATCGGCTTATCCTCGCCACCGGGCCGTTAACCTCACCCGCTCTGGCCGCAGCAATCCAGCAGCAGACAGGTGAGGATTCCCTGGCTTTTTTTGACGCTATTGCGCCGATTATTTATAAAGACAGTATCAATATGGATATTGCCTGGTTTCAATCGCGCTATGACAAACAGGGGCCAGGCGGCACCGGCAGGGATTATCTGAACTGCCCGCTGGATAAAGACCAGTATGAAGCCTTTATTGCCGCCTTACTGGCCGGTGAAAAAACAGAATTTCGCACCTTTGAAAAGACCGGTTATTTTGACGGTTGCCTGCCGGTTGAAATTATGGCTGAGCGCGGGGCGGAGACTTTGCGCTTCGGCCCGATGAAACCGCGCGGCCTGACCAATGCCCATAAACCGCAGGACAAGCCTTATGCTGTCGTGCAATTACGGCAGGATAACAAACTTGGCACGCTTTATAATATGGTGGGCTTCCAGACCAAGCTGAAACATGGCGAACAAACCCGCATTTTCCGCATGATACCGGGGCTTGCGGCGGCGGAATTCGCCCGGCTTGGCGGTTTGCACCGCAATAGCTATCTTAATTCTCCAGTTTTACTGGATAGCCAATTATGCTTGAAAACATTACCAAACTGGCGCTTTGCCGGGCAGATAACCGGTTGTGAAGGCTATGTTGAATCGGCGGCCATGGGGCTATTGGCCGGGCGTTTTGCCGCGGCCGAGTTAGGCGGCAGAGAGCTGGCGCCGCCGCCGGCAAGCTGCGCTTTTGGCGCTTTGCTCAATCATATTACCGGCGGGCATATAAGCGCCGAGGCTGAAATTGAGGTTGAGGCTGAAGCAGAAGACCAACAGGATAAGCCGGCGCAAGGCCGCAAGCCGCGCAGCTTTCAGCCGATGAATATCAATTTTGGCCTGTTTCCGCCGATTAATTTGCCGGAACCGGCGGGGCAAAGGCAGCGCGGCAAAGAAAAAACGCAGGCGAAAAAACAGGCTTTAAGCGCGCGCGCTTTGCAGGACTGGCAGGCCTGGCTGGCTGAAGCCGACAAATAAGCAGGAGAAAAGGAACATGACTAAAAAACCGATACTTGTTTTTGATCTGGACGGGACTTTGGCGGCAACCGCGCCGGATTTATTGGATAGCCTCAATTATTGTCTGGAAAAACAAGGGGTTGAAGCTATCTCTTCACCTGACTTAAGCCAATATATCGGCCATGGCGGCCGCGCGATGATTGAACAGGCGCTGCGGCAGCACAATATTGCGCCTGAGCCTGCTTTGGTGGAGAACCTGCTGGCCGATTTCATGGCTTATTATGCTGCCAATATTCCGGGTCAATCGCATTATTTCGAGGGGGCGGTGGAAACCTTGCGGCAATTTTCTGCCCGTGGTTTTTTATTGGCTGTTTGCAGCAATAAGGCGGAAATTCTGGTAAAAAAACTGGTTAACGCCTTGAATAAACAGCTCAAAACGCCCCTGCCCTTTGCCGCTGTCAGCGGCGGTGACAGCTTTGACTGGAAAAAGCCGGATCCGCGTCACATTTTCAACGTCATTGACCAGGCCGGCGGCGATCGCGCCCGGGCGGTGATGATTGGCGACAGTGCCCCGGATATTATGGCGGCACGGGCAGCAAAAATCCCCGCTATTGCCGTGCGCTTCGGCTATAGCGATATTCCGGTAGAAGATCTTGACGCCGATAAAATTATTGATTCTTATGCGGAATTGACAATGGATTTGGTAGAGAGGCTTATGGCAGACAACGCCCTACAGCCTAAGTGAAATTTCAAAACGGCGCATCATCATAGCCAAGCTTTTTAATCTGTGTTTCCAGAGCGGCTATTTCCATACTTTTCTCACCCGCCTGCCGGGCAGTGCTCACATGGCGCAGCTCTTCTCTCGCCTGTTGCAATTTTTGCAGCAGAATTTGCTGCTCCCCCAATTTGCGTGACCGAACAAACCTTACCCGCTCCCTCTGTTCATCTCATTCCTTCAAAGATGGGATAGGCGGTATAAACGGTATAGACGGCGGGGGTGCAGCTCTCTGCTGACTTTCCCCAGGCGTATTTGTCCCAATAGGCCATGGTATGGGAGGTGCCACGACTCCGTATATCGGCTGCGTTACTTCATTTTGTCGTCTCTGTAAAGCAATAAGAAGATTTATTTGCTCGCTTAGTTCCTCAAGCTTTTCGCTCTGATATTGTTCTTCCGGCACTTCCTGATTGTGAATTTTCGCCGGCACAATCTGGCCAAAATTCTTTAAAAACGGACTATAAGTTTTGTCTTTTCGCGCCGCCTCATATGTTGACCGCAATTTTCCTCTTAGCTCTTCCTTAAAATCTACAATTTTAGAATAACGCAAGGATTTCGGATAGGTCACATGCTCAATAGGTGATGTATCGAAACTATATTCTGTCTTGTCGTCTTTGATAATAATAGTCGCTTTATCAAAAGCCAGGCGCATACCCAGCTCAAACATGACATTGGCGTTTTTGCCGCTGACGTCACAAACGACGATTTCACGATTATAAAGATTTTGGATAATCGTTTTTTGGATAACACTTATCTCGGCCGTGGCGCTGACCAAACGCGGCTCAAAGCCCGCGGCTTTGATTGCTTCATCAAGAATATTAACCACATCTCTCCAATGCTGCTCGCTATAATCCGGCAGCATAGCGGAAATCGGCCGGATAATGCCGCAAACCGGCTTCTCTTTTTCCGGCAGTGATTTGTCATTATTCTGGCCGCCGGCATTATGCTGCGTTTTTTCTTCTGGCATTATTTAAGCCTCCCCAATGCGCCGTATTGCCCGCTATTACATAATATTTTTCGCACCGGCGCAATAAAAAACCGCCGCTCAAAGCAAGCGGCGGTTAGAATTTTCATTCAGTGAAAACCCGGCAATACTCTGCCTGCCAAAGCAGCTCGGCCATCGGCCAAAAACACCTTTAAACCGGCACTTATTCCGCTACCGCAACCGGCTCCGGCGCAGTATCTGCCTGAGACTCTTCGGTCATATCGGTCAACATGGCCTTGGCTTCTTCCGCCCCGGTCGCCTTGCGCCGCTCGTCGACAATCATTTCATCGCGCGTAGTGGCGATACGGCGAATCTGGGCAATAGCGCCGCCAGTGCCGGCCGGGATAAGGCGGCCGACAATGACATTTTCCTTCAAACCCTGCAAAGTATCCATTTTGCCGGCAACCGCTGCCTCGGTGAGAACCCGCGTTGTCTCCTGGAAGGAGGCAGCCGAAATAAAGGACGGCGTCTGCAAAGACGCTTTGGTGATACCCAGCAGAACCGGATTGCCGATTGCCGGTTTTCTACCTTCAGCCGCCAGCCGCTCATTGACTTCTTCCAGCTCAATGCGGTCGACATGATCGCCGGCAATATAAGTGGAATCACCAGTCTCGGTAATTTCAACCTTTTGCAGCATTTGCCGCACAATGACTTCAATATGCTTGTCATTGATCAGCACGCCCTGCAAACGATAGACTTCCTGAATCTCATTAACCAGATAAGAAGCCAAGGCCTCAATCCCCTTAATTGCCAGAATATCATGCGGCGCCGGATTACCGTCCAGGATATAATCACCTTTTTCAATCTGATCGCCGTCTTGCAGGTGGAAAGGCCGTCCTTTCGGAATCAGATATTCTACCGGCTCCACTGTATGATCATCAGGCTCAATAATAATGCGGCGTTTATTTTTATAATCCCGGCCAAAGCGCACTGTTCCCGACATTTCGGCAATAATGGCGTGGTCTTTTGGCCGCCTTGCTTCAAACAGCTCAGCTACACGCGGCAAACCGCCGGTAATATCTTTGGTTTTTGTGCTTTCAGTCGGCAGACGGGCAATAACATCACCCGCTTTCACATGATCACCCGGCTCAACCGAAAGGATACTCTCCACCGACAGCAAATAACGCGCTTCACCGCCTTTCGGCAATTTGACGATTTTGCCTTTTTTATCTTTAATGATAATAGCCGGCTTTAAATCCGCGCCGCGCGGATTGGCCCGCCAGTCAATAACCTGACGTTTGGTGATACCGGTCGATTCATCAGCCGCTTCAGAAACGGAAAGCCCGTCAACCATATCTTCAAAGCCAATATAGCCTTCCATTTCCGTCATAATCGGCCGCGTATAAGGATCCCATTCGGCAATACGGCGACCGCGTTTGACCGTGTCGCCATCATCAACGAACAGGCGGGCACCATAAGAAACACGCTGGCTGGAACGCTCTTTGCCGGCTTCATCTTTGATAAGAACCGACATATTGCGCCCCATAACCACCAAATGCCCTTCCGAATCGCGCACTACATTGCGGTTTTTCAGCTCAATCACCCCTTCATAAGAGGCCTCGAGATAAGAGGAATCCACCACTTGTGCCGTGCCGCCAAGGTGGAAAGTGCGCATGGTTAACTGCGTGCCCGGCTCACCGATAGATTGCGCCGCAATCACGCCGACAGCCTCACCCTGATTAACCGGCGTGCCGCGCGCCAGATCACGCCCGTAACATTTGGCGCAAACGCCAATGCGCGTTTCGCAGGTCAAGGCTGAGCGAATCTGCACCGACTGAATACCGACTTTCTCAATTACTGCGACATCAGCCTCTTCAATCATACGGCCGCCTTCGACAATAACAGCGCCGGAAACCGGGTGCAAAATATCAAACAGCGCCGTGCGGCCGAGAATACGCTGCCCCAATGAGGCAACAATCTGCCCGACATCAACAATAGCCTGCATGGTCAGGCCCTTATCCGTGCCGCAATCAACTTCTGAAATAATCGCATCTTGCGCCACATCAACCAGACGGCGGGTCAAATAACCGGAATTAGCAGTTTTAAGCGCCGTATCGGCCAGGCCTTTCCGCGCCCCGTGCGTAGAGTTGAAATACTCATTCACGGTCAGACCTTCCTTAAAATTGGAAATAATCGGCGTCTCAATAATTTCGCCCGAAGGTTTTGCCATCAGGCCGCGCATGCCGGCCAGTTGTTTCATCTGATTGGCAGAACCGCGCGCGCCGGAATGCGACATCATATAAATGGAATTCATCGGTAATTGCCGGCCTGTCTCCGGGTCAAATTTGACCGCCTGAATACCTTTCATCATTTCTTCGGCAATACGATCCGTGCATTTGCCCCAGGCATCAACAACTTTATTATATTTTTCACCCTGCGTAATCAGGCCTTCATTATATTGCTGCTCATATTCCTTGGCCAAAGCCTCCGTTTCTTCAATCAGTTTTGCTTTGGTTTCCGGTATCACCATATCGTCCTTGCCGAAAGAAATACCGGCGCGGCAGGCATAAGAAAAGCCAAGCTGCATAATCTTGTCGCAGAAAACAACCGTCTCTTTCTGGCCGCAATGGCGATAGACATGATCAATCAATTTGGAAATATTTTTCTTGGTCATTTCCTGATTGACAATATCAAACGGCACATTGACATTTTTCGGCAGCAACTCGCCGATAATCATGCGCCCGGGCGTAGTATCATAAAGCCGGGCTGCCGGCGCGCCCTGCGCATCAACCGAAACATAGCGCCCCTTCACCTTGCTGTGCAAAGTGACAATACCGTTTTCCAGCGCGTGCTGCAGCTCACCCTGATCGGCAAATATCATGCCCTCACCCGGCTCTTTTTCCACCATAATCGACAAATAATAAAGGCCGAGCACCATATCTTGTGACGGCACAATAATCGGTGCGCCATTGGCAGGGTGCAAAATATTATTGGTCGACATCATCAAAACACGCGCTTCCAACTGCGCTTCCAGCGAAAGCGGCACATGAACCGCCATTTGATCGCCGTCAAAATCGGCATTAAAGGCGGTGCAAACCAGCGGGTGCAGGTGAATAGCCTTGCCTTCAATCAATATCGGCTCAAAGGCCTGAATACCCAAGCGGTGCAAAGTCGGCGCCCGGTTCAGCAAAACCGGGTGTTCGCGAATCACCTCATCGAGAATATCCCAAACTTCCGGCCGCTCTTTTTCCACCAGCTTCTTTGCCTGCTTCACCGTAGAAGAATAGCCTTTGGCGTCAAGCCGCGCATAAATAAACGGCTTGAACAATTCCAGCGCCATTTTCTTCGGCAAACCGCATTGGTGCAATTTCAGCTCCGGCCCGGTCACAATCACCGACCGGCCGGAATAATCCACCCGCTTGCCCAGCAAATTCTGGCGGAAGCGCCCCTGCTTGCCCTTCAGCATATCAGAAAGCGATTTTAGCGGGCGGCGATTGCCGCCGGTAATCACCCGGCCGCGGCGGCCATTATCAAACAGAGCGTCAACCGCTTCCTGCAACATGCGCTTTTCATTGCGGATAATAATACCCGGCGCTCGCAATTCCATCAATCGTTTCAGCCGATTATTGCGGTTAATCACCCGGCGATAGAGATCATTGAGATCGGAAGTGGCGAAACGGCCGCCGTCCAGCGGCACAAGCGGGCGCAGATCTGGCGGAATGACCGGCACTACTTTCATAATCATCCATTCCGGCCGATTACCCGAATCCATAAAATTCTCAACAATTTTCAGCCGCTTCATCAGCTTTTTCTGCTTGAGATCCGAGCTTGTCTCAGCCAGCTCAACCCGCAAGGTTTCAGCCAGTTTCGGCAGCTCCATGGCAGCCAGAATTTCATAAATCGCTTCAGCACCAATCATAGCGGTAAACTGATCTTCGCCAAATTCATCAACTGCCATTAAATATTCTTCTTCCGACAGTAATTGATGCATTTTCAGCGACGTCAGGCCAGGCTCGGTTACAATATAATTTTCAAAATACAAAACCCGTTCAATATCTTTCAGTGCCATATCCAGCAGCATGGCAATCCGGCTCGGCAAAGATTTCAAAAACCAGATATGTGCCACCGGCGCCGCCAGCTCAATATGCCCCATACGCTCGCGGCGCACGCGTGACAAGGTCACTTCCACCCCGCATTTTTCGCAGATAATGCCTTTATATTTCATGCGTTTATATTTGCCGCACAGGCATTCATAATCCTTGATCGGGCCAAAAATGCGCGCACAAAACAGCCCGTCTCTTTCCGGCTTGAAAGTGCGGTAATTGATAGTCTCCGGCTTTTTGATTTCCCCATAAGACCATGACAGGATCTTCTCCGGGCTGGCAATAGAAATCCGGATAGAATCAAAGGCTTGCGCCGGCGTCTGCGGGTTAAGATTCATAACCTCTTGGTTCATGCCGTTCTCCTTGAAGAGCTTTTATCCAAAGCCCGTTTGCAATGGCCAGATTGTGCCATCTCACCTGTAATAGACCAAACATCGCTTAAAGCGGTGACAAAGCAAGGCCTTTATCATAAAGGCCTTGCTCCTTTGCTATTCCACCGCTTCTGCCGCAGTTTCGCTGCGCGTCAGCAATTCACGCGTATCGTCCAGCTCAACATCAAGACCCAGCGACCGCATTTCCTTGACCAGCACATTGAAGCTCTCAGGAATACCGGCTTCAAATGTGTCGTCACCGCGAACAATAGCCTCGTAAACTTTGGTTCGCCCGGCCACATCATCTGATTTCACCGTCAACATTTCCTGCAACGTATAGGCTGCGCCGTAAGCTTCCAGCGCCCAGACCTCCATTTCGCCAAAACGCTGGCCGCCAAATTGCGCCTTGCCGCCCAAAGGCTGTTGTGTCACCAGCGAATAAGGGCCTATCGAGCGCGCATGGATTTTATCATCGACCAAATGATGCAGTTTCAGCATATAAATATAGCCGACTGTCACCTGGCGATCAAAAGCCTCGCCCGTTCTACCGTCATAAAGCACGACCTGCCCTGAAGTAGACAGACCCGCTTTTGCCAAAGCCGCATCAATATCGCTTTCATGCGCTCCGTCAAAAACCGGTGTAGCAATGGAAACACCATGCCGCATTTGCCCGGCCAGACGGAGAATACTGTCGTCATCATAAGAAGAAACAGGCTCATTACGATCATTATCCGGGATAATTTCGTTAATTTTGCCGCGCAAAGGCGCAACATCACCATTCTTCCTATAGGCTTCCAGCAAATCGCCGATCTGCCGCCCCATGCCGGCGCAGGCCCAGCCCAAATGCGTCTCCAGAATCTGGCCGACATTCATGCGGCTCGGCACACCTAACGGGTTGAGCACAATATCAACATGGGTGCCGTCTTCCAGAAAAGGCATATCCTCTACCGGCATAATGCGCGATACCACGCCTTTATTGCCGTGGCGGCCGGCCATTTTATCGCCCGGCTGGATTTTGCGCTTGACCGCGACAAAAACCTTGACCATTTTCATGACCCCGGGGGGCATTTCATCGCCGCGCTGCACTTTTTCTACTTTATCCATAAAGCGGCGTTCCAGCAGCTTTTTGGATTCATCATACTGGTTGCGCAAAGCTTCAATTCTACCCTGCAAAGCCTCATCTTCAACGGCAAACTGCCACCATTGCGACCGCGGATAATCCTGCAACAGCGCCGCATCAAGCTTTGTGCTTTTCTTGAAACCTTTCGGCCCGGCAATAGCCGCGCGTCCTGCCAGCATTTCTGCCAGGCGGCTGTAAATATTGCGATCCAGGATTGACTGCTCGTCATCACGGTCTTTCGCCAGGCGCTCAATTTCCTCCCGCTCAATCGCCATAGCGCGCTCATCTTTTTCAATGCCGTGGCGGTTAAACACGCGCACTTCCACCACTGTGCCAAATGTTCCGGGCGGCATACGCATGGAAGTATCGCGCACATCGGCAGCCTTTTCACCAAAAATGGCGCGCAGCAGCTTCTCTTCCGGCGTCATTGGGCTTTCGCCTTTCGGTGTAATTTTGCCGACAAGAATATCACCCGGCTGCACTTCGGCACCAATATAGACAATACCGGCTTCATCAAGATTTTTCAGCGCTTCTTCCGAAACATTGGGAATATCGCGGGTAATATCTTCCGGCCCCAATTTGGTATCGCGCGCCGCTACCTCAAATTCTTCAATATGAATGGAGGTGAAAACATCGTCAGCGACAATCCGCTCTGAAAGCAGAATGGAATCTTCATAATTATAGCCGTTCCACGGCATGAAGGCGACCAGAACATTGCGCCCCAAAGCCAGATCGCCCAAATCGGTTGAAGGCCCGTCAGCAATAATATCACCTTTCTGAATCATATCGCCAACATGCACCAGCGGGCGCTGATTGATACAGGTTGATTGATTGGAGCGCTGGAATTTTTGCAATCTATAAATATCCACACCGGTTTTTGCCGATTCAATATCTTCTGTCGCGCGGATAACAATACGCGTTGCATCAACCTGATCAACAACGCCGCTGCGCCTGGCCGCAATAGCAGCACCGGAATCGCGAGCGACAACCGGTTCCATACCTGTGCCGACAAATGGCGCTTCGGTTCGCACCAGCGGCACAGCCTGACGCTGCATGTTTGACCCCATCAAGGCCCGATTGGCATCGTCATTTTCAAGGAACGGGATAAGAGCCGCCGCCACAGAAACAAGCTGCTTGGGCGAGACGTCCATTAAATCAATCTGATCGCGCGGTGCCATTAACACTTCGCCGGCATGGCGGCAGACAACAAAATCTTCCGTCAGATTATTGCTGCCGTCCATGAGCGAATTGGCCTGCGCCACATAATGTCTGGATTCTTCCATTGCCGAAAGATAAACAACTTCATTTGTAACCTTGCCGCCGGTAATTTTGCGGTAAGGACTCTCAATAAAACCATATTTATTGACACGGGCAAAAGTAGCCAGCGAATTGATAAGACCGATATTCGGCCCTTCCGGCGTTTCAATCGGGCAGATACGGCCATAATGCGTGGGGTGCACATCGCGCACCTCAAAACCGGCGCGCTCCCGCGTCAAACCGCCCGGCCCCAAAGCAGAAAGCCGGCGCTTATGGGTGATTTCCGACAGCGGATTGGTCTGATCCATAAATTGCGATAATTGTGACGAGCCGAAAAATTCGCGCACTGCCGCCGCTGCGGGTTTGGCATTGATTAAATCCTGCGGCATGACTGTATCAATCTCAACCGAAGACATGCGCTCTTTAATGGCACGTTCCATACGCAACAGACCAATGCGATATTGATTTTCCATCAATTCGCCGACTGAACGGACACGGCGATTGCCCAAATTATCAATATCGTCAACTTCACCGCGGCCGTCACGCAGCTCAACCAGCATTTTAATAACGGCAATAATATCTTCCTTGCGCAAAATCCGCACTGTATCGGGGCAATCAAGCCCTAAGCGAATATTCATTTTAACGCGGCCGACAGCCGACAAATCATAGCGCTCGGAATCAAAAAACAGTGACTGGAACATGGCCTCGGCCGTTTCCATAATCGGCGGCTCACCCGGACGCATAACACGGTAAATATCAAATAAAGCGTCTTGACGGCTCTCATTTTTGTCAATAGCCAGACTATTGCGAATATAAGCGCCGACATTGACATGATCAATATCCAGCAGCTTAATCTCGTCTATGCCGATTTCAGTCAAAACCTTCAGCGCATTTTCGTCAATTTCATCACCGGCTTCAAGATAAATTTCACCAGTCTCGTAATTGACAACATCTTCCGCCAGATAAAGACCGAAAAGATCCTCATCTGTCGCTTTAATAGCCTTCAGACCTTTTTCTGCCAGTTGTCTGGCGGCGCGCGCTGTCAGCTTGCGCCCAGCTTCTGCCGCAACTTCACCCGTATCGGCATCAATAATATCGGCAACAAGCTTCACACCTTTAAAACGCTCAGGTGAATATGGAATACGCCATTCTTTGCCGCTTCGGGCATAAGTCAACGTCTTGTAATAAGTGGACAATATTTCCTGTCCGTCCATTCCCAGCGCCATCAGGAAGCTGGTGACCGGAATCTTCCGGCGGCGATCAATGCGGACATAAACAATATCCTTGGCGTCAAACTCAATATCCAGCCATGAACCGCGATAGGGAATAATACGCGAAGCAAAAAGCAACTTGCCAGAAGAATGAGATTTGCCTTTATCGTGATCAAAGAAAACACCGGGAGAGCGGTGCATTTGCGAGACAATAACCCGCTCAGTGCCGTTGACAATAAAAGTCGCATTTTCTGTCATTAGCGGCATATCGCCCATATAGACATCTTGCTCTTTAATGTCTTTAATAGATTTTGCCCCTGTATCTTCATCAATATCAAAAACAATGAGGCGCAGGGTAACTTTTAAAGGCGCAGCATAAGTCAGATCACGCTGGCGGCATTCTTCCACATCAAATTTCGGCGCATCAAACTCATAACGGACAAATTCAAGCATGGACGTCCCGGCAAAATCCGTAATCGGGAAGACGGATTTAAAGACTGTTTGCAAGCCTTCGTCCGGGCGCCCTCCTGCCGGCTCCTCCATCATCAGAAATTGATCATAGGAAGCCTTTTGCACTTCAATAAGATTAGGCATTTCCGCCACTTCGGGGATTCTGCCAAAAAATTTGCGCACGCGCTTACGACCATTGAATGAAAGGGTCTGAGCCATCATTGATCCTTGATCTTTTCTTCCGACAGATAATTGCGCCGGAACCGCTTCCGTTTGCTGATTTTCATCAGCATCTCCCGGATATGGAACTTTGTTCCCAAAGCCCGCAATCCATGCAAAACCGTATCAGACTCCCCTTGTATTTTACCGGCCCCAAACACATAGCGGCACAATCAGGAAAATCTGCAAATTCTTTTATCCCCTTCAAAACAACCAAACCCATTTCCCGGCAGCAATAAACCACCGGAAAATGAGCCATCATCAGAGTATAAATTCACTACGGCCAAATCTCCCCCAAACTATAATTGCCGATTATTATGCGGCATATTAAACGGATTCAACCATATATGAACGGAGCATTCTCTCACAATTTGCAACGGCAAATCCCATTTCGAGAAGCGCCTCATGTCTTAAAGCAGAAAACTCAAACGAAATTATTTAAGTTCAACCTTGGCACCCGCACCTTCCAGCTGAGCCTTGATTTTTTCGGCTTCGTCCTTGGCAATAGCCTCTTTAACGGCTTTAGGAGCAGCTTCGACCAGATCCTTGGCTTCTTTCAAACCAAGACCGGTAATAGCGCGAACTTCCTTAATCACATTGATCTTCTGCGCACCGCCTTCAACCAGAATAACATCAAATTCTGTCTTTTCTTCGACAGCAGCAGCACCGGCAGCAGCGCCGGGAGCAGCAGCAACAGCCACCGGAGCAGCAGCAGAAACGCCCCATTTATCTTCCAGCATTTTAGACAATTCTGCAGCTTCCAGAACAGTCAAAGTTGAAAGAGTCTCAACGATCTTTTCAAGATCAGCCATATTCATATTCCTCACATATAACACAAAGTTCAAACATTACAAGAAACGACCTTAAGCCGCTTCGCTCTTCCGGGCATAAGCACCGATAACCCGCGCCAGCTGGCCGGCGGGAGCAATGGCAATTTGCGCAATGCGTGTAGCCGGGGTAGAAACCATAGCCACCAGTTTTGCTCGCAATTCGTCCAGAGAAGGCAAGGAGGCCAAAGCCTTCACACCTTCCGCATTCAAACTGGAAGAGCCCATTGCGCCGCCAAGAATAACGAGTCTATCGTTAAGCCTGGCGAAATCTACGGCGATTTTTGGCGCCGCAACCGGATCAGAAGAATAGGCAATCACTGTTTGCCCTTTAAACAAATCAGCGATTGTTGCAGCCTCTGTGCCCTGAAGAGCGATTTTGGCAAGGCGGTTTTTCGCGACTTTAACGGAACCGCCAACCGCACGCATCTTGACCCTGAGATCATTCATCTGGGCGACGGTGAGACCCGAATAATGCGCCACAACAACCGAACCGGACTCTTTCAAAGTCCCATTGAGCCATGTGACAAATTCGCGTTTTTCCGCTTTATCCACTGTCTCTCTCCATTTGGCAGATTGGCAACCCAATCTGCCGGGTTTCACTCAGCCCCGCAAAACAGCTTGCAGAACCGCTCTCAACTCCTGTCCCCTTCTATGTGCAGGACACAGAGAAAGTAACATATCAGGTTCAAACTTCATGTCCTTTTCAAGAAAAGGCTTTATGTTTTCCCCAGTCTCATGCGGGTTTTCATTTTTAAGATGCAAGCATCACCAGCAATCTCGGACAGGATTGTCAGGATTGCTCCCGACTTTTTCAGGCTTGCGCCCGAACAGGCAGTTTCCCGCTTATAGCGGCAAACAATCTCATTTTGCGCCGAAAAAATCCGACACAAACCGGAATCAGGCAGAACGGACTGACCCGACATCAATTTTGACACCAATCCCCATAGTAGACGAAACTGCAATGCGTTTGACATATTCGCCTTTGGCACCGGCAGGTTTGGCCTTAATAACCGCTTCGGCAAAAGCGCGAATATTTTCAACCAGTTTCTCAACACCGAAAGAGGCTTTACCAATACCGGCATGGATAATACCCGCTTTTTCTACCCGGAATTCTACGGCACCACCCTTGGAAGCCTTGACGGCAGCAGCAATATCAGGCGTCACCGTCCCGACTTTGGGATTAGGCATCATACCGCGCGGCCCCAGAATTTTACCCAGGCGTCCAACCAAAGGCATCATGTCAGGAGTGGCGATACAACGATCAAAGTCAATTTTACCGCTATTAATATTCTCGAACAAATCTTCCGCCCCGATAATATCAGCACCGGCTGCTTTTGCTTCATCAGCTTTGTCGCCGCGAGCGAAAACAGCAACCCGGATAGAGCGCCCTGTTCCATTCGGCAGATTAACCACACCGCGCACCATTTGATCGGCATGACGCGCATCAACACCCAAATTCATTGCAACTTCAATAGTTTCATCAAATTTGGCAACAGCACGATCCCTGACCAAAGAGACCGCCTCATTCAGGGAATAAAGCCTGTTTCTGTCAACACCCTCGCGGATTTTCTGAAGTCTTTTTGCAAATTTTGCCATAATCTCAATCCACTACCTGCAATCCCATTGAACGTGCCGAACCCTCAACCATCAGCATTGCTGCTTCAATATTATTGGCATTGAGGTCTTTCATTTTAGCTTCGGCAATAATGCGAATTTTATCACGACCAATACTGCCGGCGCTCACTTTGCCCGGCTCTTTTGAGCCGCTCTTCAATTTCGCCTCTTTTTTGAGAAAATAAGAAACGGGCGGCGTTTTCATGACAAAAGTGAAGGATTTATCCTGATAATAGGTAATGAGAACAGGAACAGGCGAACCTTTCTCCATTTCTTGCGTAGCAGCATTAAACGCCTTGCAAAATTCCATAATATTAATGCCCCGCTGGCCCAAAGCAGGGCCGATCGGCGGAGAAGGATTTGCCGCAGCCGCGGGCACTTGCAATTTTAACTGGCCTGCAATCTTTTTAGCCATTATAACCTGCCTTTACTATATTGCCTAAACAACAGCTTAACTTTGTTGATACAAACAGAAAATTCAGCATCAACCACGCAGTAGGCGGTGCGAAACAGCAAACGGCTAGTTTTCACTGTTTCTCCCGCCTATCACACAGAGGCCACAAGACCTCTTCATTTAGAGAGTGAAATACCCTCTAAAAGCACATATTGCCTAATCCGGATTATCAGCGGATTTTTTCTACCTGATTAAACTCCAGCTCCACCGGCGTTGCCCGCCCAAAAATAGAAACTTCCACCTTAAGTCTTGCCCGTTCTTCTTCCACTTCCTGAACAACACCGTTGAAAGAAGCAAAAGGCCCATCGGCAACCCGAACCTGCTCACCAATATCAAAAGAAATAGACGGTTTCGGCCTGTCTGCTCCATCTTTCACCTGATTAAGAATCGATTTCACTTCGCTGTCTGAAACCGGCACAGGCCTGGAATCGGAACCCAGAAATCCCGCTACTCTCGGCGTATTTTTTATCAAATGAAAGACGTCATCGGTCAAATTGGCGCGGACAAGAACATATCCAGGAAAAAATTTGCGCTCCGAATCCACTTTGCGTCCACGCCGAACCTCAACAAATTTTTCAGTCGGAACCAGAATCTGTTCAAAATAATCAGACAGCCCCTTACGCTCCGCCTCCTTCTCTATTGCTTCGGCCACTTTTTTCTCAAAATTTGAATAAGCCTGAACGATATACCAACGAAATGCCACCGCTTTCCCTTTGCCAAAATATTGAAACAAAAGCTTATCAGAACAAGCTGCCCAAATAATTTATTCCCCACCCCAAAACCGATGAGATAATCCAATCTGCCACAAACAAAAACAAAGCCGCCAAAATAACCATAATTACGACCATAACCGTAGAAACCCAGGTTTCACGGCGTGTAGGCCAGGTTACCTTTGCCATTTCGGCACGAACCTGCCGAAAAAATGTAATGGGACTGGTTTTTGCCACAAATATACCTTCCGCACAAATTACAGGAGACACCCCATAAGCGCGCACTCCTTCAAACAAGGCGCCAAATATGACGCAAAAACACAAATCCACACATCAGGGGCGCAAAATAGACTATCATTTAAAGAAAAGCAAGCCCCTCACACAATATTCCCAGATTAGCACTATTTAACGCAAAATCTACAGCCAATAAACCTATTAACGGCAAATCCACAGCTATTCATTACAAACCACAATCCCACCCCCTTGACACGCTTTATCTTCACTCTAATCCCGCATAACAGGCCGCAATCTCATGGCAGGGGCAGCAGGGGTCGAACCCGCGACCTACGGTTTTGGAGACCGTCGCTCTACCAACTGAGCTATACCCCTAGAGCCGCATATGAAGGATACCCCCATAATAAAGTGCAAACGGGAACGAGATTAAGCCTCCCGGCACGGGCAGCCTGTTTAGCTGCCCTGCCTTGAGCACTCAAACCTATTCTATAATCCTGGAGACTATACCCGCACCAACTG
>NZ_QLZD01000015.1 GCF_008636115.1 Candidatus Tokpelaia sp. | reverse complement strand
GAGATCAGGGCGCTGCCGGATCTGCCAAATACATTACATAAACTCTCACCTCCTCACTCTCCTCTGCGCATTCTTCCCCCCTTCACAAAGACATCAGACCACATAAATATAAGCCCCGCAAAAAAAAAGCTTTTTTATTGCCTGAAGCTTGACAGCTCCGAAACGCCGCTGCTTCGGCTCGGGCAGCAAACAGCAGCGCTCTTGCCAGGATTTAAAGAGTGAAACGGTTTGAAATTTTTAACACATCTGCGCGATAAGGAAAAAAGTGAAATACACACCGTGCCCGCATAATATGGTGCCGAATTAAAAAGAAGAGAATGCAAAAACATACTTTTATCTTGGGGATGAATCATATACGGTCAGGGGCAGTGTTAATTAAGGGGAAATGATATGGCGTCTCTTCCGTATGTAACGTCACATGGTAATATCGAAAAAGCATTAGCGGGAATCAAGTCTGCTGCAGTGCCGGAAAAAGTAAGTTTAGATTTTGTCAAAACCATTTTGAAAATACCTGGTGGCTCAGGTAATCAGATGTCCACCTTCCTTAAGAAAATAAATTTTGTAACAAGTGACGGAAGCCCCACTAATTTATATAAGAAATTTAGAAATGATTCTACTTCAGGACAGGCTTTAGCTGAGGCGGTTAGGTATGCTTATGCACCGCTTTATGTTCGTAACGAATTTATGCATGAGCTTTCTGATGACAAACTTTTAGGGCTTATAGTAGAGGAAACAGGGCTGGCCAAAGATGACAATCCTGTGAAACTTACGTTTGCCTGCCTGAAAGACTTAATAAAAGGGGCTAATTTTGAATCAGAAAATATTGATTCTCTGCCGTCTATGTATGTTCCTGAGAGAATAGAGGCGTCCGATTTTATGAGTAGAAAATCTACAGTTTCTTCGCCTTCTGCTAATATAGATTTGAGGCTCGGTTATACTATTAATCTGAATTTGCCAGCAACTGCGGATTCGGCGGTTTTTAATGCTATTTTTAAAAGCTTAAAAGAAAATTTATTGAAAGAGGATGATGCCTAAAAGACCCGACGGGCTTATTCGTGCTTTTGGCATGTCTGGGCTGCAAATTGTATCTGAGATGAGTCGTATTGAAAATGAATATGGCGTTCGGCTTGGAGTGTTAAAAAAAGAAGAAAAAAATCGCAAATTGTCTGAATATGAGCAATTTGAACCCGATATGCGGCGAGAAGCTGCGCGGATGTCAGAAATTTACGAAGTCTTCCATTGTTTGGAGAATTCTATACGTAGACTTGTAAGGGAAACAATGGCAGAGGCCCACGGGGCTGACTGGTGGGACAGTGAGCGTGTTGACAAAAAGCGCATCCACGAACCCGTCGAAGTGCGGCGTAAAAAGGAACTGGACAACGGCGTTACTTTGCGCTCTGATGAGCTCATTGATTATACGACTTTCGGCGAATTGGCACAACTCATAACGGATAATTGGGATATTTTTGCTCCAATTTTTTCCTCCAAAACGGCTGTGAGCAAGATCACAAATCAGCTGAATCTTTTACGCGGGCCTATCGCCCACTGCAATGTGACAGACGAAATGGAACAAGAGCGTTTAAATTTGGCCGTTAAATCGTGGTTTAAGCTTATGTCATAGTTTAAAATCGGTATTTACACTGTGTTGTTCTTGTTTATTCTTGCTGTTATAAAATGCAATAACAGGCGACTAGGTTAATTACCTTATTTCTGAGGAAGGATATGTCCCTTTAATACACTTGTTAAGATAAGCACCTTTTGATGAAGCTAGCATTAATTCTCTATATACATGCTCAGGCACACCGCGATATTGATAGATGCGAGCGTCTTTGAACTTCACTTCGAGGATTCCATTCTCATATCCGATGCTTACGATATGACCCGAATTTATGGGATATCTATCCATTGCTATACCTCTTTATTGTTAAAAGAACCCCATTCTTTCCTATCAGTATCCTATATTTTTTCCTGGCATAGCAAAATATGTTGCATTTTGCCACGGGAGGGGCTTAAAGGTAAGGAGCTATATTTATTGGGATTTTGGGGATATATATGCTGAAATTTTTTAAGCCGGCGGTGCATAAGCCGCCTGTGCCGGCGCAGGAGATAGATCCGCTTTATCGCCGTTTGCGCTGGCAAATTTTTATCGGCATTTTTGCCGGTTATGCCGCCTATTATTTTGTCCGCAAAAATTTCGCCCTTGCTTTCCCCGAACTCAGCAAACAAGGCTTCAGCAATCTTGAGCTCGGTTTTGCTTTATCGGCCATTTCTATTGCCTATGGTTTTTCCAAATTTATCATGGGTTCGGTGTCAGACCGCTCCAATCCGCGTGTATTTTTGCCGGCCGGCCTCATTCTTTCGGCTGCCATTATGCTGATTATGGGCTTTGTCCCCTGGGCAACTTCCAGCATTGCGGTGATGTTTGCGCTGCTGTTTATTTGCGGCTGGTTTCAAGGCATGGGCTGGCCGCCTTGCGGCCGCAGCATTGTTCATTGGTGGTCGCATAAAGAGCGCGGCCGCGTGGTGGCAGTGTGGAATTGCGCCCATAATATTGGCGGCGGCCTGCCGCCTTTGCTGGCACTGTTGGCGATCTGGTGGTTTAATGACTGGAAAGGCGTATTTTATATGCCGGCTTTCGCCGCTATTCTGGTGGCGATTTTGGTCTGGTTTCTCATGCGTGATACGCCGCAATCCTGCGGGCTGCCGCCGATTGAAGACTATAAAAACGATTATCCCCCTGATTATAATCATAAAAATGAAAAAGAACTGAGCGCCCGAGCGATTTTCCTGCAATTTGTCCTGCCCAATAAGCTCTTATGGCTTATCGCTTTTGCCAATGTTTTTGTTTATATGCTGCGCTATGGCATTCTGGACTGGTCGCCTTCTTATTTGCAGGCAGCCAAGCATTTTACCATGGACAAATCTTCCTGGGCCTATTTCTTTTATGAATATGCCGGCATTCCCGGCACTTTGCTTTGCGGCGCTATGTCGGATAAAGTCTTTAAGGGCAATCGCGGCGCAACAGGCGTATTTTTTATGACGCTGGTGACCATGGCCACTGTGATTTATTGGCTCAACCCGGCGGGGAAGCCGGGCATTGATATGCTCTGCATGATTTTTATCGGCTTTTTGATTTACGGCCCGGTTATGCTTATCGGCCTGCATGCGCTGGAGCTGGCGCCGAAAAAGGCAGCCGGCACGGCGGCCGGTTTTACCGGGCTGTTCGGCTATTTGGGCGGTTCCGTCATTGCTAATATTGCTATTGGCTATCTGGTCGATAAGTTTGGCTGGGACGGCGCTTTTTATCTGCTTATTGGCGGCAGTGTGCTGGCGATTATCCTGCTGCTGATTGTTATGGTGCAGGAAAGCCGGCAAAAGCGGGTGGCTGCCGGCCGCCGGTAAAATATATGCACTGCCTGGCGGGAGAATTAAGCGGCTTGTTTTTGCCACAAGAATAGCCTATGGCTGAGCTGCCCAAAGGGAGTGCTTTCATAAGTGTTTGACAGCCTTCCAGAAAATAAGGAAAGAGATAATGCGCCCGGTTTTAACCCCGCCTGCCGCCGGCGGTAAAGTTTTGCTGCATTCCTGTTGCGCCCCGTGTTCCGGTGAAGTGATGGAAGCTTTGAGCGCCTCGGGGATAGATTATACAATTTTCTTTTATAATCCCAATATTCACCCGAAAAAGGAATATTTGCTGCGCAAGGAAGAAAATATCCGCTTTGCCCATAAGCATAATGTGCCGTTTATTGATGCTGATTATGATCTGGAAAACTGGTTTGCCCGTGCCAAAGGGCTGGAATGGGAGCCGGAGCGCGGGGCGCGCTGCACTATGTGCTTTGATATGCGCTTTGAGCGCACAGCGCTTTATGCGCATGAGCACGGCTTCCCGGTAATGACCAGCTCACTCGGCATTTCCCGCTGGAAGAATATGGCGCAAATCAATGATTGCGGCCGCCGGGCAGCGGCGCCTTATGACGGGCTGATCTATTGGGATTTTAACTGGCGCAAAGGCGGCGGCGCGGCGCGCATGATTGAAATCAGCAAAAGAGAACAATTTTACCAGCAGGAATATTGCGGTTGCGCCTATTCCCTGCGCGATACCAATGCGCATCGCCGCGCACAGGGGCGGGAGCCGGTGCATTTGGGAGAGAAGTTTTACGGCTCAGAGAATGATAAAACGCTGTAATCGGCGTTGCCGGCTTTTATGCCCTGCCGCCGTTTTTGCTATAGACGAAATATAAATATATTCAATAAGATATTTATATTATTTAATAAATAATATTATGGCATTTTTGCCCAATAACGCGCCCCTTGCTGAAGCCGGTTTGCGCGCCGGCGGCCGGGCAAGGCAATAAGGCGGCGGGCGCTTGCCTCACTATAGCAGTCATGCTAATTTGCGCCGGGGAGCAGCTTTACAGGAAGAGGCAGAAATCTATGAAAACACGCGCGGCAGTGGCTTTTAAAGCGGGGGCGCCTCTCTCGATTGAAATGGTGGATCTGACCGGGCCGAAAGCGGGTGAAGTGCTGGTGGAAATTATCGCTACCGGTGTTTGCCATACCGATGCTTTCACCCTTTCCGGTGATGATCCTGAGGGCGCTTTCCCGGTGATTTTGGGGCATGAAGGCGCCGGCATTGTGCGCGCAGTCGGCGCCGGGGTCAAAACTGTCAAACCGGGGGATCATGTTATTCCGCTTTATACGCCGGAATGCCGCGAATGCGAATATTGTCTGCACCCGAAGACGAATTTATGCGGCGCCATTCGCGAGACACAGGGGCAGGGCTTAATGCCGGACGGCACCAGCCGCTTTTCCTTAAACGGCCAGCCGGTGCTGCATTATATGGGCACGTCCACTTTTGCCAATTTTACTGTTTTGCCGGAAATTGCGGTGGCGAAAATCCGCCCGGACGCGCCTTTTGACAAAGTCTGCACTATTGGCTGCGGCGTGACTACCGGGGTCGGCGCGGTGATATTTGATGCCAAAATTGAGCCGGGTTCCAATATTGCCGTTTTTGGCCTGGGCAATATTGGCCTGAATGTTATTCAGGCGGCGCGCATGGTCGGGGCCGATAAAATTATCGGCGTCGATCTGAATAATAATAGAGCGGCTATGGCGACAAAATTCGGCATGACGCATTTTATCAACCCGGCGGAAATCGGTGCCCGCGAATCGTGGTTGGGAGGCGGCGATTCGCAAGCAGGAATGTCGCCCGGCAGTGGCCCGGCACCGAAAAATGTGGTGGAAGCGATACAGGATTTAACCGGCGGCGGGGTGGATTATTCGTTTGAATGTATCGGCAATGTGCAAACCATGCGTCAGGCGCTGGAATGCTGCCATAAAGGCTGGGGCGAGAGCGTGATTATCGGCGTGGCCGGGGCGGGGAAGGAAATTTCTACCCGGCCGTTCCAACTGGTGACCGGGCGGGTCTGGCGCGGTTCGGCCTTTGGCGGTGCCCGCGGCCGTACTGATGTGCCGAAAATTGTTGACTGGTATATGCAGGGCAAGCTGAATATTGATGATCTGGTCACTCATACTATGCCGCTGGAGCAGATCAACACCGCTTTTGCCCTCATGCGTGAAGGCAAATCTATCCGCAGTGTGGTGCTGTATAGTTAATTACCGGCAGAGATTGTGATTTTTGGAGAATTTTTACTAAAAGGAAGATTAAAAAAATAATAGAGATGCCGCCGGACTGGTTTTTATATATTGGGGGCTGCATTTGTCGCCGGCGCGTCTTGCTATTTGTGGTGTTGCGGCCGACAAACATTAGAAGAAAGAGCAAAAATTACAGAAGAAAAGAAACAAACAGAGAAAAAGGCAGAAATTGATAAGCAATAGGCTGCGGGGCAAACCGGCCGTGATTATGAGCGCTATGAGTATTTGCCCGGCCTTGCTGAGCGCGGTGCATTAACCAGGCATAAAGACAGGGTGATTGCAAGAGTCGCGCAGAAAGAGATGCGTGAAGAGCTTCACAGAAAGTTCGGATTGCTGTGAAAATAAAAAAAACTTATTATCTGTGCCGTTATTATACGGCTTTTAGCTGTATTGAAAAAGGGAGAGGCTATGCGGCTGGTAGAACAGCATGGCTGCTTTGGCGGCCGCCTGCATATTTATGAGCATGACAGCGCGGTTTTGGGCTGTGTTATGCGCTTTTCCGCCTTTTTGCCGCCGCAGGCGCAAAAGGGCAAAGTGCCGGTGGTAACCTTTCTCGCCGGGCTGACCTGCACCTATGAAAATTTCACCATTAAAGCCGGCGCTTATGGTGCGGCGGCGCGCTCAGGGCTGGCGCTTATTGCGCTGGATACTTCACCGCGCGGGGCGCAGATTGCTGATGATGCAGCCTATGATTTAGGGCAGGGTGCCGGCTTTTACCTTAATGCGGTGCAGCAACCATGGGCACAGCATTACCAAATGGAAAGCTATATTGCCGCTGAGCTGCCGGCACTGATCGGCCGCCATTTGCCGATAATAGCGGAGAAGCAGGGCATAATGGGGCATTCCATGGGCGGGCATGGAGCGCTGACACTGTATCTGAAGTATCCGCAGCTCTATCGCTCTGCTTCTGCCTTTGCGCCGATTGTGGCTCCGGCTCAAACGCCATGGGGGCAAAAGGCTTTTACTGCCTATTTGGGGGAAAATAAAGCCGCATGGGCGCAGCATGATGCCTGCGCTTTAATGGCGGCAGCAGCCAAAGCCGGCGGCCGCGCCGATTATGCTGAAATTCTGATTGATCAGGGCGAGGCTGATCCTTTTCTGGCTAAAGAGTTGCGGCCGGAGCTGTTTGCCGCCGCCTGCCGCTCCGCCGGGCAAAAGCTGCGCCTGCGCATGCAGCCGGGCTATGATCACAGCTATTATTTTATCCAGAGCTTTATTGCCGACCATATCGCCCATCATGCCGCTTTGCTGCGTTAAGGCCTGAGGCAGAGGGGCGGCTTTCCGATGAGCCGGGTGCTGCGGCCTTGGCCTTGGCTGGCAAGCGGACGCCGGGTCAGTTCTTTTTACGCCTGCTGCTTATCATCGGCGGCGAGGCGGATTTTGGCCTGCAAGGCTTTCAACACCAGGGCAAAAGTCGGGGAAGGCTGGCGGCGGCTGGGATAATAAATATGATAGCCGGCAAAAGGCGGGCACCAGTCTTCCAGCACACGCACCAGCCGCCCTTCAGTAATATGGGGGGCAAATTCTTCTTCCGGCAAATAAGCCAGGCCAAGGCCGGAGAGCGCCGCTTCAACAATATGCGGCGAAGTATTGCAAATCATCTGGCCGTCAACCCTGATTTTTATTATGCGCTTGTGGCGCTCAAATTCCCATATATACAGGCCGCCATAAGTGGGGAAACGCATATTGATACAATTATGCCGGGTTAGATCCTGCGGCTGGCGCGGTATGGGATATTGGGCAAAATAGGCCGGCGTGGCCGCCGCCGCCATGCGCACCGCCCCGCCTATGGGCAGGGCAATCATATCTTTATCAATCGTTTCGCCAAAGCGAATGCCGGCATCATAGCGCTCGGCGACAATATCAACAAAGCCGTAATTAACATTAAATTCCAGCTTTATATCCGGATAGTGCCGTAGCAGCGGGGCAAGTTTCGGCAGTAATATGGTGCTTAAGGCAAAATCACCGCAGCTTATGCGCACTGTGCCGGCTGGCTTTTCCTGCATTGCGGCGGCTTTATCCAGCTCTTCTTCAATGGCAGTAAAATGGCTCTCCAGCCGGGTGAGCAGGTGTTCGCCCGCCGCGGTTGGCGCTACGCTGCGGGTGGTGCGCGCCAAAAGGCGGATTTTGAGCCGCGCCTCAAGATTGGCCACGGTCTGGCTTAAGGCTGATTGCGTTACCCCCAGGCGGGCGGCGGCGCGGGTAAAGCTGCCATCGCGCGCCACAGCGATAAAAGCCTGAATATCGTTAAAATTGGTTCGCGCCATTGCATTTGTCCTTAAAGCATAATTCATTAGTATAGTTGATAAGTCTATTTATTATTCAGTAGCTTATCATTTTTCTGCCGCTGTGCAAGATTGAACGCCGGTAAACAGCGCCGGTCGCCGCTTATGAGGCCTGATAGCCCGGTGGTAAACAGGCAGGAGCAGAAAAGGGAAGCCATCATGCATTATACGCAATTAGGCCGCAGCGGCCTTAAAGTCAGCCGTCTGGCGCTGGGGACAATGAATTTCGGCGATGCGACCGAGGAAGCGGCAGCGTATGAAATTATGGATATGGCAATGGAAGCCGGTATCAATTTTTTTGATACGGCCGATGTTTATGGCGGGCCGCAACGGCCGGATATGGCGAAAGGTTATGGCTTGTCGGAGGAAATTATTGGCCGCTGGTTGGCGCAAGGTGCCCGCCGCGACAAAATTGTGCTGGCAACCAAGCTTTACCAGCCGATGGATTATGGGCCAAATGACCGGTATTTGTCGGCTTATCACATTCGCCGCGCTTGCGAGGCCAGCTTGCGGCGGCTGAAAACCGACCATATTGATATTTATCAAATGCACCATATTGACCGCCTGACGCCGTGGGAGGAAATCTGGCAGGCTATGGAAGTGCTGATTTGGCAGGGCAAAATCAGCTATATTGGCAGCAGTAATTTTGCCGCATGGCAGTTGGCCACGGCGCAGGGCGCCGCCGCGGCGCGCCATATGCTCGGCCTGGTATCGGAACAGAGCCTTTATAATCTGAACGCCAGAATGGTTGAGCTGGAAGTGCTGCCGGCCTGCCGCTATCACGGTTTGGGTGTTTTGCCGTGGAGCCCGCTGGGTGGCGGTTTGCTCGGCGGAGTTTTAGCAAAATCGGTTGGCAAACGCCGTGCCGCACAGGCCGACAGGATAGCAAAATATCGGCCGCAAATTGAGGCTTATGAGGCCTTGTGCCGTGAAATGGACGAACAGCCGGCCAATATTGCTCTGGCCTGGTTATTGCATAATCCTGCCGTGACGGCGCCGATACTTGGTGTGCGCACTAAAGCGCAATTATTAGAAACTCTGCGCGCGCCGGATATTGCTTTACCGGCAGAAATTCTGGCAAAGCTCGACACTATCTGGCCCGGGCCGGGAGGTGAGGCGCCGGAAGCCTATGCCTGGTAAGCAGGACAGGGAGTTAAAGATTTGGCAGTTGGCAGAAAAGCATAAGGAGAAGGATTATGATGAAATCGGGGACAATGGCGGCAGTGATAATGGCCGCCGCTTTTTCAAACATTATAGCAGCAAAGGCACAGGATATGTCACACGGCGCCGATAATTTTTATCAAAGCAGCACAGTGGAGAGCCAAAGGGTGAGCTTTAACAACCAGTATAAAATGACGGTTGTCGGCAATTTATTTATCCCCAAAGGGCTGAAACCCGGACTAAAAAGCCCGGCCATTATTGTCGGCCACCCAATGGGGGCGGTAAAAGAGCAAAGCTCTGATCTTTATGCGCAAAAACTGGCGGAACAAGGCTTTGTAACCCTGGCGATTGACCTGTCTTTCTGGGGTGAGAGCGAAGGCCGGCCGCGCAATGCTGTGTTGCCGGACATGTATGCCGAGGATTTTAGCGCCGCGGCTGATTATCTGGGCACGCGCCCTTTTATTGACCGGCAGCGTATCGGCGTGCTGGGTATTTGCGGCAGCGGCAGCTTTGTCATTGCCGCGGCCAAAATTGACCCGCGCCTGCGCGCTATTGCCACCGTCAGTATGTATGATATGGGGGACGCCAATCGCCATGGGTTGAACGATTCTCTGAGTCTGGAAGAGCGGCAGAAAATTATCGCCGCGGCGGCCGAGCAGCGCTATGTCGAATTTAGCGGCGGCAAAACCGCCTATACCGGCGGCACAGTGCACGAATTAACGGCGGATACACCGCCGATACAGCGCGAATTTTATGATTTTTACCGCACCAAACGCGGCGAATTTACTCCCAAAGGCGGTAATGCGGCAACAACAACCCACCCGACTTTAAGCAGCAATGTCAAATTTATGAATTTTTATCCGTTTAACGACATTGCCACTATTGCGCCGCGACCCATGCTGTTTATCAGCGGCGATCAGGCGCATTCGCGCGAATTCAGTGAAAAAGCCTATGCCCAGGCCGGTGAACCGAAAGAGCTGTATTGGGTAAAAGGCGCCGGCCATGTTGACCTTTATGACCGGGTGGATCTGATTCCCTTTGCCAAATTGACCGATTTCTTCCGCCAAAATCTGCAATAGCGCGCGGCGGGTGTGGTTGGTGGGGCGCACCCGCGAGAAAATGGCGGGCGGCGGGTGCTATAAAAGAAAACGTGCCGCCGGCGTGGCTGGACAGGCTAGCCTGTGGCGGCGCCCGTGAGGAAACTTCCGGCGGCGCGCGCAAAAAACTAAGGGCAGGGCAGAGCAGATTTTCTGCTCTGCCCTGTTTTAATAGCGTTTTATTTGCCGTAATAAGCTGAGCAAAATAGCAATCGGTCTTTATAGAAAAGGGAAAGCAATAAATATGGCAGAAGGTGAAGCAGTGAAAACTGTGCAGGAAACCCGTTGGCTGGCGATTTTTTCCTTGTTTTTGGCGGTGACCGGGCTTGTCGGCTCGGAATTTCTGCCCATAAGCCTGCTGACACCCATGGCGGCGGATCTGGGTATCAGCGAAGGCATGGCCGGGCAGACAATCACCGCTGTCGGCCTGTTTGCCGTTGCCGCCTCATTATTGGTTGCGCCGTTGACGCAAAAAGCAGATCGCCGTTTTATTCTGCTGCTTTTTTCAGCTTTATTGATTGTGTCCAATGTAATGACAGCGCTTGCGTCCAATCTTTTTGTGCTGATTTTGGGGCGCTGTGGGCTGGGCCTTTGTGTCGGCGGCTTCTGGTCGCTGGCGGCGGCGACTGTTTTGCGGCTGGCTGAGCCGCGTAAAGCGGCCAAGGCGCTGGGCCTGGTTTTTGCCGGCGTTTCCGCTGCTTATATTCTGGCGGTGCCGCTGGCCAGCTATATTGGCCAGTTTATCGGCTGGCGCGGGGTTTTTGCCGTTTCCTGCCTTTGGGCCGCTCTTGCTTTTATCTGCCAGTATAAGGTTTTGCCTTCCATGCCCGCCCGGGGTAGTAAAAGCAGTTTTGCCGATCAGCTCGGGCTGTTGCGCACGCGCTGGGCGCTGTTGGGGCTGGCGGCAACCATGTGCAGCTTTGCCGGCTATTATGTGCTGTTTACCTATATGCGCCCGTTTTTTGAGCAGCGGCTGGGTCTTTCCGGCGGCAGCCTGAGTTTTGCTTTACTGGCTTTCAGCCTGGCAAATTGTTTCGGCACTTTTATTGCCGGTTTTATTTTGACGCGCTTTTTGCGGCAGGCTCTGCTGCTAAGCCATATTATCCTGCTCTGTGTGCCCTGGCTCCTGTGGCTTGGCGGGCGGAATCCTGCCGCCGATATTAGTTTTGCCATGCTGTGGGCCGGCTTTTTTGGCCTGGCCAATGTAGGCTGGTCGAGCTGGATTATTCGCACAATGCCGGAGAGAGCGGAAATAGCCGGCGGTTTGCAGGTGGCGGCCATTCAGCTCTCTATTATGACCGGTGCGGCGCTGGGCGGGGCAATATTTGACCATAGCGGTATAAACGGCCTGTTTCCTACTTCCTCGGCTTTTTTATGCCTGGCGGTTTTTATGCTGCTGGCCAGTTTCAAGCTCTTTGCCCGCGCCAAAGGGCGGCCGGTGTAAACTGAGGCAAATCACGCCGGCATAAGCAAGAGGCAGCTATAGATGATAAATAAAACTTGACGGAAAATGGGCCGGAGCTTAAAGGAGAATCAGGCCTGTGCACAAAGCAGGGCGCCATTCTGCTAAAGCAAGAAACGATAAAGGTGATATATGGGTGACTTACTGGTTTTTATTTGCGGGTTTGTGATATTATTTGTCTCCGGCGGCCTGGCTTACGGCGCTATTCGCCGCGCGGTGCGCGGGCTGACAAGTTTTTCCGCCCGTCATTACTGGTATTATTTTCCGCTGGCTTTGTTATTTACAGTAATTGCCTTTCGTACCACTATGTTCTGCCTGGATTTGCTGAATATTTATGTCGTCAGTAATTTTGTCGTTTTTGACTGATAAAGGCTGATTAGCGGTAAATTTAAGGAAATATGTTATGCCTGCTTCTGACGGGGTGTTGCGCTTGCTGATACCGCAATGGCAAGGCGGCAATATGCCCGGCTATTACCTTGGCGGTAAAGTGCTGGCGGCTCTGGTGCCGGAAACGCAAGGCGCGGTAGAGCATATTGCCGTGCCGCCGCCGGGTGCGGCAGAGAGCCGGGTGAAAGAAGGCATTGTTGCCCGCACAGCTTTGCTGGAAATTTTAAGGCAGGCGCAGGCGGCAATAGCGCGCCACCGGCCGCGGGCTATCGTGACTTTGGGCGGCGATTGTCTGGTTGATCTGGCGCCGATAGCCTGGCTTAATGCCCGCTATGCCAATGATTTGGCGGTGCTGTGGATTGATGCCCACCCTGATATTATGGATAAAAGCATGTTTCCCCATGCGCATGCCCATGTGCTGGCGCTACTAATGGGGGAGGGTGATGCGAAATTTGTTGCCGCTGTGCCTGAGCCGGTGCGCGCGGAAAATATCCTTTATATAGGATTGACAGAAACAACGCCGTTTGAGACGGCTTTTATCAAAAGCCGCGGCATTGCCCATTTTGCGCCGGAAGATCTGGCTGCTTCAATCGCTCCGGTAATTGACTGGCTGCGCGCCTGCGGCAAAAAGCATATTGCCGTGCATTTTGATTTAGATGTGCTTGACCCGGGGCTTTATGATTTCCTCTATTTTCGCAACCCGGAAGCGCCGAAAGGCGCTTTTGCCGGCATTGCCAAAGGGCGTATGTATATGGAGCAAATCCAGGCCGTGTTGCAGGCGGCAGCGCAGGAATTTGATATTGTCGGGCTGGCCGTTACTGAATATTTGCCGTGGAATACGCTAAAACTGGCACAAGATTTGGCCAAATTGCCGCTGTTGAGGGAATAAAGCCGCTTGCGGTGCCGGGTTTGAGGCAGCCAGTATTTAAACCCGCAAAATCTGCATGAGCGGCTCAAAACTGTAGCGGGCCGGGACGGGGCCTGAACCTTCTCTTACGATTTTCAGAAAACCTTTTTCATAGAGGCTCTGGCTGTAGCGCGCTGCTGTTTGCTTGGGAATCCCGGATTTCTGCTCATTCGTAAAAATATTATTGTCAAAAATAGGACGTGTAAAGAGAAAATCCAAAGCCTTTTTAGCATATCGTGAATTTGGCAATTCGGAGAATTTTTCCAGTAACCTATTATAAAGGCTATGAATTTCTTCTACTTTTTCTAAATTTTGCGCTGCTTGTATCTCTATCCCTTTAAGAAAAAAAACAACCCATTCTGTCCACATATTATTTTGCGAAACTTCACGCATCAGGCGAATATAGGTATTTTTATTTTGCTCAAAATAGTCGCTTATATAAAAATAGGGTGAGGAGATAATACCGAATTTCCATAATATAAGCGGTATCAGCATGCGCCCTATGCGGCCATTACCATCTTTAAACGGGTGCAGCGATTCAAATTCTACATGGGCAATGGCGGTTTTTATCAGCCCGTCATTTTCATCATACTCAATATAGTTAAACAGATTTTCTATCCCGCTGCGTAAACTTTCGGCCCTTATCGGGATAAAAGAGACAACAGGATAGCTGCCGACATAATTTTGTTCCGTTTTAAAACTGCCGGGATCTTTATCTTTCCCTCGCCCATGTGACAGCAGTTTTGCATGAATGTTTTTTAATAAAGACGCAGAAAACGGTCTGCCTTCTTCCAGGCTTTTTTGTGCCAATTCCATTGCTTCGGCATAAAGACTCACTTCCTGCACATCCTGGGGGAGCGTGGCATCGGCTTTTTGCTCACTTTCCTGATTGGCGCGATATACTAATACATCATCAATCGTGCTGATTGTGCCTTCAATTTTTGAGGAGATAACAGCCTCCCGATCGCGCATCGGGGCAAGCATGAGGCGGTCATTGCGCATATTTTTAAGCACTTGATCATAGCGGCCGAGTTTAGCTGCAGCGGCCGCCAGGATTTTGGATATAATTTTATAATTTAATTCTTGCGGGGGAAATTTGTTGTAATGATAATTTACCGCATTACTAAGATCCAAATTTTGCATTTTTATCCCCACATTTATCATTACAAGAAGAAATCGTAGCAAAAATAGCCTAAATTTCAGATTCTGTATATCAGAAATCATACAAAATTGATATTCTAATACTTTAGAGTATCAAAATTGATATTCTAACTCTCTAGCGTATCAAAAATCATATAAATTTGATATTCTAATATATATAACCAAAATTGTCTATTTTTTATAGCGTTCGGGGAAACGATAATAATCAATATTGAACATATTATCGGTAAATTCTATATCCGTCTTGGTATTCAGTATCTGAATGGTTGTGTCCTGGCCGTTTTCAGTCATTGTCCATTGTTTCAGATCATAAGTCCGGGCATCAAAAATCATGCGGATTTTGGCGCGATTGGTGGTATCGCCCAAAACCAGAGTAACGGCATTTGCTTCCTGAGTAAATTCCAGCAAACGGCCATTGGCAATATTGATTTTATCGGCCAGCAGCAAATTTAGCGGCGATTTGCCTAATTCATACAGGCTCCAACTGCGCAATTTGCGATTATTGACGGCAATAACCTCACCGTCACAAATAACACGCAGCGGCGAATCTTTATAATCAAACAAAATTCTGCCCGGGCGTTCAAGATAAAACATGCCGGTTGTCATGCCGCCGCGCGGGTCAAATTGCACAAATTCGCCCATCATTACCCGGATTTGCGAAAATTTATCGGCCAGAATCTGTGCCAGTTTTTGCGCTTGCTCCAGGCCGATTTTTGTCTCACCGGCGCTTTTACCGGCCGGGGCAGGGGGCAAACCGCTTTGCTCACCCGGCAGCGGGGCGCCTGTATCAGGCGCAAGAGTGCCTGGCGCGGCACTGTCTGCCGACCCGTCTGATGTGAATTTGGGCTGCGGCACCGGCACATCAAGCGGCGGGCTATAGGGGGCAGGGGCATTATCTTCCCCCTGGCTTTGTGCTCCCATCTGGGTAAGCGAAAATGATTCAGCCCAACCTGCCGGGGGCAAAGCAGCGCCAAACAGCATTATGGCAGCAGCAAGCACTATGGGAGGCAAAGCTGTTTTGGACAAAAAGGTAAAGTGCATAGGCTGCTTTCATTACGCGCTGCTTTGGAAACGGCAACAGCCCCCATTATGCCGAAAGCCTGGGCAAAAACAAGGCGCTATAGCGGAAAACCCTTATTGCCGGGCATAGAGGCATAATCTGCGCGCCCAATCCTGGCCCGGGCCGGCAGATTCGGCTTGCCAATAAGGGCCCTTGGCGGCGTCTCTCGCCGGAAAGCCTTTTGCAAAAGCTCCCGGCGCAATAAGGCCCAATCGCCAAAATTATGACAGGGATTGAGCAAAGCATTAACTTTCCTCTCACTGTAAAGGCGACCGGCAGAAAATTTTTCAGCCGGATAAAAGAATACAGTCTGTTTGTCTTTGGTTTTCTTTCAGCCAACAGGTGATAATGCCTTCTCTATTGGGGCAGTTTGGCATGATTTTTGTCCATTATTTATACATTTTGTGCTGCCTTGCGCGCCTTGCAGAGCGGCAATGAGCATAATATAGAGTGAGGCGGAAATTGCTATCACCGCGCCTGAGCCGATTATCGGAGCGGAAACAGCGACAAGGACAGAATCCGCCAAAGATATAAATAAGCCGGCGCTTGCTCTGATTGTATTTTCAACAGAAGCGTGAAACAACCCCTCCAGTTGAATATTTAAGAGGATATGGGCAATAACGCAGAAAACAAAACTTAGCGGCATTATGATAATGCTGTCCGCAAAGGCGAAGCATAAAACAGCAATAATATTAAACAGAACAGTATATTTTATAGCACTGCCGCCAAGTTTAAGGTGCGGAAATAATTTTCCGCCACACTTGAGGAAATTGTTATAATATAAAACCCTATGATAACAAAACCGTTGGATATATGTTGAAATTTCAACTGCCGGAGCATAAACGAACCAATGGCGCAAGCATTAGAGATTATCAGGAGATATGTGTTACGGAATTTAAATATTCTCAACCAATTACGAAAAAGTGTTTTTATGGGGATACCATAAGCTTCCGCAGGTTTATCTTGGAAAAAATACACTAAGCTTATTGAAAAGGTAAAAAACACACAAGCTAACCACCAAATTGCTGCAGGATAATATTGGAATATTGCGATGCCGAGGCTTGCACCAATTAGAGAGCCTACACTCGAAAAAAGCGTAAGCTTACTTTTTCGATACTCATATTTTTATAGCTTTGTTCTTTGACCTCATTCAGAACAAGCGCTGTTGTCGTGCCGCTGGCGGCGGCAGTTGCTATACCGGCCAAAGCTTGCGCCAGTAACAGAAAGGAAAAGCCCCAATTCAAAGCGAATAATATAAAGGCACATATTCTGATACTAAAACCAATATATAAAGAGAGTTTAGTCGAGTGTCTGTCAAATAATAAAGCAAAAGGCAATTCTGCGACTGTAACGGCACTATTAAAGCAAAGCATCATAAGCCCGATAGCGGCAAGGCTCAAACCCGCTTGCTTGAAATAGACGATATCAAGAACACCAAAGCTGCCAACCCCGGCTGCTATACTCATTATTAATATATAAGGCGGGTTTATATAAGATAGATTCATTCTCGCTGAGTAGCCAAAATTTTCCTATTTCGCCGGTGGCTTTTTCAATCGCATCTTTTCTTCCGCCAGCGCGCGTATCAGGCAGTGGCGCTCTTCGTTAAACTTTCCATTGGCAAAATCCCTAAAAAACTGTGAAAATTTGCTGTAATCCGGCTCAGGTGACAGCTCACCATAGCGCAAACTGCCTTCAATCGCCTCTCTTTGAGTTGGTGATATAGCCCCTTTCTTTTCCAATTCTTCGACAGCCTTCAATAATAGTGGGCGGATCCTATGTTCATTCTTGCTATCCTTACTCTCTAACAGGGTATCCATCATAAGGGCGATATCCCTGCTTAGCGCGGGGACTAGGCCATGCTCCTCCACGTTCTTTATCGCGCCCTTACTGAGTATCTCCTCTAATGTCTGTGCCACGTTCTTTAGCCAATCCCTCTTATTGCGTGCAAAGTAGCGCGCATCACCATGATAGAGCCAATGCCCACCGGTTAAATTTTTTCTTTGGTCAGCCATTTTCTGCCGTGCGGGCATCAGGCAACTCTCTTCGGTTTTCTAGTATGGTCTATGGCTTTTTTCAAAGCCTTTCAGGTTTCGTCTTTTTTCTTTTCTCCTGATACGTGTTTTACCCGCACATATTCAGGCTTAAGACAATGTTTTGGCACACCGCCAAACGCATGGGTGTCTCTCTCCTGAGGGGGCCGAAAGCCTTCATATCCTTTCTTTCTTGGCCATTGTCTGCATAACCACCCCACGCGCTATTTTCCTGTTGGCGCGCCCCGCCTACCCAACCCCGGTTCGGGCAGCCCTATGCCGTTGCTGCCAAGGCGGCTGCGGCATAGAGTTAAAGGTCACATTTTCTGCCATGTGTCTTGCTATCTTGTCTTGCACTTCATTATGCCGCATACTAAAGGCGCAAAAATGTAAAGAGAAAACTCCGCCTATGTCTGAATTTGATCCCGCGTTTGACTTTGATAATTGGGAAGATGGTTATGATGGGTATTATCATCAGCACCGTCTGCTGGTAAAACAGCCTTGGCGCAAACCGCTTCGGGAAAATTGGGTTCCGGGTATAGTAGATTTGCGTTTTCTGGAAAAACATGAGAGTGGCATGCTAGTCTGGGAATTGATGGCGCTGCGAGGATTTTTCAAATATTATATGGCAACGCCACGGAGTTGGAATAGCGGCTGGGAAGAAGACCGACGCAATGCCGCAGCGTGGAGCATAGATATAGACATAAAAAAGTGGCAAAATGGCAAAGTGATACAGTCCGTTCCCACTTATGAACGCTGTGTGCTGCCGTTGCAAGGCGTGTTTGAGCTACAGGTTCCCGAAAATGCGGGGCAAAAATTCTTTGCCAATCGCTCTTGGCTTCCTGCCGGAAATGCCGGCGATTTTTTGCAATTCACTTTGCGCCAGCTTGGCGCGCAAATAGAAAAAACAGCAACAGAGAGCGGAATGGCTATTTATCACATTCCGCTTTACGATTGGTATGAGATGCTGCGGCGTCTTATTTATCTTGAATATCCTATTCTTTATGAATATGGTCTGGCGAATCCTGAAAGTTCCTCCTACCCCGAAGCTTGGGACGATCCTGATACGTGGAGCCTCCCTTCGGTGTGGACTGTTCAATAAGTGCCCAGCGCTTTTTATATCGTAAGGGGCATAGAAGGGTGAGAATCATTAGTAGGAGAACCGAATTCCTTTACAAGAGAACAGACCCTTGGCAAATCTCCCTTTGGGGCGATTATACTCCCTCTGAATAAGTCCGCAGCTATTATTATTTGCAATATATGTTAATTGATTTTTATAATAGATTTTTGTGAAATTTGCCGGAGTAATTCAATAGAGAGTGCGCCCCGGAATATAGGCTGCATTACAGAATATCGGAGCATTGTCTGTAATGCGCGCAATGCCTGCTTTTACAGGGCTTTTTTAAACCCTGTTCCGATTATCTGCCTTAAGAGGTCTTGCTCAAGAGGCCTCGCGCTCCGGCACCAGAATTTCGCGTTTGCCGGCATGATTGGCAGCGCTGATAACGCCTTCTTCCTCCATGCGTTCAATAATAGTGGCGGCGCGATTATAGCCAATACCCAGCCGGCGCTGAATATAAGAGGTAGAGGCCTTGCGATCGCGCAAGACAATATCAACGGCCTTATCGTAGGGATCATTGGAATCCGGCGGGCTGCCGGCCTCAAGGCCGGCTGTATCAGCGGCTTCGTCCTCATCTTCCATTACGGCGCTTAAATATTCCGGCGCTCCCTGTTTTTTCAGATGAGCGACAATGCGTTCCACTTCCGTATCGCCGACAAAAGGCCCATGGACGCGTTTAATGCGACCGCCGCCTTCCATATAAAGCATATCGCCTTGCCCCAGTAATTGCTCTGCCCCTTGCTCGCCCAAAATTGTGCGGCTGTCTATTTTGCTCGTTACCTGAAACGAAATCCGCGTGGGGAAATT
>NZ_QLZD01000044.1 GCF_008636115.1 Candidatus Tokpelaia sp. | reverse complement strand
GAAATACCCAAGAACAATGCCGTCCACGTTCCTCTTTCTCACTTCAATCCATACTGTCAAAGAACCCTCACTCATATGTACAGTGAGTAATGGCAGAGTAATAAAACCCGCCCCAAAGAAACAGGACAATATCCCGCCGCCCCAGTGGAAGCCGTTATAGGGCACAGACAGGCAATTCGTCAAGATAGAAAATGCGAAAAATGTCAAAAACCGGCATATTTTTTCTATCTCACTGTTTTTATTTTCTTTTGCCAATCAGGCTTTGCCGGCAGTTCAATTTTTCTGTAGGTCTGTTTCCCGGCTCCCGGTAAAAAGGGAAGATCTGTCCTGACGGCTTCGTCGAAAGCCTGAATTCTGCAAGAAAACGGGAGCGCGGGCATTGCTTTTAAACTGAAATTGCGTAAAGTGAGGCCGCATTTAGGTGCGATTACTGTTTATGCACTATGGGGAAAACAGTTTTGCGATGAATTTTATGGAGAAATTGCGACAAAAATCGGCTGGGAAAAGGCGTATTTTTGCTGTTTTAGGGGTTGTATCCGTTATTTTCACCCTGATGCTGGGTTTTCGCTGGCTCACCGAATGGCGTTTTTTGATTAAAACCGATGATGCTTATATAGGGGGCGATATTGCTGCCATTGCCCCCAAATTAAGCGCCTATATTCGCGACGTGCCGGTTGCGGCCAATCAATCCGTGCGCAAGGGCGATATTCTGTTTAACCTTGATGACGGCGATTATCGCCTGGCGCTGGCAGAGACTGAGGCAAAACTGGCCACGCAAAAACGCAGCCTGGCGCGTATAAGCGCACAAATCACCGCCGCACAAGCCAATTTGCGCGATGCTCATGCCGCTTATGATGTTGCCCGGGCGGTTGAGACAAATGCGCAGCTTATTTTTAACCGCACCGGCAGTTTGCAAAAACAGCAGCTTGTGCCGCAATCCAGCCTGGATAAAGCGCAATCGGAGCTTTCGCAAGCCGCAGCCAACAAAATACGGGCAGATGCGCAGATAGAAAATGCCAGAGCCAATATTGCCGTTTTGCAGGCGCAATATGAAGAAACAGCGAGTCAGACAGAATCGCTGCGGCTGGAGCGCGGTAAAGCAGCGCGGGATTTAAGCTTTACTATAATACGCGCGCCTTTTGACGGTATTATTGGCAATTTAACCGGCAAAAAAGGAGATTTTGTCACTAACGGCCAAAAACTGGCAGCATTGGTGCCGGTAAATCAGCTCTATATTGATGCCAATTATAAAGAGACGCAATTAGCCGATATTTACGGCGGTGAAGCCGCCTATATCACGGTAGATGGCTATGATGGCGGCCGGTTTACAGGCGAGGTTTTATCACTTGCGCCGGCCACAGGCGCGGTATTTTCTATTCTGCCGCCGCAAAATGCCACCGGCAATTTTACCAAAGTGGTACAGCGCGTCCCGGTGCGCATTGCCATTCCCGCCAATATTCTGGCCGGCGGGCGCGTGCGGGCGGGTATGAGTGTTATTGTAAAAATTGACAGCCGCACCAGACCCAAACATGCTCTGCCGGTCAAAGCCGCCAATATTGCGGCCGGGCCTGCCGGCACAGCAAAGCAAGCAGATTGATAATGGCCAGGGCACCCACCAGCAATATAACCGCCTTGCGCGGCAAATCCGGGGCAAACAAGCCGAAGGCAGATCAACAGCAAGACGGCACCTCGCTGCCTGAAGCAAAAATAGACAGCCGGACAATTATTGCCTTTACTGCCATGGTTTTCGGCATGTTTATGGCTATTCTGGATATTCAGATTGTTTCGGCCTCGCTAAAAGAGATTCAGGCCGGGCTGGCGGCCGGGCCGGACGAAATTTCCTGGGTGCAGACCTCTTATCTGATTGCCGAAGTGATTATGATTCCGCTTTCGGGGTTTTTAAATCGGCTTTTATCCACTCGAGTGCTGTTTACTCTGGCGGCTGCCGGCTTTACCATAGCCAGCGCCCTATGCTCTACCGCTTCTTCTATCGAGACTATGATAATCTGGCGCGCTTTGCAGGGTTTTATTGGCGGGGCGATGATACCCAGCGTTTTTGCCGTAGCCTTTACCGTTTTCCCGGCCAATAAACGCCATATTATTTCGCCGCTTATCGGCCTTGTTGCAACGATGGCGCCGACAATCGGCCCAACAATCGGCGGCTATTTGAGCAATGCTTTTTCCTGGCATTTTTTATTTCTGGTCAATATTCCGCCGGGCATTATTGTCACCCTTATTGCGTGGAATTTTATTGATTTTGACAAAGCCAATCCGGCTTTGCTGCGCCGTTTTGACTGGCTGGGCCTGATTGCCATGGCTGCTTTTCTCGGCTCAATGGAATATGTGCTGGAAGAAGGCCCGCGCTATGACTGGCTGCAGGATAATCTGATTTACACTTTTTTTATTATTATGCTTATTGGCGGTTTTTTTTTTTTTTCCCGGGTATTGACCGCGGCAGAGCCGGTGGTGGATTTGCGGCCCTTCGCCAATATCAATTTCGCTTTGGGTTCGCTCTTTTCTTTTGCTCTGGGTATCGGCCTTTACGGCCTGACCTATCTTTACCCGCTTTATCTGGCGCGCATTCGCGATTATGACGCGCTGATGATCGGCAAAACCATGTTTGTTTCCGGCCTTGCTATGTTTATGGCCGCACCTCTGGCCGGTTTTTTGTCCTCACGCATGGATTTGCGCTTGCTCATGGCTATCGGCCTCATTTTATTTACCTATAGCGCCTGGCTGGTAACCGGGTTAACCGGCGATTGGGATTTTTGGGAATTATTCTGGCCGCAAATTCTGCGCGGTGTCTCAATTATGCTGTGTATGGTGCCGATTAACAATATTTCGCTCGGCACCCTGCCGCATGAACAGTTAAAAAATGCTTCCGGCCTGTTTAATTTAACCCGCAATCTCGGCGGTGCTGTCGGTCTGGCCGTGCTGAATACGATTTTGATCCGCCGCGGCGATTTTCACTATGAGCGCCTGGCCGAAGCCGTTTCATGGGGCAGAAATGAGAGTGAAGATTTTATTGCCCGGCTGACACAGCAATTTAACATTATCGGGCTGGACGGCGCAAAGGCGGCTTTGGCACAGATTTACAATCTGGTGCAGCAGCAGGCCAATATTATGGCCTTTGCTGATGCTTTTTATATTTTAACTTTGCTGTTTGGCTTTTTATTTTTTCTAGTCGGTTTTGTCAAAAAAGTATAAGCCTATGCCATGCCGGCAACAGCCGGGAACCGGCTACATATTATCATAAAAGCCGGCTGTATCGGTGCGGTTAAAAGAATTTTCCAGTGCCAGTTTCCGCTTCATTTTTTGCCAGACAAACGGGATAGAGGGCAGTTTCCACCACGGATCCTCTTCCCGGCGCATATACATAAACACAAAAATAATAAACATTATCGCTAACTCTTCCCTGTATTTTCTTCCCGGTGGCGATCACGGCCGGCCCTGTCCGGCTCGGCTGCGGTGCGCCGCAAGCACGGCGTATAACCGCAAAAGGCAAGGATTCTCCTGTTATTATGCCGATTCCGGTTCTGCGCTTTATCAAGCCCTCGATAGCAGCAGCCCGGCTATCTCCCGGCTTTTTATTGCTTCTATATAAGAACTTCATAATAAACAAAGAAAGCGGAAAAAGGTTGCATAAGGCCCAAGCTCAGCGGCCGGACGCTGCTTTTTGACAAGAAAACCAAGCGAAAACAGCCAAAATACCCGGCAGAAAGAGTTTTATGCCGGGTATTTTTGGCCTTGTTACAGA
This sequence comes from Candidatus Tokpelaia sp., assembly GCF_008636115.1. Classification (GTDB taxonomy): domain Bacteria; phylum Pseudomonadota; class Alphaproteobacteria; order Rhizobiales; family Rhizobiaceae; genus QLZD01. The sequence goes on along the minus strand of NZ_QLZD01000044.1, from coordinate 27,441 downwards.
AAAATTATGGGGAAGACGACAAAACAAATTGCGCCTTTCCCACCCGCAACATCTCAAAAGGCAAGATACACGGCACACTAAAATACTGGCAGACATCGGGGATTTTCACTCTTTTTAATGCAAAGCTACCCGCAGGTGAAGCAATTTCATGCGTCACAATCGTAAAATTCCCTTCTGCTATGGCATGAGCAATAAGCCAATAATCGGCATTTCCTTGTAAAAATACGTCTTTCGCTTCCGGCTTATAGGAGGGGTGGCGGCTTATAACCCAAGCTGAGATTCTACCGGCCACACTCGGCGCGGCTGGGCTTACGGGCAAAAATAGCGACTTATGCGCGTCCACCCATAGCGATAATTCGTCTGATCCTTTCATCAATTCATCATATACTTTATCGAGGCTAAAAACTTTCCCTGCCGCATTCTCCTTTATTAGCCAATCCCAAAACGCCGGACAAAAATCCAAGCCGTAATGGCGGTTTTTTTCCTCAATAAACACATTGGCGTCTAATAAATACACCATTTATGCGACTTCCCTGCTCTTACATTCTTCACGCCACGCGCTTCATTTCGTCCGCTATTTTGTTAAAAGTTTCAATTTTCTTTGTCCCGACCAGGCGCAAGGCATCGCGATATAGTGTCTGCCCTTCCAGAGTGCTGGCATAGAGAGCCTTAAGAAAGCGTTTACTTATTTGCACCGGCAAAGTGTTATAATAATTACCACCGATCGATGAATCTTTTCGGTTCTTTTCCCGCTCTGCTTCTTCTTCATCTTTTTGTGCCTGAGAAGCCATATAAGGCTGCCCTTGCTCCCAGGGCAACAGTTTCATATCGGCAAGCCGGCGTGTGACAACCGTTCGGCTGACTTTAAACAAGTTGGATAAACGCTCTATCTCATTATCCAGCTCCGTCTCTTTTTGAAAATTCTCTTGCAAGGCAGTAGCCGGAACCAGAAATTCACCGGCAAAAGCATTACACCATTGCTCCGGTGCATCTTGCGGTTTTGCATCGGAAATCCCTGTTTCTCCGAGGCAAATATGCGCCAGTTCATGCGCAAGAGTGAAAATTTTGCCGGCCTCACTATCTTTGCCGTTAATAAAAATCAACGGCGCATAATCATCAGCAAGAGCAAAGCCGCGAAACTCTCCTACATCAAGAGGACGATGTGTATTGGAACCGACAATGCCGCTTATCATTACCAATATACCGGCTTCTTCCATTTTTTCACGCAAAAAGCGCAAAAATTCCATTTTTGTTTTGGCGAAATATTCTCCATGTGCCGAAAATTTAACAAGAGCGCGCAGTTTCTGCGCCGCGTCATCTGGCTTAGCCTGCATGGTAAATTGCCCGGCAAATGTCACTTTATCCAGCGCATTGGCAACAGCATAATCATGATACCAGTTTTGCCGTCTTTGGCAGAGATAAATCATATCTCTGGCATTGACGCTAATATGCCGCTTTGCCCGGCTGCCAGGCGTGCGAAAATCCTGTATCGGCAAAGCCTCTTCAGGAAGGCTGTCCAAAAATAAATAGCCAATAGGGGCATGAACTTTACGGGCAAAGCGCTCTAACTGTTTCAGGCTTGGCGCGTCTTCCCCCATCTCCCATTCCGCTATTTTAGGGAAGTCTTTGCGCAATTCTTCACTTTGCAGCCCTGCCCTTTCACGCGCCCACCGCAAAAGCTCTGGCTTAATGTGCAGTTTTTGTCCCATTATCTTACTCTGACTGTTATAAAATTCTATAAAATTTATAACGGCCGACTGCTCTAGAGCAGGTTAACAGTTTATTTTTTTCTAATAAGCTTCAATTTAGAGTAAATTTTGTCTTATAAAAATAAACGGCGGGTGCAAAACCCGCCGTTGCAAAATGTCAGAGCTGCCGGCCGATTTTTACACACAATAAGAGCGCAGCGGTTCAAAGCCGTTAAACGCCACCGAGGCATAGGTCGTAGTATAAGCACCGGTGCCGAGAATAAATAATTCATCGCCAATAGTCAGCGACAGCGGCAGCGGATAGGGCGTTTTTTCATACATAACATCGGCAGAATCACAAGTAGGGCCGGCCAAAATGCAAGGAGCGGCCTCATCACCGTCACGCCCGGTCATAATCGGATAGCGAATGGCTTCGTCCATGGTTTCCGCCAGACCGTTAAATTTACCGACATCAAGATAAACCCAGCGCAGATTGTCATTATCCGCTTTTTTGGAAACCAGCACCACTTCCGTGCGCAAAAAGCCGGCATTGCCAACCATGCCGCGCCCCGGTTCAATAATAGTCTCCGGGATACGATTGCCGAAATGGCGGGAAAGCGCATCAAAAATCGCCATGCCATAGGATTGCGCTGTCGGCACATCTTTCAGATAACGGGTGGGGAAGCCGCCGCCCATATTTACCATTTTCAGCGTAATGCCTTCTTTGGCCAAAATATCAAAAACCTGCGCCACATCAGCCAGCGCTCTGTCCCAGGCAGTCAGATCGGTCTGTTGCGAACCAACATGAAAAGAGACGCCATAGGCCTCCAACCCCAGTTTTTGCGCATGGCGCAAAACATCAACCGCCATAGCCGGCACACAGCCGAATTTGCGCGATAGCGGCCATTCCGCTCCGGCGCCATCAGTCAAAACACGGCAGAAAACGCGCGCCCCCGGGGCAGTGCGGGCAATTTTTTCCACTTCTTCCACACAATCGACAGCATAGAGGTTAATGCCCAGAGTGTGAGCGCGAGCAATATCTTTTTCTTTTTTGATAGTATTGCCAAAGGAAATCCGCTCCGGCGTTGCCCCGGCTTCCAGCGCCATTTCAATTTCTGCCACCGAAGCCGTGTCAAAACTGGAGCCTAATGAGACTAAAAGGCGCAAAATTTCCGGTGCCGGATTAGCCTTTACCGCGTAAAAAATGCGCGATTGCGGCAAAGCTTTTTCAAAATTACCGTAATTTTCCCGCACAATGTCCAGATCCACCACCAGACAAGGCCCGTCAGGACGGCGAGTTTTCAGAAAATCCACAACGCGTTGTGTTACCATGGTCGTTCTCCCACGAGCCAAAGGCGCTTATGCAGCCGGGTAAACAGCCTGCACCATAAGCAGCTCAAAATACCTGCTCCGCGTCTGACAAACAGCTTTGTCACAAAAGCAGGCCGTTGCAAAACAACCGCCAAGGAGCCGGGCAAAGCCTGGCTATCCCAAACGGCGATGACGAAACCGAACAGCGCGCCAAACGCGTTGCTCTATTTTGCTGCCTTTTACGATTGGAATTGGAGAACCTTTTCCGCACTGAAGGCAAGGAGGGGGTGCCTCTAAGCATACCGACAGAACAAAGCTCAAAATCAAGCCCGGACAGCCGAATAACATCTGAAAGGCCCGCACCGTCGTTGCTTCAAGATGTCCTCCCTTTTTCAGTTGGCTGAAAAAGCGACCGGAGCGGTTAGTTCCGGGTACCTTACCGTTTATCTCACCATTTCGAGACTCGGCGGACACCCACAGGCACGTGCGACTTTGGGCGAAGTTTATATATACTGTTACCGCCGCGTTTTCAAGTAAAAATTCCTTACCGGCAGCAATTTTTCTCAAACCCTGTCTACCCGCCTTTGTCCACCAAAACCTGTTATTCCCCGCTTATATATAAATATCTCTTATAGAGATCTGCTGCCGGTTATTTTGGCTTCATCAATAGCGGTTTTTCGCCGGCGATAATGATTTTGCCGAGTCATCTGACAGCCGCAAAACCGCCAATAATCTACCGTGCCCGGCCGCGATTCTCGTTCTGCCGGCTATCGCGACAGCAAGATCAAAACTCCGGCAGAAATTCTGACGGCTACTATCCCGGACAGAATCCCTATAATTTTGTCTGAAATTTTCCCCATTATCTGTGCCTTCCCGGCAGCACAATCGCTGCAATAACCGACAGTCAAAACGCGGAGCGCCGGCAAGCGGCTTTTTTACCTCATCACTATTTACGCCGCCACAATCTGCTGCCCTGATAAAAAAGCCGCCCTCGCAAAAGCAGAGAACGGCTTCAATATTATAATTTCAGGTGCTCATGCCAGGCAACAAAATCATGCCCTGCCGCAGAAAAGACTGAGCCGGCTCGCGCCCACAACAGAGCGCTTTTCGGAAAAGCTTAAAATAAACGGCAGAAACGGCTGAGATTATGGCTATCACCGCCGCGCGCGCATAAAAAACGCGCTTCAGTCGCCTGAGGCGCGAAAAACCTTGTCTATGATTTTAACAGGTCAGCAGTCTAACAGGTTTGCCCTATGTCTTCACAATCTTTATAACAGGAATAGAAAGACTCCCATATTTCCTTTAGTGCTTGAACCACGCGAAAGACTATAGACATTTTTTATTAAAGTTTTTCATTTTAAATTTTTATTGGCGGCAAGAAAATGAATCCTCACTTTGTCAAGATGCCCCTTATCTCATTATTTCGAGACTCGGCCGAAACCCACAGGCGCCTGCAACTTTGGGCAAGGCCTTACATAGGCTGTCGCACCGGATTTCAAGCAAAACTTTTGCGCGGACGGCTATTGCCCTGCTTATAATCATCACCGGCTGCCATGTCGCCTTGCCGGAGAGCCGGCGGCGTTTTAGCCGGATTTTGCTTATATGCCTGCCGGTCGCAAGGCTCTCTGCCGGCAGGCTATGCTTTATCTCGGCCAGACAAAAGCCGCCCTCGCAAAAGCAGAGAACGGCTTCAATATTGTAATTGCAGGTTTCAATACCGGGCAATAATCGGGCAAAGCGGCAAATTATGCCTCGGCACCACCCTCAGCCGGCACTTCTGCCGCAGCTTTGGCCGCCTCAGCGGCTTCTGCCGCTTTGGCCTTGGCTTCTTCTTCTGCCTGTTTGGCAGCGGCCAGGCGCTCCTGCGCCTTTTTGCCCGGCTCAGCCTTGGCCGGGTTATGGCGCGCCGGACGCTTACTCAAGCCGGCAGCGTCGAGAAAACGCAAAACACGGTCAGTCGGCTGGGCACCATTGGCCAGCCAATGTTTAATACGCTCTTCCACCAGTTTCACCCGTTCACCGTCTTTCGGCAGCATTGGGTTCCAGGCGCCAAGCTTTTCAATAAAGCGGCCGTCACGCGGGCTGCGCACATCGGCCACGACAATATGGTAATAAGGGCGCTTTTTAGAACCGGCGCGGGCGAGACGAATTTTCAATGCCATAATTTACTCTCCTGTTACACATTCCTTACACAGTATTTCGTGCAATAATTTTACGAATTCTCTGCCCGCAAGATCTTGCGGGCTGTCAACCATGGCATTTGCGCCATAAAACTCCATTTATTTGCGCCCGCTGCCGGCCAGGCAGGCTAGCCTGCCCTGAGCGCAGTATTTATTTGCGCCTGTGCATTTGCACCTCCAATTCATCAAGAGGCGGGACAAGCGGCACAGGCTTGAACACATCGCGATTATCGGCATAGGTTTTGCCCTGACAAACACAGCAGAAAACAAGCAATACCAGCGCCAGCGGGGTGAAAAGCCAGCAGGCAATAGAAGCCAGCAAGCACACCCAGAAGCGAGCGCACACTCCCGGAACAGACAGATTTTTACCAAGGCCAATATCAATTAGCCGCAACTGCAAAAGCCGCGCGCCAAACAACACAGAAAGCACCAAACCGGCCAGCAAGCACACTAGCGCCCCAAAGCTGAACATAACCGCAACAAAGCCGAAGCCGCCTGCGCCGTAAGCGCTGGCGGTAAACGGCAGCGCCGCTGCCAGCAGGCCCCCGCCCCATGCCACGCCCAGAATAACCAGAGCTATAGTGAAAACCAGCCAGCTCACCACACTTAAAAGCAAAAACTCCAGACAGCCGATCATACCGTTCGGCGCTATTGAGAACAGCATGCGGCCAAAAGGCTGCACAGCGCCCCGACGACCCGGCTCTTGCCTGTTTCCCGGCTGCTCTGTCCGGTTCTGCTGCCTTGTATGTTTCATAATCGTTTTTCACATTTTTAAGCTGTTATTTCTTTTTCGGCAGGCCGGGCAAACCGGGCAAACCGCTGCCCAGCCCCCTGGGCAGGCCGGGCAGGCCGCCTATACCCCCCGAACCGAAGCCCGGCAGATTTTGCCCCGGCATTGCCTGCCCCGCCTGTTTTTGCAGAGCCTCTAACTGCCCTTTATCCAGCGCCGACAAATCCGGCAAAGCACCGCCGGCTCCGCCTAAACCGCCGCCAAGGCCAAGCTTGCCGCCAAGCCCGCCCATCATTTTTTTCATCACACCGCCGCCTTTGCCGCCACCCATAGCTTTTACCATATCGGCCATTTGGCGGTGCATTTTCAGCAATTTGTTAATCTCGGCCGCATTGGTGCCGGAACCTTTGGCAATACGCTGTTTGCGGCTATGTTTCAAAATTTCCGGCGCCGCGCGCTCTTTTTTGGTCATTGAGCCGATAATCGCCAACTGTCGGTCAAAAATACTGTCATTCAACCCGGCTTGCGCCAGTTGCCCTTTCATTTTGCCGATACCGGGCAGCATAGACATAATGCCGCCCATGCCGCCGAGCTTTTTCATCTGCCGTAATTGCGCTGCCAAATCGTCCAGATCAAACTTGCCGGCCTGCATTTTCTGCGCCAGCGCCGCGGCGTTTGAAGCATCAATGGCTTCCCCCGCTTTTTCCACCAGCGAGACAATATCGCCCATGCCGAGAATGCGGTCGGCAATACGGCGAGGATAAAATTCTTCCAATGCTTCCAGCTTTTCACCGGTAGCTACGGCCTTGATTGGCTTGCCGGTTGCCGCCCGCATGGAAAGCGCCGCCCCGCCGCGGCCGTCACCGTCCATACGGGTCAGGATAATGCCGGTTATCCCCACCCGCTCATCAAAGGAACGGGCAAGATTAACAGCGTCCTGCCCGGTCAGACTATCGGCCACCAGCACAATTTCATGCGGCTGCGCCTGCGCCTTGATTTCAGCCATTTCCGCCATTAACGGCGCATCAATATGGGTGCGCCCGGCTGTATCCAGCAAAAGGACATCATAGCCGCCAAGGCGCGCCGCCTGCACCGCCCGCGCGGCAATATCCACCGGCGATTGCCCGGCAATAATCGGCAGAGTGTCAATCCCCGCCTGCTGACCGAGCTGGCGCAACTGTTCCTGCGCTGCCGGCCGTCTGGTATCGAGCGAGGCCATCAGCACTTTTTTATTCTGCCGCTCATGCAGCCTTTTGGCCAGCTTGGCCGTGGTGGTGGTTTTACCCGAGCCTTGCAGCCCCACCATCATAATGCCGACAGGCGCCGGCGCCTGCAAATCAATCCCCGCTTCTTCCCCGCCCAGCATGGCCACCAATTCGTCATGGACGATTTTGACAACCATTTGCCCGGGTTTGATCGATCTCAACACGGCGGCGCCAACAGCTTTGGCGCGTATTTTATCAATAAAAGAGCGAACAATATCAAGGGAAACATCAGCCTCAATCAGAGCGCGCCGCACTTCCCGCAGCGCTTCTGTCACATCTTGCTCCGACAAAGCGCCGCGGCCCGTCAGCCGCCCAAAAACAGCGCCAAGCCTCTCCTGCAAAGATTCAAACATGTTTTATCCCTTTAATTTCCCTCTATTCCGCTTTGCCGGGCATGCCGCCTGCCCGCCAGCCCGGCACCGGCCTGATAAGCCGAAAAATCACAGCACAAAAACATCTGAGGGCGTCTCACGCTGTCAGATGGTAACCTCCGGGCGGCTATTTTGGCCGAACCCGGTCGGCGCCTGCATTACAAATTTTGCAGAAATCTGCCCCTTTAATAGCCGAAAACAGGCCGGCGCGCAACTCTTTTTTCAAAAAGCAGCAGCAGGCTAATGAGCCGGAAAATAAAAGCAGGCACCCCCGCGCGGGGAATGCCTGCTTTTTGTGCCGGTTATGGCGGCGTTTTCACGCTGCCGGCCAAACCTTATTGCGCCTGCCCATTGGCGGGCACTTTAACGCAAGTGCCGATAAAAGTCTTTTTCAGCAGCGCATCGGCATCACTCACCTCAATGCCATTGGCAGAATAGGTAAAGGTAAACTGACGATCGCCGTTTTCGACAACATAGCCGCGCTTATAGTCTTTCGACCAGGCAAAGCTCTTGCCGCTTTTGATAAAATGGCTGGAATTATTCGGGATACTGTAGGTCACAGTTGTGCCGGTGATGGAATCATATCTCTGAATAAAGATACCGCGATTATACCAGCCAACAATCGGCGGCGTTGCCCAGCCGCGCGTGGTAATGGTATAATTGACCTTGTAGGGCCGCACCTTCTTTTTATAATCTGTCGTCTGGCGCAGCTCATCATTGATTGTGCAATCCAGATTATGAACAGCCGCCTGAGCCGAAGCCGAGGCGCCTAAAGTTACACCGCAGGCAAGAGCCCACATCACTAAACTCTTTTTCATTACGCTTTCCTTTTGGATCATTAAATGATTATTAACTTTAAAGCACTTTAAATGCCAAGACAATGCCCTTTTATAGCGATAAACATAGAAAAATAAAGAAAAATATGCGGCTCACTGCCATTATTGGCGAAAATCGGTAAAATCATAGGGACAAACAGCACAACATCTTGATTATATTTAGCCAATTTTGCAAAAATCAGCTTTTGCCCAGCCTTAGGCTATTGCTGGCCGGCACAGTTTTTAGCCTTGATTTTGTCACTTTTCAGGCCTGGGGACAAACCGGAACCTTGCCTTGCGGCACAAAGGCGGCAGGCTTTCCCGCCTTTGTGCAGGCTTTCAAACAGCAGGCCGCCGGCGCCGGCATTGGCCGGGCCGGGCTTGAGGCGCTGGAACATGTCCGCTATGCCTATGGCACTATTGCTGCCGACCGTAATCAGCGCAGCTTTAAACTTTCCTTTGAGCAATTTTTGCACAAACGCGGCGCTGCCGCCATTATCCGGCGCGGCCGGGTGCTCAAGCGGCAAAATGCCGCGCTTTTTGCCCGTATTGAAAAACAATATGGCATGCCCGCCGGGCCGTTGCTGGCAATTTGGGGCATGGAAAGTGCTTTCGGCAGCCAAATGGGCAAGCAAAATATTTTATCCGCCGCGGCCACTCTGGCTTATGACTGCCGCCGCTCACAATTTTTCACCGGGCAGCTTTATGCCGCTTTGCAGCTCATTGACAAAGGCAGTCTGAGAGCACAAGCAACCGGCGCTATGCACGGCGAAATCGGCCAGACACAATTTCTGCCGCTCAATGTCCTGCACTATGGGGTCGATGAAGATGGCGATGGCGTGATTGATCTCATTCATTCGCCTGCCGATGCTCTGGCTTCCACGGCGCGCTTTCTACAGGCCCATGGCTGGCAGCGTGGCCAGGATTACCAGCCCGGCGAGCCGAATTTTACCGCTATTGAGGGCTGGAACAAAGCCAAAATTTATCAGCGCGCTATTGCCTATATTGGGCAGCAGATAGATGCGCCTTAAGCGGCTTTATGCTTGCCGGCCGGGTTTGCCACGATCTGAATTTTTAAATCCAGCGCATGAACAAGCTTAAAAACCGTTGCCAGGCTGGGCTTTGCGTCTGGCGCCAGCACTTTATAAAGCCCCTGACGGCTCAAACCGGCCTTTTTGCTCAGTTTTACCTTGTTTTTGGCCCGCGCGACCACCCCTAAAGCTAAAAGGATAAGATCTGCGCCCTGCTCAGGGCACGCATCTATCTGCTGCTGTATAGCCTGCACATATAATTCTATATCTTCGGCTGAAGTTAAATAATCAGCCGAATCACAGGGGGTAACAGCGCATTCTCTATTCATAGTTTTAATACCGTATTTTATATCACCATTAAAATTCACCCGGCCACGGCCGGTGCCATTTTTACAGCCCTCTGAATATCCGCGTTCTGGCTCTTTTTGTCACCGCCGCAGAGCAAGAATATTACTTTTTCACCCTTTCGTGCAAAATATACGCGATACCCCTTACCTTTATCTATACGTAACTCATAAACGGAATCACGGAGAAATTTACAATCACCGAAATTGCCCAGAGACACTCTCTCTATTCTTGTTAAAATATTCATTTTTGCTTTATTATCTTTTAAACCAGTTATAAATTTTTCAAAAAGCTTTGTCTTTTACACTTTAAACATTGCGATACCTTAATCATTGCATTTTTTCCTAATTATTGAGTTAAAATTAAAATATTCTTCGCACCCCATTATATAACAGGCGGCAATAAAGTGTTAACTACCATTTACATATATTTCTACCAATCGCCGGCAAACCAATATTCATTGCCTTCATCATCGGCCTGCGCCGCTTCTTCCATCTGCATCAATAATTTTTCAACCGGGTTCTTTTTGCCGGTTTTGCGATCGGCGGCACCAAAAGCCATATTGGCCGATTTGGTATAATGATTATCTTTCGGCATAAATATTTCCCTCCCTCATGACTCTCTACAGCTCCCCCTGTAACGCGGCGAGATTAGCCTGTTTTAGCAAAAAGCAATAAAATTTTTCAGGATTTTTTGATAAAAATTACATAAAAAACAGGTGACCATATTGCCGACGTCAGCAATATGGTCACCCTTTATCTATTTCTTTGATTTTAAAGGATAATATTGCTGTTTTGCGGGTGCCTCCGCCGCATGAAAAAACAGTTTTCCGCCTATTTTTCTGCTTTATAATCAAACAGGCTATGAACATCAACGCCCAGGGCTTTGGCTATTTTCTCTAAGGTCGCCAGCGTGCAACTGGCAATGCGTTCGTCCCGCGCCCGTGCAATCGTATCCGGTGCAATTTTAGCAATAAACTGTAGCTCCTCATAGGTCATATTTTTTGCCGTCATTATTTTGCCGAGATTGCTGCGGAAAGGCATAAGTTCAAAAACTCCATGCCTAAATTTATCGTAATGAGGTTTGACATACACTTGGATATAGCCTAATACCGATACTTGGCAATATCAAAGTAGTGATATATACCTATCCCATCACCGCTTGCGCTATTGCCATATCATATGCGGCTTTGTCGGTAATAGAGTGCCGCATATGGGGGAATATCGGGCTTCTTGAAAGGCCTGATATTCCCTATAATATTTCGGCAGAAATTTTCGCTTCCGGCAGGAATTTTGCTCTAATCTGCTATTCATGGCTGTGAGACTTCCAAACTACGGCCATGAAGGAAGGCGAGCCTCCTTCCTCCTCTTCGGCCCGGCGTTCTATCTCAAAAACAACAGCACAGATTCCCGCTTTCCACCCGGCCCGGCCGTAAACAATATCCCCTGTCATGGCACTGTGCTATTGATTGCAGAGCAGCATCATTCAGCAACATTGCGTGCACGGCCGCCGCATAGCCCGCATTGCCACATAAACGGTGCGCCCCCTGCACCGCAATAGGCTCAATCTTTATTATCACACGCGGTCACGGCCCCAGCTCTGAGCCGAGGAACAAGTAAACACCACCTTGCGGCGCGGTGGCGCACAAATGCAAAAGACAGACATTATCAGAACAGGTAGATAAGCCGCTCACAGGCCAGAGCAGGTATAAAAGGGCAAAAGGCAAGCAGCAGCGCCTAAGCCATATCACCCTTTGCCTTTAGCGCAACAGCTCATCACAGGCGGCCCTCGGCAATCGCTTAAATCCGCGCATTGCCCTAAAAGCGCCCGGCAGCGCAACTAACCGGATAATGACAGCAATGACGGGAGCTTTGCCTTAAGCCAAAAGCGCGCTCACTTCAACAGGCAGCTTTGCAAAGCCAAACCGTTTGAGCCTGCCTTTGTAACCGTGTAAGATTCCGCTGCTTCCTTGCCGTAAGAGACAGTGATTACCTTTTTGGCGGCCAAAAACTGGCTGAGGAAATGCGTCACGGCATCACCCTGCAAAACTGTGCGCACCGCCATATTGCCCCGCGCAACGCGGCGATAGCGGCTGTCATTATTTTTCAATACAGATTTACCGTCTATCATCAGGCTAAGCGTAGTTTTGCCGGTTTGCTCGAGCATTTTATCCGCCCCGCCGCTGAATAAAACCAGCATTTGCAACCGGCCGCTATGGGCACGGCAGGCAAGGGCAAATTTATGATTTTTGTCTTTAACATTGACCAGCCGCACCCGCTCTGCCTGTTTTTTGGGTCTTTGCCCGGTTGAGGCACCCGCTTTCTCGCTATCCGGCTTGTCCGCCTGCGGCGCGCCGGCCTGTTTTGCGCCGGCGCTCTTTTTCTGCGGCATGAGCTGCCATTGATTATACTCTATTGCCTGCGCCGCGCCGGCCGCAACCAGCATTGCCGTTAAAAAAATGCCGATAAATTTAAGCATGCCCTTAACTCCCCTTTATGCCTGATTGTCATAAATCTTATATGATTATATGCGTATTAAAAACTATTTAAGCAGGCATTTCAACAGCTTTCTGCCGGCGCTCGATGCGCCGCGGGCAGAATGGATTTCTGTTCCCGCGCCAATGCCGTCACGAACAGCAACAGATTTCCGCGCTTCACTGAATTTCTGCGCCACATTTTGCGCCACATCTCCATCAAGAATAGTATAGCTTGCAACCTTTCCGTAAGGATTAGAAGATAAAAGCGCCTCCCTGTCTTTAAACAGAATGTCACCATCAACGGCAAAGCTCATTTTATAAGGGTAAGATTTCGGCATATCGGCAAAATTGAAAGGAGATATTGCCTTTACCAGCAATATGCTTTTCCCCTCACGGCATGATAAAAACAACCCGGAAAAATACGAAACTTTAATATTGGCAAATTGTATTTCCCTCGATTCCACGAAAGGATCTTCACCTTCATCGCCCACGGCAACCCATTCATTAAAACCCTACGCCTGCGCTGCTCCCATTATCAACACTGATATTACAGCAAAAACCGCAAGAATTTTTTCATAACCCTCTTTCACATAGCAAAAATAAGAGCCTTTAATCAGGCACCCGTCTGCTGTTCCACCGCTTTCTGCCGGGCCTCAATACGTCTTTGAATCGAGGCAATATCCGCATGCGGCTGGGCTTCAAACAATTTTTTGGTATAATTATGGCGCGGATTGCAGAAAACTTCCTCACAGGAGCCATACTCCGCCACTTCGCCAAAACACATAACCAGAATATCATCGGCAATATAACGCACAACCGACAAATCATGGCTGATAAACACATAAGTCAGATGAAATTCGTCCTGCAAATCGGCCAGCAAATTCAATACCTGCGCCTGCACCGATAAATCCAGCGCTGAAACCGGCTCGTCCAGCACCAGCAGTTTCGGCTGCAACATTAAAGCGCGGGCAATAGCAATACGCTGTCGCTGCCCGCCGGAAAACATATGCGGATAACGATTGTGCGCCTCTACCGGCAGACCGACCTTTTTCAACATTTCGGCCACTGATTTTTGCCGCGCTGCCGCGCTCATATTTGTGTTCAGCAAGAGCGGTTCCGCTAGGATAGAGCCAATCTTCTGCCGCGGATTAAGCGAGGCATAAGGATTTTGAAATACCATTTGCACCTTGCGCCGCAAAGCGGGCGCAACAGGCTGCGCGGCAATATTGATAATTTCACCCTCTATCTGCAATTCGCCGGCAGTTTGTGCATCAATCAGGGTCAAAATCCGCGCGAGCGTTGATTTGCCGCAGCCGGATTCCCCCACTATAGCCAAAGTCTTGCCGCGTTTGACAGCAAAAGAGACCCCTTTCAAGGCATGCGTAATTTTATCCTGCCGGAACAAACCGCCCTTTACCCGATATTCACGCTTAATATCCTGCACCGTCAGTAAATCACTCGCCGCCCCGGCTGCGACCGGCCTTGCTGCCAAATTTCCTGCCTGCTGCATTTCTTTATCCATCATATTATTCTATCTGCCTGCCTCAGGCTCATTCTGTCAATCCGGCAGCGGCACCGGCGGTTTCCTGAAAATAATCGCTAATTGTCGGCAAACGCTTACCCTTGACATTTTCCGGCAAGGCGGCCAGCAAAGCTTTAGTATAGGCATTTTGCGGCTTTTCAAATAGTGACACAATATCCGCCTCTTCCATTTTGCGCCCCATATATTGGACAATCACCCGATCTGCCGTTTCCGCCACCACCCCCATATCATGGGTAATCATAATCAGGCCCATATTGGAGCGATATTGCAAATCTTTCAGCAAATCCAGAATTTGCTTTTGAATAGTTACGTCCAGCGCCGTAGTCGGCTCATCGGCAATCAGCAGTTTCGGATTACAGGCAATGGCCTGGGCAATCATAATACGCTGGCACTGCCCGCCCGACATTTGGTGCGGATAAGCATTAAGCCGCGCCTCACTATTGGCAATACCCACCGCCTCAAACAGCTCAATCACCCGCCGGCGCAAGCCCGCGCCCTTTAGCCCCAAATGCACCTGCAAGACTTCCGCCACCTGATAGCCGACAGTAAAACACGGATTAAGGCTGGTTATCGGCTCCTGAAATATCATCGAAATGTCACGGCCGATAAGGGCGCGTTTTTCTCTCGCTTTCATCGTCAGCATATCGCGGCCGTTAAAGCGCAAAATATCGGCGCTAATATGGGCATTATCGGGTAACAGCCCCATTACCGCCAGCATGGAGACCGATTTGCCGGAGCCGGATTCCCCGACAATAGCCAGAACTTCGCCGCTTTCCACATTTAAATCAATACCGTCTACCGCTTTAAACAAACCATTAGCCGTTTCAAAGGAAACAACAAGATTGCGAATTTCCAGCAAAGAATTCCGGCCGGAAGCACCAGGGGAAAACACCATAACACTACCTCCTCAGCTTCTTTTCAGTTTCGGATCAAAAGCATCGCGCAAGCCGTCACCCGCCAGATTCACCGCCAGAACCAATAAAAGAATGGCCAGGCCGGGCAGAGTCACAATCCACCATTTATCAGTGGTTACAAAATCACGCGCATCAGCCAGCATAGTGCCCCATTCCGGTGTTGGCGCCGTTGCCCCCATGCCGAGAAAACCAAGAGCAGAAACACTCAATATAGCGTCAGAAAAAGCCAGCGTGGCCTGCACAATCAATGAGGCCATGCAATTAGGCAAAATGGTTTTGAACATCAGCCGGAAGCGCCCGGCACCGGCAAGCCGCGCCGCGGTTACATAATCCTTGCTTTTTTCCGCCTGCACCGCCGCGCGCGACAAGCGGACAAAATAAGGCAGAAAAGCGATAATTGTCGCCATAATGGCGCCAGAGAGACCGCGGCCGACAATATTGACCAGCAGCAAAGCCAAAAGCAAAGCGGGGAAAGCCAGCAATATATCCATCAGCCGCATAATCGCCATATCAGTCTTGCCGCCAAAAAAACCGGAAACCACGCCAATAGCCACGCCGAAAACAAATACCAGCCCGGCTACCACCACGCCGATAAAGAGAGAATATTGCGCCCCGAAAATCAGGCGGGAGAGCATATCGCGGCCAATAGCATCAGTCCCCAGCGGAAAAGCCCAGGAGCCGCCGCTCTGCCACACAGGCGGCTGCAAGACGGCATTGTCAAAACGCACATCATAGGCATAAGGCGCCAATAGCGGCGCCAATACCGCCACAGCAACAAAAAACAGAAAAATAATGAGGCCGATAACCGCCCCGTTGGAACGGCTAAAGCCATACCAGAATTCACGCAGGGCTTGAGCGCGCAAACCGGCGGAAGAAATATGCTGCTGAGAAATATCGGTCATAATTGCGGGCCTTGGCTAAATTACGCTTTGCTGATGCGCGGATTGATAATACCGTAAAGAATATCCACCAGCAGATTAACCGCCATAACCAGAATGGCAATAATCAGAATACCGCCCTGCACGGTCATATAATCACGCTTGAATATGGCTTCCACCAGCCATTTGCCGATACCCGGCCAGGAAAATATGGTTTCGGTCAAAATTGCCCCGGCAATCAGGGCGCTGACCTGCAGGCCGATCGTGGTTATCACCGGTATCATGGCATTGCGCGCCGCATGAACGGCATAAATGCGGAAAGAAGAAAGCCCCTTGGCCCGTGCCGTGCGCATATAATCTTCCCCCAGCACTTCCAGCATGGCGGAGCGGGTCTGCCGGGCAATCACCGCCAAAGGTATGGTGGCCAGCACAATAGAGGGTAAAATCAAATGCCGGGCAACCGAGGAAAAAGCGCCTTCTTCGCCCGATAATAGGCTGTCAATCAACATAAAACCGGTGACCGGCTCAAAATAATAGGATAAATCGATGCGGCCGGAGACAGGAGTCCAGCCAAGATAGCCGCTAAACAGCATAACCAGCAGCATGCCCCACCAGAAAATCGGCATGGAATAGCCGAGCAGAGACAGGCCCATGGCCGATTGGTCGAAAATTGAGCCGCGTTTGACCGCCGCCAGCATGCCGGCCGGCACGCCGATAAATACAGCCAGCACAATAGCACAACAGGCCAGCTCCAGAGTTGCCGGGAAAAGCTGCATAAATTCGCTCAAAACCGGTTCTTTGCTGACATAGGAAATGCCGAAATCACCATGCAGAATCTGCCAGATATAGCTGATATATTGCTGCCATAGCGGCTTGTCCAGGCCTAATTGAGCCATCAATTCAGCATGGCGAGCGGGAGAAATGCCGCGCTCACCCGCCATAATCAGCACCGGATCGCCCGGAATAGCGTGAATAAAGGCAAAGGCAACAAGGGTAATGCCTATCAGGGTTGGAACAAGATATAAAATTTTCTGGACGATAAAGCGCAAATATATGCCCTTCCCTTTGCCGAATTTTACCCTATTTAAAGCTACACCAAAATCTTTTTGCCGCTAAAATGCAAGAAAAAAATGCAGCCCGGCGGCGTGAAAACCGCTCTTAAGCTATTTTATCAGGATTAAAGGCGACCATAGGCCGCCTTTTTACTTTCTCACTCGCGCCGGCAAATATGAGGCCAATTCCGCCTTTTACGGCAAGTCCCGCACAAACACCGCCGGCAGGCTACGGCCTAATCTTTATCGACCGTGCTGAAATCAAGGCCAACAGGATCAAGGTGATAGCCGCGAATATTGCGCCGCAAAGCCGCTGTGTTGGGAGAATAGGCCATGAGCAGAACCGGCTGCTCGCGATAGAGGATTTCCTGCGCCTGATAATAAAGCTGCGTGCGGGCTTCTATATCGGCATTCTGCCGGGCGGCCATAATCAGTTTGTCATAATCGGCATTGCAGAAAAAAGCATTATTGACCGTATCCATGGCGCCACAGCTAAATAACATGCCGAGAAAATTATCCGGGTCGCCATTATCGCCGGCCCAGCCCATCATGGCCAGACCATTGCGCGCTTTATCACGCGAAAGGCGCAATAATTCCGTCCATTCCACCATATTGACATTGGCTTTAACGCCGATTTTGGCAAAATCACTTTGCAGCATTTCTGCCAGCCTTTTCGGATTAGCAATAAGCGAGCCGCTCGGCGTAATGCTAATATCAAACTGCAGATTTTTCACCCCCGCCTGTTCCAGCATTTTCCGAGCTTTTTCCGGGTTATATTCCGGTGCGGGAACAGCATTATTATAGCCCCAGCCCACCGGAGGCAGCGGGTTTTTGGCCATTTCGGCCTCGCCGTAAAAAATAATAGCGGCAATCGCCTTGCGATCCACCGCCATATTCAGCGCGCGCCGCACTTCCACTTTATCAAAAGGCGGCCTGGTCATATTCCAGGCGAAAAAGCTTAAATTCAGCCCCGGCTGCTCCAGCACTTTAATAGTGCCTGCCGCGCGCAAGGCGCCCATTTCATTTAGCGGCGGCGAGCGCACCAGATCACATTCCCCGGCTTTTAATTTTTGCACCCGCACTGAACCGTCATCAATAATGGCGAAAACAATATTATCAAGCTTTGGCTTGTTCCCCCAATAATCGGGATTGGCGCGATAACGCACCGCCACGCTTTTCTGATTGGTCGTCAGGATAAAAGCGCCGGTGCCCACCGGCTTCATATTCAAATCACCCTTTTTACCGCTTGCTGCCAGCTTATCGGCATATTCTTTCGACAAAATGGAAGCGAAATCCATCGCCATATCAGCAAGGAACGGCGCTTCCGGCCGGTTAAGCTCAATTTGCACCGTATAATCATCAAGCTTTGTTACCGCTTTGATAATATTCGGCATATTCATACTGTCAAAATACTGGTAAGATTGTCCCGGCTCATAAATATACCACGGGCCGGTTTTATCCATTTGCCGCGTCAGGCTAAACACGACATCATCGGCATTCATCGCCCGGCTCGGCTTGAAATAAGGCGTAGTTTGAAAAGCCACGCCCCGGCGCAAATGAAAAGTATAAAGCCTGCCATCCGGTGAAATATCCCAGCTTTCCGCCAGAGACGGCACAATTTTTGTGCCGCCGGGGGCAAAAGCCACCAGACGCTGATAAATCATCTGCCCGGAAGCTTCTGAAGTATAAAGATCGCTGTAAAGAGCAACATCAAACCCCGCCGGCGCGGTGGAAGTGCAATAAATAAGCGATTTCGGCGCCGCCTGAGCCGTATTCACCCCCTCCCCAACAGAAAAAACACAGACCAGTGCCGCCAATAATGCCGTCCGCCTGTGGCCTTTGCCTTTGCCGCCGGTACCCGCTCTCAGCCTGAAAGCCTTGTTCATGCCCCTGCTCCTTTCGTCACCACCCCAATCATACGCCGAAGCTGTGGATTATCCAAATCCGCCGCTGCGCCCGCCGGCACCGCCAATTTAGTCAATATCCACATCGTCAAAACGGATAGCGTGAATATCAACATGGAAATTTTTCACTCGTTTGGCCACCGGCATTAAGGCCGTGCCATAGGCCAGCGTCAGCCACGGCGCCTGCTCCTTAAAAATCACCTGCGCCTGTTCATAAAGCCGGGCGCGCTCATGTTGATCGGTAATCCTTTTGGCTTGATCAATCAAGGCATCATAGGCTTTATTGCACCACATGGCATAATTGGCCGTGCCGATTGCGGCGCAACTATTTAATGTCGCCAGAAAATTATCCGGGTCGCCATTATCGCCGATCCAGCCCATCATCACCACACTATTGCGGCTTTTATCTGTGGCAGATTTCAGATATTCGCCCCATTCCATAGTGACAATATCAGTCTCTACGCCGACAGCTTTCCAATCGCTCTGGATAAGCTCCGCCGCGCGCCGGCCATTGGGCAGATAAGGGCGGCTTACCGGCAGCGCCCATAATTGCAGGCGCAAATTCTTCACCCCTGCCTGTGCCAGCATTTGCCGGGCTTTAGCGGGGTCATAAATATCCGGCGCAATCGCTTTATTATAGCCCCACAGGCTGGGCGGCATCGGGTTTACCGCCACAGTGCCGAAGCCGCCGAAAACAATATCCACCAGCGCTTTTTTATTAACCGCCATATTCAAGGCGCGCCGCACTTCTACTTTATCAAAAGGCGGTAATTGCGTATTATAGGCAAGATAGCTGACATTCATATCCACCCCGCGCATCAGGGTAATATTTTTATCCGCTTCCAGCATTGGTATATCGGTCGGCGCCGGATAAGCCATAAGCTGGCATTCGCCGGCGCGCATTTTCTGCGCCCGCACGGCATTATCGGTGGTAATGGCGAAAATCAGCTTATCCAAAGCCTGCCTGCTGCGCCAGAATTCCGGATTGGCGCGGAAACGCACCACGGCATCTTTTTGATAAGCGACCAGTATAAAAGGCCCCGTGCCCACCGGTTTGGAATTGAACTCCCGCATTTTGCCGGCTGCCGCCAGTCTATCGGCATATTCTTTGGAAACAATCGAGGCGAAATCCATGGCCATATCGGCCAGAAACGGCGCCTCAGCCTGATTAAGCTCAAAGCGCACCGTATAATCGTCAAGCTTCTCTACCGATTTAATAATATTCGGCATATCCATGCTTTCATAATATTGGTAGGATTGCCCTTCCAGATAATTATGCCACGGATTGGCCTTATTGACCTGACGATCAAAACTGAACACGACATCATCGGCATTAAAATCACGCTGCGGCTTGAAATAGGGTGTCCGGTGAAATTTCACCCCGCGGCGCAAATGGAAAATATATATTTTGCCGTCTGGTGAAATATCCCAGCTTTCCGCCAAAGCCGGCACAATAGCGGAAGAACCGTGAGCAAATTCCACCAGGCGCGAATAAACTGTCTGCGAAGAAGCGGCATAAGTTGCCCCATCTGTATAAAGACCGGGATCAAAGCCGCCAGGGCTGGCTTCAGCGCAATAAATCAGCGTTTTAGCCAGAGCCGGCGCCGGCGGCAAAGCTGCGCCCGACATAGCAAAAACAGCGCCGCATACCATAAAAACGCGCTGCCGGCAAAATTTTGCCGCAGCAATATAGACAGAATTCAGGCAAGCCGACATTCTATATCCCTTCGGAAATCCTCCCGCCGGCAGCGCCGGCGCGCATGAAACTGCCTCTGTTCAAGCCGATTTTGGCATAAATATCCCGCCCCCTGTCACCTCTAATCATTGCGCCGGCGGGGTGCAAGGGTAAAATGCGCTGCCGTGAAATTTTTTGTGCCCTGCCGGCGCCTGTTTGCTCTCGCGGCAAAATGCCCTATCTGTAAATTCTGAAATCTTGTTAGGATTATCGGAGCTGAAACAGAATCCGGCACCATTGCCGCAGCAGACAGGCGCATAATATTTATGGTCAAAAAACAGGTAAAAATGGGGTTGATTGCCCTGACTTTAATGACCGCTTCCAATATGATGGGTTCCGGCGTTTTTATGCTGCCCACCACTTTGGGCACAGTCGGCTGGATCTCGGTTTTCGGCTGGCTGTTCACGATTATCGGTGTTATGGCGCTGGCGCTGGTCTTTGCCAAAACCTCAATGATTGCCCGCCGCAAGACCGGCGGCATTGTCGCTTATGCCGGTGAGGCTTTTGGCGAATTTATCGGCTTTCAAACCTCTATCTGCTATTGGTTTGCCGCCTGGATAGGCAATGTTGCGCTGCTGGTGGCCGGGGTCGGTTATCTCGCTTATTTTTTCCCGGTGCTGCAAAACCCAATGGCTGCTTCGCTGACAGCTATTGTCATTTTATGGATTTCGCTGTTTATTTCCAGCCTTGGCGCCCGCACTGCCGGCAAAGTGCAATCCGTCACTACTATCGGCATGCTCATTGTTGTTCTCGGTGTCGGTTTTGGCGGCTGGTTCTGGTTCAGGCCGGAATATTTTTTTGAAGTCTACAACAGCACCGGGCGCAGCACTTTTCCCGCTATTCTCATTGCCGCCTCGCTGGCGCTATGGGGCTTTTTGGGAGTTGAAGGCGCGGTTATCGCCTCTGACCAGGTGGAAAATCCGATTTATACTGTGCCGCGCGCTACGATTATCGGTCTGCTTATTGCCAGTATTTGCTATGTCAGTTCGTCCAGTGTGATTATGGGGCTCATGCCGCATGAAAAACTGGTGCATTCTACTGCGCCTTTTGCCGATGCCGTGCGTATTATGATGGGAGAAACAGCGGGCATTATTGCCGCTGTTTTATCTGTTTTTGCCTGTTTCGGCTCAATTTTCGGCTGGCTTATTGCACAGTCGGAAACGCCGAAATATGCGGCGCAAGAGGGCCTGCTGCCCCGGTTTTTTGCCGCTACCAATAAAAATAATGTGCCGATGAAATCGCTCATTTTCACCGGGATTCTTATGAGTCTGTGCATTTTGCTCACCACTTCGCCAAATCTGGCTGAGCAGTTCCGCATTGTGATTTTAATGTCGGCTTTCGGCACGCTTATGCCCTATATTTATGCGGTTATTGCTCTCCCTATTATTATGATAAGCGAAAAACTCAATCGCGGCAGAGACTATATTTTCTACCTTATTATGACAGTCATGGCTTTTTGCTACAGCCTGTTTGCCATTTTGGGCAGCGGCGCCAATACCATAACTTACGGCACAATATTGATGATTATTACCGTGCCGCCTTATTGCTATGCGGCGTGGAACAAAAGGCGGCAACAGGCCGAACAGCTCCCAAACACCGAAATAAAATAAACGGAGATTATCATGGCCGATCTGCCCATGCTGCAAAATGATTTTTATCTTGATCCGCATAGATTAAGCCCGGAAGATACGGCAAAACTAGATGCTTTTTATGAGCATTGCATGAAACACCGCTATTTTAATATTGGTTATCCGGAATCTTATGATTTTGATTATTCCGACCAGAAACGCTTTCTCGATTTTCACTTGAATAATTGCGGCGCCTGGGACGAATTTTGCAATTATCAGTTGCAGTCTTTCCCTTTTGAAAAAGAGGTTATTGAATATTTTGCCGGGCTGTTCAAAATCCCCTTCAATAAATGCTGGGGCTATGTGACCAATGGCGGCACGGAGGGCAATATGTGGGGGATTTATATTGGGCGGGAAAAATTCCCTGAAGGGACATTATTTTACAGCCGCGAATCGCATTATTCTGTCGCTAAAATCGCCAAAATTCTGCGCCTGCCCGCTCATGCCGTTCTCGCTGATGAAAAGGGGGAAATGGTTTATAGCGACCTTATCAAACAGATTAAAAACAGCCGTGTCAAGCACCCGATTATTCTGGCCAATATCGGCACTACTGTTAAAGGCGCAATCGACAATATTGCCACTATCCAGCAAAAAATGACAGAGGCCGGCTTTAACCGGCAGGATTATTATATTCATTGTGATGAAGCCCTTTCCGGCATGGTTTTGCCTTTTGTTGATGATCCGCAGCCGCACACATTTGCCGATGGCGCCGATTCTCTCTCCGTTTCGGGACACAAAAATATCGGCGCACCCATGCCCTGCGGCATTGCCCTGGCCAAAAAGGAAAATGTCGATTCTATAAAAGTGGAAATTGATTATATTGCCTGTTCCGATAAAACCATGTCCGGCAGCCGCAATGGCCACACTGTCCTTTATATTTGGGAATTTATCAAAAAACACCGGCCCGATTATTTGCGCGCCCGCGTGGCCAATCAACTGGCATTGGTAAAATACACGGTTGACAAATTCCGGCAGGCGGGTATCCCCGCCTGGACACAAAAAAATTCGGTAACCGTTGTCTTCCCCAAGCCGTCAGAAGAAGTGTGGCAAAAGCATAATATGGCCACAGCCGGCGGCGTTACCCATTTTGTCGCCACCTGTCATCAGCGCAATACAGATATGGCCGATGCCATGATTGCCGATGTTGTTGCCGATTTCAAGCGGCGCCATATCCGCTTTTAACCGGCTTTTATCCCGCCGGCAGGCAGGCCGCCCCGGTGCGGTATTATTTCGGCGCACTCTATTGCCATAAAACACATTCGGCTATAGACTGGCCGGGGGGCGGAGCAGGAGGAGATAATGGAAGAGGCAAAAATCAAAGCGCGCAAGCCGCACGGCTTTGCCGATCGCCGCGCCGATGAGCTGCTTTATGCCGGCCGGCTGGCAGAAAAAATCGGCACAGTTTACCGGCTTTACGGCTTTGAACCGATGGAAACGCCGTTTATTGAATTTACCGAAACGCTGGGTAAATTCCTGCCCGATAAAGAACGCCCCAATGAGGGTGTTTTCTCCTTTCAGGACGATGATGAGCAATGGCTGTCGCTGCGTTATGATTTAACCGCGCCGCTGGCACGCTTTTATGCCGAAAATATGGCCGATCTGCCGCGTCCCTTCCGCTCTTTCCGCCATGGCTGGGTTTTTCGCAATGAAAAGGCAAAACCGGGTCGCTTCCGCCAGTTTTTGCAATTTGATGCCGATACGGTCGGCACTTCTTCCCCCGCTGCTGATGCCGAATTATGTATGATGGGGGCAGATACGCTGGAATATTTGGGGCTGCAGCGCGGTGATTTTGCTATTCGCGTCAATAATCGCAAAATTATGGACGGCATTCTGGAAAATATCGGCCTTGGCAGCAATGACACTGCCAGAAAGCTGACAGTCATGCGCGCTATGGACAAGCTGGATAAAATCGGCCTCAACGGCGTGGGTGATTTGCTGGGTAAAGGCCGGCTTGACGAAAGCGGTGATTTCACCAAAGGCGCAGAGCTGCCGGCCGCAGCGCGGGATATTGTGCTGCGCTTTTTGCAGGCCAACGGAAAAAGCGCAACAGAGACTCTGGATAATTTGCAGGCACTTGCCGGCACATCGATACAAGGGCAGGAAGGTGTAGCGGAACTGCGGCAAATGCAGGCTTTGTTTGACGCTGCCGGCTATGGCCGGGATCGCATTAAAATTGACCCTTCCATTGTCCGCGGGTTGGAATATTATACCGGCCCGGTTTTTGAAGCGGAGCTTGGCTTTGCCCTTGTCAATAAAGACGGCGTTAAAACGACAATCGGCTCTATTGGCGGCGGCGGCCGTTATGACGGCCTGGTCTCCCGTTTTTCCGATAATCCGGTGCCGGCAACCGGCTTTTCTATCGGCCTGTCGCGGCTGATGGCCGGGCTGAAACATTCAGGCAAGCTTGGCGCGGGGGAAGAGCAAGGCCCGGTGCTGGTGCTGGCTATGGATAGAGATGGCGTTTCTCTGGCGCTTTACCAGAAAATGGTCAGTGAATTGCGCCAGGCAGGGATAAAATCAGAGCTTTATCTCGGTGAGGCCGGCATGAAAGCGCAAATGAAATATGCCGATAAGCGCAAGGCGCCCTGCGTTCTCATTCAAGGCAGTCAGGAACGCGCCGCCGGCACGGTAGAGATCAAGGATTTGATTGAAGGCGCGCGGCTGGCCGGGCAAATAGCAGATAATGAAAAATGGCGGCAGGAAAATCCGGCTCAAAGCGCTGTCGCCCGGCCGGATATTGTTGCCGCTGTGCAAAAAATCCTTGCCCGGCATTCCCGCCAATAGCGACTTGCCGCCTTTATTTGACCGGCTGGCCGGCAGTTCTCTGCCTGTCGCCGCGATTACTGCTCATTGGCAGGCTGCGCAATTAAACAAACCGGCGGAGAAATTCTCTGCCGGTTTGTGCATGGGCAGGCAATTTTATCTTTTTGCCGTAATTTATAATGTTCCGGGCAGAATGCTGTATGCTATAGCAGATGTCCTTTCTGCTGCGGCTTATTCCATTGATCTTTGGCATCTAATCATTATCCATTGCGCTGTTTGGCTCAAAGATAAGCATATAGTGTCGCCCATCGTGCTTGATGCCGGTGCAATCATTGCCGCCTTTGGACTGGGAATAATTCTCTATAAACTGCTTCGTGCGACCAAATTAAATTGGCTGGTGCGCGGATAAACGGTAATGGGGTAAGCGGCGTCAGAAAGGGTGTGTATACTGATTTCGTCTGACACCCAGCCTACTATATCTAGTAGTGTGGGAATTTGGCGCTTGGCGCGCTTTTGCCAAAACTCGTCTATTTTTTTGACAAAAATTTCAGCGCGTTACAAATGCGGCCCTTTCTTCCCGGCCCTTTTTAGCCATTGTAAGCACCTGCCAGTGCTCATAGCAAGAAACTGCTAACCACATCTCAATATAAATATTTATTAACCTTGCTTTTTAAGCAAACAGATAAAGCTCTCTTCTATTTTGGCTATTGCTGCGGCTATTGCGCCTTTGCCTTTGGCCAGACGGCGGTTTTGGCAGATTTTTCGGCGCAGGCGACAGGCGACAGGCGACAGGCCGATTATCGCAATTTGGATACGAGTAAAGCTGTCCGTATTGCGGACAGCAGGCGTTAACAGGGTTTCGTTTATGGCAAATTATCGGGCAGGTTATCATGTCACCACACGAGCGGCAGAGCGAAAATTATTGCGGCTTGACCCTTGTCATCTCCCTCAAACTATTTGCTATAAAAGCCGGCAAAGCGGCAAATATTTTACCGCCTTTTTAACCGAAAACAGCATTTTTATCCAGCAACAGGATAGAGCACAGCCCCATACACAGACTAGTCAAGGGCTGCCGGTGCCCGCGTTTTATACCCCGAAACCGCAATTTGCCGATAAAACAGCCGGCTATGAACCGAAAATATTTTCTCCCCGCCGCTTTCACGGCATTGCCGCCTGCAAAATTACCCTTAATCATGGGCAAAGCAATGCGCATAAAGCCTTTTGCCTGCTCTTGCTGCATGAGCAGGCCGATTATTCCGTGCCTTTGCTCATTTCTGCGCATAAAGATGATGTGGTGCTGGATTGGCGCTTATGGGCAGACAGCTATAATCTGCCCATGCTGATTATAGAAGAAGGACGCAGTTTCCGCCCGCTTGGCGGCAAGGCAACCCTGAAATTATTTATCAATGACCATAAAATACGCACAACGCGCCCCGATTTCTCCTTGCGCTGCCGCGGTCTTTCGCTCAATCTGCGCCTTGTGCTCGCCAATCAGGTTATGCTTGGGTAAATTTGTTCTTTTTACTTTCCATCACCCCGCTCTATTTCTTTCTGTCAGACATATTTGCCAATTCCTGGACATATTTCCTGTCAATCAGCTCAGGCATAACAAACAGGGTTGCGAAAGATACAAGCAAAATCACAAATAAACCATTTTAAAGCATCTTAACAAAAAAGCGGAAGAGTGTTTTATTTATTCTTCCGTCATGGCGGCAGAGACTCAAGCCGGCGCAATCAGTCGCCGGCTTTATCTCTATTGGGAGAAGCCTGAAGTTTCAAGCTCCCCCCAATACGCTTTCGTTTCACGCAATTTGCGCGCCGGCCGTTCGCGCTCAATGGCACGAACGGCAGACCAAAACCCTCAGCGTCTCTCTTGTTTTCCCTGTCGGAGTTTTAACAGTTTTGTTGCCTTAACCGGAAAACCTGTAATTTCGGGGTAAGGATAATTCTCTAGCGCGGCATTGGATTTTCCTCTCATTGCTTTTTTGCTCTTTCGTGAGGGTTTGCGCTCTTGCCGTGATATTTTTCGCTGCCCTGTCGAGCTGCTCCCCCCTTCCTTATGTTGCCGTGCCCGCAGCATTCTCCGCCACTATGTCTGCAACCGGCCAAAAGCTTTTGGAATCTTTACCCCCGCCAGAATCGAGCTGTTAAAATATAAGAAAGAGTTTTCAAAGGTATTTTGAAAGGGGTGAAATAATCCATCTCTTTGATTATCCGCGTATTTGTGCATTTATATGAGCGGCCAATTCAGCCATAGAGACAGCGCGGCGGCCATAATCCTCTGACGGCGCGTCCGGCTTATTGCCCCTATAAGGGCCGGCGCGAAACAGGCGCTTACCTATGCCTCTGCCAAATCCCGCCAGGCCTGATCAATAGGTTTGGACTGACCGGAATAAGGCGTAAGCCGTTGTGTGGCTACGCCAAAACCAGTGAGCAAACCTTGCGGCTCTTCTGCCCTTAACACTCCTCGCCGCATTATTTTCTGTCCCTGTCAGGGCTGCGCCCCTCCTCGCCTCTTGATCCTCTGTCCCTGTCGGGGCCGCGCCTCTCCTCGCCTCTTGATCCTCTGTCCCTGTCGGGGCCGCGCCCCTCCTCGCCTCTTGATCTCTTGTCCCTGTCGGGGCCGCGCCCCTCCTCGCCTCTTGATCCTCTGTCCCTGTCGGGGCTGCGCCCCTCCTCGCCTCTTGATCCTCTGTCCCTGTCGGGGCCGCGCCCCTCCTCGCCTCTTGATCCCTTGTCCCTGTCGGGGCTGCGCCCCTCCTCGCCTCTTGATCCTCTGTCCCTGTCGGGGCTGCGCCCCTCCTCGCCTCTT
>NZ_QLZD01000043.1 GCF_008636115.1 Candidatus Tokpelaia sp. | reverse complement strand
AGACGGAAACATTATTAAACAGCCTCGGCCTGCCTAAAAAGCCGAGCGAGACCCGCGTGGTAGTGGCCATGTCGGGCAGCGGCTTTGAGGCCGCAAAACCGGCAGGGTTTTGCGATAGCCGAAAACCAGACTATAAGCGCCCCGCCCGCAGGCTGATAGTCAAGATTAAGTGAAGATTATGCCTGAGATACAGACGGAAACATTATTAAACAGCCTAGGCCTGCCTAAAAAGCCGAGCGAGACCCGCGTGGTGGTGGCCATGTCGGGCGGCGGCTTTGAGGCCGCAAAACCGGCAGGGTTTTGCGATAGCCGAAAACCAGACTATAAGCGCCCCGCCAGGCTGATAGTCAAGATTAAGTGAAGATTATGCCTGAGATACAGACGGAACCATTATTAAACAGCCTAGGCCTGCCTAAAAAGCCGAGCGAGACCCGCGTGGTAGTGGCCATGTCGGGCGGGGTGGATTCCTCGGTTGTTGCCGGTCTGTTAAAACAGCAGGGTTACGAGACTATTGGCATTACTCTGCAACTTTATAATCAAAGCGCGGGTGAGCGCCGTGTCGGCTCATGTTGCGCCGGGCAGGATATTGAAGATGCGCGGCTTTGTGCCGAAACTTTAGGCATTCCCTATTATGTGCTGGATTATGAAAGCCGCTTTCAGCAGGCGGTTATCAACCCTTTTGCCGAAAGTTACGCGTTGGGGGAAACGCCGGTGCCCTGTATTGCCTGTAATCAAACTGTGAAATTCGCCGATTTGCTGGCCACAGCGCGCCAGTTAGGCGCCGATGCGCTGGCTACCGGCCATTATATTCGCAGTGCGCCGCTGCCCGGCCGGTCAGACGGCCGCCGCGCTCTATACCGCCCGCTTGATGATAATCGCGACCAGAGCTATTTCCTCTTTGCCACCACGCAAGAGCAGATTGATTATTTGCGTTTTCCGCTGGGCGGCATGTCCAAACCGCAAGTGCGGCAAATGGCGGCAGAAATGGGACTGACTGTTGCTGACAAGCATGACAGCCAGGATATTTGCTTTGTGCCGCAGCGCAATTATGCCGAAATTATCACCAAATTGCGGCCGGAAGCAGCAAAGCCCGGCGCTATTGTGCATATTGACGGCCGCATTCTCGGCCGCCATAATGGTATTTTGCATTATACGATCGGCCAGCGCCGCGGCCTTGGCGTGGCAGCGGGTGAGCCGCTTTATGTTATCGCCCTGAATGCTGAAAAAGCCCAAGTGATTGTCGGCCCGCTGGCGGCGCTGGCTACAAGCAAAGTCTGGTTGCGCGATGTCAACTGGCTGGGAGACACGGTGCCGCAAAACTTCCCCGCTGAAGGCATTGCCCTTTATGCCAAATTGCGCTCTACCCGGCCGCCCTGCCCGGCCGTGTTGCATTATGACGTTGCCCTTGCCGATAAAGGCCAAAGCGGATCAAGCGGTTTTTGGGTGGAACTGGCAGAGGGCGAAAGCGGCGTTGCCCCAGGGCAGGCCTGCGCCCTTTATTCTGCCGCCGACAATGCAGCGCGCCTGTTGGGCGGCGGCTTTATCACCCGCGCTAAAAGCGCGCCGGCGATTGAGGCGCAAATTGCCCGCCTGCAAACCGCTGCCCCGCTGCCGGCTGCGGAATAGATGCGCCTGTTTTTAAACAGAATTTGATTGTATGGTCGGTAAATGCGCGCCGCAATGGCCGATGACGATTTTTTTGTCCTCCTGGTCAACGTGGAAATACAGGCGCAGCGACTCGCGCGTATTATTGGCCACACCCCAGCCCAAATGCTGCCACATAGTAACCTCTTCTCCTTTATAGGGGAAAGTCCGCGCCTTGATACATTCAGGCTTATTCATAGTCTGCGCGGATTCTTTTGCCGCGTAAGTATCCCGGCTGAATATAGCTTCGGTTTTATTATCGCCGCCGGCAAGATAAGCCGGCAGGAACTCTTCTCCTAACTTGTAAAGGGCGGCCAGCAAATTTTGGCTGTTACGGTAATCCGCCGCTTCCTCAGCCGATTTTAAGGCGCTTTCTGATATGACAATATTGCCGGATTGTTTGGCCGCCAGCTCCAGGCATAGCCTTGGCGTCAGCTCTTTCTGCCCGGCAAGCACTAAAACCGCATCGGTTATATCCGTCTTATCTTTTACGGCAGCAGCCACTTTTGCTACTGGTTTATGACGTAATTGCTTAACTTTATTCTCAGCTTCTTCCCGCTCTTTATCGGCCGTTTCGAGAAGCAGGTTACTTATTTCTTTCTGCTCTTGCAGCTCTCTGTCAGCACCAGCAAGCAGTTGCTCGAGCATCTCCGTATTATCTTGACCTTGTTCAATTTGTTCACGCAAATACAGCAGATAATCTTTCTGCCGTTTGGCGCGCACATCGGCAGGGGAAAAATGCTGCCGCCTTTTTAGCCAATTCGTGCTGTGCGTTACCCGCGCCAGAATTTCATAAAGCAGGTTACAACCTTCCTGCCGCAATTCCTCCAGCTCCGGCTGACGGGTTAACTCTCTGTAGCAGAATCCTTTATGAGAAATATAAGGAAATATGATATTTACCGCCCCGCCCCAGGCCGAATATGTCTGGCCTAAGATACCAGCCATTTTCCAACTGTCACAAAATTCATCAACAAAGATAACCTGCGCCAGACCGAATAATTGCCTTTGCAAAGCCTCAGGCTCGACAAGCGGCTGCCCGTCACAACAGCTTACCAGAACCAGCGGATAATCCCGTTTCGGATTTTTAATTTTATAATCCAGCGCTTTATAATCTTCATCGGAATTGGACAGATTTCTAAGCTTCAGCCCCACCGTTCCCGCGGCAAATTCGGCATTACTCGCCAGATAATTGACCAGCGCCGGCCGCGTGGTTACCGGTATTTCCGTAATGCGGGTGCTGATTTCCTGCGTTTCCAGCAGAATAGAAATAAAGGTAGAAGCTTCTTCCAGCCGCACACTGATTTCCGTCGACCAGAAGCGCCCATATATTTCTTCATCGCGATGCGTCAATAAAATGGAATAAAGCTGCGGCTCTCTTTTATCCGCGGCATAGGTTCTAACCTGATATATGCCCTGCCGGAACTCATTGCCGGAAAGGATTTCAGGGATAGAGAAGGAACGCCCGGTTTTACGCTCAAGCCAGCCCACGATAGAACGAAAAGCGATGGTAGAGCCGGCGCCGCCGGTAAGTGTGAAATTATTGGCATAAACAAGCATAAGGGCATTCCCTTCGAGCATTGAGGAAGATGATTCGCCCTTATTCTATTAACCTTTTGTTAAAATGAGGTTAACAAAAGGTTAATTTTTATAAATTCCCTTTAGCGCAAATAACCCCTCGGCAAAGATTGCCGAAGAAACGCCCATAAGAAAACTTTAGATCAGAATTTTCTCAAAGAAACAGTAATATTACAGGAAATTTAATCTTCATCTGCCGGTTGGACGCGTGAAAAAACCGTGTCCAGGGTTGACAAAACCGGGGGAATAAGCGGGGAAGCAACCGAATAATAAATAGTTTGCGCATCGCGCCGGGTTGATACCAGTTTTAAAGCGCGCAATTTGGCTAAATGCTGCGATAAAGCCGACTGGCTTAAATCCACTTTTTTGGCAAGGTTGCCGACAGAAACTTCTCCCTCAGCCAGCTCGCATAAAATTTTCAGGCGCTTGTCATTACCAATAGCCGCAAGCAAGCCGCTCGCCCTATCCACATTAGAGACAAGGTTTCCAAATAGCGGTACATTTTTCATTATATTCCCATCCCACAGCCAAGAAAAATCTTGCGCAATGCTACCCGATAAGCGGTGCCGGCACCGCTCTTAACTTGCCGAATTATCGGCAAATCTTCTGTATGGTCACAGATAGACTTATCAAGACTTGCCGACAGCTATATTGCTGTAGATTTTCATAATCAGAAGCAATACAGAAATATTATAATAACCGGGATACTATGTCAAACAACATAACACAATTATATTTAAAGATATGCACTTAAATAACAGATAAATTTAATATTATTTAGTATTACCTAAATAAATAATAATATCATCTACTAATATAAAACCAGCTAATCCTGTTTTTCCTGCAACACCTATCACGCCCGGTTTTTGACAGGCAAGGCGTATCAATGTTTTTAGCGGTGTTTCCGCCTGCACAATGGCGGCAAAAGAATGTTTGGCCGCTTCCGCCTCATAGGGGCGCATAATATCGGCCGCCGTTAAAAAATTCAGCCGGTTAATATCCTGCACAAACTCTGCCACATGATCAGAAGCCGGCGACAAAACAATCTCCTTCGGCGTGCCGGTTTGCACAATATGCCCGTCCTGCATCAGGGCGATTTTGTCGCCCATGCGGATAGCTTCTCCCAGATCATGGCTGACAAATAATATTGTTTTTTTAAAGCGATGCTGCAAGGCCAGCAATTCTGTCTGCAAATGGCTGCGAATCAATGGGTCAAGCGCCGAAAAAGGCTCGTCCATCAGCAAAACCGGGGCGCCGGTGGCAAAAGCGCGCGCCAGCCCTACCCGCTGCTGCATGCCGCCTGAAAGTTCGCTTACCGGCACATCGGCCCATTGCTCCAGCCCCACCAGTTCCAGCTGCTGCATAATCAGGCGGCGCGCCTTTTGCCGCCCTGTGCCGGCAATTTCCAAACCTAAACCGACATTGTCGGCAACAGATCGCCACGGCAACAGGCCGAATTGCTGAAACACCATAGAAACCAGATGCGTGCGCACCCAATATAAATCGCGCGGGCGCAAGCTGTTGACACAGAAATCCTGCCCTTGATGGTTTAAGACCACCCGGCCGCGCGCCGGGCAGGAAAGGCCGTTAACCGTGCGCAATAAAGTAGATTTGCCGGAACCGGAAAGCCCCATTAATACCACTGTCTGGCCTTCTTCTACCGTCAGGCTGCAATCATGTACCCCCAGAATAATGCCTGTTTTTTGCTTTATTTCCGCGCGGGAAAAACCATTATCGGCAAAATCCATAGCCTTTTTCTCTTTGCCGAAGACAACAGAAACATTATCTATACTGACAGATGCCATTGCATATTTCCCCTAGTGAAATTCTGTTATCCGGCCCCGGAAGCACTGTCTTGTGCCGGCTTCAACCCGGCCCTGTGCAATAAGCTTGCTGCCGCATTTTAAATCTTGCGCAGGCGGAATACTCTATCCAGCACAATGGCCACTACCACAATAACGCAGCCCGCCTCAAAGCCCAAAGCCACATTTCCCGTTTGCAAGGCACGATAAACTTTCACGCCGAGTCCGTTCCCCCCGACAGTGGCAGTAATCACCACCATAGAAAGAGACAGCATAATTGTTTGCGTCATGCTGGCGCGAATTTCCGGCAGAGCATGCGGCAATTCCACCTTCCATAATAATTTATGTTTATTGGCGCCAAAAGCCTGCGCGGCTTCCAGCAAAATTTTCGGGGTTGAGGCAATACCCGCCTGGGTCAGACGGATAGGCGTAGGCAAAACAAAAACGCAAGTGGCCAGCAGGCCGGGAACCATGCCGATGCGGAAAAAGAATAAAGCCGGAATAAGATAAACAAAGGCAGGCAAAGTTTGCATCAGATCCAGCACAGGCTGTATCAGCCGGTAAAAGCGCGGGTGATGCGCCGATATAATACCCAAAGGCACACCCAGCCCCAGACATATAATGCAAGACCAGAATAAAATGGTCAAAGTCTCCATTGTGTCACGCCAATAACCCTGATTGACAACAAATAAAAACCCTGCCACCGTCAAAACAATAATGGTGCCGCGCTCCTGCATAAACCAGGCCAGCACCGCCAATAAAGCGATAAAAACAAAAGCAGGCGCAATATAAGGCGTTCCCCAGAAACATATAATAACAGCCAGAGCCGCAATAAACAGCGCCCCGATAGTGCGCTTTACTGTTAAATAACCAAAGCGGCGGTGCCGCTTTACCAGCACAAACAGGGCAATAGCCGCCAAACAAAGGCAGGTTAAAACCGGACTGCCGGCAAAAGCGGCGTAATCAAGCAGCAACACGGCAAGCAAAGCAAGTATCAATAAAAAACGGCGAATATAGCTTAACCCCCATTGACTGGGAAACAAAACAGCAGCAAACAGCAGAATAAAAACGACAATAACCGGCGGATTCGTAAACAAGGCATAAGTCATATCAAGACAAGTGCCGAAAAAATGCCGCACAAAGCTGAAAAAAGCGGCAGCATGCAGTTTCAGCCATAATACAATATTATCTGACACCCGGCCGACCGGTATTTTATATGTCGTCAGAAAATCCACCTCTATCTCCCTGATTACAGCCTGTTGCCGTTTATTATTATAATATCTGTAACATATTTGCGCCTTTTGGCCCCAGACAGCAGGGGCCGCCCCTTCTCCCTGCTATCCGGCATTATTGCCGCCTGCATTTAGCGGGCGGTAAAAGCCTTTTGCACCAGCGGCAAAGCCGGCGCACCGGAGCGGCTTTTAACCCCGGCCAGCCACTCTGCCAAAACAGGCGGATTACTGCCAAGCCAGGCGCGAACAGCAGAATCCGGCTCCTCACCATGGCCCAGAATTTTATCCATCAGATTATTTTCCATAACAAGGCTAAAAGAGAGATTTTGCAAAAACCGGCCAATATTGGGGCATTGCCGGTCATAATTGCGGCGCACCACGGTAGAAACCGAAGCACCGGCATTACCCGCCCCAAACCGGGCCTCCCCCCCGGCCAGATAAGCAAGCCTGAACTGCCTGTTCATCGGGTGCGGCTGCCAGGCGAGAAAAACAATCGGCTTGCTGTCTGCTATCGCCGCCGCCACTTCGGCCAGCATAGCCGGCTCAGAAGATTCCACCAGTTGAAATTTGCCCAGCCCGTCTTTATTGGCCTCTATCATTGCCAGCAGCAGGCGGTTGGCATCATTACCCGGCTCAATACCATAAATTTTATCGCCCAATTCCCCGGCAAAACGGGCAATATCTTCAACCCGGCGCAACCCGGCCGCATAAGCATAATCAGGCACAGCCAGGCCATAGCGGGCGTCCTGCAAATTAGAGCGCACAATATGCACCTCGCCTCTGTCAAGATAGGGTTTGATATCTGCCGTCATGGAGGGTTGCCAAAACCCTAGAAAAATATCAATTTCCCCTGTCGACATAGCGCTGAAAGTAACCGGAACCGATAAAAGCCTTGTCTGGGTTTCATAGCCCAGGCTCTGCAAAATCCGGGTTGCTATCGCCGTGGTGACGGCAATATCTGTCCAGCCTGTTTCGGCCAGGCGCACAGTGGCGCAGGCTTGCGGCTCAAAACCCGGCTCCGGCCCCCTGGTTGCACCCTCTCTTACTGCCGGCGGCAGGGCAGCGGCGACCGCATAATTTATAAAGGTTAAAAAAACTGCCATAAATATTATGGCAAAACAGCCAAAGGCCTGCTTAAATCCTGCCGGCGGCCAGAGGCTGTTTCCGGCTTTGCCCCCTGAATACAAATAATGCATGGCCTATACTCTCTCCTGCCCGTATCGCCAGTGCCGGCCCGGCCTGAACACAGGCAAGCCGCGCCTTCAGCGCCTCTTATAGCCGATATGACAGAGGGTGATAAGAAAACAAAACAAGAACAAAGATAATAGTTCCTGGAACCGACAGGCCGCAGCACCGCAAATAGAGAGCGCGCGCCCCTGATTGCCACCAGTATAAAACACAAACTGCCTGGTTTTTATTGCCTGCAACAGTCAGGAAAAATAAATTCAGCTTATAATTCAATATAAAATAAATACTATGTTAAATATTATTTATATAAACCTGTAAAATATGTATATATATACCGATATTTCAAGAAATACTATTGACGGATAATAGAATTCTCTCTATGTTTATATTTATTCAGCAGCTCAAGCTGTTGAAGACAGGCAAGGGTTCTCCCCCCGCTATTTTCCCTTGCTTGTAACCTCGCCAGAAGGTTGTTAAGCCCGGGCTGATTCAAGCCCGGGCTTTTCTGTATAAATATTACTTAACTATATATTAAAAAATATTAAATTATATTTAACTTATATTATATATTTATTTACCTAAAATACCTGTATATTCAAAATATCGGTGTATATATTTTAAAAATACAATAAAAAATTTTAAATATATTGACATGAATATTATCTCGCCCTAGATTTATAAATATTCGGAATGGTTATAGCTTTCTCTCCAACCGAATACAGGCAAAGGTTCCCCCTGCTTTTCTCTGCCTGTTCCTGAAAAGGGCGAAAGATCCGGGTTCTCCAGCACCCGGATTTTTTGTTTTGTAAATTTTTTACTCTTCCCGAAATGTGGGCGCAATTTCTTCGTTTTTATTTATGTCATTTCCTGACTCACACCGCACAAGCAGTTTGAGGCATATTTTGCTTGCCTGAATTTATATATTTTACTATAAAATCTGTGCCTGATTGCAAAAATATACGGGGCGCGCGCAGTTTTGCTGCGCCCCTCTCTTTCCTTTTTATCAAACGGTCAAGAAACCCAGGTAAACAGCCTTCCCCTGCCTTAGCGGCAAAGTATATAATGGTAACAGAGCAATGAAACCGCATTTGAAAGTCGGCTCTCTGGCCGCCCTGTCCGTTCCTGTCGCCTGTCTTGTTTTTGCGCTGAAATATTGTGCCTATTATCTGACAGATTCTGTCGCCCTCTATTCCGACGCTCTGGAATCCGTGGTTAATATTGTCGCAGCGGCGGCGGCCTGGTGGGCAATTTACGTCAGTCAAAAGCCTGCCGATACAAATCACCCTTTCGGTCACTATAAAGCTGAATATTTCTCGGCTGTTTTTGAAGGCCTGCTGATTATTCTGGCCGCTTTTCTGATTCTGTATCAGGCATGGGGCGCAATAGTAAACGCCACTCATAAGCTGCAACAGCCGCAGCTTGGCCTGGCCGTCAATATTTTTTCCGGGCTTATCAATGCCGCCTGGGCTTTTATCCTGATCAATCGCGGCAAAAAACATCGCTCGCCGGCGCTGGAAGCTGACGGGCGCCATTTGGTAACTGATGTTATAACCTCTTTCGGCGTTGTTATCGGCCTGGCAGCAGCGCTACTGACGGGCTGGACAGTGCTTGACCCGCTTTTGGCCATTGCCGTGGCCCTGCAGATTTTATGGCAGGGCGCGCAGCTTTTGTATAAATCAGCGCAAGGGCTAATGGATATTGGCCTGAATGCGGAAGAAATCGCGCAAATCCGCAAAATTATTTCCAACCATGCTGAAGGTGCTATTGAGGCTCATGATTTACGCAGCCGCCAGGCCGGGAGGCTGATTTTTATGGAATTTCATCTGGTCGTTCCCGCCAATATGACTGTGGGCAAAGCCCATAAAATTTGCGATCGGGTTGAGCAGGCTCTGCATAAAAAGCTTGGAGCGGCGCATATTGTCATTCATATTGAGCCGGAAGATGAGGCCAAATTGCCGCCCGGCGCTGAAAATGTGCCTTTTGCTTGAAAGCACAGCCCTTCTCCAGGCTGCATAGCCGTGCTTCCCCATATTCTGTTGATCCGGCGGCCGATTCAAAAGGGCTTGGGGGATATTTACAGAGCGAGCCGGCAAGGCGAGCAGGGTTAAAAAACAGGCACATTGCAGGAACAGGATTGCGCCCCCGGGTGCGGCCAATATCGGCGCCACAGCAACGCCGTTAATATATTTTCCGGCTGGATTTTCGCGGTCAAGGCCTTCTGTTTATGTAAAACAGAAAGCCGCAAGCATTAAGCAAAGGCTGCAAGCATTAAGCGACAGACAGGGCAAACAGGCGGGAAGAGAGCTTGAACAAAATTCTGCGCGTCCCGGCCGGCGCCCTCACCTTAATTACAAAATATCTTTTAAATCAGCCAGATAAGAATAAAAACAGCCAATGGTGGGCCCGGAGGGACTCGAACCCCCAACCAAGCGGTTATGAGCCGCCGGCTCTGACCAGTTGAGCTACAGGCCCACTGCTTCAGGCTTGCCGCCTGGGCACGAGCCAGGTTATAATAACCTGCCGCGCCTGGACGGGTTTTAACCGAAAGCACGGCCTGAAACAAGAGCTTTTTCGTTAAAATAAAGTTTTTACCTCTCAAGGCAGGGTAGCGGCCGCACTTCTGCCATAGTCTGCTTCTAGCTTCGAGCCTTCACTCTGTTAAGAGATAAAGGCGGGTTCTGTCGTGGCTTTCTTTAAAAATTGCGCAATTTTATCCAAACTGGCTGTAATCGGGGCTTTTCTGGGGGTCTTTCCGGTTTTATCTTCAACCTCTGCCCAGGCTGCCGGCGATGATTTCCCCGATAGGGGTAAATTTGCCCGAATCACGGTAGAGGCAGAGGGCAATGCCACTGCCCGGCCGGATATGGCTTTGTTGCAGGTTTCGGTTTCGCAGGAGGCAAAAACTGCAAAAGAGGCGGCAGAAGAAACCGCCCGGGCATTACAAAAT
The DNA here is from genome assembly GCF_008636115.1 of Candidatus Tokpelaia sp. Classification (GTDB taxonomy): domain Bacteria; phylum Pseudomonadota; class Alphaproteobacteria; order Rhizobiales; family Rhizobiaceae; genus QLZD01. Next base: position 23,282 of record NZ_QLZD01000043.1, on the reverse strand, counting down.
GTCTTTACCGCGGTAAAAGCACAAAAAATTGATGATAAAGATATACAAAGCAATGGTCTGACTGTCGATACAATTTATCCGCCTGAAGATGCCAAACCAAAGCGCGAAAAAACCTTCCGCGCCGGAGCAACATTAAGCCTCAAAATCCGTGATACCAAAAAACTGGGGCAGGTTATCGATGCCGCTCTTGCCAATGGTGCCAATGGCGTGAGCGATATTAGCTGGACAAATAGCGACCCCAGGCCGTTTTATACAGAGGCGCGCCGGCAGGCCGTTGCCAATGCCCTGGAAAAACTGCAAACTTATGCTCAGGCTGCCGGGGTGACTCAAGGCCGTATTTTGCGGATTGAGGAAGTTTCGGGCAATGCCATGCCGCCGCGGCTCTATGCGCGCGCCAAATCCTCTATGGCCGATATGCCGATCGCCGAAGGGGAAGAGACTTACACTGTGCGCATTTTGCTGACAGCTGAGCTGCTCAATAGCAGGCCGTAAATAATTATGGCCGGCCAGGCTGTTGTTAGTTTGCAGACAATGATGATGGCGGCCTTATGCCCGTTGGGAGGGGGTTTCTTTGGCTCTCTGCCGCGTGGCTTGCAGGGATTGTGCGTTTTGCGGGATTTTGCCTGTTAAGGCGATTTTCGCCCCCAGCTTTAAGGTGAGAAAAATACAGATAATTAAGCAGCTTATAGGCAAAATTAAAGCTGATGCGCTTGCGGTTTTTGTCGCGGTAATTGGTCATAAACAGCGAATAATATTCCTGCCTTTTGGCGTTTAATTCCCTATTGAACAGATTTATGAGCTGTTCCTGCTCTTTAATGCCGATATAAAGCGGCACGACAAGATTTATCTGATTGCGCGATGTCTTTATGCTGACCAGAGCATCACAATCATAATTGCGAATATCTTCCAGCCTGATCTGCCCGCCTTTTGTGCCGGTATCGATAGCTTTCAACAGCATAATATTATTTTTTATAATATTATAGTCAGTTTCGCACACATGTATATTTTTGCGGCAGTTTAAATGATTATAGGCAATGCGCACAGCATAATTGCCGGGGTGCAAATCTTCTTCCTCCAGCCGGCCAATTTGCAACCTGTTGCCATAATGGCGAATAGCAGCCAGAAATTCGCCGCCAATCTGCCAATTATGCCGGCGAAACACGGTCAGTTTTGTCTCTATTTTTGCGGCGTGCGCCACACTATTCGCCAAGACCGCATCTGCCGCCTGAGCGACTGCGGGTATGCTTTCTGTTGCGCGCGCGCCGTGCATTTCCGCTTGCGGAGCACCGCCACAGGCTAGTCTGTCCAATCCGCGCGCGTTTTTTGTTGCGCCCGCACTGCGCCTTTCTGCCTGCGGGGTGCCGCGCGCCAATCCGCGCGCGTTTTTTGCCACCCCCCTATATAAAGTGAAGTCTATCGCCATAATCTCTGCCTGTTGCAGCTTTTTACGATAATAAAAGGCGATAATATTGTAACTTGTGTCGGCAAAAACCGGCTCGGTAAAATAATTGGCCTTGATAATAGCAAATTTTTCCAGAAATATTTGGCGAATATATTTGGCATTCTCCGCTGAGAGAAAATTTATCGGCACCAGAACAATGCCCTCAATGCTCTCCATCATTTTTTCCAGCGCCAACTGATATAAATCTGTGTGTCTGCTTTGCGCCAGCAGGCGGTTATCTTGCAGCTTGTTTTGATAGAGATAAGGCGGGTTGGTGATAATAAATTCCGCCTGTGGCGGTAAAGCGAAGCTGTCGCGATGGATAATATTTTTACCGTCTGTGAGAGATTCGTCAATATCATACCCCACAGCCGAGCGCGCTCCGTGCCGGCGCGCCCAGTGCAGCAAATCGCCGGCACCGGCAAAGGGATCAACAATATTTTTACCGGCAATAAACGGCTCCAGCCCCTGTAAAATCCAATCACTATTCGTGGTAAAAAACTGTCCAAGCTGCTTTTTGGCAAGCATAGGCAAAACTCCCTTGGCAAGTGCCGGCAGTAATCCAGCCGAAAACGGCTTTTCATGCCAATGTGTTTTATCTCAGCCTGCCTGTTTTTGCCATGAAAAAAGCAGGGCAAAATGCCCTGCTTCAATTTTTGGCCGCTCAATAATCAGGCAGCTCCAGCCCCAAAACCTCAGGAAGCATCATAAGAAATTGTCGCAACCAACTGGTCGGTATAAGTGCCGTTCGGGGTAGCGGTTGTAATGCTGGTCTGCGGAACCTGCACGCGGAAATTTTGCTGCACGCTATTTTGTGAATCTGACGCCGATACTTTGTAAACACTGTCGGTATTATTCCACAATGTCGTGCCGCTGCTGCCCTGATAAATCGCATAGGGGATAGTATTGGTCCCGCCTGCAATCACCATAGCGCGATTGGCAGTATTTTTGGCCTGGCCGCCGTCCAGGGCAATGCTGAGCGCATTATTGCCGCAGCTTGCGGTAAAATAACTGGCCTGCTCGGCTCCGGTAAAACCGTTTTTGGCAATGCTGAAACGGATAGTCGGACTCTCAAAAGTCAGAGAGCAGCTATCAATGACCTTGGCTTCAATAGTGAGATTGGCTGTCTGGGCCAGAGCAGAGCCGGAGATAAAAGTGCCGGCCAGAATAATGGCAGAAGCAAGCAATTTTTTCATGATACAATCCTTTGTTAAATGGCGGGGAAAAACTTCCTGAATAGGATTTCCCCTTTCCAGCTAAAAGGTTTGTCACATTATTATTCTGTCAATGATAATATTCACTATTTTTATAGTAATTTATATTTAATATATAAAAATATTATAATAAACAATACTGTAATATAGACGAATTATATTAAAAAAGTATTATGCAATTTTATGGGTAATATAAGGGAGATAATCTTCCGGCTCAGCCAGCGCATTTTCATAGGCTTTAATTTTGCCGCGCGCGGAAATGCCGGCCTCATGCACCGTGTCACGGCTGCCGGAAACCAGATAATGCCACCATTTCAGCTTTTTGCCGGCCGCCACCAGCCGATAAGCGCAATCATGCGGCAGCCATGATAAAGCGGCAATTTGCCTGGCACTGCTCAGGCGAATGCAATCAGGCACCAGTTTTTGCCGCTCAGTATAATTACGGCAGCGGCAGCTTTGGCTGTCCAGCAAAATGCAGGCTATACTTGTTTCATAAATGGCGCCGGTATCAATATCTTCTATTTTGTGCAGACAGCAACGGCCGCAGCCGTCACACAGGCTTTCCCATTCTTGTCCGCTCATTTCAGCCAGGCTTTTAACCTGCCAGAAAGGCAATCCGGCTTTTGACGGCATGAGAAAAATCCTTAACGCCTGATAATAAATGATAAATCATGAATCCAGAAAACTGCGCAGCTTGCGCGAGCGGCTGGGGTGCTTCAGCTTGCGCAGGGCCTTGGCCTCAATCTGGCGGATACGCTCACGTGTGACCGAAAATTGCTGCCCCACTTCTTCCAATGTATGGTCAGTGTTCATGCCAATACCAAAGCGCATACGCAAAACACGCTCTTCCCGCGGGGTCAGCGAGGCCAGAACGCGCGTTGTTGTATCGCGCAAATTGGCCTGAATAGCGGCGTCAATCGGCAAAAGCGCGTTTTTATCTTCAATAAAATCACCCAAATGCGAATCATCTTCGTCCCCCACCGGTGTTTCCAGCGAAATCGGCTCTTTGGCGATTTTTAGCACTTTGCGCACTTTATCCAGCGGCATTATCAATTTTTCCGCCAGCTCCTCCGGTGTCGGCTCACGGCCGATTTCATGCAGCATCTGCCGTGACGTGCGGACAATTTTGTTAATTGTCTCAATCATATGCACCGGAATGCGGATTGTCCGCGCCTGATCGGCGATTGAGCGGGTAATAGCCTGCCTTATCCACCATGTGGCATAAGTAGAAAATTTATAGCCGCGGCGATATTCAAATTTATCTACCGCTTTCATTAGCCCAATATTGCCTTCCTGAATCAAATCCAGAAATTGCAGGCCGCGATTAGTGTATTTTTTGGCGATGGAAATAACCAGACGCAAATTTGCTTCCACCATTTCCTTTTTAGCCAAAGTGGCTTCTCGCTCGCCTTTTTGCACCTGCGCCACAATACCGCGAAAATCGCCAATCAGGCCAATGCCGGTTTGCCGCACCAGCATTTGAATTTCATCACGCAATCTGCCAATAGCCGCCGCTTCTTTTGCGGCAAATTCACGCCAGCCTTTGCCTTTGAGCGCCGCAATACGCTCAACCCAATCTTCATCAAGCTCATGCCCCTGATATTCCTTGATAAAATCGCCATGCCGTACACCATAAGAATCCGCCAGGCGCTTTAACTTTCCCTCATTCTGCACCAGGCTTTTATTGATAAGGTAAAGCTGCTCTACCAGTGATTCAATGCGATTCTGGTTGAGTGACAAGGATTTCACAAAGGCAATAAGCTGATTTTTTAAATCCTTATAGCGGCGCTTTTGCCCGGCAGATAATGCTCCCTGCGCACTTGATACACTGCTCTCCACCTGCCGATCCTGTAATTTGCGCAATTTTGCATAAGTTTCGGCAAGTTGATCCAGCGTTTGCATAACTTGCGGGCGCAATTCCGCTTCCATCGCTGTCAATGATAAATTGGCTTCGTCCTCTTCATCATCTTCATCATCCAGCAGCGGGCCTTGGCCGCCGACATTGGTAATATCATCGTCAAAGCCGCGGCTCACCGGCAGATCGGGCGCTTTCGGCCTGTCATTTTCCACTATCACAGCGGCCGGCGCCTGCCGCGCTTCCGGCCCGGCATAGGTCATTTCCAGATCAATAATTTCACGCAGCAAAATGCTGGAATCATTTAAATCATCACGCCATGAAATCAGGGCCTGAAAAGTCAGCGGGCTTTCACACAGGCCGGCAATCATAGTCTCGCGCCCGGCCTCTATGCGTTTGGCAATGGCAATTTCCCCCTCGCGTGAAAGCAGCTCTACCGCGCCCATTTCTCGCAAATACATACGCACCGGGTCATCAGTGCGGTCACCGGCAGCATTGCCTTTCTGCGTTGCTATGAGCGCCGTATTGCCTATTTCCACCAGATCGCCGCCGGCCAAAGCCGTCTCTTCCTCAGCCTCTTCTTCATCTTCAATAACATTAATGCCCATATCGGAAAGCATGGCCATTGTATCTTCTATTTGTTCCGAAGTAACTTCGGCCGAAGGCAAGACAGCATTCAGCTCGTCCATGGTCACATAGCCGCGCTTGCGGGCAAGCTTTATCATCTTGCGGACAGCAGCGTCCGAAAGGTCAAGAAGAGGGCCGTCGGCACCAAGCTCACGCTCGGCCTCTATGCCTGTATTTTGTTTCGCTTCGCCGGCCATAACCTTATTTACTCCAGACAATCCCGCTTTGAAGGTGCAATATTCCTTGTTTAATACCCCAAAAACCGCCCCCGCCGGCACGCTCTTTGCTCTTGCCCCTGCTTTTTCAGGCGTGTAACCTGCACCGCTTTCCTCGCCGCCTGATTTTTGCTCCCCTGCCAGACCAAGCCTCTCCCCGCCTCTTTATCCTCTGTCCCTGTCGGGGCAGCACAGGCCAGCCTGTCGCCCCTCCTCGCCTCTTGATCCTCTCTGGGCTGCCGCCCAACTATCGCGCGTTCAGGCTTTTCTATTGATTTTGTGTCCTTATCCGAAAAATCTGCAATTTTTCGGGGCACAAAATTGCTCCTCGCCTCTTTATCCTTTGTCCCTGTCGGGGCAGCACAGGCCAGCCTGTCGCCCCTCCTCGCCTCTTGATCCTCCGTCCCTGTCGCGCGTTCCGCGCTCCCCGCCTCTTTATCCTCTGTCCCTGTCGCGCGTTCCGCGCTCCCCGCCTCTTGATTCGATTCCCTTCGCTTCAATCAGCAATGCCCGCTAAATGGGCGAAGAATCTTAAAATCTTGATAAGATTTCTCCTTTACAACCCTGTTTCCTCATAAAACAGGCCGGATAAGGAAAAACCGGCACAGGCAGCACCCCTTGCCCGCACCCCCGCCCTTCGACTTCGGTTACAGGATAAAGACAGCCGCCGCCATATCTTCTCAATAAATTTCAGCCCCTATATAGGGGCGCCGCCCGGCAATTATAAGAGCAGAAGACCACAAAACGCCTTGATTTCAAAAAACTTTCTTATTCCTTACGCTGTCTCACAAAATTTACTGCCTCCCATTTCCGATAACAGCCCCGGCGCGCTGTTTCTGTTTTGCGGGCGCAGACCGCATAATCACCATTTTTGCCCCCGGCCGGTTATATATCATCAGGCGCTGCTTCCAAATCATCGGCGCGGCGCAATTCCTCCCGCAAGGCCAGCAGGCGGGCAAAATCGCGATTCGTTGCGCTCATCGCCAGATCTGCTTCTATTTCGCGTATCTGCTTATGTAGGGAATGCGCGCGCCGATACAAGGCAAGCGCCTGCTTTAATGCGGTGCGGGCCTGCTCTATTGAGGCAGAGGCCTGGGCATTTTTTACCCCCAGATTAGCCATAAAACCGGTTATTTTATCCAGAACAGCTTTTTGCCCTTTTTGCTCCAGCCTTGCCTGCATGGCACCCGCATTATCGGCTAATCCTCCCTCTCCCAATATTTCCAGTTGAGCCTTATAAAAAGCTCTTAATTCGGCATTTTGAAATTCCATCTGCGCCAGCACATCAAAATTCTCATGCCACAAAGCCGGGTGGGCGGCCAGCAGCGCCAAAATAGCCGCCTCACGCGAGGTAAAAGCCGCAGCAAAGCTTTTGCCCCGCGCTGAGCGCACAAAAGCAGAATTTGCCAGATTCCGGGTAACCAGCCCGCCGCCAAAACCGGCGCTGCGGTTAAAAGCGCCGGCCGCAGCAAAGCGCCCGCTCTGACCCGGCAAATTTTGCCCGCGCTTGTGGCCGCGGCTCAAAGCCGGGCGGAAATAATCCCACAGCCTTTGCTTCATATCCTGCATATAATAACGGCGCAGACCGCTATCCTTAATAGCAGAAACGGCGCTATAAAGGCGCTTTTCCAACAGAGCGCGGCTTTCCGGCGTGGTGAAATTTTGCCCTGTTATTTCCCGCTGCCACAATATATCGGCCAAAGGCGCGGCCCCTGCCAATAATTCGGCAAAGCGCGCCCGCCCATCGGCGCGAATAATATCATCAGGATCCTGCCCTTCCGGCAGCACTGCAAATTGCAGCGACACTCCTGTCTGCAACAGCGGCAAGGCTCTGTCCAGCGCCCGCCAGGCGGCGGCTTGACCTGCTTTATCGCCGTCAAAACACAAAACCGGCAGCGGACAAAAGCGCCAAAGCAGTGTCATCTGCTCTTCTGTCAAAGCGGTGCCCAAAGGCGCCACGGCAGAGCCAAAGCCCGCCTGGGCCAGCGCCACCACATCAACATAGCCTTCCACCACAATGAGCGGCTGATCCGGCGCCCCGTTCAGGCCGCGCATGGCCTGGCGCGCCGGCGCCAGATTATATAAAACCCGCCCTTTATGAAATAATTCCGTCTCCGGCGAGTTCAGATATTTGGCGCGCGCCTGCGGCGACAAAGCCCGGCCGCCAAAGGCAATTACCCGCCCTTTAATATCGGTAATGGGGAACATAATGCGGGAACGGAAACGATCATAAGAATTATCGTCCTGCTCCGATTCCGCCAGCAGGCCGGATTGCTGCTGTAATACTGTATCAATTTTTGCCTGCTCTAAAAACTGCTTCAGGGCATTATTGCCGCCGGGCGCAAGCCCAAGACGAAACTGCTTTTGCGCGCTCGCGCCTATCTGCCTTTGCTGTAAATAGGTGCGGGCGGCAGCGGCCTCTGCCGTGCTGCTTTGTTGCAAATTACGCTCAAAAAAGCGCGCCGCCTGTTCCAGCACATCATAAAGACCGGCGCGCTTATCGATCTGCCCGGCAGCAAAAGCGTCCGGCTTCGGCAGAGCCAGGCCGGCAAGCGCTGCCAGCTTTTCCACCGCTTCAGAAAAGGACAAACCGTCAAGCTCGGTTAAAAAGCGAAATATATCACCATTGGCCCCGCAGCCGAAACAATGATAGCGGCCGCGCCGATCATCACAATGAAAGCTTGGCGTCTTTTCTCCATGAAAAGGGCAACAGGCCCAATAATCACCACGCGCTGTATTGGATTTTTTCGGATCAAAGCGCACGCGCGCGCCGACAATTTGCGAAATCGGCACCCGCGCCCGTATCTCATCAAGAAAAGAAGGAGGAAACAGCATAAACCCGAACCCAATAACCCTGTCTGAGCCTTTATCAGGCAATTATTGCTCCGGCACAAGATCTATCAGGAAAAAACATAAATCAACTATTTTCCCCGCTTTAAAGGCTGTTTTCAATAAAACCCGGCTTTATATTATAATAATAATGTAGTAAACACAGCAAACAGCGCCCCGGCAGCCCGAATACTGCCGCGGCCTGCACCGCCAGGCACTTTACAGAGCCGGAACCTAAGAGAGATTTTATGGCAAGCAGTTTTATGGCAAGCATTGTTCGCAATTTTCATTTTTTTTCTGATTATCCAGTATTACAGACAATCTTCTGGATAATTTTCCTGGTTTTATCTGCTATTATTGCCAATTTTATTGTCCGCCATGTTTTATTGCGCATTTTTTATAAATTGCTTTCCGTTATTGGCCGCGGGCAATCGGCTGAATTTCATGCCGCGCTGGGTTATTTGGCCAATATTGCCCCCACTCTGGTGATTTATCACGGCATTTCTGCCATTCCCGGCCTGCCGGCAAAATTGGTAACTGTGGTACAAAATGTCTCCAGCGCTTTTACCATTTTTGTCATCACGCTGGCTATTTCCTCCATGCTGACTTTCCTGGAGCGGGCTTATTATACCCGGCGCGGCCGCGCCAAACAACGCTCTATCAAAGGTCTGGTGCAGGTTATCAAAATTATTGTCTTTATTGTCGCCGCTATTTTGATAATTGCCACTTTAATTGATAAATCGCCGCTGGTATTGCTCTCCGGCCTGGGTGCGCTGGCCGCGGTGATTATGCTGATTTCGCAAGATACTCTGCTGTCTTTTGTCGCCGGCGTTCAGATTGCCACGACGGATATGGTGCGTATTGGCGACTGGATCACTGTGCCCTCGCTTAATGCGGACGGTGATGTTATCGACATGGCGCTGCATACGGTAAAAGTGCAGAATTTCGACAAAACCATTACTTCCGTGCCGACCCGCAAGCTGGTAACGGAATCTTTCATCAACTGGCGCGGCATGCAGGAATCCGGCGGGCGGCGTATTAAACGCGCCCTTAATATTGACCAGACCAGTATCCGCTTTTTAACCGATGAAGATTATGAAAAACTGAATGAACACCGAGCCTTGCGCAATTATATCCGCGACAAGAACCGGGAAATTGCCGATTGGAACAATAATCTGAGCGCTAATCAGGAAATGATTGCCAGCGCCCGGCGGCTGACCAATATTGGCACATTCCGCGCTTATATTACGGCTTATCTGGGCAATCACCCTTCTATCCTCCAGGATTCAACCCTGATGGCGCGCCTGATGGCGCCTACCCCCACCGGCCTGCCGCTGGAAATTTATTGCTTTACCAATACAGTCAAATGGCTGGAATATGAGGCTATTCAATCTGATATTTTTGACCATCTTTACTCTGTTTTGCCAAGTTTCGGCCTGCGCGTCTTTCAGGAAGCCAGCGGCAATTTCACCCAGCTCGTGACCTCGCAGCCGATTCCGGTGGTGGAAATACCGGCAGCCAAAATGGAGAGCCGGGGGGCGAAAGCACGGCCGTAACTGCCTCGGCTCTCCGCCCGGCAGCGCGCACAAGCGCCGGGTAGAAAATGAAAAACTGCCCCGGTCTTTGCCTTTTCGGTTGTAAATGTTCGCTTTCACCCCCATATTGCAGGCGGAAGGCGCCGCATTAAAGCTGTGCCTGACCAGCGTCTCATTATTGCAGCCGCGCGCCGTTCAGCTTCCAAGGTTACCCGCTTATGGCAAAAATCCCGGCAAAGGCAAAAAACAATAAAAGCGGCAAAAAGGCCGCGCCGCCTGGCCCGCAGCAAAGAATGGCCGGCGGGCTTAATGCTGTTGCCGGGCTTAACCTGCCTTCAGCCGAAGCCGCCAAACTGCCTGTGCCGCAAGCAACAGCGACAGTCAAGGCTCTGGCAGATCTGATTGAATCCGGCAATCCATTGTTTAAAAACGGCAAATTATGGACGCCGCATCGCCCAGAGCGGCCGGTGAAATCGGAAGGCGGGATAAAATTTGCCTTTGCTTCCGATTTTCAGCCTTCGGGCGACCAGCCAGCCGCCATTGCCGATTTGGTAGCCGGTGCCAAAACCCATGAAAAAACACAAGTGCTGCTTGGAGTTACCGGCTCAGGCAAAACTTTCACTATGGCCAAAGTGATTGAGGCGACAGGGCGCCCGGCACTGATTCTGGCGCCTAATAAAACTCTGGCCGCCCAGCTTTATGGTGAGTTTAAATCTTTCTTCCCCGATAATGCGGTAGAATATTTTGTCTCTTATTATGATTATTACCAGCCGGAAGCCTATGTGCCGCGCTCGGATACTTTTATTGAGAAAGAATCTTCCATTAATGAGCAGATAGACCGCATGCGCCACGCCGCCACCCGCGCCGTGCTGGAGCGCGATGATGTGATTATTGTCGCCTCTGTCTCCTGCATTTACGGTATTGGCTCGGTAGAGACTTATACCGCCATGAGCTTTCAGATGCAGGTAGGCGACCGGCTGGATCAAAGGGCGCTGCTGGCGGATCTGGTGGCGCAGCAATATCGCCGGCTTGATGCCGGTTTTACCCGCGGCTCTTTTCGTGTGCGCGGCGATATTATTGAAATTTTCCCCGCTCATTTGGAAGACAGAGCCTGGCGCATATCGCTTTTTGGTGATGAAATTGATGCTATTGTTGAATTTGACCCGCTAACCGGGCAAAAAACCGGTGATTTGCAATCGGTCAAGATTTATGCCAATTCGCATTATGTAACGCCGCGCCCAACCCTTAACCAGGCGATAAAATCGATTAAAAATGAGCTGAAGCACAGGCTGGCAGAATTGCAGGCTGCCGGCCGGCTGTTAGAGGCGCAAAGGCTGGAGCAACGCACCCGTTTTGACCTGGAAATGCTGGAAAGCACCGGCAGTTGCGCCGGGATTGAAAATTATTCCCGCTATTTGACCGGCCGCAATCCGGGTGAGCCGCCGCCGACTTTATTTGAATATATACCGGATAATGCCCTTGTCTTTGTCGATGAGAGCCATGTCACTATTCCGCAGATTGGCGGCATGTATCGCGGCGATTTTCGCCGCAAGGCGACTTTGGCCGAATATGGCTTTCGCCTGCCTTCCTGCATGGATAATCGCCCCCTGCGCTTTGAAGAATGGGACGCCATGCGGCCGCAAACCATTGCCGTTTCGGCCACGCCGGGCAAATGGGAGATGGAACAGGCCGGCGGTGTTTTTGCCGAGCAGCTTATTCGCCCCACCGGCTTGATTGATCCGCCGGTAGAGATCCGCCCGGTCGGCAGCCAGGTTGATGATGTGATTGATGAAGTTCGCCAGACAACACAAAAAGGCTATCGTTCGCTGGTTACCGTTTTGACCAAGCGCATGGCCGAAGATTTGACCGAATATTTGCATGAGCAGGGCATTCGCGTCCGCTATATGCACTCAGATATTGAAACCCTGGAGCGGATAGAAATTATCCGCGATTTGCGGCTGGGCGCTTTTGATGTGCTGGTTGGCATTAACCTGTTGCGTGAGGGGCTGGATATTCCCGAATGCGGCTTTGTTGCTATTCTCGATGCCGATAAAGAAGGCTTTTTGCGCTCTGAAACTTCGCTTATCCAGACAATCGGCCGCGCCGCGCGCAATATTGACGGCCGCGTTATTCTTTATGCCGATAAAATTACCGGCTCCATTGAGCGCGCTTTGCGGGAGACAGAGCGCCGGCGCGAAAAACAGCTTGCCTATAATCATGCGCATAATATTACCCCGGAAAGTGTGAAGAAAAATATCGGCAATATTCTGGATTCCGTTTATGAGCGCGACCATGTTCGCGCCGGGATTGCCGCCTTTACTCAGGAAGGAGCGATGATAGGCAATAATCTCGCTGCCCATATCAGCCATTTGGAAAAGGCGATGAAAGCCGCTGCCGCCGATCTGGATTTTGAGGAGGCGGCTCGGCTGCGCGATGAAATCAAACGCCTGCAGGAACTGGAACTGGTGCTGGCTGATGACCCTATGGTGCGGGCAGATGAGCCGGTGAAACCGGCAAAAAAAACCGGTAAGCCGCAGATAAAAGCCGACAAGCCGCAGGCAGAAAAAACAAGTCTGTTTAAAAAACCGGAGCTTGATGAAATGGGGCCGGTTATGGATACCGGCATTTTAACACAAAAGGCCGTAGCGGCACAAAAAGGCGGCCTGTTCCGCAAAAATCGCCTTGACGAAATGACAGTGCGCCGCACCGAAATACCCGCCGGTAAGACAAAAAATGGGGGAGAAGAACCTGGGCGCAAGGCTGCCGCCGGAGTGGTAATTATAAACGCAGCAGAAGAAGAACCAAAGCCGCAAAGGCGCCGCCGCACCGCCAAAACCGGCCGCCCGGGGCGCTAAAATCTGAAAATCCGGCCGCGGCAATACCAAGGCCGCAAGACCGCTCAGGATCCATTTCCCTGCTTTTTCTCAGCCTTTGGCTCTTGCTGCTTTTGGCTCTTTCCTCCTTTTTGTTTTTTGCTGCCGGCGCTGTATTTTGTTTTATTTCCTGCTTTTTTAGCCGTCTTTGCCGTAAAATCCGCCTGGTTCGACCCAATAAAGCTGAAAAACCGGTAAACTTTGTCGCAAAAGATGAAAAAACTCTTGCCAAAGACACGGAAATAAAGCAGAGTTTGCGGCGGAAGGCATTTTGCGAACATCGGAAGAGTTAAATCTTCTGTTGCGGAGTTTTGTGGGCTTGGCTGTAGTTTTTGCATCTTTATTATTTTTCGGTACCATGCCGGATACAGGTTCAAGGCAGGTCATCTCCCCGAATAATTCTACAAACTGCCTGGAGTAAGTGGCCGGCAGGCGGCAAATTGGCTGCCTCCGGTTTTATTATCGGGGTTTTGGTTTGAGTTTTGTTGTATCCGGCAGCGGAGCGGCAGGGCTGACGCGGGAATCCCAGCAAAAAGGAAAAATGGAATGTCTCAGACGGGCGTGGTTAAATTCTTTAACGCGGAAAAAGGCTTTGGTTTTATTAAGCCGGACAATGGCAGTGCCGATATTTTTGTTCATATTTCGGCGGTGCAGGCTTCAGGCCTGTCCAGCTTGCAGGAAGCGCAAAAAGTTTCTTTTGATACGGAAGCCGATAAACGCGGCAAAGGCCCTAAAGCTGTCAATATCAGCGTAGATGACTAAGAGCGCACGCCGTAGCGTCTTGTGACGTGATTGCGTTATGCAATGTGATTGCCTGATTTAGAAAACGGGGGGCTTCAGTTTCCCCGTTTTTGTTTATCGCCGCCGGCTCTGTATATTTGTGTGCCTCGGCCGCGCTGCCGCCTGTTGTCACCACAGGCTTTGGCTCTGCGGCGGCCGCTTGCAGAAAAGAAACAGGCAACAGCTTACCTGCTATTGCCGCACAGGCTTTAGCCGTTCGCCAGCCGATTGCGCGCATGCACAAAGAGATAATGGGTCTGTTGTCACCACAGGCTTTGGCTCTGCGGCGACTGCTTGCAGAAAAGAAACAGGCAACAGCTTACCTGCTATTGCCGCACAGGCTTTAGCCGTTCGCCAGCCAGTTGCGCGCATGCACAAAGAGATAATGGGTCTGTTGTCACCACAGGCTTTGGCCGTGTGACAGGCTAAAACGGGCTTATGCCGCCCTTTGTCCCTGTATTTATTCCGGTCATAATTCCTGCCGCTTGTTTTATCCCGGTTTTCGAAGTAATCTTGGCGAGGAAACAGAGCGGAACTTAACCCCCTTTTTATTGGGGAACCGCCATTTTACAGCAGGATTACAAGCTGTTTTTAAAGGTGTTGCGGCATGTCGCTAAAAGCCGGGCTGAAGCTTTGCATTTTATGCCTTGTCCTGCTTTTTCTCAGCCTTGCAATATTTATTGCCTTACTGCCCTTTCTGGTCTCTACTGATGCCATAAGGCTGCGCCTGGCGCATGATTTAAGCAGTATGACCGGCTATAATGTGCAGCTGCGCGAGCCGCCGCAAATTACTGTTTTCCCGTCTTTTCAGGCCAGCCTGCCGCATGTTGTCCTCACCGATAATTCCCAGGCCAATGCGCCGCTGATGAATGCGGAAAAAATTATTGTCCATATGTCACTGCTGGACGCCTTGCGCCGCCGCGCCCGTTTCTCTGAGACCAGACTTGTCCGCCCGCATTTCACCCTTACCGAGCCGGTCAGAACGGCTTCCTTATTCGCCGCCTTTGCCCGCTCGGAAGGTAATTTCGGCAGCAAACTGCGCGAAACACAAAACCGGTTGAGCGAAACAGCACAAGCCGGCCGGGATAATAGCGCGCAACTGCCTTTATTGCTCCAGCCTTTCGGTCGTATTATTATTGAAGACGGTTTGCTCACTTACCCTGCCGCCGCAGCAGAAGACAGACATGCGGGCGGGCGGGCCAAAAAAAAAAAAAAACAACCGCCATTATATCATGAAATCCGCAATATTGAGGCTGAAATTGACTGGCCGCGCCACAGCCGCGCCGCAGATCTGACTGCTGCCGGCCTGTGGCACGGCACGGCCACTAATCTGGCTGTCAGGGCCGATAATGCCCTGTTGCTGATGAGCGGCGGCCAGAGCCCGCTGCGTATCAGTTTCAATTCTGCCAAAGGCGGCATTACCTTTACCGGCACAGCACAGGCAGGGCAGAATTTTGGCGCGCGCGGGTCTTTGGCCGCCCGCTCTCCCGGCATGGATCAAACCCTGGCCTGGCTCGGCCTGCGCCTGCCTTTCGGCACCAATATGACCACGCCTTTTATCTGGGAATCTGAGCTGAAAGCTGATGTAAACCGCACGGCCTTAAGCGATATTGTGTTGACTATAGGCAGTGACAGCAGCGGCAATAGCGGCCGCGGCGCCCTGGAAATCGGCTATCAAAACAGCCGGCCGCAAATTAGCGGTTCTCTCGCTTTTGAAAATTTAACTGTCAGCCTGCCTGCCCCCGCTTTGTTTGCCGCCGCGCCGGCGCCCGATGCGGCCGGCCGGCAGCCGGTTGATATGCCTGTCTTTGATCTTTTTGGCCTGGATTTGCGTATTTCTGCCGATAGAGCCGTGTTTAACACTGTGCCGGTGAATCATGCTGCCGCCTCAATCCAAATGCAGCAAAGCGGCCTGATTTTTGATATTGGCACAATGCAGATTTTTGATGGCACGGCCCAAAGCAGCTTGCGGCTAAAAAGTGACAAAGATCGCCTGACCGGGCTGGAAGCCCGCTTTTCCACCACAAATACTAATTTGAGCAGACTGCAACAGGCAGCCGGCCTTTTTGGCTTTAACCCGCCGCCGGCGCTGCAATTACGCGGCAAAGCCAATATCAACCTCACCATGCAGGCGGCTTTGCCGGAAAAACAGGCTCAATTACCGCAAAAGCAGAAAAACCGGGCCGCGGCCGCACATAAAAGCAAAAAACGCGAACCAGGCCGGAAAAACAGGCCGGAAAGGCAGCAAACACAGCCCTCTGTCGCCGCGCCGGCTTTATCTTATTATAGTATTTTTGCCCGGAATATCTGGCCTTATGCTCATGGGCAATTCCTTATTAACCTTAACAGCGGCAGCATGGCCGATTTTGCCATGACTGCCTTTATCGACCGCGTCAAAACCGGACAGCCTTTCGCGCTGGCTGAAATATATGGCGCAGGCAAGCCTGCTGCCTTTAAATTTGACCGGCTGGAAGGTAAATTTACCATCAATAAAGGGGCGTTAAAGCCTTTATCAGGCATAATTATTTTTGGCAGCCACAGGCTGGAGCTACAGGGGGAAGCTGATTTAAGCGCCAATCGCCTGTATATAGAAGGGGTTTTTGACCCGGCTCGGCAAAGCGACAGCGGCCAATGCGCCGATGTGCAGTGCCTGCAGCGAAGCCTTGTCCCGGCTTTGCAATTTATCGCAACCGGCGCTCCTTTCAGCACCGCCCCAGCCGGACAGACAGTGGCAGATAAAGGCAGCAAAAGCGCCGGCAACCGGCCGGATAAGGGCGTGTATATTACGCCGAAAGCCGAAATTTTGCCACATTGACGCTCTTTTCTGTGAAGGGCAGGCAAGGCGCAGAGCCTTGTATTCCTGCCGGGTGAGATTATGAGGAGTCCCTGTTATGCACGTCCCTTCCATTAGTTTGAATGATAAACACACTATTCCGCAACTGGGTTTCGGCACATGGAAGATAGCGGATAATGAGGTGGATAAAAGCGTGGAATTTGCTGTTAAAACCGGTTATCGCCACATTGATACGGCCAGAATATATGAGAATGAGAAAGGTGTCGGCACGGGGCTGAAGCGTTGTGATGTGCCGCGTGAGCAGTTATTTTTGACCACAAAATTATGGAATAGCGATCAGGGCTATGAGCAGACCCTGCGCGCTTTTGAAGCCAGCCTTAAGCGCCTGCAGACTGATTATCTGGATTTATATCTTATTCACTGGCCTTGCCCGCAGCGTAATCTTTATGTGGAAACATGGCGGGCTTTGATTCATCTGCAGAGCCAGGGGCTGACAAAATCTATCGGCGTTTCCAATTTCCGGGTAGAAGATTTGCAGCGTCTGATTAAGGAAACGGGCATTGTCCCCGCTGTCAATCAGATAGAAGTGCACCCTTATTTTCAGGAAGCAGAATTGCGCGCTTTTCATCAGCAGCACAATATTGCTACTGTCGCTTACAGCCCGCTTGGCCGCGGTGCCTTGCTGGGCGATCCGGTTTTGGGTGATATTGCCAGACGCCATGGCAAAACGCCGGGGCAAATTACCCTGCGCTGGCATATTGAAATCGGCAATATTATCATTCCCAAATCAGTGACGCAGAGCCGCATAATTGAAAATTTTCATATTTTTGACTTCAGGCTGACGCCGGAAGACATGGCTGCTATTGCTGCTTTGCATAAAGCGGACGGCAGGCAGGCACCAGATCCGGCAGAATTTGCTGCCCTGTAAGCAGCATAGATCAAAGATAAACGAGCGCAGGCATAGGGCGCAAAATTGCGCCGGCGCAATTTTCAGGCAAGATAAAGAGAGTGATTTTATGCAAATTCCTTCCGTCCATTTAAATGACAGGCACCCTATCCCGCAACTGGGTTTCGGCACATCGCGCATCACCGGCAAAGAGGCAGAAGAAAATATAGCCTTCGCTGTCAACACCGGCTACCGCCATATTGATACGGCAGAACATTACAATAATGAAGAAGATATTGGCAGAGGGCTGAAGCGTTGTGATGTGCCGCGTGAGCAGTTGTTTTTGACCACAAAATTATGGAATAATCACCAAGGCTATGATCAAACCCTGCGCGCTTTTGAAGCCAGTCTTGGGCGCCTGCAAACCGATTATCTGGACTTATATCTTATTCACTGGCCTTGCCCGCAGCGTAATCTTTATGTGGAAACATGGCGGGCCTTGATTCATCTGCAGGGCCAGGGGCTGACAAAATCTATCGGCGTTTCCAATTTCCGGGTAGAAGATTTGCAGCGTCTGATTAAGGAAACGGGCATTGTCCCCGCTGTCAATCAGATAGAAGTGCACCCTTATTTTCAGGAAGCAGAATTGCGCGCTTTTCATCAGCAGCACAATATTGCCACTGTCGCCTATTGCCCGCTTGGCCGCGGAGCAGCGTTTGACGAGCCGGTTTTAGGCAAAATTGCCGGGCATTATGGTAAAACAGTCGGGCAGGTTATTTTGCGCTGGCATATGGATATTGGCAATATTGCTATCCCCAAATCCGTTCATGACAGCCGCATAATTGAAAATTTTCATATTTTTGATTTTAAACTGACAGCGGAAGATATTACGGCGATTGCCGCCCTGCATAAAGCAAATGGCAAAATATGTGCCGAACAGACAGGAGTTTAGGCAAATTTGGCGCAGCGCCTGGCCTGGTTGCCGATTAAACAAAAGAGAGGGTCATATGCGTGTCTCCTTTTATGTGCTGTAGAAAAACGCGCAATATAATCAGAGAAATACATGCGGGCAAATTATAAAATACAGCGCCTTTTTGTTGAGGCAATGCCAAAACAGGGTGCAGAATTTTCTCTCAGTAAAGAGCAGACGCATTATTTACTGCATGTGCTGCGGCTGCAACAGGGGCAGGATATTTTGCTGTTTGACGGCAAAGGCGGCGAGTGGCGCGCGCATTGCCTTGAGGCCGGCAAAAAGAGCCTGCGGCTGCGGCTGAAAGAACAAACCCGCCGACAGGATAAAGCCAAAATACGGCTGGTTTACTGCTTTGCCCCGCTTAAAGGGGCGCGGCTTGATTATATGGTGCAAAAAGCGGTAGAAATGGGGGTGAATTTTCTCCAGCCGGTGCTGACCCAACATACGCAAATATATAAGCTCAATAGCGGCCGGCTAAAGGCGAATATCATGGAAGCGGCGGAGCAATGCGGGCAGCTTAGCCTGGCCTCTCTGGCTGAGCCGCTGTCTTTAGCTGCGCTTTTGCAGGGCTGGCAGCAGCAATGGGGCAGGGAAGCCAGGCTCATTTTTGCCGATGAAGCGCAAATTACACCGGCTGGGGCAAAATTTACCGCCGCTGAAAAAGACAGAACGGCAACAGGGGAGAAGGCAGCAACGGCGCACAACCCCCTGCCCGTGCTGTTACAGTTAAAAGCAGCGGGCGACAGGCAGAAAAGGGCAGAAGCAGCGCCGGAGAAGCGACAGGAAGCGGCGGCGCAAAAACTGTTTACACCGGCGGCCGGAGCAAAAGAAGCAGCCTCACCGGCAGCCGACAGAGAAGAAGCAGATATGCGGCAAGAGGCGGATATAATGCCGACTATCGGCCTGCTTATCGGCCCGGAAGGCGGCTTTAGCGCAGCGGAACGCCGCTTGCTTTATGCGCAGGATTTTATCACCGCAATCCCGCTGGGGCCGCGCATTTTGCGTGCCGATACGGCTGCCATCGCCGCACTGGCGCTAATCCAGACCACCCTCGGCGACTGGTAACGGGTTAATTGAGTCATGCAAGCTGCATTTTGCGTTTTTGCGCCCCCTCCTCATTGCCAAAACAGCTATCGGGGTAAATCGGGCCTTCAAAGCCTCAGGCACTGTCCAGTCTATATTGCCACAGCAGAGAGCACTCTCACCAGGTTAGCTGCTATCCAGACTGGCCTGGATAAATAAGAGAGAAGTGCTACATATCGGGGTAAATCGGGCCTTCGCCGCCTTCAGGCACTGTCCAGTCTATATTGCCATTCGGGTCTTTAATAGCGCAGCTCTTGCACTGCACACAATTTTGCGCCTGAATATGATATTGCATTTCCACCAAGGCTTGACCGTTTTTTTGCGCCGACTGCCGGCTTTTGCCCTTATCTCCGGCAGGCGACAGCTCTTTTGCCGGCTTCGCCTCCTCCGCTTTTGCCTCCGGCAGCCATTCATAAACGCCGGCGGGGCAATAGCGTTGAGACGGCCCGGCAAAAACACCCCATTCTGAAGTTTTTTGCAGCGCCTTGTTTTTTACCCGCAAATGGCATGGTGCGCCCTCCCTTGCGCGAATATTGGCCAAATAAACCGAGGAAGCACGGTCAAAACTCACCTGATTATCCGGCTTGGGATAGGCAATTTCCTGATAATCGGCGGCGGCCCCCAGCGCTGCCGCATCGCTGTTTTTATGGCGCAATGTGCCAAAAGGCGAAAAACCGAAAATCTGCCCGCACCATATATCTGCCCCGCCCAGAACCGCGCCGGCCACACTGCCATAGCGCTCCAGCAGCGGCTTGACATTGCGCGCAGGGTATAAATCACGGCCAATAGCGCTGTGCCGCCAGCCTGTCTCAATTTCCACAATTTCATCATGCGCGCGCCCGGCGGCCAGAGCAGCAGCAACAGCATCAGCCGCAGCAATGGCCGATAAAACCGCATTATGTGAGCCTTTAAGCCGCGGCAGATTGACAAAACCCGCTGCACAGCCAATCAGCGCGCCGCCGGCAAAACTCAAACGCGGCACAGATTGCCAGCCGCCTTCATTGATCACCCGCGCGCCATAGGCCAAACGCCTGCCACCGGTCAATAGCTGCCGCAGAACCGGGTGCGTCTTCCATTGCTGAAATTCTTCAAAAGGCGAAATATAGGGATTAGCATAATCCAGATGCACAATCAGGCCAAGCGCCAGCTTGTTGTCCTGCATATGATAGACAAAACCGCCGCCTGTCGCTTTTTTGCCCAGGGGCCAGCCGAAATAATGCTCCACCAGGCCTTGTTTGTGCATTTCCGGCCTTATTTCCCATAATTCTTTTAATCCCAGCCCATATTTTTGCCCATTACAGGCTTTATCCAGACCATAGCGTTTTATTAGCGCCTGTGTCAGCGAACCGCACGCACCTTCTGCCACCAGCACATATTTGGCGCGCAACTCCATGCCCGGTATAGTGCCGGCACCCGGGCTGCCATCAGCTTCCAGCCCCTGATCGCCGGTTATAATGCCGATAAGCGCGCCGTTTTCAGCAAAAACACCGTCCTGCACGGCAAAACCGGGGAATATATCAACACCCAGTTCTTCTGCCAGCACGGCCAGCCAGCGGCATACGGCACCAAGGGAAACAATGTAATTGCCCTGATTAGACAAAATCTTTGGTGCCAGAAAATGCGGCAGCCTATAGGCTTTATTGCGCGTTAACAGCCGCATAAAATCCTGCTCTACCGGAGTATTAAACGGGTGCCGGGCATTTTTGTTCCAGCTCGGCAAGAGCGTATTGATACCGACAGGGTCAATCACCGCGCCGGAAAGAATATGCGCCCCGATTTCTGCCCCTTTTTCCACCACTGTCACGGTTAAATGCGGCGCAATTTGCTTCAGCCTTATCGCCGCCGACAGGCCGGCAATCCCGGCACCGACAATGACGACATCAAATTCTGCTCTCTCACGTTCCATTTTTCACCCATTCCCTTGCTTTTGCCTTTGTGCCTCAAACGCAACAGCAGCAAAAGCAGAATTTGTTATTCTGACGCTGTTCCTGCCCCAAAACTCACCTTGCACTTTGCAGATAAAACCGGCAATAGCGCAAAATTTTTGGGGAACAGCGTGCTTCTGCTCTTTCGCATTCCATTTTTCACCCATTCCCTTGCTTTTGCCCTTATGCCCCCTCACCTGCGGTTAAGGTTAATTCTGTCCTTAAGGTTAAGGCTGATATTAAGGTTAACCGGCAAATTTGCAATATCTTATAATACTGCCGCAAATCATAATCTGTCGGAAACGGTGTTTGCGCGCCGCAATTAACGGCCGGGGAACACGCTAATAGAAAATTTAGCACCGGGAAACTCTGTTTTTACAAAGCTCTGTATTGGAAAAAGTAAAACAAAATATTGCTGGCGTATAAACACGCCCATACGGGTTTATACTTCATAATATTCTTTCTCTTAACCATTTTTTATCCATAATTCTATAATTTTACAGCAATATAACGGGAATAAAGGCCTGTTTATGCTCTCGGGAGCAGAGCTTCCGGGTTGACAAAATTTGCCATAACTGACGATAAGCCCTCTATTATATTCGTTAATTATTCCTGTTTTATTCGTAATATGTTCGTGTTTCAGTTTCGCTTCAGGTTGAATATGATAATATTTGATGAGTTTTCATGCAGATGCTTTGGGAAAACAGCAAAACTATATGGAGGATTGCCTGCTGCTCTGCCGGGGGTAAAAACAGCAGACGAATTTCCCGCCTGTCTCTTTTAAGCGCTGCTATGGGTGCGCTTGCTGTAGCTGCCGCACCATTTTCTTCCGCTTTTGCCGCTATTGTCTGGACAGATAAAGGCCAGGCCTCCGGTGATATTACTTCAAATATTGGCGGCAATTCCGGTGCTCAGGGCGCCTTTGCTTCGCAAAACTCTATTGCTCTGGTCGGCGATGCCGACTGTTCGCGCCTCAGCATGGATAACAGCGAAAGCGGCAATCTGGATCCCACCAGCATTTGGGGAACGGGAGATGCCAACAGCACGAACGGTCTTTACGGTTTTGGCAATGAATTTGATATGAAAACAGCCTCCCAGACCAGCAATGCCGGTGCCGGGCAGCCAAACGGCATGCCGCTTTACAACGCGGATAACTCCCAGTTAGGCACGGGGAAATTATGGCTAAGCGGCAATCGGACAGCGCGCACCCAGGCGCTTGGCGCCAATGCCAATGCCATTGGCTGCGACAGCCTGGCCTATGGCATTGGGTCACAGGCTATGGGCTGGGGCGCCTGGGCTTTTGGCTCCGGTTCGGTCGCTTTCGGTCTCAATTCCCGCGCCAACGGCAATGGCACATTGGCCTTCGGCATTGGCGCGCAGGCAGCGGCCGAAAGCAGCCTGGCTTTCGGCACATTAGCCACGGCAAGCAATAAAAGCTCTATCGCTCTTGGCGCTTTAAGCACTGCTTCCGGCACAAATTCCATAGCTATTGGCGGCGGCACCGGCGGGCAGGATTCCGCCGGCGCGCTTTCTGTCACCAACGGTGCCCAGGCCACCGGCGCTAACACAGTCGCTCTCGGCTATTTAAGCAAAGCCTCGGTCAGTGACGGCGTGGCTATCGGCGCGCAATCGGTCGCCGAAACAGCTTCCGGCATTGCCGGCTATGATATGGTAACCGGCGCTGCTTCTACCCAGACCGGCGCTGCCTGGGTTTCAACCCTCGGTGCCGCCAGCGTGGGCGATGCTGCCAATAATCTCACCCGCCAGATTACCGGGCTGGCCGCCGGCACGGCCGATACTGACGCTGTCAATGTTGCTCAGCTCAAGGGCCTGGCCGATGTAGCCGTTATATATGACAGCACCAGTAAAGACAGCATTACGCTTGCGGGCAGCAGCGGCACAAAGCTCACCAATCTTTCTGCCGGCACTTTGTCTGACAGCTCAACCGATGCTGTCAACGGCAGCCAGCTTAATGCTACCAATAATAATGTGACCACTAATGCCGGCAATATTGCTGCAAACACCGATGATATTGCCACAAACACGACTGATATTGCCGGCAACAAGACCAATATCACGGCTAACACCACCGCCATTAACACGGTGGCCGCCAATACCAGCACCTATCTTGGCGGCGGCGCTGATGTCGCCGCCGGCACAGCCCCAAGCTATACTGTGCAGGGCGCTACCGCCAATAATGTCGGCGATGCCCTCAAGGCGGTAGACAGCAGCTTTAATAGCGTCAATAACAG
>NZ_QLZD01000053.1 GCF_008636115.1 Candidatus Tokpelaia sp. | reverse complement strand
GAGATCAGGGCGCTGCCGGATCTGCCAAATACATTACATAAACTCTCACCTCCTCACTCTCCTCTGCGCATTCTTCCTTTACATAAAATCTCCCTAAAATAAAAGCATAACCACTTTGCAGGCGGCTCATAATGCCTCAGGCGCAAAATGCCGGACAGAGCCGGAGCCGCCGTTCGCGCGCCAAAGCGATCCAGCAAAAAAAACTGCAAATAGTTTGCAAACTATCCTTAGGCACAAAACTATTGGCGCCAGACCGCAAAAATAGCTCACAATCCTGAAAGCCAATAGGCGCTTTATTATCAATATGCTTAACCAGATAGATAAAAAGCCTTGCCATCGGCTATAACAGCTTCTCCTTACTTATCTCGCACAAAAATCCCTTCTTTTTACAAGGCAAAATATGCGTCTGCGGCGGCTTCTCGCCTGCGCATGCAGATCCGCCCGATAAAAACCAGAAGGCCCCATAGATAAAAGCCCGGCTAAAAGCGGGGCCTTTTTATCGGATAGCTATCGCCTTTAAAACAGCAAAATATCTCTCTGTTATCTGCCTTTCCTTACGCAAAATATCCCAAAATCCACACCTCGCCCGCCGGCCAAAAACAGGGCTTTTTGTTAATCGGCCGGCATTGACAGCCCCAGGCACGGCGACCCGGCAATCGCCCAGGCAGGCAGAAGGGAAAGCTGCTGGTAAGGTAAACCATCTTCAACCCGAGAAACTGGGCGAACCTATTGTAAATGAAGCATATTAAGCTGAAAATGCTCCTGCTGAAACGCTAACCCGCGCGGCAGCTCAGCTTTTGCCGGAAAAAAGCTCTAACGGAGGCAGGCAGAAGAAAAAAGGCACAGCATACCGGAACTGTCCGCCAAACCGCCGCTCGTCCCTTCCCCCCGCAAATCGCCGCCAACCGCCAGTAATGTCGCCAATACGTCAATGCAATTTTGTCTGAAAAATACTCCCATCGGATCCCTGCTACAGCAAGAAATCCAAAAAAATGCAAATAATAAACCTGAAAAAATTTATGGAAATTGCAAAAATAATGTATTATTATGAGGCAATCTTGAAGAGCTGTTTCCGCCTATATTTTCTGCGTAAAAGCCCCCAATAATTACAGGTGACATATGAAAATTATAAAACCTTACGGCCGATCCGTCGTTCAAAAAGAAACTCGTAAACGGGAAATAGCAATAAGCAAAGCTACGCTTAACAATAAAGCGGCAAGTAACGGTCAGGAAAATGTGCAGACAATCGCTGCACTGTTATCGCAGGGCGAGCCCATTTTACGGCAATGGCTTTCTATTATTGATAAAATTATTGCCAAGCCGGCGGCTGATAGAGCAGTGAATAATAATATTGCCGATGCCCGGAAAAGGGAAAGGCTGGAGAGAGAAAATAAGGAAAAACAGAAAATCCGCGATGTCAGGGCCGTTTTAGGGCAAGCGGTTTGGGAATATTTGGGCGTTGAGCAATTATTTCCGCAAGATATAACGGAAGCGGAAAAGCAGAAACTCAAGGATTATTGGGATAATAAAATTAGCGCGGCAGCGGCCAAACAGGGGAGGCGGGAAGATTTCCCTAAAGGCCGGCTTTACAAGCTGTTTGTCGGCTCGAGACAATGGCAGGATATTGGCCCGAATGAGGCTGAAACTATTGTCGTTGAAATATACCGGCATTTATATCAGCGGGCTTATAAAATTGTTCCACCGCATAAAGCGGGCGCTGACCGGGCGCGCTACGGGCATAAACAGCACTCAAATCAGGATAAGAGGCTGAAGTCGGAAGGTTTGATTGCCGACAGGGCGAAAGCTATTGCCGCCAATGTGTTGCAGCCGCGCCGGGTTTTGGCCAATACGGATTTTTTTAAGCAGGATATAGATCGCTATCGCGACAAATTGCGCTCTCATACGGGCGGCGATAATCTTGCCGCGCGTATCAGGCAGGCTATCCTCGCTGAGCAGGAAAAGGCGGATAAAGAACCGGCCTATAATATTGCTGTCGGTGAATTGCGCGCCGTCTGGCCGGTTATTTTTGGCGAAGCGAAGAAATATGCCGAAGCGCAAGAGGCGGATAAAGCTTTGCTGGCGGTGCATAATGCGGTGAAGGAAAGCTATAAACAAAGGCTGAAGGGCAAACCGCTTTTTGTTGATAAGCAAAAGCCGCTTGTGCAAGGGGAAAACGCCAAAGACAAGCTGAAAGAGCTTGTTTGTGAGCGGCTGGAAAGGCTGCTGCCGGACAATGATGACAAGCTTTTTGCTTTGCTGCGCAACCGGCGGAAGAATCGCGACATAAACCACCTTATCCGCCTGGGCAAAATTATCCATTACACGGCGGCAGATAAAGCGCGTGCCGATGAAGCCGGCAAGGCGGATTTCGCCGGCGACAAACCGGCTTTTATTGCCCAATATTGGCCAAAAGCCGAGGAAGTGGAGAATAGCCGCTATTGGGGCAGCGCCGGGCAGACAGAGATTAAGCAAAATGAGGCTTTTGTTCGCGTCTGGCGCCGCGCGCTGGCTTTTGCCGCCCGCACGGTGAAGGATTGGGTCGACCCCAATAATAACATTGCCGGCGATATTCTCTTTGCCAAAAATGAGGCTTTATCGGCGGATAGATTTAATGCGGTTAAAGCGGAGCAGAAATATAACCTGCTCTTTGCCGATGATGGAGATAAAAGCGATAAAAAGCCGTCACTAGCGCAGCGGGACTGGTGCTGTTTTGCTTTGAAGTCTCTGACGGATTTGCGCAATGCCGCTTTCCATTTTAAAGGCATGGGCAGCTTTGTTGAAGCCTTGCAGCAGGAGGGAAAATTACGTGAGATAAAGGGAAACGAGAGAGAAGAAGAAAAGGCCAAGAAAGAAGCAGAAAATAACATAATAAAGGCCGTTTGTCCGGTTTTGGCAGAGCGTTACCGGCAGCACCGGCAGAAATATCAGGAGCGGTTGAAAGACCGCTTGGAAAATATCCAGCTCGCTTATTATCTGGGCGGGGCGGATATACGCTTTTTATGGCAAAAGATTGCCGCCGGCAATAGCAGGCTGTTACCTTTGCCGCGTTTGCGCCGCGTGCTGGAGCGCGCCGAAAAGGCGTGGAAAGGCGTTAAACAGGGGAAGGACAGCAGCGGCAAGCTGCTGCCGGAAATTGCGCTGCCCGATTATGTGCCGGCGCAAAATCGCGAGGGTGAGGCAGGCGAAGCGGCAAATTGCCAATGGGCGGTTTTAAAATTGCTCTATGACGGCGCTTTTAAAGCCTGGCTTGATGCGCTCCCTTATAAAGAGGTGCAGAAATATATTGATAAAGCCATTGGCCGCGCCACCGGGGCAGCGCGCCATCTGAACGGGAAAAACGCTAAAGGCGAGCCGAAATCGGCGGAAGAGCTGCTGCTTACCGTTTCGAGAAATGACGGGCTTTATAGATTGCAGCCCGGCGATACTATCGAGACATTTTTCTATCAGCTTACAGCGGCCACGGCGACAGAAATGCGCGTGCAGAACGGTCATGAAAGCAATGGCGCTAAAGCACGGGAGCAGGCGGGCTATATTGAAGATTTGAAATGCGATGTTGTCGCGCTGGCGCTGGCGGATTATCTGCAAGTTGAAGATGAGGGGCAAAAGAAAAGCCTTGCCTTTGTGCTGGAAATTCCACAGCGCAAGAAGACAGAAAATCCGAGCATTGATGTGCATAAACAGTTGGATAATGTGCCGGAGAAAGCCGCGCCGCAACTATGGCAGGCTGCGCTCTATTTTCTCTTGCACTTAATGCCGGTGGAAGAAGTTTCCAGCCTGCGCCAGCAAATCCGCAAATATCAGATTATTGTGCAAAAACCGGAAGGCCGCGGCGCAGTGGCTGACGAAAACCGTCCGCATTTGCAGCATGGTAGCGAGCAGGAAATTGCGGCGCAGCTTGTGCAAGTGCTGGATCTCTATATTTTTATGCATGATGCGCAATTTATGGTGGCGGGGAAGGGAGAGGACGGCCAGCTTTCAGAATTGCTGAAGCAGGATTATGCGGATTATTATAAGGAGCCTAAAGATTTTGATACCGTCTTCCCGAAACAGGAAGGGCAGGATAGCCCACAGGCCTTCCGCGATTTGCGGGAAATGCAACGCTTCGGCAGCAAGGTTTTAGCTTGGCTGTCCGCTAAAGATACAGACGCCTATAAAGTGCGGCGTGATTCGGTAAAAGAGCTGTTTCCGGGTGCGGAAGATGAGCAGGAAGAGCGGGAGCGAAAACGTAAGGAACTGAAAAAGGAAATTGCCAAGGCGCAAAAAAAGCGGGCGGATCTGCATGAAGAATGGGTCGATGCAAAAAATAAAAAACAATGGGAGCGGGAAAACGGGCAGCTCTATAAGGAGCTGGTGCAGCAGATAGGCGATCACCAGCGCTTAACGGCGGAAGTCACGCTGCAAAATCATGTGCGGCTGCACCGCCTGCTGATGAATGTGCTGGGGCGGCTGGTTGACTTTTCTGGCCTGGTTGAGCGCGATTTATATTTCACCCTGCTGGCTTTGTTGCATGAAGAATACGGGGATTTAGCTCCTGAACCGCAAGAAGAAGCGGAGCAAGAGACGGATAAAGCTAAAGATAGAAAAACGCCTCTTGGAAAGCAATTTTCTCCAGCCTTGAAAGATAAAGAAAACAAAGATGTAAATGGAGAAACTATCAAAAAACCCAATGCCCATGGTGTTAATTTGCTCACAGAAGGGCAAATTATTGAAGCTTTTTGTAAATTGACGGCGGAAAATAAGAAGATTAGCGATAAAATCGCTGAACTTTTTTCTATTACAGGTGCAGATACTTCTTATGAGGAAAGAGACGGTAAAAAATATAAACTCTGCTTTAGAGAAAGTAATGAGCGTTTAAAAAGGGCGGATTATAAGGTTTGGATTCGCAATCGCTTTGCCCATTTGGCGCTATTGGAAGAGAAAAACCTGCCGGTTAATCTGACCGCCGGGGTCAATAAAGCGCGACAGCTTATGGCCTATGATCGCAAGCTGAAAAATGCTGTTGCGAAATCTGTTATTGAATTGTTGGATCGAGAAGGGCTGGAGTTGCGCTGGGAAATGGATAAAGCGCACGAGCTGCATAGCGCAAAGGTGAAAGCAAAACAGCTTGAGCATTTGGGCGGGGCAAAGCTGGTGGATAAAAAGGGTAAAGACGGTAAGCCGCTTATCGGCAAAAACGGCAGGCCGGAAAAAGAAGCGATAGTCGAGCGGCGCCATGGGGATAGCTATATTTCTATGGTTGAAGCCCTGTTTCAAGGGTAATTTCTGTCAGGAAAAAGCACAAAAAACTGATATTATCCAGATAAAATCGGTGATTTTATTATGCTTTAATATTAAGGGGGCTGCCGTGCCCCCTTTTTCGGCCTCCTGCAAGGCAGGTTAGACAGGCATGCCTGAAGGCGCGTTGCCGTTTTCTTCGACTCTCTGGAAAATGGCACATTGCCGGCGATAAGAAGCGACAGCGCTGCCCTGTTTGCCCTGTTTTATGCGCTTATCCTGTTTGTTTGGCGTGTGTTCCCCCTATAAAATTTACGATTTGCTAAACCTCTATTGCAATCTTGTTGTCTTGAGAGATAAAAATGGCAGGCGGGAGGATACCGGCTTATGGCCGGTGAAAGTGGGGAGCGTATATGTGGCGTAGTTTCAAGCCGGCGGTGCATAAGCCGCCTGTGCCGCCATTCTGCTGCCGCCCGGCTGAGTTAAGGAAAAGTGGAAAGGCTCAAAATTTTACTCCGTCTAAGACTATTATAAGGCTGGTTCACTTGTATTAGGCAGTCTCTCAGGGTATTGAAAAAGCGGCTTAGTGTCTTCCGTAAAAAGATATTTAAAAAATAAGTTTGGAAATTTCTGCAAGATTATTTGCTTTCTGTGTATGATTATGCTAGATGCGTAACCTGCGCCGTGTAAGGCGCTTGGCGCGGGGTGGAGCAGCCCGGTAGCTCGTCAGGCTCATAACCTGAAGGCCGCAGGTTCAAATCCTGCCCCCGCAACCAATCTTTTTATATAAAAAGCTGGAGCCGCCGTCAGGGCGGTTTTTTGTTGCCTGAAAGCTGCTGTTTCCGGTGGCCATGCGGTGGCGAAAGAACATCGCTTGGTTCAGGAAGATATTGAGTGGTCAGATGCCGAAATCCTCGGCGCCACGCTCAATGCCCAGCTTATCCCCAATATTATCGCCTTTAATTTTGGGCCGCAAGAAGAATACCCGACAATCTCCATAGGCCGGCCTGATGCCCTTGATCTTGATAAAATAATCAATGCAGTGGAAAAACTGGGGCCGCAAGGCTTTACGGTTGAGGCAAGCTGGCTGCGTGATCAGATCGGCGCGCCTGACCCGGCCAAGGGGGCAGAGCTGGTCGGCGGCCGGCCGGCGCCGGCGCAAGGTTTTGCCCGCTCGCCGGCGCTCAATGCTGCGCAAATGCTCAATAACCGGCAGCAAAGGCAGGACGCAGAGAGCGATGAGCTTATCCAAAAACTGACAGAGAAGGCAGAGAACGATACTGCCGCCGCCATGTCCGGGCTGACGGAAGAGGTAAGACAAGTGCTGTTAACGGCAACGGATTTAGCTGATGCCGCCGACAGGCTGGCTGCTTTGCCATTATCGCCGGCCGAGCTGTCTAATGCCATGGCGCAAAGCATGGCGCTGGCGCATCTGGCCGGCCAGGCGGCGATGATTGACGATATAAAAAGGCAGAAATAGCCGCAATGACCGACACTGTTTCCGCCCTTGATTTACCCTTTGAACAGGCAATCCGCTTCTTCAGAGAAAAAGCCAAGGTTACCACCAAAACTTGGACAGATGTCTATGCCCAAGTGCATAGCCGCACCTTTATGGTAGCGGGCGCGGCGACAGATGCGCTGGTGGCGGATTTCCAAACAGCAATTTTAAAAGCGCTTGAAAAAGGCACGACATTATCAGAATTCCGCAAGGATTTTGATGCCATTGTCGCCAAAAACGGCTGGAGCGGCTGGACAGGCGAAGGCAGCAAAGCCGGCCGCGCCTGGCGGCAGGAGATCATTTACGACACGAATTTGCGCACCGCCTATGCCGCCGGCCGCTATGCCCAGCTCACCGATCCTGATGTGCTGGATTATTTCCCCGGCTGGCAATATCACCACTCGGGCAGCCTGCACCCACGCCTCAACCATTTGGCTTGGGACGGCTTGCAGCTTAAAGCCGATGATCCCTTCTGGGACAGTAATTACCCGCCCAATGGCTGGCGCTGCGGCTGCTTTGTGACGCCGGTATCTATGGACGGCTTGGCCCGCGCCGGCAAAAAAACATGGGATAAAGCGCCCAGCCTCAATTATGTGCCCAAAAAAGCGGGCGGCAAAATTGTAGAAGTGCCGGAAGGCATTGATCCGGGTTTCGAATATAATGCTGGCAAAGCCTGGCTCTCTCGCACTGCGCCGGGCGATGAAACAGTGGCGGCGGCTCCGGGGGTGATAGAGCGCTTTGCCGGGGCAGCCATGCGCGGGGCGCTTTCAAACCCGCACACCCATATTCCTGCCGCCATTGCCCCGGCCGAGCTGGCCGATGCCTTTGCCGTGCCGACCAGAACGGAAATCAGGCTCTCGGCCGATACAATACAGCGGCATAGCTATCACCCGGAAGCAACGCCGAAAGCCTATTCGGAAATAGTGGAATATGCAGTTTCTGAAGGGGATTTTTACATTGACGACCAAAAGCGGGTAAGCGCTCTCGTCGAATATGACGGGAAAATGTGGCAAATAGGGTTCAAAAAAACAAGTAAGGGAGAAATATATACAACAACCGTGCATTACACGCACGGCTCAAAACGCCGCCAGCTAGAAAGACGCGGCAGGAATATTGTAAAAAAAAGGAAATAACGCGGCGGGGAGGTCGGCTATGCACACCCCACATCGCAAGAGCAATGGTTATCCGTTTGGCTCGCCGCGCTTCGATAATATAAGTGCACATAAGGAAAAAGTCAAATGGCCGGCGTGAGCATAAAAGTTAATGTTGATGATAAACGGCTGCTGGCGGATTTCCAGAGGTTGCAGCGCGCGCTGGGCGACACAACGCCAATTATGCGTATTATTGGTGTCGGCCTGACCGGCAATATCCAAAAAAGGCTTAAAACCGGGGTGCTGGAGAGCCGCTGGGCGCCGCTTAACCCTGCTTATAGGGCACAAAAGCGCAATGCCCGCATGATGGTGGAAAGCGGTATGCTGCGATCCAGTCTGACCTCTGCCCCCGGCAATGGCTATGTTTACATTGGCACGAATCGCGTTTACGCTGCTATCCATCAACTGGGCGGCACGATTAAAAAGCAACATAGTTGGCACGATCTGCGCGATGACCGCACTTACACGAGCCAATCGGTTACCACTATGCCTGCCCGGCCGTTTTTGACAGTCGAAGAAGACGATAGAGAAATGATGGCTAATATCATCTTTACCCGTCTGCAAAGGCTGCTTTCTTCCTCTTAAATAAGCGAAAAATCCGGCTTTATGCGCGCGGCGGCGCGGATAGGGAGCGCCATTGCCCCCTGCTATTATGCGGCAATGGAGTTTTCGCCAATGCCGCAGCCAAGCCAAATAATCACGCTTATGAGCCTTGACCAATCAGGCGCGGGTGCCGCTGATTGGATACATCTGGTACCGGCCGGTATTTTTACTGCTATAGATGGGCGTGGCCCGTTTCAGTGCGATACGGCTGCTATTCTGGCGTCTTTTACCGGCCTGACCAATAAAAAACTCCCTATTGATTTAGACCACGGCATTGATTCCTCCCCTTTTTGTGGTGACGGCCGCGCTTATGGCTGGATTATTGCTCTTGAAGCGCGCGATAGCGGCATTTGGGGGCGGGTAGAATGGACAAATGCCGGCAAAGAGCTGCTGGCAGATAAAGCATATGGCTTTATCTCGCCGGTAATCAGGTGCTTGCCAGAAGGCACCGTGGAGCAGCCGCTATCGCGCGTTGTCGCTATTGATCGTGCGGCGCTGACTAACAATCCGGCACTCACGCAGTTACAATCTTTTCGTGCAAGGAGCAGACAGATGAATAAGGAGCTTATGGCCGCTTTGGGCCTTTCGGAAGATAGCGGCGCTGACAAAGCGCTGGCTGCTATCAAGGCTTTGAACGCCGCTCAAACGGTGCATAAAGAGCTTTTGAGCAGCCTGCAAAAACTGGCCGGGCTGGGTGAAGCGGCTGATGAAAAGGCAGCAATAGCCGCCTTAACCGAAAAGCTGGCCGCCGCCCAGACAGCCTCTGCCGGCAAAACCGGGCTGGAGAAGACGGTGGCTGAATTGAACAGTCAGCTCACCGCCCTCACCAAGGCGCAAAAACAGGAAAAGGCCGAGCTGTTTGTCAATGCCGCCCTTAAGGAAGGCAAAATCGTGCCGGCGCTGAAAGAGCATTATATTGCCCGCCATATGGCAGATGCTGCCGCTGTTGAAAAGGAAATCCACGCCCTCACCAGTATCAATGCCGGTGGGCTTGCCGGGCACCAGCCGCAAAATGCGGCCAGCCTGTCAGGTGATGATAAAAAAATTGCCGAAATGATGAGCGTTTCGGCGGAAGATTTTGCCAAAACCAAGAAAACACAGGAGACGCTCTGATGGCCGCCACACGCGACATTGAAATCCCTCAAATTCTGCCTGGCACCGGCTTTGGCTATCCGGTTGCCGCCGGGGCGCGCATTTATGGCCGCGCGCTTGTCGGCCTTAATGCCGCCGGCTTTGCCGTGCCGCTTGGCAGCAGCTCGGTTTGCTTTGCCGGCATTGCGGTGGAGCATGTCGATAATCGGGACGGCGCAGATGCCGGCGCTATTGTAATGGTGCAGCGCGATGTGCGGGCCTTCCCGGTGGTTTTTGCTGCCGCCTCTATCGGCAAGGATATTTTTGCCGCCGATGATGATGCCACAAAAATCAAGGATAGCAGCGGCGGCACGCGCATTGGCAAGCTGATCGGCCAGACCACTATTCAGGGCGGCGCTGTCCGCGCTGTCGTGAACCTTGGAGCATAATAATGGATATTAACGGATCAAACCTCAAAAGCATTTTCACAGCTACGCTGACGACTTTTAACAAGCAGTTTGAGGCAACGCCGACTGATTATCAAAAAATCGCCATGACTGTAAAAAGCACCACGGCGGCGAATGAATATCCGCGCCTTGATGATTTGCCAGGCATACGCGAATGGCTGGGTGACAGGGCGGTTAACAGCCTGTCGGCCTCCACTTATACAATCAAAAACCGCAAATTTGAAAATACTATCGGCCTGTCGCGCGATAATATCGAAGATGACCAGTTAGGCTTTTTCTCAACGGCCGTGGCGCAACTGGCACAGGACGCTGCCAGTTTCCCTGATCAGTTGATTTTCCCGCTTTTTAAAAATGGCGATAAAACCCTCTGTTATGATGGGCAAAGCTTCTTCGATACAGATCACCCCGGCTATGGGGAGAATGGGCAGGAAGCCTCGGTTTCCAATTTCGCCGCCGGCTCACAGCCGAGCTGGTATCTGATTGACGATACAAAGGTCATCAAGCCGATGATCTACCAGGAGCGGAAACCGTTCAAACTGGTCAGTAAAGACAGCGAAGAAGATGATAATGTCTTTATGAAGAGCGAATATCTTTACGGCGTGGACGGGCGCTGCAATGCCGGCTTTGGGCTGTGGCAGCTCGCTTATAAGTCAAATGAGGCTTTAACGCCGGAAGCTTATGCAAAAGCGCGCACGGCGATGACGACAATCCGCAAGCGCAACGGGCAGGTGATCAATATCCGCCCGACCAAATTGCTGGTGCCGCCGCAGCTTGAAGGGGCAGCGCGCAAGCTGCTCAATGCCGAACTGATTGATAGCGGGAATTCCAATATTTGGCGCGGCTCGGCCGAAATCGTGGTTATCCCGCTGCTGGGCTGATGAGGGCAGACCTCACATCTGCAAACTTTTTGGCGGCTGCGGCCTGTCAGCCGGCCGGCGGCCGCCAACCCAAAAAACAAAGAGGATTGATAAATGGCCAAACAGGCGCAAAAAAGCCAAAACAAAGCGAAGACAGCGCAGATTATCCGCATCACGGCAAAAATTGAAGGCTTTCGCCGCGCCGGCCAGGCGCATTTTGGCACAGAAGAATACCCGCTGTGCCATTTTAGCAAGGCGCAAATAGCTTCTCTCAAAGCAGAGCCTAATCTGGTTATTCAGTTTTTTAGCCGGCCGGAACAACAGGAGCAAAAACCGGCTGACGAAGCAGCCAATGAAAATAGCGGTTCGGCTGATGATAATGAGACAGAAAACGGCAGCGAGATCACCCCTGCCGCCGAACCGGCAGGCGGAGATGAAAATAAAGGCGCGTAAGCGTTTTTACCGCCGCCGGGCAGGCATGTCTGGCTAAATGAAATAAAAACGCACCCAGCGCGTTTGAAGGCCCTTTGAATTTGATTTTATCGGCAGGACGAGAGCAGCAATAATGTATGGCAATACGGCAGCGATGATTGCGCGTTTTGGCGACACGGAAATTATCCGCCTGTCGCAGATCGAAGATCGCGAAACGGAAGAAGTGAATTCCGCCAGGGTGGAATTCGCCCTCAATGATGCCAGCGCAATGATCGACAGCTATTTGCGGGGCCGTTATCTGGTTCCCGTGCAACTGTAGCGCGCTGAAATTTTTGTCAAAAAAACAGATAACTTTTGACAAAAACGCGCCACGCTCAAAATTCCCACACTACTAGATATAGTATGCCGGGTGTCAGAGATAACCGGTTGCAACAGCCAATCTGACGCCTGCTCAAGCTATCCGTTGCTTATCAGCACTTCCTTGGCGTCCTGATGTTTAATGCCAGTGGAATAGCGCACATCTACAGTCTCAATGCGGAAGCCACTAAAAAGCCTGTAAATATCGGCATGAGCATTGAGCGACATAATAAACCGCCCCTTTATACCGGCAAGCAATTCAGCCAGCATGGCAAAATCCTCCCGGGCAAATATGCCCTTACCATATGACTGCTCGTTTCCAAGATAAGGCGGATCCAGATAAAACAGCATGCCCTCACGGTCATAACGGCTGATAAAGTCGGCATAGGGCAGTTGCTCAATCACTACGCCAGCCAGGCGCTCGTTCAGCGCCGATAAAACAGCTTCAAGCCGCAAAACATTAAAACGCGCCCGGCCGCATCTGTCCACGGCAAAATTGGCATTGGCAGGCTTACCGCTATAGGCCGTGCGTTGCAGATAAAGGAAGCGGGCTGCGCGCTCTAAATCCGTCAAAGTGTCGGGATTTGCCTTTTGCAAACGCTCAAATTCGGCGCGCGAGGTTAGGCGAAATTTGAGGAAATCCAGAAAATACGGATAGTGCCGTTGCAGGACGCGGAACAGCGTTACCACATTACCGCTTATGTCATTAACGACTTCATTAGCGGGCTTTTTGCCGCGCCGCAGAAAAATGCCGCCCATACCCAAAAAAGGCTCGGCATAGGCATTATGCGGCACGGCATCAATCCGCTCGATGATAAGTTTTGCCAATCGCATTTTGCCGCCAAAATATGCGGACGGCGGCTGTGTCGGGGCGACAGCAATCATATTTTCGTTAATCATTTGATAACCTCTAATGCTTAAAACGGCAGCTATCACCGATGGGGTGATTGACGGCTGCGATGGTTAAGCTTAGTCACCATCGGGCGGGGCTTTGCTTGTCGGCTTGCCCCCGCTGGCAGGCTTTAACTGCCTGCCCGGCCGACTTTCAGATAATTTGCACCGCGGCTTGCCACTCATTATCCAGCCACTCGGTAGACCAACCCATTGTTTCGGCTATATCGGCGATAAACGGGTCATCGCGGTCAAAAGTCGCAGCATAGTGCCATTTTATCTCGGCTTGCTCTTTGAGAGGGCTTTTAAGGCTGGCTATAACAGCCTGGACATCGGCGTCTGTTTTGCCATTTTGCAACAGCCAAAGCCGGACTTGCATAGCCGTTAATGCTGCCGGCAAGGGAGGCAGGATTTTGCCTCTTTCCAAATCCACGCGGCAGCCGTAAATAGTGCCGCCGGCCCCGGCCGTATAAGGCGCAATATCGTCCACCCCTATGACTAGTAAATCAGCACATTGGGCATAAGCCCAATTTTGCTCGCAAAGGACAATTTTGCCATCATCGATAACCAGATACCAGATGCTCTGATTTCCGGCTGCTTTGAAATAATCATACCATTCTATCCCCTCTTTATTATAATATTTGTAATAGCCTTTTGCCGTTTTTTCGGCCGACCAAACGCCGTGATTTAACATTATCTTCTCCCTATTTTCCGCTCTTCGCCATTGCGCAATCTAATAAACAAGTCTGTAAACCTAAACTGCTCATAGCCATTTGATCCCGAGACATATTGTATGGTGCCGCGACCGCCCATATCTCCGGTGTCTATAGTCGCGCCCCTGTAATTCCAGTCACCCGCCCAATAGGCATCGCCAACGGATTGATCGATGTAAGATTTTAGATTATTTAAAAGCATACCGGCGCCGAAAATCTGTTCGCCGAATTTTGACTTTATATTGCCGTCACTCTGAATGGAAAAAACATCACCAATGCCCTGAACGCCTATGCGCACACCTCGATTGACATCGTAAGAAATTTCGCAAAGCGCATTGCCGTTAGTATCAACAAATTTTACGCCGCCGCCTTGCTTGTTTTGATCGGCAACCATAATTTGATGAAACGGCAGATTGCCGGCAATCTTGCCGCTAAGTCGTGTCCCGCCGCCGTTAAAGGCCACATCACCATTTGCCAATAGTGGCCCGTTAAAAGTGGCGGTGCCGGCAGCAGCGAGTGCCGTCATGGAAACGCTTGAGGCAAATACTGCTTCTCCCAGAACCGAAATCTTCTTTTTGAAGCTATTATCTTCCTGCCATGCGTTTTCCTTATCAAGCCGCCCATATTTAAACGGCTGATAGCTGCCGTTGAAACGGACATAGACATCGCCGTTCGGCAGGCCGATGCCGTGGCCATTGAGTGGTTGAGTAAACCGCCATTTATCAGTATCGCCGCGCCATTCGGCAATTTGGCCGTCTTTGCCGGCCCATGCACCTGTGCCGCCAGCCGCTACTAAGTAAACATCACCTAAATGCGGGCTTGCAGGCGGTGCTTGCAAATCCAGCGCCAGCACAGCCAGCCAGGGCTGGTTCATCACCTTCACGCCATTTATAGCAGCATTTAATTCCGAGTGTTTCACCCAGCCTTTGCCGACCGCGGCGAAATCATCTTTAGAAACATAGCCGGTTTTCACTTCTTCCCGGCTCGGATAGACTTTATCGGCCGCCTCGCGCGTCAAATATTGGCTGGACGGGTCAATCACCACGACAATATTGGCATTCTCGCCAATAATGAGCTGAAATTGATAAATAATATCTTCGTTCTGCCCTTCAGCAATCGTGGCTTTGTAATTGGGCGCCGGCTTTACCACCGCCAGCATATCGCCGACCTCGTCAAATATGCCGAATTCCCGTATCCACCAACCGCCGACATCGCGCGGGATCAGTGCCGAAACAATCACCGCTGCCGGGTTTTTCTCGTCAATATTGACGCTTTCCACCTGTGTGCGCCAAACCTCATGCACCAACGCCTTTTGCCCGGGGGTCGGGCTGGTTTCTTGGCCGCCGCCGTCCCCAATGGCAAAATGGGTGATTTTGACTTCGCCTTTATCGGCCGCCGCTTTTGCGATCTTAAACCGGCCAATATCGGTCAAAATGGAAAAATATTGCTGTTTGTCAGCCATATAACGACCCTTTCATATTGATGCGTATGCGCCGGATTGCCGCAGTCCATGCCCCGCTAAAATACGGCATTTGATATGTCTGATTGCCTAATTGCGGGGCATAAATTGCGATTTTGCGACTGCTGGCCGCCACGCAGGCAGGATAAACCGCGCCTTTATTGGTCAGTCCCTGATAAATGGTGATGTCTTGGCTCTTACGCTTATAATTGCTTATAGCGCGCCGCACCAAAGCTGCCGTCCGCGGCGATAAAATCGGGTCACCATTGTTAAAAACGGCACTTTCGGGGAACACAACCACTTTATGCGTGCCCGGCTCGCCTTTGGGCGACTGCAAATACCATTGCTGCCAATCGGCTTTGGCACCAAGCAGTGCCAGCACGGCGCGCACTCCGGCCACTGTGCCTTTGGCAGCATGCAGTTCCACCGTGCGCTTTAACAGGCCGCGCACTATATCCTCGCGCATGCCCGGCTCAATCAAATCTTCCAGCGACAGCTCCCGAACCAGCGCCGGCAGGCTGGCGCTGGGCGCCGTGTCGATAAACTCTGCCATCACAAGGCGGAAATCCGGCTCATCAAGCTGTCTGGCTGCGGCCTTTGTCAGTGCAGCGGTCAGGCCGTTTGCTACAACCGGCGGCAGTGTTTTTGGATCAAGACGGGTTTTAAGCCCTGTCAACGATTTAGCCATTGACCATCTCCATTTTAATGGTGATGTCAGCCTTAGCAACATATTGCGGCGCTGTGAGCTTTTGATAAATCAAACCGTCAATCTGTGCGTCCAGCACGCCGCCAATATGCTTGACCGCTTCAATCAAGTCGCTTGGCGCAATTACGGCGGCAAGGCTTTGCCGCCAGCCATCAGTGATTACGGACAACTGCGCTTGTGCCTGTTTTTCTATTTCGGGTAAGCCGCTATAGGCGCGTATGGTCAGCGTGCCGGCAAG
Organism: Candidatus Tokpelaia sp.; assembly: GCF_008636115.1. Classification (GTDB taxonomy): domain Bacteria; phylum Pseudomonadota; class Alphaproteobacteria; order Rhizobiales; family Rhizobiaceae; genus QLZD01. The sequence continues at coordinate 22,789 of NZ_QLZD01000053.1, read as the reverse complement.
CTCCACGCCCTCACAATCTTTAATGGTAACCTCATCACCCATCGGCCTGCCATATTCCGGGTCAAGAGCAGCTTCTATCTGCGCCTTTAGCTCAGTTCCGGCCGTGCCGGTGGCTGTCAGCGCGTAAATGTCAATATAGCAGGGTTGCGGACGAAACACTGCGCAATCCACAATCGCCGCCGAGACAGCAAAAATCCGTTCGCGATAGCCGGCTGCCGGCCCGGATTGTGAGACAAGCTCTAAAGCATTGGCCAGCCGCAGGCGGTAGGCATCATCACTCTCTATATCTGCCCCGCCGCTTGAGACAGTGATATTGGCGACAGCCAGCCCGGCAATAGGTGAGGTCATAATTGTCAGGCTGCCGGTAGCAAAACCATTACCGGCCGCGCCTGCCTGTGCTGCCACGGCTTGCACTTCGGCCTGCTGCTGCCCGGCTGCTATTACCAAAGCTTGCAGCGTCAGAAACTGCACATCACTATCCTCACTTCTGACGGCAAAATCCGCCGGTATGGTTAGCGGACGCGCCTGTGGCTGGAGTAAAGCAAAGCGTAAGGTGGTTCGCGCCGCCGCGGACGGCAAACGCGTCAGGCTGCGATTAGCCCCTAAAGCGTCCAACCCGCCGCCGGCGCTAAAGGCAACCAAATATTGTTCTGCCTGCGCCTGTGCCTCTTCCATCGCAAGCGAAAAGCCATATGCCCAAGTCTCAATCAGATACATTTCAACCTGGCCGTCATAGAGCTTACGCCCTGTCTGCTGCTCAAAATAAGCAATCATGCGTGCTTTTATTTTCAGCGGATCGCGCTCATAAATGTTTGGGCGCGGCAGCGCGCGCAATGTGTCCAGATTGAATGCCCCGAGTTCGTTCTTGCGCACGCCTAAATATCCTTCACAAAATCAATGTCAAATTCCGCTGTCTGGAATTCGGCCAGCACATCGTCTTTTACCCGCCATGGCACAAGAACCCGCCAATGGTGAACTGCTACCGGCTGCACGCTCACTGTGCCTAGCTCTATGCGCTGCACCCACAGCGCCAGCGCGTCATAAATGCGCTGTGCCGCCAGCGGTGCTGCCTGTTCACCCGGCAGGTCAATCAACGGCAGCAAATCGCACCCCTTCAGCGGGTTGGTCGGCACAGAGCCAAGCGGCGTCATAATGATTGTGCGTATTTCTTGCTCTATATCGGCATAGTCAGTCACAATGCCGGCTGGCGCCGCGTCTGCACCACGGGCCAGCTTGATTTGCCAATGAATATTTGCGATTGTGCGCCTATCCGTCATGCGCCCAGTCTCGCATGCGCGCAAGGCACAAAAAAACGGGCATTATGCCCGTGAAGTTAAAAAGGAAAGCACAATGAGTGAGACAAACCAGCAAATAACAGACCTTAGCGCATATTTGGAGCGTGAAGTCTATGTTACAACAGTCTCTGATAATGGTATTCGCGGCCTCCTGAAATCCACAAATGATAAGGGTATTATGATGACAGCCGATAAAGTGCACAGACATCAAGGCGAGATGCCAATGAACGGTTATGGGCGTTTACGCTTCCTTCCGTGGACAGCTATAGAAATGATTGCTCTGTAAACCAGAACCTATTCCGGCGGCTGTGTTTTGCTACCGCCGGCTTCCACACCGCCATGTTTATGCGTGCTGCCGATATTTTTGCCGTCATGCGTGATTTTCCCGCCCTTAATTTCCACGCCGGCGGCAGTGATAGTCAGGCTCACCCCGCCAACGCTCAAGGTAATGCTGTCCGGCGCTATCACCGCTTTAGCCGTGCCGATTTCCAGCGTCAGCGGCGCTGTCTGCTTCACCAGCATGGTGCCAGTCGTCTTGTTATAGCGCTCCTCACGGCCGCCGGCCAAAATCTGCACAATTTCATTGGCATCGACACTCGGCGGCAAATCTTTCTCGCTGTAAATCGCGCCTATTATCAGCCCTTCCTCACCGCGCTCATCAGTCAGGCAAGCGACCTGACTGCCAATTTCCGGCATGGCATAGCTTTTAGAGCCACCGGTAAAGCCGGAATTGACGGAAAGCCACCAGCTTGCTACCCCGTCTTCATCGGGGAATTCCACCCGCGCCAGACCGCGCGCCCCGTCCACCGCGCGCACAATGCCATTTTTATACTGCGCCCTCATTTTGCCCTTCCTTTGTGCCGAAAACACGCAAATCAAGCCCGACTATAAGGGTGGACTAATTTCTGTCTCCTGCACACCAATTAGTCTACTCTTATAAATTCTCTTATTCCTTGTCGCCGCGACACAGGCTAAGCCGGCTTATAAGCTCCCCTTATTTTGTGATGTTGCCGCCGGCATCAATCACGCCCAAATCCTCTATACCGTCATCTTTGGCCGTCTGCCCGCTTTTCACTGTCTTGGCGGCCTTGCCATCGGCAATATTTTTGGCGCTGGCCTTTTCTATTTCAATATTCGTCTCATAACCTGAACGCTCAATACTATGCTCGCTCTGGGCAATCAGCCATTCGCCGTCAAACACACCGAAATTAGCCAGTTTAACCACCGCGCCGGCCACCAGAGCGGGCAAACCGACAAGGCTCATATTGCCTGTCCATTTTTGCGCATTTTTACTATCCAGCCGGCTTTTGGCTACCCGCTTCGCCTGGTCATCATTCTCCACGCGCACATCAATTTTCATAATGTCGCCGGTAGAGGTGACAACCCCTAAATCTTCGGCGCTATCTGCCTTCTGCCCTACCAGTGCCTTGCGGCGCGGGTTTTGAAACTTCACTTTGGCTGATTTGCTGGCCGCATGGTCAGCCTTGCGCAAGCTGTAATTTTTCAGCATCTGCCCGGCCGCTGCCAGCCGGTCAATCACCATTACCGGCTGCCGCGCGCGCAACGCATCGCGGCTCGTAAAGACCAGCTTTTTACCCTTAACGCTAAAATAATGGCCGTAATCATCAGCCAGGCGTTTCAGGAATTCCAAATCCCGCTCTCCATGCTGGGTAATGCGCTCAAACGGCAAATCCTCGATCGCCCCTTCCACTGACAAGCCATGCTTGGCGGCAATTTTGCCGACAATTTCGGAAAGCTTGCTTTTCTCATAGGCTACAGTATTTTTAGTTCGCAATTCCTGCTTCTTACTGGCCGCAAGCCCCTTAATCTCCACCTTGTCGCCGCCGCTGTCGCCGCTCACGCTCCATTCATCTACAGTAAATTCGCCAGCAAAAACCTGATTATCGGCATAGCCGTAATAAAGGCTGAATACATCACCATCATCGGGTGCCCATGCTTGCAACCAGCGGCCGTCACTATTCTGCAGGCTCAAAGTCGCCTCATCAGCCTCGCCGTGCCTCTTGTCAGTATAATGAACAGACAATACTTGCGGGGCAAAAGCAGCCGTAATGTCTTTGCCCTGATAGATCACGCGGAAGGCCGGCTGCAGCACCCCGCCACCGCTCAAAATACCGCCAATCATACCCGCTGCAGTGCCGATAATATCCATTAAGATTTCATTGCCCAAAACACTAAAAGGAAAAAGAATGCCCAGCCCGGATAACCAAAGGCAATCAACATAAGAATAACCCAAAATTCCATCGCCTCACCTCTTCCATGGCGGCAGGCGGTCATCTGTGCTCGCCACAGGCACATCAATCAGCGGCACTTGCAGCGTCAGACCGGCCGGCAGCCGTGCCGGCACGGCAAAGCCGGCAAACAGTGCCCGATTGGCGGAAATCAGCACATTTTGCCGGGATACATCGCGATAATAGCGCAGCGCCAATATGTCCCAGCGCTCCCCTTCTGTCGTTCTGTGCGTGATATAATCCATAATTGCACCCTTTATCCCTGTCGCTGCGACACAAATTAAGCCTGACTATAGGCTACCTTACTCTCTGTCCGCGCCACACAAACCGAGGCAGCTTACAAGCACCGCTTATTTTCCGTCAGGCGCATACAAATTAAGCTGCCTTATAAGAGCTGCTTATTTCTGTCCAACTCACACAAATTAGCGGTTGTTATAAGCACCCCTTATTTTCCGTCTCTTGGACAGAGCGCAAGAACGCTTATAAGCTCCTCTTATCCCTGTCGCCGCGACACAAATTAAGCCTGACTATAAGCCTGCCTTACTCTCTGTCCGCGCCACACAAACCAAGGCAGGCTTATAAGCACCGCTTATTTTCTGTCGGGCACATACAAATTAAGCCTGGCTATAAGAGTGGACTAATTTCTGTTTCCTGCACACAAATTAGCCCATCATTATAAATTCCCTTACTCTCTGTCGAATCGACACAAATTAAGCCCCACTATAACCACTCCTTATTTCAGCGATAACGGCAGGGAAAGCGCATTTTTCAGCCCCGCGCCCATGCCCTGCATCAGGCTGTCCAGCGGGTTTAACAGCGGCGCCTCAATCAGCGTCATGGTCGCCTCAATCCGCACAATCACCCCGCTGCGGGTGGTTTTCTGGTTATCTTTCTCCAAGCCCTCAACTACATAACGCATACCGGCAAACCCTGCCTGGCTGACAAATGGCAGCGGCATTTTCATTTGATACGCTGCCCAGAGCCGCGCCCATTGCGCCACCGGATTGCAAAATGTCTCATCAAAGAAAAAGCTCATGTTGCGTTCGTCCAGCTCGCGGCCGATTTCCTGCAGCACCGGCTTGCCGCTTATCACATCATGCCGCGCATAAGTGTTGCGAAACCGTTCCCTGTCGCTTTTCGGCCCGGTCAGATAGTCCAAACCACCCAAAACCCCTAAAGTGATAGAGCCAAGCATTGCCGTAATCATAATATTCCTTTGCGTTCACGGCAGTTCCCTTCGGGAACGCCTCCACGGGGGCGGCGTATCAACGCCGGCGGGCAGTCGCCCTTGCGCCCTTCGGGCGAATGCTAATAGGCCAGTCTTTCCTTGCGCCGCGTGGCCTCTTCCATCAGGCGCGGCAGCTCACGCTTAAATTGCGCATAGATGTCCTGCACCGCTTTTTGCACGGCACTGGGTTCAGCGCCGGTAATGCTGATATTGGGTGCAAATGTCAGCACAATGCTGCCTGTGCTGCCGCCGGCGGCCACATTCTGGCTCTTCGGCACCATCGCCTGACCGTCTGGCACTACCGCCGGCATTTGCCCGGCTGTTACCGCCTGTTCCGCCTTGGCCGCATTGGCGCCGGCTTCAGCGGCATTGCTGCCGCCAAACCAGCCCTTTATTGTGTTCCACATTTTCCCGATACTATCAAAAACGCCGAGAACATATTCTTTAATCGTCTTAAATACCCCGATAATGCCGTCTTTGACCGCATCAAACACCGCTTTTATATTGTCCCAGCTAAATATCGCCGCCAGTCGCGCCCAAGCCGCTTGCGCAGTCTCTTGCACCCCATTCCAAATCTCGGTGAATTTTGCCGCAATGCCGGCCGCCAGCTCGGCCAGCTTTGGCTGCAATGTTTCCCAACCAATAAGGCCTTTGATCCCCTCCCATGCCGCCGCTACAATATTTTTAACTCCATTCCACAGCGCCGCCATATAAGGGCCGATTTTATCCCAGCTTTGATAAATCAACACAGGCAGGCCGATAATCGGCATAAAGGCCGCAAGCAAAATACTGCCTATGCTCTGGCCGGCAAAAAAGCCTTTTAGCCAATTCCAAAAGCCGACAAATACGCCCTTCACCCAAGCCCACAGCGCTTTGAAGTAAGGCCCTATCTTGTCCCAATAGCGATAAATAAGGTAAGCAGCGCCTGCTATCGCGGCAATGCCGGCAATAATCCAGCCGACCGGTGTGGTCATCATTGCTATGCCAAGGCTGATAAAACCGCGCGAAAGCACCAGCAAAGCCCGCCCCACCCACGGCAATAAGCCGCCCAAAAGCCGCAAAACCCCACCAAAGCCGCGGAACAGGAACAGCAAAGGCTTGCCCAGCCGCAACAGCCCCATAAAGCCGCTAATCATCATGCCCACACCGCTGGCAACCTGCATTAAAAACGGCACAAAAGGCAGGGCTATCAAAAACGGCAACACATTTGCCCAGCCGCCAAAAGCCCAGGCGATTTTATCCACCACCGGCCAAAGCATCTGCCCGGCGGCGTAAAATTTCATCGCCACCTGCCAGGCCAAGGTCAGGCCCCTCTCTATCGCATCGGTTAATTTTTTTACCCAGTCGCGCAACTGGCCGTCATTTGACCATTTTTCAAACTTGGCCAATAATTTATCCAGCTCCCCCAGCACCCATTTTACTTTTGTCTGAATATAATCATAAAGGCCGGCGTCCATTACCTTCAAACGCAGCCGGTCAAAAACATCGCCCAGCCGCGCCATCATGCCGTCCCATGTCTGGCCATAGTTTCTGGCGGCACCGCCGCTTGCCTGTCGCATGGCCTCGGCCATAGCCGCCGCCTGCGCGCCGGTATCGCCGGCGGCCGCTCTTATCCGCTTCATTTTGCCGTTATTATCGGCAAACACATAGGCAATATATTTGCCCTGCCGCTGTGCCGCTATGCCCAGCGCGTTCAGCCCCTCATAATCGCCGGCAAAACTTGCCTGCATGGCACCGGTCACTTCCGCCATGCTTTTGCCCTGTGCCGTGGCTGCATCAGCCACGGCCTGCAATGCCCCTTTGGTCGGGTCAATGCCGGCACGGCGTAAAGCTACAAAACCGGCGGTCAAATCCATTATCCCATGCGGCGGCATTTGCTGCGCCTGCACCCAATCCATCGCCTGTTTTGTTGCAACCGCACTCTTGGTAACGGCTTGGAGCTGTGCCTTTAATTGGCTATATTGCGCCGCCGGCTTCATAAACAGCGCGCCAAAGCCCCCGCCCCCAACCGCGCCGACAGCGCTTATCTTTAAGGCCCGGCGCATGGCACCGCGCATACCGGCCAGCGCCTTGGCCGCGCCGGTCTTTACCTCGCCCCAGCCATTATTATTGATAGCTGCGCCGATTTTGGCAAATTTTGCCGTCAGCACATTGAGTTTTGTCATTTGCGCCATTTGCGCAGCCAGGCCCTTGCGGTGCTTATCGCCCAGCCGTTCAGTCGCCGTCATCACCCTATTGGCAGCTTCCTGTGTGCTGGTAGCTTTTTCCTGCGCCCGTGCAGCCTTATCCGCCGCTTCCACCGCCGTTTTGCCGGCCAGCTTCTGCGCCGTGGCAACCGCCTTAATTGCCCGGCTGGCTTTGTCTACCGCCTCAAGCACCAGAGCAAATTTCATATCTGCACCTCAAAATGCGGCAAAATGCGCAAAGCGCCGTTAGCCGCCTTGCGCCTTATTTTCTGCCTTGAGCGCCGCTATCGCTATATCCAGCCAGAAATTAAAATCGCTGACCGGCAACACCATCAACTCGGCAAAGCCCCACCCGCGCCGCACCATAAATTCTACGTCGGCCGGGGCCGGGCTTAGCCGTTTCCCTCACTATTCCCCGTCCCTGTCGCGCTCCCCGCCTCTTGACCCTCATCGCCGCCAAACAGCTCGCCAATGAGCTGCAGACCGTCCTTACCGTGGATATTATCCTCAATCCACGCCATGGCGCGCCGCTCACCATTAAACAAGCAAATGCGCTGGGCCAGATAAAGCGGGAATTTGGCCGTATCCTTCCGCGCCGCCTTTTGCGCCGCCATACTGTCGGCCAATGTCCAGTCATCGGGGATCGTCACCTTAATTTTGCTCTTTTCCAGCACCACTTCCCGCGTGGGGAATTTCCCTTGCGCCGGTGCGGTAATATCATCGCCGGGCTGTTGCGGGCGGGCTACCGCCTCTGACATTACCCTGTCTACCTGCACTTTTTTTGCCAGTTCTGCCGCGCCGGCATGCCGCAACGGCTGCTGCCCGGCAATCTCTTTATCTATTTTTTCGGTTGTCTCACGCATTTTATCCTCTTTTTCGGGCTTTGGGCCTTTAAAAGGCGCGCGCCGGCGGAAAAGCCGGAAAACCGCCGCGCGGCGCCGGCATGGGGGGAGATGCCCATGCTGCCCCAACCTTACGCGCGCGCGGGCACAAAAAAACGGGCATAGTGCCCGTCTCTTACCAAGAAAAAGCCCCGCTTTTGGGCGGGGCTTCTGCATTAAAGTTTTTCGCCGGCAGTCAAATGTTCCTCTGGCTTTTCTATCGCCAACTGTAAATGGCGGTTGATAATGCGCAAAAGACTAACAAAATGGTTAGGGTTTACCGCGCCAAAATCTGCCGGATATTCTTCTACCGTGCAGGTCTCTCCCACAAATTCTTCAACTGCCAAAAGCGCACAGCGCACTTCATCAAGATAAACATCGTTAACTTTCATGCCATCGCTCATTATAACAGCCCTCCCTCAACAGCAGCAACTCCCTTGCCGGTTTCCGGCGTTCCTGCCGGGGCGGCTTTAATCAGCCCCAGCCGCAGGCAATCCGCAATGGCGGCTTTCAGACGGGCGGGTTTGCCGCCACCGGCTTTTATGGCCTCCCAATCCAGCCCGGCGGCCTCTGCCACCATAATTCTTGCCAGGCTCGGCCGCCTGGCTGCTGCCAGGCTGCGCAACTTTTTCAGCAAATCAGCTTCTAACGCCTTGTTTAGCCCGCCGGTGAGCGCCAGCAGCGCGCCAAGCTGGCTATCCCCGCTGCCCAAAAGCGGGTTTTGGCCTATTTGCCGCAGCTTCTTTTCTGCCTCAATAAAATAGCGGCGGGCAAGACGGCCTTTCTCATTCCTCTCCATCATTGCCAGCTCTTTCGCCATATCTAAGAAAGGGCGTATTCGGTTGCTTCTTTGCTAAAAATGCCAAAGGTCTTTTTGCCCGAAAACTCCCAGAAATCCCGATTAAACAAAAATGTGTAATCGGAAATGCGCCGCTCTATCCACTGCTTGAACGGCGTCTTTACGCCCAAAAAGGTGTGCAGCGCCCTTGCGTCCACCGTTTGCACGGCCTCGCCTTCTATTTGCTTTTGGGTGATGGGGATAAATATTGCATTGGTCATAGTGACCTCCTTTTGGTGTTTGTTTCAAAAACACGCGCCAAAGCGCGCCGGGTGGTTGAAACACAGCCAAAAGTCTGCCTTTTTGCTTTCCCGCTTAAGCGGTGTTTTATGGCAAAAAGCCACCCGGCGGATAGCGGCAAGCCGCTATTTCGGTATTTTTTTATGGGGAACACTTCTCGGGGTGTTGCCCGCTTTTGGCTTTGGTGTGTTTCAAGCACCGTGCCTTTTTTATTGCATTTTCCACTTGCTTTGGCAAGCAGTTTTTTATAGCGTGGCGCAAATATTTTTAGAGGAGAATCACATGAAAAAATTCTTGCTGGCCGCTTGTGCCATCGTGGCTTTGACCACCGCAACACAGGCAGAAGACGCCGCCCCGCAGAAAATCAGCTCTTTTGATTTTCTCATCAATTATGAAGAGCTGAAAAACCCTGTTGAAATAACAGATTGCCAGGCTTACGGCGTCAGCGTTGATTTTTTCATGTGTTCTGTCCGTTCAAAATCCGGTCATATAGGCGCTATTCGTGTTGGAACAGATGATTTACCCAAAAAACAGCTTGTCTACGGGCTTCAAGACTGCGCTTCTATCACAGGCGACAATGAAAAGGCCTGTAAAGCTTTGGTGACTGGCTTACCTTATAAAACATCTATGGGGCAAGCAGGTATTCAGGCCTCTGCCGTTAAATGGCTGTCAGAGAAATAAATATCTGACGGCAGGAAATTCCATGTGTCTGATACGCGCAATAATACTGCTATTTATATTCATCATGATAATTGTCGGCGGCATCGGCTCCTGGGTGGAAAAAACTGCCAAAGAGGTTAATACTACCAAAGCTGCAGCCTCTACCCAAGAGGCCGGCAGATAAATAAATACCTGCCGGCCTCTTGGGCCGCCGCCTCAATTCGGCCAGACATCTTTGCCATTGACCTTATGAATGCCAGCAAACAGGTCATATTCAAACAGCGGCACATTTTGGGTAGATAGCTTCTGCGTCATAGCCGCAATGGTCACCTCAAAGCTCTGCTCGCTATTCTCACCCAATTTATGGCCACGCTCACCCTGCTTGCTGGGGTAGGTTTTGACCATGGTCACCAATCGGCCACTTGTCGAGGAAAGCCCGTCTGTGTCAAACTTGTCCAGATAAGCGTGCAAAAAGAAACGGCATGTCTTGGTCGGGTTATAAAGCGCGGCAATCAGCTCCGGCTCATAATATTCAAAATTGATGGTGGCCTTCAGGCTGTCCATAGCGCGGCTTGGCAAGTCAATCACGCCAATCATGCCCAGTGCCTCGTGTGTCACCATTTTATAGGCCATTTCGCCGACATTAAATTCCTTCACACGCCCTACCATGCGCTGATCGTCCAGATAAATATCGGCATTGGTGATATGCCCAAGTGAAATCGGTTGTCCCATTTTGTCCTCTTATATTGCTTTGCCCGGAATGGTGCAGCGGCTAATGCCGCCTATGCCGGCTGATTATTCGCTCAAGCCCAGCGCTTCCTTCGCGTAATTGATATTCAGCTCACTTGTCACCGTCAGCCGCTCCATAATTCCCACCGGCTGCATGTCCAGGCTGTAGTAAAAGTGCCCGTCCGCAATATCGCGCGATGTCGTCTTTGCGCGATCAAAGCGGAAGCTGCCGCCGTAAAGCACACTTTCCCCCACTTTTTTGCGGATAAAAGCGTCAACATCGTCCTCAATCAGCTCCAACATATTGGCAGAAGCGATACTGTCTATGCGCGACAGCAGATAATAAAGCGCCGCCTCATGCACCATATCAAACACCCGGCGGCAGTTGATAAAGCACATTTGCGAGCTTGATGTCGGAAAGGCGGCGCTGCGATTGCCCCAGAACCTGAAGCCCGTGCCAAAACTCTGCATGAAAGTGATAATGCCGGCAGCATTCAGCGCATTTGTGTCGCTGTCATACTCGCCCGGGGTAAAAACCACCTCATGTTCCAGCCCCATCACATCATTGAGCGGCTTGTTGCTGGGGGAATGCTGATAGCCCAGCGCCAAATCCATAGCGCAAATCTCGCCGGCCAAATGGGCGGCGCCGTCTTCCGCCACCGGCTTGTCCTGCTTAAGGTCATAAACCAGCGGCGCCGGCCAGATCAATGCCAGGCGTTCTGACGCCGTATTATAATCCCCGCCCACCCCGCGGGCGCGTATGGCTGCATTCAGTGTAGTAATGCCGGCGTCCATATTAACCAGCGCCATCGCCTTTGTTTTATCCGCCAGCCTGTCCATTGCTGCCCGCACGCCCATATTGCCGGCAAAGCCCGGCGCAATAATCAGTTTCGGGTTAAAACCGTATTCACTGTAGCTGCCGGCCGCCAATTCTAATCCGGTATAACGGCCGCTTATACTATCATAACCGCCGACAATATCCGCCGCCTTGACTTGCGCAATATCAGGCAGGCCGTCATTGCCGACATGCACTGCCGGGTCAAATACATTGACAACAATCACGGTAGCACCGCCCATCCCGTTAATGCTCTTATTGAAAATCGCTTCCAAAGCAGCGGGGATAGTATAGGCCTGCGTCCTGTCTACCGCACCAAAAGCCTCGGCCGCCTGCCGCTTATTGCGCACAATAATCCGCTTATTGACATAATCGGCAGCATTATCCTTATGCAGCTCATGCACCGGCGCCGTGCCGGCGATAAATACAACGGCAGAGCGCACATCGCGCACAATGCCCGCTTCATTGCGCGCTTCAATAATTTCCGGGCCATGATGAAATTCAGCCATTATTTTTCCCTTTTTTGTCTTGTTTTACCAAATCAGCTCTGCTTTTTGCTGCCGGCACAGCCTCCTGCAAAAACCCGCCGGCAATCAGCGCCTGCACCCGGGCATTATCAGCCGGCAAATCATAATCACGCCCCGGCAGAGCCAAGCCCTCAAACACAATCTGGCCGCTGCCATCGGCAAAAGTCAGATAATCCGGCCGTCCTCTATATTTATACCGCATGAGCACGCACCCTTTCGTCCATATAGGCGGGCGCCGGGCAGCTATTGCTAAACTGCATCACAAAGCGCCAGCCGCCTTCAATTTGCGCGTCCAGCCGGTCAGAAAGCACTTTGCACGGCGTTGCGCCGCAAAAACTCTGCCCCTGCAAGGCGCGCCGCACTTCTTCCAGCACCTCATTGGCGCCAATAAAGCCGTCTTGCGCCCCCTTCAGCGAACGCACCAGCACATATATGCTCCATGTCAGCACCCGTGCCGGCGCATAAATCCGCATTGGGCTGGTATCATCACCGGTAAAACTACTGCCCTCATATTTTACAAACAGAGCGCCTTGCAGACCTTGAAAATCAAATTTCTGCGCCTCTTCATCAAAAGCGGCAATATGGGTAATGCGGCCGGGCATTTTTTCCACCAAACGGGCAAGTATTGCCTGCTGCAACCTGTCTAACTGGTTGCGCGGCTCCAAAGCCCCCTGTTTTATCGCTTCTTTTATCGGATCGCTCATCTGTCCAAATATCCCTTAAACGCCGGCTTCATGCGGCTCTGCCTGAACCCCAAAAAGTTGCAGACTTTTTGGATAAGGTGAAAGGCCAACAAAAACCGCCATACCGCATCATCTGTCCAAATACCCTTTAAAAGCCGGTCTCATGCGGCTGGGCGGCACTACGGCAGAAACAGCATTGGCAACAGTCGGCCCGTCCGGCTGCTCACCGTCTCCGTCTGTGTCCAGCGTAATCATGCCATTGGCAATATCGCGTAAAGCCTTCAACGCATCGTCATAACGCTGCTTTACCACTTCGGCCATATCGCTGCTTTGCCCGCCCAGCCCGCGCAGACGGTAGCGGACAATGTCATAAGCCAAGCCGCTCAACAGCGGTGGCAGCACGGTAAAGCCGCGCGGATAGCGGGGGCGCACATAGCCTTCAATCAGCGCATCAACGGCCATAATTTCAGTCTGTGCCCTCTCGCGGTCTATCCGCCTGTTGCCGCGATTGCCGGTGCCCAAAATCTGATCTGCCTCATGCTCCCCCAACCGCGTCAGCAGATCATCAACCGTCAGATATTTTGTATTTATCGCCATTGTCTGACGCACCTCTATATATAATGAGTGGTAAGGCAGGCGCTTTTGCCACGCCTGCCTTATTCCATTTATTTTTTGGCCGTGCCGGCAGCGGCGGCTTCGGCTGCTGCTTTGGCACTTGCAGCCTCTGCTTCGGCGGCAGCGGCCCGCTTATTGGCAGCTTCAAGTTCCGCCGCGGCTTTTTTCAACGCCGCTTCCGCTTTTGCCGTATTGGCCGCCAAGGCCTTTTCCACTTCATCATTGATAAGAGCCGGATTAGCGGCCAGATACTGGCTCACTTGTGCTGCCAGAACGGCCTCATTTTGCGACACAGAGGCACTGGCAAAAAGCTTTTGGGTTTTGCCGCCATCGGCACTGCCGCCGCCATCACCCTGCTTGCCCGCAGGGGAGCGGAACAATATGCCGCCTTCGGCGCCGGTAATATAAGGGCGCTTTTCTTCCGTAACGCCATAAACCCAGCTTTTTTTATTGCCCTCCCAACGCGCTTCTTCCACTATTGGATAGCCGGACAGCGTGTAAGTATAGCCGAATGCCGGCACCATATAATTGCCGTCTTTGGGGGAATAGGTGAGCAAAACATCATTGCCCCATACATCTTCTGCCGGGTCTGTATCTTTAGCGTTTTCGGCCAGAGCTACTGCCTCACCAACAAGCACCTTTTCCACCTGAAAATAGGCGGCAAGCATTTCCATCGTCAAACTGTCCGCGGTCGTGTATTTAAACTGCTCTTTAATCACCGGGTGCAGCGACAGCACATCAAAAACACGGGGCGAAAGAGTAAGCATATTCGGCCGGCGCCCAATCATCAGGCGCACAATATTGCCTGCGGCTTTAATGTCCGCCGCCGGGTTGCTGGTCGCTTCGCTCCAGCGCTGGGCACCTGTCAGCTCAATCACATGGCCTGTCGGGTAATTGACTGGGTCGCGCAGCAAACTGGCTGTTGCTACCTCATTACCAAGCGCGATTATATCCTGCACAACCTTAACACTATGCGCCGCCAGATCCACATTCGGCACAGCGGCCGCGTCCTGCATCAGCTCAATGGGCACTACGGCGTCCAGCGCGTCCTGGCGCAAGGCCACCGGGTCAGCCGTATAGCCAACGGCAATACGCTTTGTTTCCGCTCCGGGGGCGCGGCGCGTGTCCAGATATTGGCGAAACGCCTCTTTGCCGAAACGCAAAACTTTCATCGAGCGGTTGGGGATAGGAGTAGTCGGCAGCAAAAGCTGGCCGATAAATTCCGAGTTTTTATAACCACGCGCATATTCCGTCAAAATCGGGTCAATTACTTGCGCCTGCCGGTTATTCATCTGTGCCATAATTCACATTCCTTTAAAAAATATAATCTCATTTCATTCCCGTCAGGCATGGCCGGCACAAGCGCGCAGGCCTTGGCCCGTGAGCCGCTTAGAGGCTGCCGCGCAGCAGCACTTTCACAAGGCCGCCTTTGTCTGCATTTGACAAGGCAATGCCAAAACCGTTGCCGCCGGATTTCGGCAGGCCGTCATCATCAGGCGTCAGAGCATCACCTTGCTTGATCGCGCTGCCCGCCATCAAATCCACCTGACCTATGGCCACAATCTTCAGGCCCCTTTCAAGGTCAAATTCGTCCGTATCATGCGCCGCCACCCCCTGCACGGCTTGGCCTGCCTTGGCAATCCGCCCGTCAAACCCCACCGCCTGGCCTGCTTTAATCTGCTCTTTGGGGATAATTGTGTAGGCGAGCGTCTCAATCGCCCCTCTAAAGTAGTTTTCTTGTTCCGCCATGTCTCAATCCTCATTATTTGCCGGCGCATTGCCGCATAAATTACTTCTCTGACCGCATAGCGGCCTGCTTACTGCCCTTGCACGGCCTCAACGCATTTCAGCCAATCGACATCAGGGTGCTCTGCCTGATATTTTTTCGCTTTGGCATAAAGGTCGTCTTCATCTTCCGCCACGCTATAGCCGTCCGGTGCGGCAAGCGAGACACGCTTATTCTGCTTTTCGGGCGGCACGGCTTTGCCAAAAGGCACCACCTGCGGCAGGCCGGTCAAAACTTCCTGCAGCGCCGCCGCGGCCGTGCCGGTGCGGCCATCGGCAAAGGATACGGTGGAATTCACTGCCGCCGCGTCCAGTGCGGCCACCAGCACATCTTTATCTTTTGGCAATAATTTGCCATCTTTAATCAGGCCAGCGGCAAAGCTCACATGATTGCTATGAATAAGCGCCTGTGCTTTTGTCTTGAGTTCTTTTTCCTTGGCAGCCACGGCCTTTTCCCGGGCGGCAAGTGAGGCAGAGAGAGAAGCATTATCTTTTTTCTTGTCTTCCTCTTCTTTGTCCTTTTCTGGTTCTGCCGGCGCCGGCGTGTCGCTGGCAGCATTAGCGGCGGCAGTTTCCGCTTCCTCTTTTGCCTTTTTTGCCGCTTCTTCCGCCAAAACCTGCGAAAGTTCCTCATTATCCATCAGGCTGTCGGCCTTTTCCTGCCCCAGCGCTTTAACAAAAATTGCCTTTAATTTATCGAGGAATTCCATTGCCTTGCCTTTCCAATCATTTTCTGTAAGGGATATTTCAACAATCCGCCCATTGCCCGCGCGCAAATGCACCGGTTTGAGGCCGGTCACCGCCGGTGCCGCCGCTCCCAAAAAGCCGACATGGCGCAAATAATATGTGCCGGGCCGCGGATTAGCCGGGCTGTCAGGCATATGGAAGCTGGCCGAAATCTTTTTAAATTTTTTATCCCGCACAGCCTGCGCCAGGCTTGGGGCAACATCGCCAATATCGGCAATCAGCCGGTGTGTATGTCTGTCATAGCGCAGCCCCTGCACCCAGCCATAGGCAGGGTCATTATCTACCGGGTGCCCCAAGACCGCCGGCGCATCAAATTCCGGCGTATATTTCGCGGCAACATCAGCCAGCTCGGCATCGCTAAAGGTGACGCCGCTGCCGTCCGAGCTTTCAAACTTGCCCGGCCGGCAAATTTCCACCGTCAAATTTTTGGGGTAAGCAGTCGCCATGCCGGCCTCGCGTTGCGGTTCAAATCCGCTATCAGCATGGCCTGTGCACCGGCATAAAAAAACGGGCACAATGCCCGCTTGTCGCTTTTTTTAAATATTTTTGCGGGGGCGCTCCACCCGCCGGCATTAAAACAAAATCTGACGCCTGTCTGACGCGGCTCCAGCGGTTTTTCCACTTTTTAGCGCCCATTACCCGCCAAAAGCGGCGAGGCGCACCAGCGCCGCTTTACTGCAACCTAGTCTATTTCCGCCTGGTCTTCAATCTGTCCCAGTCGTGTGTTTCACACACTCCTCGCCTCTTGTTCAATATCCAGCCAGTCCAGCAAAGCATCGGTTGCCGCCTGTTCATCTACCTCACCAAAGCCGATATAAGGGCGGGCTGGAATAGTTACCTTTTTCAGGAATATTGCGCGGTTCGCGCCGGACAGGCCGGGTATACGCAGCGCCTGGCTGTCTTTCGGCACAATCTCGCCGCCAAATTGATGGATTGCCGCGTCAACCGTATTCGGCCCCAGCTCAAGGCGATTATTGATAATATTGTAGGAAACGGAATTGCGCAGCCGCCCAGTGCGCAGCAATATCGGCTTTGAGCTGCGCCGCAGCATTACTGTTAGCGGCGCCAGTTCCTGCCACATTTTGCCATCAGGGTCTTTGCCGCTATCAAAACGCTCACGCGTGGTTTGCAGCAGCGCTTCGCCAATATTTTTCAGCGCGCCGGGAATATTGGCAGCGCGGGCCTCAAGTGTGGCCAGAAACTGCTCCAGCCGCCTTTTGGTTGCCTCATCAAACTCTATTTTGAATGTCGCCAGCACTTGCTTATCTCCCGCGTTTTTGCTATATTGAGTGCGCGACTAATAACCCAGATGCTGCACAAGACAGATGACCAAGGGAATTAGCGTCAAAGCCGCCTCTTGTGTGCGGCTTTTTATTTGCGCCGATAAAGCAGCGCGCCATGCCGCTGCCCTTCAATATACCGCTCCCGTTTTCCAGAACTGCCGCGAGTAGGGAATAATGTGCTGCCGCCCCACCCGTCTTTGCCCCAGCTAAAGGCAGAAAATACCGCTAAATCCGGATCAAAGCGCACATAGCGGCGCTTTAGCATCATATCGCCTGTATCTCTGTTCTTCTCCCAATCAACCCAGATTTCGTCCGGGTCAATCAGAGCCTCAAAAGCTTTAAGCAAGCTGCTCGCCCTGCCTTGCTTAAAGACCTTCCAACGCCCATCGCCCGTTTTAAACATCGCGTCAGAGACAGCCACTGCCTGCCCGGCTTTGTCGCGGATAAGCTTTGCCCCGTCTGCCCCGCGCCTTGCCCCAACCAGGCCTAAAATCTTGTCGACATACCACTCGGCCGGCTTGCCTTCCGGCAATTCCTCGGCTTTGCTCGGGCGCGCTATCTGGCGCAAAGGCACAAGCTTTGCCGGCGGCGAGCTGCCTTTATCCGGCGTCTCTGCGCTATCCGCCAGCGGTTTTTGCAGTTCTTTCGGTATCAGCCCTTCTGCCCAGTCCTTGCCCGGCGCATGGTTCCAGCCAAAACCTATGCCCTGCGGCACAAATTCTGTTTCACCAGTTGCCGGGTCAACCACCCGCCGATTCGGCAAATTCGGGCTAGTGTCGGGGGCAAACCGCCCCAGCCGCTCCATCTGCCGCCGGCTCAACGGCACAACGCCGCAAGTGCAGCCCCAGCCATTGGGCGGATAAATCTCTTCCCATGCCGGGTCATCGCAGCGCAAAATCAACCCGTCAAGCGCCAAATGGTGGCTCCGCGGTGTTTTCGGCCGGCGGGTAAAGCCGTGCTTATATTGCCAATAGGGTCGTGCTCTGACCATATCCGGGTCGGTCATTTGCTTATAGCGCCCGGCCGCATAGGCGGTGCGTAAATTGGTCTCATAAATAGTGCGCGCCCGCCATGCCCGGCCGGCAGGGCTGCTTTCACCTGTCCACCCCGTCCAACCATGCTTTGCGGCGGTTTTTTCAAAATCCTTGGTAAATTCGTCTAATCGCGTGCCCTTGTCCAGAGCGTCATCAACCGCGCGGCGCAAATCATTGAGCAAAGCCTCTTTGGTTGCCCCGGCCACTACAAAAGCGCGGTCATGGCTGCGGCCTTCAATGTCCCGCCATGTTTTGCTTGGCAAATTGACTTTTTGTTTCAAATAGTCAATCGCCTCTTTAAATGGGGTTTGAAAGCTCATTTAATGCTCCTCAAATCCCGTCAGCTATGCGGCGCGTATCCTCGTGCACATCATCTCGGCCCATTAACTCCCCCACCGCCTGCGCATCGGTCAGGATTTCACCAAGCGGCATTGTATCAAGCTCTGGGTAAAGCGTCAGCAAATCCACCCGCATCTCTTCCAGCGTTTTGCCGGCAGCCTGTGCTTGCTTAAGCCGGCTCTTTATCATTTGCAGCCAGCCGTCAATCACCGGCTGGCTGGCATCTTCAATCTGATCCAATATAGCCTGCAAACCGTGGTCATGTTCCGCCGGCACCGGCGCCGAAAAGCCGAAACTGCCGGCAGAGCTGCCAAACCCGCCAATGCCGCCGGCGGCCGGCTCACTTTTTCCGGCGGCCAGAATATCGGCATACACAGTCTTATCCGCCTCGGTCAGCAATTCCACATCATCATCGAGAATTGCTGAAAGGCTGGCTGTCAGCCCCTGTTTCGGCTTAAAACCGCATTGCAACAGCCCTTTCATATTGTCCATATCGGCTTTAATACGCCCTGCCCGCGCTTGGCGATATTGCTCTTCCGCCAACTGGTTTTTTGACCGCGGCCGGTAAATGCTGGGCACAGGCGCACCGGGCATATTAAAATCGACAATCCATTGCGCCAGAGTGCTGCTAAGGGTCGCCGAGAGCAAATCACTGTCAGCATCTGCCACGCCGTCAGACACTTCCATATGCGTTTCTGCCGCCGCCCGGCTGCCATCGTCCGTTAATGATGTGGACAAATTTTCGCCCAGAACGGCAATGCTGGTCTGTTCGTCCCAATAGCTGCACCAGTCGCCATAGCTCACTTTTGCATCGCGCGTGCTCTCTAAAAACTCCACCTCGCTGCCCAGCGGCAGCACCAGCGCCCCTTGCTGCACCATAGCCGCTAATTTATCCAGCAAACGGTCTTGCTCATCAGGCGGCGTCCCCAGCGGATATTTGCCTACCGGCGTGGGGCTGGCATATTTTTCCAGAAAATTGCCCCAAAAGCCGACCCCCTCGCGCTTGAATAAAATATGCCAATAGAGAATACGGCCAAGGCCGCGCCCGTAAGGGTCACTGCCGTCAAAATCATGGCGGTGGACAATAAATTTGCGGTCGGGCAAAGCTTCGCCCTCACCGCTATCCTGCCTGGTCAACAAGCGGGGGCGCCCTTCAGGGTCAAACAAAAAGCGCCTCTGCGGCTGGCGGGCAATGGCGCGCGGCAAAATCAGATTATCCACCAGCTCCCACTCAATTTCTGCCACCGCATAGCCGTAAAGCACAGCGTCCAGCAGTCCTTTGCAGACAACATCAAAATTAATGCGCTTCAGGGCCTTTTCCACCAGCTCGGCCGCAGCCTGGGCGCGCGCATCATCTTCTTCAGCCGCTTCCACAACCCAGTTGCGGGCGATAATTTTGTCTTTGCGCTTATTCAGCACGCTATAAGCATGCCCGTCCTCCAGCACTTCGTCATAGAGGCGAATGCCTTTGCCGGCACCCTTCATCAAGATTGTGCGATCTTGCGACCGCATCGCCTTGGTGTATTGCGGCATATACACATCATTCTGGTTGGTGGCCAGAATGCGGAACAAATTAGCGCTGATAGCTGCCGCCTGCACCGCCGCTGCCGGCTTTGCGGCAGCAAGATCAACGCGTTTATGCCTGTTTTTGCGCTTGCTCATAAATTATACCCCGCTGCAAATCCCGGCCGCCGGCGCGGCGCGCTCTTTATGCCGCCTGTGCCGGTCATTGCCTGGGCAGCAAAGCGGATAGCATTGACCCACAGCATTTCCAGACAATCAGGCCCGTCATCATGGTCACCGTCCGGCCATTGCGTTAATTGCTCAATCAGTGTCCGCTGGCTTGAATGGAAGCGAATAGCCCCCATCACCACATGCGGCTGCAGGCTCTCAATGCGCAAGGCTTTGTCGGTATTGGGGATAATCGGCATGGCCGGCAGCACAATGCCGCGCTGCAAGGCTCGTTTCATCAGCTCGGTGCGCAAAAATTCCTGAAACTGCACACTCTCGACAAACCATATCTGACAGTGATAGCGGCTTTGCATCGCCAAAATATCTTCAATAATCTTGTCCGGCGTGCGCTTCCTTATGCTCGCTTCAACAATATCCATAGTCGGATATTCACCGCTTTTATCAATGCCGCCTACCAGAATGGCGCTGGGGTCGCGCTGCTTGCCCCTTTTGCCAAGGCTTGGGTCAACCGCGCCAAAAAGCAAAAGATCGCGCTTTATTTGCGCCCAGTAGGTTAAATCCTCAAGTTTGAAGGCTGAATTCTCGGAGACAGGCTCACCTTGTTGCTCACTGGCAAAGGCGGCCGGGCTTTCAGCCCGCTGCAGCATCAGTCTTTCCAAGCTCTGCATAGCCGGCCAATTCAGCACAGCGCCTTTATCCATTTCCGCTTTGCGTACTTGATAAAAAGCATGGGCAGCGGCCGCGCCTTCATTGCGCAAAGTCTCTTCCCATTCGTCCCATAAATCCATTGCCTCTGGCATGTCCATCAGCGCGCGGAAACGGGCGCTGCGCCAGCCCGGCCGCGCCGCATTGCGCAAAATCACGGCATCATAATGCAAAACAGTGCCAATATGCAGCAAATCCATGCTGTCATCAGCGGCGCCAAGCTTCAGCACTGCTTTCAATATCCAGCTTTCCAGCTTATTGCGTTGCTCGGGCGAGCGAACATTTTCATCATTTTCCACATCGTCCAGAATAACCAGATCCGGCCGGTGCGCGCCGTGCCGCCTGCCGCGCAGTTTCATACCGGCACCAACCCCCTCGATTCGACAGCCGTTTTTTATGACAATCTCTCCCTCCCGCCATACCCGCCCTTTGCCGAATATTTCGGGGAAATCCATAGCCAGCCGCTGGTTGCTCTCCAGTTCGGCCTTAATTGCTTCCAGCGCCAAAGCTGCCTGCGCATAAGCGTCCATGATAATGATAATGTAATGGCTTTTGCCGATAAGTGGCCGCCAGATCGGATAAATAAGGGATACAAGGGTAGATTTTGCGGCACCGCGCGGCGCAATATCCACCTCGCGCACTCCGGTCATAGCAGTTGATGCTGCAATCTCCGCCAACCTTCTGAATAAATAATTGTGCAACAGGCTCGGCGCCGCGGTCAAATAATGCGGGAAATAAGTCTCGGCAAAAAATTTAAAACCGGCAACCGGGTCAAGAGCCTGCTTGCGCCGCCTGGCCACGGCGGCCGGGTCAGGGTCAAAACCGCTGACATTGGCATCAATGCGGGCACGCATGGCTGCCGCCATTTTGGCCAATTCATCGCTAAAGCCGGTTTTGGTAAAGCGCCGACCGCCGGCGCTCAACAGCCTATCGCCCATCATATGCCTCTGCTATTTCATCGCCAAACGGTTCCAGAAGCTCCAGCAGCGCCGGCGCCAGATCCGGTCGTGTCCGCCCGGCAAAGGCAGACAGGCGCTGCAGAACATCATAGGCCACCCCAAGCTCACTGATTTTCGGCGCCGCGCGGCCGGCGGCAGCCACTGTTTTATTGAAAGCATCGGCGAGGCCGGCCAAAAGCTTGGTTTTATCAACCGCCGAAAGCGCTTTATCACCCTTGATTGCGTCCATCACAGCGCGAAATTGCACGGCAAATTCTTCTAATGCTGCGGCGATCAGCTCGGTATAGGCTTCACCGGCAACAAGGCTGCCCGCCCGCGCCGTGTCCCAATCATCGCTATTCTGCCTGGCTTCCGCTTTCCACCGGCGCAAAGTGGCCAGCGGCACCTTCAACAGAGTGGCAACAGCCGGCAGCGTCTGCCGGTTCAGCACATAATGGCTGCGCGCCTGTTTTTTCTTGTCTTTTCCATGCGCCATGAGCCACCTCAATAAATGCTTGGCCGCCGCACGCCGGCCAAAAAGGAACGGCGCTCGATATGGTCAAGCCCGGGCGGCAACAATGTCGCCACCTGCACTGTGCCGGCTTTTTCCAGCCGAATTGCGCCTAATTCTTCCAGCTTGGCCAACTGGGTGCGCAAATAATCGCGGCTGCGCCTATGGCCGAATTTGTCTAAAGTTTCGTGCAGAACAGTCTCATTCAGCCGATTATCAGAAGTCATGCTCAACGCCTTCAAGAGCGTCAGACGCACATCTTCCTCAACCTTCTGGCCGAGCAATCCAAAATCAAGGCTCATTGTTTGTTTCCTTTCGCATTTTCAACCAGCATAGTGGTCAAATTTTCAGCTAAAGTCTTTAATGGTGCCAGCCCGGCGCTCATGGCTTTCATATCCCCCTTCATCTCCGTGATAGACAGTTCCAGGCGGTGCAATGTGCCTTTATCCGGCAGGCTTTTGATAGCCATTTCCAGCTTTTCCACCCTGTGATTTGTCTTCAAACCCGTCTCTTTCAGAGCAGCTATATCTTTGGCATGCTGCTTATGCCCGCGCGTAAATATCCCCCACACTGCAGTGCCGACAGAAATGCAAAGGGCAATAAAAGCCAATATTGCCGACAAATCGGCAAGCGTCAGGGTCATATTCATGCGCGCTTCTCCTGTTCAGCCTGGCAATCCACACATAAGACGATTTGCGGCATCGCCTTCAGCCGCGCCGGCGGGATAGGTTCACCGCAATGGCGGCAATAAACCTCTTCTCCGGGGGCTACTTTGTCCGTGCCCATCAT
>NZ_QLZD01000011.1 GCF_008636115.1 Candidatus Tokpelaia sp. | reverse complement strand
GCAGGAGAAGTTCTGTCATATTGCTTAAGCCGGACTATTTTATTGCACGGGGTTTGCTGCCTATGCCGCGTTATAAACTGCTGATAGAATATGCCGCGCTTATTCCCCAAAAATATATTTTTGGGAGCAGGAATAAGCGGCAGGAGAAGTTCTGTCATATTGCTTAAGCCGGACTATTTTATTGCACGAGGTTTGCTGCCTATGCCGCGTTATAAATTGCTGATAGAATATGCCGGAACATTTTATGCCGGCTGGCAGCGGCAAGATGGGCCAAAAACTGTGCAAGGCGCGATTGAGGCAGCGATAAAAGCTTTTTGTGCCGAGGAAGCGACACTTATGACCGCCGGCCGCACCGATGCCGGGGTGCATGCGCGCGGCGCTGTAGCGCATGTGGATTTGGCGCTGCACCGGCCCGCGGCAAAAATTTGCGCCGCGCTTAATGCCCATTTGCGGCTGGCGGGCGAGGCGATTGTCCTTCTGGCAGCCGAACAAGTGGGGGAAGATTTTAATGCCCGCTTTTCTGCTGTTAAAAGACATTATCTTTATCGCATTTTAAATCGCCGGGCACCGCCTGCTCTGGACAATCAGCGCGTGTGGTGGGTACCTTACCGCCTGAACGCAGAAAAAATGCACAAAGCAGCGCAAATCCTGTTGGGGCGGCATGATTTCACCACTTTTCGCGCGGCGCAATGTCAGGCTCAAAGCCCGGTGCGCAGCCTGGACAGGTTAGATGTGTGGCAGGAAGGCGAATTTATTGAAATTCACGCCGCGGCACAGTCTTTTTTGCATAATCAAATTCGCTCTTTTGCCGGCAGCCTGGTTGAAGTCGGCCGCGGCAAATGGAGCAAGCGAGATTTAAAACAGGCTTTAGAGGCACGCGACCGCGCCCGCTGCGGCCCGGTTGCCCCGCCGCACGGCCTTTACCTCATGCAGGTTGATTATGCCTGAGGCAAACTGCTCTTTGCAAAAATCTGCCGATTTTTGCAAAGGCTGACTGTGCCGGAGACTCAGGCTGTAATGAGACTATGTGAAAATATAGATCGCCTTGGAAGCTGGCGAAAGCTCTTTATCCCTGGCTGCCGGGCCTTAACTTGCAGCGTGCGCGCTTTGCCCTATATGGAAGCGGGGTCGATAAGCGGCAGCCGGGAGAAGAATTTGGCTTTGAGCAATATTCTTCATTTTATAAAAACTTGTTGCCGGCGTGCAGCTTTGCTGTTGATGAAATGGCAGCTATGGGCGCGTGCACCGTTTTTTCTGCTGCCTGGCCCGGTGCCGATGAGCATTTTTGGCCTTCTGGCTGCTGTTAATACGGGTTTTGCCCAGCATAATGCCCCAGATGCACCGCCGCCGCGTTCAAGCGCTGTTTATGACCGGCTGCAATCAATAAAGCGCGCAAGGGTTGGGCAGGCTGGCCTGCGCCCGGGCGGGCAACCGGCAGAACGCACAATATCCGGGAGTGCGGGCGCGCCAACAGTAAAGCGCAAATTTATCAATAGCGGTGTTTTGCGCTCTAATATCAAGCCGCCCAAAAAGCAGGAGCCTGATTTTCCGGCTTTTTCAACGGCGGTTTTTGTGCCGAAATTTTTTGATTCGCATGAGCGTTTTGAGCGGGTGGATTTAAGCAATAGCGCGCGCTTGCGCTTTGCCACGACAATAGATTTTTTTCCCTTTAATTATAGTGATAAAAACGGCATTCTCGCCGGTTATAATATTGATCTGGTGCGGGCAATATGTGCCGAATTGCGGGTGGAAAATATTTGCCGGATTGAGGCCGTGCCCTGGGAAGAGCTGGAGCAGCGCCTGCAAAGCGGCGGGGTAGATGCGCTGATTGCGGGTATCGCGCCGGCAGTCAGTAATCGCAATTTTCTGGGCTTTAGCCGCGCTTATATGCGGTTCCCCGCCCGTTTTATGGCATTGCGCGGCAGCGCTGTGCAAAAAGACAGCCAGAATTTTATGCGGCTGGGCTATGATTTTTCAGAATTTTTATCGCTGCGCGGCGCCAGTCTGCGAGTCGGAACTATTCGCAATACGGCGCATGAAAAAATGCTGGCAGAATATTTTATTGCGCCGGCCGGCACGGCAGAAAAGACAGAAACCGGCGAAATTTATAAAAATGCCTTGCAGTCTGTCACTTTTGCCGACAAAGCAGAACTGGTGGAGGGGCTGAAAGCGAAAAAAATTGATTTGGCTTTTGGTGACGGTATGAGTTTTGCCTTGATAACAAATGCTCAGGCCGCAGCCGGAACTGCGCCGGCAGCGCCGATAAATGCGGCAGGAGAAGTGAAAACGGAGCCTGTCCGCCGCGCGGCACTGCGCGCTTCCGGCCTTGCCGCCCCGGCCGCACCTCTTACGGCAGCAATACCGGCTGAAGCAGACAAAGAAACATGCTGTGTTTTTATTGGCGGCACTTATATGGGGCTGGGCTATTTGGGGCAGGGCCTGCGTATCGCCGTGGCTGAAAAAGACCGGCGACTGGCAAGCGCCCTGAATTATGCTCTGCAACAATTGGAGCGCAAGGGCAAACTGGCCGAACTTTATTTGCGCTATTTCCCTGTCGGTTTTTATTGACGGCGCCCTGTTTGCCCGCCCGGCCGGCCGGAAAGCCAGGGGTGTGGCGGCGGTGCCAGGCTGCCGATTTGCCGGATTATCAGGGTTTTGCTTGTATTTTGGCAATTTGCCCTTTATGTATGTCTTTCTGTCTCCTGTTTTGCTGTCGGCCGCTTTTCCAGGCGGTAACAAGGGCAGCGCGTAATATTGAGGTTTATTGTGCCGCATTCCTCGTCTGCTGCTGCCGGGCAGAATTTTGTCAGCCGCGCTACTGCCGATTCTTCCCGCGCCTGGCCGTTTGAAGAAGCGCGCAAACTTATTCGCCGCTATGAAAAAACCGGTTATCCGGCTTTTGTGCTGTTTGAAACCGGTTACGGCCCTTCCGGCCTGCCGCATATTGGCACATTTGGTGAGGTGGCGCGCACGGCAATGGTGCGCCATGCTTTTCATATTTTAACAGAAAACAAGGTTAAAACCCGGCTTTTATGTTTTTCCGATGATATGGACGGTTTGCGCAAAGTGCCGGATAATGTGCCTAATCGTGACGCTATGGCTGCCTGTATCGGCCTGCCTTTAAGCCGCATTCCCGACCCGTTTGGCGCTAAAGCGGCAGACGGTTCGGTGCTTTCTTTCGGCGCGGCCAATAATAACAGGCTGTGCGCTTTTTTAGATAAATTCGGCTTTGATTATGAATTTGCCGGCGCGTCCGATTATTATCAATCCGGCCGGTTTGATGCGGTTTTGCGGCAAATGCTGGCCGCTTATGATGAAATTATGGCAATTATTCTGCCGACTCTGGGGGAAGAGCGGCGCGCTTCTTATGCGCCGTTTTTGCCGATAAGCCCGGTAAGCGGCAAAGTGCTGCAAGTGCCGCTTACCGGCCGCAATGTCAAGGCCGGCACAATAAGCTATATTGAGCCGGATACGGGGGAGGAAATCACTACGGAAGTCACCGGCGGCAAGGTCAAATGCCAGTGGAAGGCCGATTGGGCAATGCGCTGGGTAGCGCTCAAGGTAGATTATGAAATGGCCGGCAAGGATCTGATTGATTCTGTCACTTTATCTTCCAAAATCTGCCGCGCTTTGGGCAGCCGCCCGCCGGAAGGTTTTAATTATGAGTTGTTTCTGGATAATAAAGGGCAGAAAATTTCCAAATCCAGGGGCAATGGCCTGACGATTGAAGAATGGTTGACTTATGCGCCTGAGCTGAGCCTGGCGCTTTATATGTATCAAAAGCCGAAAACCGCCAAAAAGCTGTATTTTGATGTTATCCCCAAAGCGGTGGACGAATATTACAGCCATCTGGCCGCTTATCCGCGGCAGGATTGGCCGGAGAAGCTGAATAATCCGGTTTGGCATATTCATAATGGCCGGCCGCCGCAGATTGATTTGCCGGTTTCCTTTGCCTTATTGTTAAATCTGGTCAGTGCTTCCAATGCGGAAAATGAAACCGTGCTCTGGGGTTTTATTGAGCGTTATGCCCCGCATATCGGCACGGCAGAGCGCGCGGCGCTGGCCGGGCTGGTGGCTTATGCGTTGCGCTATTTTAATGATTTTGTCAAACCGCATAAAAAATTTCGCGCCCCTGATGCAGTAGAGCGCGCTGTGCTGGCTGATATTAAGGCGCGCTTGCAGGCCTTGACGCAGCGAGAGGTAAAGAATAGTGCTGTGGACGGCAATCAGATTCAAAACGCGCTGCTGGATATAGCACGCGCGGTGCCGCGCTATCAGGATTTGCATAAAATGCAGCCGGACGGGCGGCCGGGTGTTGCCAAAGCCTTTTTCCAGATGCTGTATGAAGTGCTGATAGGGCAGGAAAAAGGGCCGCGTTTCGGCTCTTTCATTGCTCTTTACGGTGTAAAGGAAACAGAAAAGCTGATTGATGACGCATTGGCCGGAAAATTGATAAACGTAACAGAGAAATTAAGATGAATGACCCAAAGCTTTTAGCAAAGCAGGCTGAAGATTTGTTGAAAGAAGCTGTTTTGGCCGTTCTGCCGGCCGACAAATCCATGTTAGGCGCTGCGGCAATATCACGCAGAGCCGGAATATACAGAGAGCACGGTCAAGGCGGAATCAATGACGGTATAGCCCAGGGTATCCTTAATCTGCTTTATGATGAGGGTAAGGTTGATAAGGTCGATGGAGGCTGGAAGCTGAAATAAGAGAGAAATGCGACTGAGCATAGTATTGTATATGATGCCCAAAATCGGGAATTGTTGAGATACAGGCAAAAGGCTTTAGCCTGTCCCGGCTGTCGTTTTTTTAAGAATTGTGAATAAAACAGACATAATCGGCGCGCGGATTGCGCCGCCGGCGGCCAGGCGGAGCTGAAGGATTGGGCGGAGTATAACAGGCCGGGCCGGCGGGGTGCCCGGTTTTGCCGGCGCGGGGGGGAAAATCCGCCTTGCAGGCGGGCGGCAGAGTGCTTTTAGCCGGATAAGGGCAGGCGGTTATTATCTTCGGCCGCGATTATAGGCAACCCCGCGGCTTTGCCTCATGGTGTGCCGCGGGGCTTTGGTGCGTTTGACTGTGAAGGCTGATGGATAAGAGATTGTGGCGCAGGGCGTAGAAATGTTGCAGGAAGAAATAAAAAAACGGCGAACATTTGCCATTATTGCCCACCCCGATGCCGGTAAAACCACTTTAACGGAAAAGCTGCTGCTGTTTGGCGGTGCTATTCAGCTTGCCGGCGAGGTAAAAGCTAAAAAAGACAGAATTCAAACGCGCTCAGACTGGTTGAAAATTGAGCGTGAGCGCGGCATTTCTGTCGTCACCTCAGTCATGACTTTTGAATATGGCGGCGCAATTTTCAACCTGCTGGATACTCCGGGGCATGAAGATTTTGCCGATGATACATATCGCACTTTAACTGCGGTTGACAGCGCGGTAATGGTGCTGGACGCCGCGCGCGGCATTGAGCCGCGGACTTTGAAATTATTTGAAATATGCCGTCTGCGCGATATTCCCATTATTACTTTTATCAATAAAATGGACAGGGAAGCGCGCGACCCGCTGGAGCTGATTGACGAAATAGAGGCAAAGCTGGCGCTGGACGCTGCGCCCATTACCTGGCCGATTGGCACCGGCAAAAATTTTGCCGGCACATTTAACCTTTACCATAATACTATACGGCAAAAAGATGAGCAAATTGCGCCGCAAGCGGTTGCCGGCGCCGCGGCAGCCGCGCAGCTTTTGCCGGAGTCAGAGCGGGCGGCTTTTATTGAGGGAGTAGAGCTGGCGCTTTTGGCCGGCAAAAAATTTGACAGGCAAGCCTATAGGCAAGGGCACAGAACGCCGGTTTATTTTGGCTCGGCCCTGCGCAATTTCGGTGTGCGCGATCTGATTGATGCGCTGGCGGAATTTGCGCCGGCGCCGGCAGCGCATGCCGCCTCTACCCGCATTGTGGCGGCAGAAGAAGATAAAATGACCGGTTTTGTCTTTAAAATTCAGGCTAATATGGACGCTAATCACCGCGATCGCATAGCATTTTTGCGTATTTGTTCCGGTGTTTTGCGCCGCGGCATGAGAGCGCGGCTGTCGCGCACCGGCCGCTTGTTAACACTTGACCGCCCGCAATTCTTTTTTGCCCGCGCGCGCCAGACAGCTTCTGCGGCTTTTGCCGGTGATGTTGTCGGCCTTGCCAATCACGGCACTTTGCGCATTGGCGATACACTGACAGAAGGGGAAGAGCTGGTCTTTCAGGGCGTACCCAATTTTGCCCCGGAAATTTTGCGCCGGGTAAGGGTGCCGGACGCTATGAGAGTCAAAAAGCTGAAAGAAGCGCTGCACCATATGGCGGAAGAGGGGGTGGTACAGCTTTTTATGCCGGAAGACGGCTCGCCTGTCATTATCGGCGTAATCGGCGCTCTGCAAATTGATGTTCTGGCCGAGCGGCTGCGGCAGGAATATAATATAGAGGCGGCTTTTGAGACAGTGCGTTTTGCCCTGTGCCGCTGGATTAGCGCCGATAATGCCGCCGATTTGCAGGATTTTATCGCCGCACATAAGGCTGATATGACGCGTGATCTGGATAATGCCCCGGTCTTTATGGCGCAAAATACTTTTTCACTCAATTATGAGGCAGAGCGCTGGCCGAAAATCCGCTTTGCGGCGATCAAGGCCTATCAGCCGGGGCAGTATAATGGCTGAAGGGAGCTGTCTGAATGTTTATGCGTTACGGAATAAAGCTCTTTTTATCTTTGCCGGTTTTATGGCCAGGCTTTGCCGCCCTGGCCAAAGCCGATATGCGGCTGATAATTGTCAATGCCGCCGGTCTTCCTTGTGATTTGAGTCCTGATAATTACGATAATAATCCCGCTAATTATGATAATAGTCCTTCTCACTACGATAACAGCCCCACCAGTTTTGATAATTCTATAAGCGGAAATTGCCGGTTAATATTGCCGGATAATAAGCCTATTGGCTATTACAGTTTTGGGCCGAATAGAATTATCGATCTTTATACGATTAAGGGTGAGCGGGTAGCGTTTATTTCCGGAGGCGGCAATGCAAAAGCTGTTATTTTTGCTAATGGCGATTGGTGCGGCGCGGTGGGGGATATAAATGGAGAAACTGTTTTTGGGGTAAGCGAAACCTGCTATCCCGGCTTTCTTATGTAAAGCTGAAATTTGGAATGAGCTTTATGAAAAAGTGGATTAAACTTAAAAAGGCACACTATGCCGCGTTTATTCGCCGCTATAGAAATTCCGCCTGAGGCGGTATTGTCGCTTTCTCTCTTGCGTTTCGGTTTGTCACAAGCGCGCAATGGTTGGGCAGGCGGGCGCGCCAATAATAATGTGCGCTGGATTGACCCCGCCGATTATCATATCACCTTGCGTTTTTATGGCGATGTAAGTTTTGAAACCGCTGATGAAATTGTCGCTGCTCTCGATAGGCTGCGCTGCCGCTCGTTTGCGCTGGCTTTAAAAGGCGTGCATGTTTTTTCGCCCAAAAAGCCGCATTCCCTTTATGCCGGAATAGCAGCCGCGGCAAAACTGGTTGTCCTGCAGGAAAAAATAGAACACGTCTCACGCCGGATTGTGCCGCCGGAACCGCGTAAATTTACACCGCATGTAACCCTGGCGCGATTCAAACAGGCTGATGAGCGGAGTTTAGCCGCCTGGCTGTCACAGCACGGTAATTTTACCGTATTGCCATGGGTGGTTGACCGCTTTTGTTTAATGTCGTCTAAAGATTCCACTGGCGGCGGCCCCTATGTTATTGAAGAGAGCTGGCCGCTTGCCTGAAACGGGCAGACGGGTTATGCTGCATCGCTTGAGGAAAAATGATGATAAAACAGCTTATATCGGCAAAGCGGAAATTTATAATAGCGGCGGCTCTGCTTGTTGGGGCTGCCTGCAACCCGGCAGCATGGGCGCAGGGGCAGCGCAATATTGCCGCGCCTGAGCATGAAGCGCAGGCTGCCGGCAGCGGGGCAGAAAATAGTGATGGTGACTTTCCGCCGCCGCCGCTATCTGCTTCCGGTGCGGGTTTTCCGCCGGCAGCAGATAGCGGCGCTGCACAACCGGCCGCTGCCGGCACAGGCTCTACGCTGCCGGCAGCAGAGGCAGCCGGCGCCGGCGCGGCAATGGAACAAAGCGGGCAGCAAATGCCGGATCATGCTCTTGCCGGGGAAAAACCGCCTTTATCCGCAACTGAGCAGAGCCTGGCTATCCAGGCTTTGCAACAGCAAATGGAACTATTGACAAATAGAGTAAAGGCGCTGGAATTGCTGCAGGCAAAAATGCCGGCGGCCGCGGGTGGGGCTGACAATCAGGCCGTTGTGCTTATGCCGCCGCCGGCTGCGGCCAGGGCGCATGATGATAATGACGAGGAATCCTATATTGTACCGGCGGAGATAGGGGCTGACGCACTTTATCAATCCGGTCAGGATTTTATGGCGCAAGGGCAATATGCCAAAGCGGCCTCGGTGTGGCGTGCTTTCGACAAGCGGTTTGCTGATGATGAGCGCGCTGCCGCTGCGGCTTTTGAGCTGGGAGAATGCTATTTTGCCCGCGGGCTTTATGCGAAATCTGCTGAAATTTATCTTAATGTGCAGGCAAAATACAAGACTGCGCCGGTAGCGCCGCGCAGCCTGCTGCAGCTGGCGCTGAGTATGGCCAATTTGCAGGATAGTCAGACTGCTTGTGCGGCGCTGGAACAGTTGGCAAAACAATATCCGCAGGCTGACCCGGCTGTTTTGCAGCAGGGGAAACAGACAGGCGCCCGCCTGCAATGCCGATGAGACTTATTGTGCCAAAACCGGAAATTTTAACCGCCGATAATGTTTTTGAGGCTGGTGATTTTGCCGGGCAAAATGTGATTCTGGCCGCTGTTTCCGGCGGCGGCGATTCTTTGGCGCTGCTGCTGCTGCTGGCAGAGTTTTTGCGCGCTCGCGGGCAGCAAAAGCGGCTGGCGGCTGTCACGATTGACCATGATTTGCGGGCAGAATCGGCGGCTGAGGCGGCGTATGTCGGCAGGCTGTGCCGGCGCCTGGCTATTCGGCATGAAATTTTGCTGTGGGAAGGGGTAAAACCGGCAACAGGCCGGCCGGCGGCGGCGCGGGCAGCGCGTTATGCGCTTTTGGCGCAGGCGGCAGCAAAATATCAGGCTGTTTTTATCTGCACCGCGCATACGCTGGACGATCAGATTGAGACTTATATAATGCGCAAAGCGCGCCTCGCCGCCGGGGCAAAAGACGATAATTTTGCCGTATTGAAACAGCGCGGGCTGGCCGGTATGGCGCGCCAATCGCTGCTTTTCGGCAGATTCCGGCTGGTGCGGCCTTTGCTTAATGTGAAGCGCGCCGCTTTGCGCCGCTTTTTGCGCTATCAAAATATTAGCTGGGTTGACGATCCAAGCAATAGCGATGAGGCCTATGAGCGGGCGCGTATTCGCGCCGGCTTGAGTGAAACCGCCGCAAGGCCCGCCTGTCAGGCCTTAGCTGCCGCGGCAGCGGCCCGGCAGAATTTAAGCGCGGCCGCGGCTTTATGGGGCAAAAAACTGTCACTGCGGGGTGAGGGGGAAAAGCTGCTGCTGGATCTGGCACCGATACAGGCAGCAGATAAAGGGGGAGAAGAGGCAGGCAGCGATCTGGGCGCGCCGGATTTCGCCGCTTTATATTTGCTGCTTGCTTATGCCGCTGCCGCTATTGGCGGCAAAAATTTTATCGCCGTTGATAATGCGCGGCTCCAGCATTTTTTGCAGCATTTGCCACTGCGGCAAAAAGGTGAGGCGCCGCGGCGAATCAGCGTTTCCGGCGCTGTATTGGAAAAACGGGGGCGTTATTTGAATATCAGGCCGGAAAGGCGCCGTTTGCTGCCGGGGCGGAGTAGTAAAACAGGGGAAACAGCCTTTATGCCGGGCGCTGCGCCGTTTAATGCGGCGCCGTTCAGCTTTATTTTATCCGGCTATGATTGGCCGCTTTTTGCGCTGTTGCAGCCGTTTTTCCCGGCCAATACGGCGAAAATTGAGAAAATCAGCCGGAAAAAGGCGGCATTTTTATAGCTCTCTCTTGGCAAGAGGTCTATGGCCGCTTATGTTAGAAAAATGCTGTAACAGGCCGTTATTGCCGGTGAGCAAAGGCATAATCCTGTGCTTTGCCGGTGCCGCCGGGGGTAATCCCCGGTTGAATATGTTGAATATTTTGCCGGTTTCGGCTAATTTGGCGTGAAGCCGGGCCGGTGCCGGTTATTGGTGGGAAAAGCTCTGAATCCGGCAGGAAATATAAGGAAACTGCAACTATTATGAACCCGAATTATCGTTCCTTTTTTCTGTGGGGCGCTGTTGTCCTGATTATTATTGCCATGTTCACCTTTTTTCAGGGCGGCGTTATGCAAAACGGTGTGGGGCGGCTCAGCTATTCTGCCTTTAGCCAGAAAGTGGATAATGGCGATGTGCGCTCCATTGTGATGGAATATGAGCGCAGCGGTATTGATATTTCGGGCGTGACCAATAATGGCGAGCGTTTTAGCACTTTTGCTCCGCCTGATACGGATTATGCCGCCAAATTAAAAGCAAAGGGGATTAGCAATATTCGCATTGAGCCGGAATCTTCCGGCACTAATCCGCTTGTTGGCCTGCTTATTTCTTCTTTGCCGATTGTGCTGTTGATTGCCGTGACCATATTTTTTATGCGGCAAATGCAGGGCGGCTCCCGCGGGGCGATGGGTTTTGGCAAATCCAAGGCCAAATTGCTGACAGAGGCGCATGGCCGCGTTACTTTTAAAGATGTTGCCGGGGTTGATGAAGCCAAGACAGATCTGGAAGAAGTGGTGGAATTTTTGCGCGATCCGCAAAAATTCCAGCGTTTGGGCGGCAAGATTCCGCGCGGTGTTTTGCTTGTCGGTCCGCCCGGAACCGGTAAAACTCTGTTGGCGCGGGCGGTGGCGGGCGAGGCCAATGTGCCGTTTTTCACCATTTCCGGCTCTGATTTTGTTGAAATGTTTGTCGGTGTCGGCGCCAGCCGGGTGCGCGATATGTTTGAGCAGGCCAAGAAAAATTCTCCCTGCATTATTTTTATTGACGAAATTGACGCTGTCGGCCGGCATCGCGGCGCCGGGCTGGGCGGCGGCAATGATGAGCGCGAGCAGACTTTAAACCAGCTTTTGGTAGAAATGGACGGCTTTGACGCTAATGAAAATATTATTTTGATTGCCGCCACCAACCGGCCGGACGTGCTCGACCCGGCATTATTGCGCCCCGGCCGCTTTGACCGCCAGGTTGTCGTGCCCAACCCTGATATTATCGGCCGCGAGAAAATTCTGGCAGTGCATACGCGCAATGTGCCGATTGCCCCTAACGTCGATTTGAAAATTTTGGCGCGCGGCACGCCCGGCTTTTCCGGCGCGGATTTGATGAATCTTGTCAATGAGGCGGCGCTGCTGGCTGCAAGGCGCAATAAGCGCCTGGTGACCATGCAGGAATTTGAAGATGCCAAAGATAAAGTGCTGATGGGGGCGGAGCGCCGCTCCAATGCCATGACCCAGGCGGAAAAAGAACTGACAGCCTATCACGAAGCCGGCCATGCAATAGTGGCGCTGAATGTGCTGCTGGCCGACCCGGTGCATAAAGCCACTATTATTCCGCGCGGGCGCGCTTTGGGCATGGTTATGCAACTGCCGGAAGGCGATCGCTATTCTATCAGTTATAATTATATGATCTCCAGGCTGGCTATTATGATGGGCGGCCGCGTGGCTGAAGAAATGAAATTCGGCAAGGAGAATATTACCGCCGGCGCCTCTTCCGATATTGAGCAGGCAACAAAACTGGCGCGCAATATGGTAACGCGCTGGGGCTTTTCCGAAAAGCTGGGTAAAGTCGCTTATGGCGATAATCAGGACGAGGTGTTTCTGGGGCATTCGGTAGCGCGGCAGCAAAATGTTTCAGAAGAAACGGCAAAATTGATTGATGCGGAAGTGCGCCGGCTGATTGATGCCGCGCATGATGATGCGCGCCGTATTTTGACCGAAAAAAAGGCTGACTGGACAGCT
The DNA here is from genome assembly GCF_008636115.1 of Candidatus Tokpelaia sp. GTDB lineage: Bacteria > Pseudomonadota > Alphaproteobacteria > Rhizobiales > Rhizobiaceae > QLZD01. The sequence continues at coordinate 26,496 of NZ_QLZD01000011.1, read as the reverse complement.
TTGGCCGAGGGGCTGCTGGAATATGAAACACTGACCGGCGATGAAATCAAGGATATTATTGCCGGCAAACCGCCTGTGCGCGGTGAAATGGCTGAGGTCTCACTGCGTAAATCTGCCGTGCCGAAAGTGGGCGGCAAGTCTCATGCCCATAGCGGCAAAGATAAAGCAGCGTCCGCTGAAAGTGACAGGAAAACTGCCGCTGCGCCTGATGATAAAACGGCAGATGAACAGGAAGAGGCTGTGGCTGAGCCTGTCGGCAAATAACAGGAGCAAATCTGTCAAGAGCCGCTTTCTGCCGTGAGAGCGCTATTATGGGGATTTCATGCTTATCGCGATAATCGGGGTTTTTCCTGCCCGTCCGGCAGGTCTATAAAAACAGGCAAATAAAACAAGGAAAAAAGCATGAAGAGAAAATATTTTGGCACAGACGGTATGCGCGGTTGTGCCAATCATTTTCCTATGCTGCCTGAAGTGGCGATGAAAATCGGCATGGCTGTCGGCATTCTTTTCCGCGATAAAGGGCGGCATAATCGCGTGGTTATCGGCAAAGATACGCGTCTTTCCGGCTATATGCTGGAAAATGCGCTGGTAGCCGGTTTTACCGCGGCGGGGATTGATGTTTTTTTGCTTGGCCCGGTGCCTACCCCGGCCGTATCCATGCTGTGCCGCTCGCTGCGCGCCGATATTGGGGTGATGATTTCTGCCTCACATAATGTATTTTCTGATAATGGCATAAAATTATTCGGGCCGGACGGTTTTAAATTTTCTGACAAAATTGAGCTGGAAATTGAAAAATTGATGGAAAGCGATATGACAGCGCTGCTGGCTGATAAGCGTAATATTGGCCGGGCCAAGCGGGTGGAAGGGGATATTTACCGCTATATTGAATATGCCAAGCGGACAATGCCGCGCGCTGTGCGGCTGGACGGCCTGCGCATTGTGGTGGATTGCGCCAATGGCGCCGCCTATAAAGCTGCGCCTTTAGCCTTATGGGAGCTGGGGGCGGAAGTTATCACCATAAATGACAAGCCGGACGGCACTAATATTAACGCTCAATGCGGCTCGACCTGCCCTTCCGGTCTACAGAAAAAGGTTGATGAAATGCGCGCCGATGTCGGCATTGCGCTGGACGGTGACGGCGACCGGCTGCTCATGGTAGATGAAAAAACCCGGCTTCTGGACGGTGACCGGATTATGGCGGTGATTGCTGAATCCTGGCATAAAAGTGGGCGTCTGATTGGCGGCGGTGTTGTTGCCACTATTATGTCTAATCTGGGTCTGGAGCGTTTTCTGGCGCAATGCGGTCTAAAACTGGCGCGCACCAATGTGGGGGATCGCTATGTGGTGGATTATATGCAAAAGCATGGTTTCAATCTTGGCGGCGAGCAATCCGGGCATATTGTGCTTTCCGATTTCGGCACAACGGGGGACGGCCTGGTCAGCGCTTTGCAGGTTTTAGGCTGTATGAAGGAAACAGGGCAAAATTTAAGTGATTTATACCGCAAATTTGAGCCTGTGCCGCAAATTTTGCGTAATATCCCGCTCAAAAGCAAGGCTGGAGTGCTGGAACAGGCTTTGGTGCAAAAAGCCGTAGTTGAGGCGGAAAAGCTTTTGGGCAAAAATGGGCGGCTGGTTATTCGCCCTTCCGGCACTGAGCCGCTGCTGCGCATTATGGCGGAGGGTGATGACCGCAAAATATTGGAGGAGGCAATCGCCCACATTATCGAAGCGGTGGAAAAAAGCTGAGTCAAACTGGCTTGTTACGGGGGAGAAAATGTTTTAGTCTGCTTTTGTTTTTTCCGGTAATAAAGGCTCTGTTTCCTCTGTTTTTGTCTCGGTGTTCAGCTTTTTTCTGGCGAAAATATGAAGCAGCCCATGCCACTGCCGAGCTGCGTCTCTAACATAATTTACTTTGTAATGTGTGGCCAGAAATTGCAAATATGCAATAACAGCAATGAGCATTATAAAACAGGCCAGGGGCGGTATTTTGTCGACTGAAAAGGCCAATGTAAGGAAGCCGATTATATATTGTTTGAAAAGATCTCGCACCCGCCAGTCGCGCTCTGAGGATTTATGTTTTGCCTGTAGATTTTGATATTTTTCTGTGAGAACGGCTTGAGAGGCGTTATCTTCGGAATCATCGGGGTGAAGCTTTGTCAGATCATCAATGGCTTGATTTTTGTCGGACATTATATTCCCCCCAAATATCCTTGTCCGGTATTTGCACGCCAAACATACCGGGCTGATAATATTTTGCCCAGGCGCCCTTTTTCCAATGGGTGACGCCGACAAGCTGGCCGGGTGTCCAACTTAGAAATTTATCACAAATATCATCGAGAGTTTTTTTGCGGGGGTCTTCAGGCTGAAACAGACGTGCCTCAGGGAAAGTTTCGCCAGGCTGGCTAAATATATCTTCCCCAATTTCTGTTATTGGCTGGGCGCCAAAATCTTTCACTCTATGGTAAAGCTCTGGCGAAACCGGGCCAAAATCCCAGGCTTGAAAACTGGTATCGACCAGGCGCCGGCCTTCATGCCGCCCCATATGGAACATTTGCGCCAGATAGAGGATTTTTTGCAAACGCAAATTAGAAACGCCCCAGGAAGATTTTTCACAAATATATTTGCAAACCGTATCGAGCCGCGCGCCGCCCATATTTGCCTCCTTAGCCGAATCAAATCTTCTCTTTAAGGGAATCAAGATAAATTATTTATGTCAATATTTTTTGTAATTTTTATGTGCATACCAGTATAGAGAGGAAGGCTTAATAGATAAATTTGGCTGTGGTTCAAAATTTCTCTGGGCGAAGCGGTGTTTTTTGCATAATACAGCCTGTCTGAGGCGGGGCGTGAAAGCTCTGCTGAAGATGTTGAGGGTCGGTAGAAGCTCACGCCCCGAGATTATATTTCTGCCTTTTGAGGAAAATCCCGGGTGCTGCGTAGGCATGTCCGGGGCGCAAGCCTAAAGCTATGTAGGGACGTTATCTACCGGCGTTTTTCTAGCCCCGGGCTATTCAAAACTCTGGTAAACAGTAGAGTAGCAAATGGCGGATTCTCTTCCCGGTCTGAGCGGCGTAACGGCGCTCTATCACTTTTCCATATTTCTTGTGAAATGTTGAGACGGTTGCCGTTGCAGCTTGTCAAGCCGGCTTTGCGGCATGGCGCGGCGCGTGAGTCCTGTTCCATATGGTAATGACAAAGCCGGGGGTGTTTTCGTGTCCCGGCAGCAGGTGACGGGTTTGCGTCATGTGTTTTCTCTGCCTTATATTTGGAGACGAGTATTGTGATGGGAGAAAAACGGCCGAATCGTTTCAACCCGGAAATGTTTGCCTGTTTATTGCGCTTTGCCGAAGCTGAGCCACAGACACCGGCCGCTTTTCGCCCGCATTTGCAGCAAATGGCGCAGTATTTTATCAACTGCCGCCGGCAAAGGGCAGAGGCGGATTTTACCGAAACCGGCAAAACCGAAGCCGGCAATAAACAGGGTAAAGCCGCAACCGGCGCTCAGCCGGCTTTTTATGCCGGAGATTCCGTATTTTCTGCCCTTTTGTCCGGCAATTTTTTATGCCGGAGAAGCGGCAGAGGGTTGAAATCTGTTGAGGAAATGTGAAAAAAAACCGGCAGCAGAGCGCCTGAAGCCCGCCGCTATAAGAAAATGGGGAATTTGCCGCCGGTGCTGCGGCCTGCCCCCTGGCCGGGCGCACAAGTGTGAGCAGCCAGACAGACTATGATTGCGGTTTTCCCTTGATCGGCGGTGCCGGTCGGCGCCGGGTGGCGGGTGCTGCCGGCTTTGCCTTTGCCCGGCCATTATCGGCGCAGACAGGTGCAGGCCGCTTTTATTCGCGGCCCCTCTTAGGCAACCCGTGCCGGCAGCGCCGGCACAAGCAGTCAGTCAGGCTATGCTTTGCGGCTCCGCAGCCTATGTGCTTTTATAAGCATCGGCCTCATGAGTGGAAAGCAAGGCCTGACGCAATTTTTCCATTGCCCGGCTTTCTATCTGACGGACGCGCTCTTTGGAAATGCCCAATTCTTCGCCGAGTGATTCTAATGTCTTGCCTTCATCATTCAGGCGGCGCGTTTTGATAATGTGCAATTCGCGCCCGTTAAGCACTTTCAAGGCCTTTTTCAGCCATTGGCTGCGGCGTTGATTATCAATTTCGCTCTCGATAATTTCATCTTGCAGCGGGTTTGGGTCGACCAGAAAGTCAATTTTTGCGGCGGAGCCGCTATCGTCCTGAGAAAGCGGGCTGCTGAGAGAATTGTCAGAAGCTGTCAGGCGGAAATCCATCACTTCCACATCATTTACCGATACGCCGATTTTGTCGGATATGCGGCTATAGATTTCTTCCTTGGTCAGGGTTTCATCTTCCTGTGTTAATTTGGTGCGCAAGCGGCGCAGGTTAAAAAACAGCGCCTTTTGTGCCGAGCTGGTGCCGCCGCGCACAATCGACCAGTTGCGCAAAATATAATCCTGAATAGAAGCGCGAATCCACCATGTGGCATAAGTGGAAAAACGCACATCGCGCTCCGGCTCAAAACGATCGGCAGCTTCCAGCAGGCCAACATAACCTTCCTGCACCAGATCCGGCATAGGCAGATTATAGCTTCTGAATTTTGAGGCAATGGCAATGACCAGGCGCATATGGGCCGAGGCAATTTTGTGCAAAGCCGATTGATCGGAATCTATTTTCCACTTCAGCGCGAGATTATATTCTTCTCCCCGTTCCAGATAAGGAGCATTCATCGCCCAGCGCACAATATCGCGGTTCAGCGATATATCCTTGCGGGCATAATTAGTGTTGGATTGAATAAGATTCCCGACATTGTGCTGCATATATAGCCCCTTGATTTCCAAAATTATGCACAAACGCCACACTTGCCCCGAACATATTGCTTTCTCGACCTGGAGCATGATATTGCCGCAGAGAGGCAGGAAACACCCGGTTTACAACGCAAAAGACCGCCATATATTACGATCAAAGCAAATATATTGCGCCTTCCGCATTATCGCTTTCGGCAAGCCTGACAAAAGCAGAATACTGAAAATGCTGTCGTAGCGATTCATATTCTACCTATGATTGTGTTGAATACAACTATAAATTTTATAAATGGTGAATGCCTATCGGGATTTTCGTTAATTTTTGTCCTGGTTTTTAAAAAATTTCACGTGTTTTGTGCTGTCACCATGCCCAAATTATGTCCGATCCGGCAGCCTTGACAGCCCTGTTGTCAAAAAATCTATGAAAGGGAAAAAGTATTAAACCTTGCAAATAAAGTATAAATATTTCCTGTGAAAATATTTATACAGGTTTAAGTTTAGACGGCTGGCTATATAGAGGTAAAAATTATTATATGACAGTATATAAAAATTGAAATAAGAAAAAATAAAATAAAGAATAGCAAATAAAGGTTATAGCTAAGGATATAATAATCATAAAGCCGGCATAGAGCCGGCTTTATATATAAGTATACTTAGGAAAAAAATATAAAAACTGTAAAAATTCGCTTCACTCTGAGACAGAATGCCACAGGGATAAGCCGTTTATACCGCAACAGGGGGCGTTGCCGCCCTGTCTTTTGCTGTTTCGGCCTTGGCCGCGCGTTTGGGGCTTTTGGCCAGGTTAAACTCAATGAGCCTTATAGCCTCTGTCTGCGAAATTTTGTTCACAGCCGCCACCTCACGCGCCATGCGGTCAAGCGCAGCTTCATAAAGCTGGCGTTCAGAATAAGATTGCTCAGGCTGACTACCGGAACGGTAGAGATCGCGCACAACTTCGGCAATGGCAATAATATCGCCTGAATTGATTTTGGTATCATATTCCTGCGCGCGGCGTGACCACATAGTCCTTTTTACCCGGGCGCGGCCCTGCAAAACAATGAGAGCTTTATCCAGAAAACTGCCTTCAGACAATTTGCGCATACCGATGATAAGCGCTTTTGCCACCGGCACTTTAACGTCCATTTTGTCTTTTTCAAAATGGATAACGAATAATTCCAGCTTGAAGCCGGCAACTTCCTGCTCTTCAATGCTGATAATGCGCCCGACACCATGGGCAGGATAAACAATGGATTCACCTGCCTTGAAGCCGTGACGGTGAACGGCTTTATTTTTGCTTGACGACATAGGCTTTCTCTCCCTTATGCCGGGTGAAAGCAGCCGTTCCCTGTGGCCGCCGGCACCCGAGACATATTATCTCGCCGATAAATCGCTTGCCGAAATTATGCAAAGAGATTTTGCAAAAGGAAGAGAGAAAATCACCCGGGAAGGGCGGCCGTTCTCCCCGCCAAAATGCTTGTTTAGCCGCCGGATAGCGCGACTGTAGCAAGAGAATTTTGCTGTTTACTCTAACAGCAAAGACAAGGCATACAGCAACAGGCAGCAGATAAAAGCCCAGGCAAAAAACGACAAGTGCCGCTTATTTAACATAAAATACTAGTGGAATCAATAAAATAGTGCGTGAATTCTCTTGACAAAAGAAGATTTTCTATCGCCCGGTTTTATTGAGAAACAGAGCCGGTATATGTAATTTATCGGCCTGCCGGTTTTTATTAGGCAGTCGATAGAGTTGCCGGCAGGCATGGAAGCGAGCTTAAAAGTGCGCTAATGAGAAAAAACACGAATTTTCATGAGTGAGGGCCGGAGATAATGAAAAACTTATCCAATATACGCCCCCACGGCAGTTTGTGCAGGCGAGGCCCTGGAATTTGTAAAATAGCGATTGCAGAAAGCGATTCTGTTTATCAGCATATAAAGCAATTTTCCCGGGGGAGTTATCGCCACACATTATTCAATATCCTGCGCGAGACAAGGATTATGGCTAACAAAGTGAGTTTCGCGCCTAATGTCTATGTTTTGTCCCAAAGAATTTTTGCTGTTTGCAGTTTGCCGTGATTATTGCAGCCATAAAGAAATATGCTGCTTTTTGGCCTGTCTGGAAATTTAATTGCCATAGGCCGGCAGGCGGCATTGCTCCCGGCCGACAAGTGAGAAAATTATTCCCCGATAAAGCGGCATGAGAATATTGGCATTTTTATCCTGCTTGAACAGGAAAAGCGCCGGCATGACTGAGCCTGCACGGAACCGGGGGGCTTGAGGCGCAGCCCTTACGGCGTGGCGGCTGCCGCAAGCAATGGTGTCCACGGAGGGAATTGAACCCCCGACCCCAGGATTCGCACCGCTACGGTTTTCACCGCCGCTTGCATTGCGTTTGCAGTCCGGACTGTCCCTTCACCCTGGCCTGGCTCTTTGCCGCCTTTATGGCATAAAAGCAGCTCAGGGCCAGACTTTAGGTGCTGCCCGTCCAGTCTCTACACCTTCCTTGTTGCGCCGATTATTGCGGCAATAAGGCTTGGCTCGGGATTGGCATAGGCCGCGCGTAATGCAAACAGCGGGCCTGAAGCTTTCCCCGAATTTGAGCAGATTCACTATGCCGTTTCCGTATCATAGTGCCCAATTTCAGGAATCCTGTGCTCTATCCAACTGAGCTACGTGGACTTTAGCCTCCGGGTTTTAGCCAATTTGTCGGGAGCAATCAATCACCCGCCGGGAGTTTTTACAAAAATTTCTGCCAAAAAGCGATAATTCCCGGTTTTTCCAGCCCTGATGAGAAAATCGCCCGGTCTGGATTAGGCTGCCCGGCTGCTTTTATAAGCCGGCCGCCTTGATAATAAGGTGATAAGGTTTTGGGAATAAAACCGGTTCTGCGTGTTTGTTTTTAACTTTTATCGGCTAATCTGGCGCTTGTTTATTATGGATTTGTGCCCGATATTGCCTGGATAGCTGCCGGCACTGTAAGACAGGATATTGCTGATGCGCCCCCCACCGCTAAAACCTGCTCATGCCATAGAGCATTTTCTGGAAATGATGAGCGCAGAAAGAGGGGCAGCGCCCAACAGCCTGGAATCTTATCGCCGTGATCTGGATTGGGCGGCAGAAAACCTGCCGCAATTTGCCGCCGATTTATTGGGGGCGCCGCCGGCAGCCTTGACCGCCTTGCTGGCAGAAATGGCCGGACAAGGTTTTTCCCCCGCCAGTCAGGCACGCCGTCTTTCTGCACTGCGGCAATTTTACCGCTTTTTATACAGTGAGGGGCTGCGCCGGGACGACCCGACTTCCATGCTGGAATCGCCGCGTAAAAAACAGGCTTTGCCAAAAATCCTGCATGAGGAGGAGGTGGCGCGCCTGGTAGATTATGCCAGAGCGGAGCTTGCCGCCGCTGCCGGTAAAGCCGCTGCGCATAAACGGGCTGTGCGGCTATTATCATTGCTGCTGCTGCTTTATGCCACGGGTTTGCGTATTTCCGAGCTGGTGCAACTGCCGGCGGGCGCATTTGCCGCCGGGCTTGATTATATTATGGTCACCGGCAAAGGCGGCAAAGAGCGGTTAGTGCCGTTAAGCGGTGAGGCGCGGGCGGCAGTAGAAGCCTGGCTGGCGGTGCGCGCCGGGACAAAGGCGCCTGTGGCTGGACAGGCCGGCCGGGGGCGGCAGGCGCAAACAAACAATAGCGCGCGGGTTGGCGGGCGGCAGGCGCCGGCAAAAACGGCTAAAAGCCCGTGGCTTTACCCGGCTGCCGGCGGCAAGAGGCACCTGGCGCGACAAGTAGCGGCACGTGAGCTAAAGGCGCTGGCGGCGCGCGCCGGCCTGTCCGCTGCTGTTTTTTCGCCGCATGTGCTGCGCCATGCTTTTGCCAGCCATTTATTGCAAAACGGCGCCGATTTGCGCGCTGTGCAGCAGCTATTGGGCCATGCCGATATTTCTACCACACAAATTTATACGCATATTCGTGAGGAAAAACTGCACCGGTTTGTGCAAATGACCCACCCGCTGGCGCGTGAGCAAAAATAGGCTGAAAAACGGCAAAAACCGTAAATCCGGCACGGCGCGGCGGTTTTGTGCCTTTTGCCCGGCCTCGCGCCGGGCCGGGTCGGCGCGCTTTGCCGCGCTTTTTGTCCGGGCGCTTGCTAAAATCCTCATTTTTGGTTACACTAAAAGCCGCAGGGTTGTGCGGGGCAGTATCGGCACGGAACAAAATTTGCTGTTTCGGTTTTTGTAACAAGCGCCGCTATGGCAAAAGCGGGGTTTAGCCAAATCGGGTTTTATCAATGTATCATTATCTGGATTTTGAAAAAGCAGTGGCAGATCTGGAGGCCCAGATATTTGAATTGAAAAAACTTGCCGCGGCGGAAGACAAGATTGACACAGAGGAAGAAATTGCCAGGCTGGAAAAGCGCGTCCAAAGCGGCTTGCGCGATATTTATAAAAAGCTGACGCCCTGGCAAAAAACGCAAGTGGCGCGCCACCCTGATCGCCCGCATTTTCTCCATTATGCCAAACGCCTGTTTACCGATATAGTGCCGCTTGCCGGCGATCGCAAATTTGCTGAAGATGAGGCTTTGCAGGCCGGCTTCGCCCGCTTTCGCGGCGAGGCTGTGGCCTTTTTGGGGCTGGAAAAAGGGCATGATACCCAAACAAGGCTGAAACATAATTTCGGCTCGGCCCGGCCTGAGGGCTATCGCAAGGCAGCGCGTATTATGGAAATGGCAGATCGCTTCAAATTGCCGGTTTTATCGCTGGTGGATACAGCCGGCGCTTATCCCGGAGTGAGCGCAGAAGAACGCGGTCAGGCCGAGGCTATTGCCCGCTCCACCGCGCAAATGCTTAATCTGCAAGTGCCGGTTATTGCCGTGATTATCGGCGAAGGCGGCTCCGGCGGGGCGATTGCCATTGCTGCCGCCAATCGCGTTTATATGCTGGAACATGCCATATATTCCGTCATTTCACCTGAGGGCGCGGCTTCTATTTTGTGGCGTGATGCCGGCCGCGCCAAAGAGGCTGCCACTAATATGCGCATTACCGCGCAGGATTTATTTGGCATGGAAGTGATTGACGGCATTATCCCTGAGCCCGCCGGCGGCGCGCATCGCGATGCGCAAATGATGATTGATGAGACCGGCAATGTTATTGCCAAAGCTCTGGCCGAGCTTGTCGCCAAAGACGGCGAAACTTTGCGCGAGGAGCGGCGCGCCAAATATTTGCAAATCGGCCACTCTCTCTAGCTTTTTCGTGCATAATCTATGCCGGCCTGTATTTCGGCCGCTCCTCCGGCTTTTGGCGGTTGGGGCCCGGCTTCCGCAGCGGGCAGGCGGCTTGCTGCTTTGGTTAAAAATATAGTAACCAGTCCCGGCAAATATTTACAAAAAATTTGCTTTTGCTCCGGCATGATGAAGAAATACTTTATTTTTTGCGTCAATCAGGGTATAATGAAAGCCGGTTTTACAGAAATTTATTTGTTTTGCAGTGCGTTAGGGCGGTAAAATCGGGGTTGCCGGGCGATGGGACGGGTAAAAGCGGTTAATTTGTGACAAAATAGCTTTTTGTCAGCCTGCCGCGGCGGTTCTCTATCAATCGTCTTGGGTCAAGGAGCGTTGATGATGAAATTCAAATCAGCTATATTTCTGGCTTCTCTCATGAGTGTTGCCTTATTATCGGCAGGCTGCAACAGCGGTGATATACCGCGTGCCAGGCGGGCAATGCAACCTTTGCCGGCGCCTGTCCAGAGCAAAATGGCGAAAATGGATATGCCGACTCATTCGCCCATTATGATTCGTCTGTTTAAGGAAGAAAATACTCTGGAAGTGTGGAAGCAGCAGCGCAACGGGCGCTACGGTCTGATTGCGCAATATGATATTTGCAAATGGTCGGGCAAATTGGGGCCGAAATATATGGAAGGGGATCGCCAGGCGCCGGAAGGGTTTTATACTATTACCCGCGCGCAGATGAATCCTAATTCCAGCTATTATCTCTCCTTTGATCTGGGCTTCCCCAATGCTTATGATCAGGCGCATGGCCGCACGGGCCGATATTTAATGGTGCACGGCTCCTGTTCTTCTGCCGGCTGTTATTCCATGACCGATAAAAGTGTGGCGCAGATTTATGCTTTCGGGCGTGATGCTTTTATTGGCGGCCAGCGCTCTTTTCAGGTAGAGGCCTTCCCCTTCCGCATGACGCATGAAAATATGCTGCGTTACCGCAAGGATCCGAATTATCCGTTCTGGGTGATGCTGAAACAGGGCTATGACGCATTTGAGACAACAAAAACGCCGCCGCGTATTGATGTTTGCAATGGCCGTTATGTCTTTAACAGTGTTTCCGGTTGTGCCGGCGGCGCTGCTTTGCAGACAGCTTTTGCTCCATCTTCTGCCGATAATCTGGCTGCCGCTGCCGGTGCTTTTGAACCGTCTTCCTTAAAGGCGCCTTCGCCCTCTATTCTCAATCGTGAGGAAGCAGGCCTGGTGGCGAATTGGAGCAAACGCCGCGCGGCCGGCCAGCGGGTTTCAGTTCAGCCGCCTTCGCTGACTGCTCCTTCGGCAGAAAAACCGGGGGCACCGGATATTGTGACCGAAAGCGGCCGCCCGGTGCGCGGCTAAAACTGCCTTCTTTGGGAAGGTAATCCGGCTGTGGCCTCGGCTGCTTTTGCGCTGCCTTCCTTCCTGCCGGCTGTAACCTGGCGGGGCGGAGCGCGAACTCTGCCCGCGGGCAGAGAGAGCGCCGTTTTTCTCCTTTATATGTTTATTATCAGGAATAAGGCTTCTGCCCGGTGCGGCTTATGGATAAAAGCGGATACAGCCTGATATATGAGCAAGCATTGGCAGCGCCTGGCTGCATTTTCTGTTTGGCTGTAATCCCCAATTCAGGAACTGCTGAAGCGAGTATTTTGGCTTGACCGCCTTATTTGACAATGCCGAACTTAACCGGCGCCAGCCGTTGCGGTTTGACCGCATTTTTGCCTCTCTACTGAATTAAGCCGTGAAACGCGCTTTTGACACTTGACTCGGCTCCATTAAATCCGTAAACTCTCCCCCATAATCCCGTGGAATCCTCTTTTCTGCGGCTGTGCCGCAAGAAAATGATGAAGCGCCTCCCCATGTGCTCCGGCCATGGGGTTTTTTTATAATATTTTAGCATGAGGCCGGGGGAGTATGCGTGTTTGCTTTTATATAGACGGTTTTAATCTCTATCACAAAATTGCCGAACTGCCCAACAAAGCAACGCCTGATAAAAGCCTGCGCTGGCTTGACCTCTCAGCTCTGGCCAAAAAATTGCGCTTCCGCTCCGATGAACAGATAGAAAAAGTTTATTATTTTTCTGCTTTTGCCGATTGGCTGCCTGCTTCCAGGCAGCGGCACAAGGCTTACGTAAAGGCTTTGGAGTATAGCGGCGTTCGGGTCATTTTAGGCAAGTTTAAAGAAAAAGGCGCTAGCTGCCCCCGCTGTCACCATAATTGGAAAAAACACGAAGAAAAAGAAAGCGATGTTAACCTGGCTTTGCATGTGCTTCAAGACGCTTACGAAGATATATATGACCGCGCTTATATAATCTCGGCCGACAGTGATATGATTCCGGCCATGCGCATGGTAAAGGCAAAATTTCTGCAAAAGGAAATTTGCGCTGTTTTCCCGCCGAATTCCGGCGGCACGAAGAATCTCAAACAAGTGGCCGACAGCAATAAAAAGATTACGCCTCTGCAAATTTATTCCTGCCTGTTTCCATCTGTCTTATGCGATCAAGCAGGGAGAATAGTCGCCTGCTGTCCGCAAGAATGGTGTTAAAGCGGCCGCCGGCTCGGCTTCTTTGCCGGGCTAATTCAGGCCGTATAATATAATATTATGTGCAAGCCGCCTCGGTGCCTGCTCTGGCTGTGCTTTCTGCCGGTTTTTTTGCTTTATTCTCATATTAAAGCCGAGCCGGCCTTGCCGGCGCCGGATTATCGCAAAGGCTGCGAGGGGAAGAAGAGGCGCACGCTATTGCATATCGGGCGGATACGCGCAGAAAACGGCTGATACAGAGGCTGCCTGCCTTGATTATAAGCGGCAGCGCGGCCGGGCAGGGCATAGTTTTTGCTGCCGGCTGTCTTTATTATCGATTCACGCTCACAGGAGGCAAGCCTGTTGCCGCCTTTTATCGTGCCGCTATAATTGTAAACCCGGAATAGCCAGCGGATTATCGCTTAAAGCGGCGTAATCCGCCCGGTCAATGGCGGGGATATTGCGGCAGGATTCCCACAAATTGCGCAATTCTTCTTCAGCCACCCCATCTGCAATCACTACAAGGCGGCTGCTTTTTACCGCCTCCCTGCCGCTATTATTGAAAGGCTGCGGCGGATAAATCTGCCCTTGCACTGCCTGTAAAATCCAGCCGTTTTTCTTGTTTTTATCGCTGTAGATCAGGCCTTTTAAACGCAAAATCCGCTCACCGTAACGCTGCCCCAGTTGCCCGGCAAAATATTCCGCCGCGGCCAGCGGCACCGGCTCTGTCGCTGTCAGCACATAAGCGCGGATTGCCTCTTTATGACTGGTGGCGGCATGTTTACCGTCACAGCCTGCCCGGCTATGCGCTTTTTGTCTCTCATGGCCCCCATGCTCCGGCTGTCGGCCGTGCTTTTGCCCCTCATGACTATCACCCGGCATCGCAGCGGCGTGCCTGTTTTGCTCCCCGGCCAAAGGGGAAGCCAGCAGCTTTTCAGCAAAAACTGCTTCTGCTGCCGCATTAGCTGTCGGCGGCGCGACCATAATTTCGGCCGCTGCCGCGCTATTATGCAATCGTGTGAGCAAGCGCGGCAGAGCCGTTTTACCGGCTTTTATATCGGTTTTACTGATAATAATTTTATCGGCAAAGGCGATTTGCCGCCGCGCCTCAATGAAACGGTTGAGATTGGCTTCTCCCTTTATGGCGTCTAACACGCCTATCACTTGCGTCAAAGTGATAAAAGGCTGTAAAAAAGGCGCGCCAAGCACAGCGCGTATAATCGGCGCCGGGTCGGACAGCCCGGTTGTTTCAATAATAATGCGGCGCAAATATGCACTATCACCTTTATCGGCCCGCGCCAGCAAAGCGGCGATTGTATCAGGCAAATCGCCTTTTATTGTGCAGCACAGGCAGCCATTCGTCAGCTCTATCGTGGCCTCATCGGCGGTCGCGATCAGCATGGCGTCCAGGCCGGCGGCGCCGAATTCATTGATAATAAAGCCGGTTTGCGCCAGATAATTTGCCCGCAGCAGGCGGTTAAGCAGGCTGGTTTTGCCGGCGCCAAAAAAACCTGTTACGATGATGACGGGAATTTTTTGCAGTTTCTGTTTTAACATATTCAGCGAGCATTCGCTGTGGCGGACGGCTCTCCGCCTGCCGGTTTTATAGTATTTTTTGCGCCGGCCCCCCTTGTTTTACTGCCTTGTGCCTTTTTGCTTTTTGCCAGCGGCTCAGGCCTTGGCTCGTAAATCGGCCGCACCGCTACGGCCGGCGGCCGATCTGATAAAACCTCAATAAAAGGTGAGTTGAAAATCGGCCGGCCTTTTTCATCGCGATATTGCATACGCCGGCGGCTGGCTTCCGCATTGCAGATTTGCCCGCGCAAATTGGCGGCCTGCATTTGATTATCGCCATAAGGTCTGAGTGTTGCCAGACTTATGCGCGCCGAGCCGGATTTTTTAAAACCCTGGCTTAGCAAATGCGCGGCCATATCTTCACGCAGATCAATGCGGTCGGCACCCAGCACAACAGTAATAATTGTTCGCCCGCCCCGCGTGGCTGAGGCGACAAGATTAAAGCCTGAAGCGCAAATAAAACCGGTTTTCATGCCATCGGCGCCATCATAGCGGCCGATCAGATTATTGGAATTGGGCTGAATTCTCCTGCCTTTGCCGAAATCAATGGCGGGAATGTCAAAATAATGGGCATATTGAGGAAAATCGCGCCGCAACTGCACCGCCAAAACCGCTATATCGCGCGCATTGGAATAATTTTGTTCATCAGGCAGGCCGCTGGGATTGGCAAAATGCGTGCCGGTCATACCCAGTCTTTGCGCCTGTTCATTCATGGCCTCAACAAAAGCGGCCGCTGAGCCTTTTACCGCTTCGCCAACCGCATTGGCCATATCATTGGCCGATTTTACCAGCATAACAGTCAGCGCCGTATCCAATGTGAGGGTGGAGCCGGCGCGCCAGCCTGAAAGACTGGGCGCAACATGTGCCGCCTGGGCAGAAAGCCGGATTGGCGTTTGCAGGCTTATCAAACCGGCCTCCAGTGCCTGAAAGGTGACATAAGCAGTCATCATTTTGGTGAGGGAAGCGGGATACCAGCGATCAAAAGCCTGATTATGCGCCAGCACGCGGCCATTCATATCGACTGTAATATAAGGCGCGGCCATTGCCGGGTTCAGGCATAAAACAAGCAGAAGAGGCATCAACAAATGCGGGATTTTTTTATACATTATAAATTTCTCTATTGGTCTGCCTTACAGGCGGCTCTTGCGTCCCCGCATGCTTGAGTTGCTTTTGCCGCCAAAGAACCGCAGCTTTGCCTGCTTTCGGCAGTTTAACTTTTTCCGGCAATTTCTGCAATTTTATTTTCTGCAATTTTCGTTTAAAAATACTCACGCTCTGATAAAAAATGCTTTATGATGGCGCATTAAAGCTGTCATAGTGTGAGACTGCTGTGAGAGCGGGCAATCAGGGAGAATAAAGGAGCGCGCACATGTATGAACGCATTCTTGTGGCAAGCGATGGTTCGGAACTGGCTGAAAGAGGGGTTGATGCCGGCATAGAACTGGCAAAAAAAACCGGGGGAGAGCTGTTTTTTGTGACAGTGACCAGCCTTATGCCGTCTTACAGCATGACAGTGGGGGCAGAATGGGCCGCCAGCCCCGGCACTTTTGAGGATTATCGCCATGAAATGGAAAGCGGCGCCAAAACAATTTTGGACGCAGCCATGGCCAAGGCCAAAAAAGCCAAAATAAAGGCGCAGGGTCTGCATCGTGAAAATCAGCTTGCGGCGGCGGGCATTGTCGATGCCGCCAAAGAATATCAGGCCGATCTGATTATTATTGCTTCACACGGGCGCAGCGGTGTGCATAAGCTGCTTTTGGGCAGTCAGACGGCAGAAGTTATGAAAATGAGCGAATTGCCGGTGCTGGTGGTAAAATAATAATCATTGCCGATCTGGCGCCGCAATGTCCTGGCGCCTTGCAATCAAATAGGGCGCAGGTGGAAACAGGGTATTGCGGCGAGTCTTTGTGATCCACCGGCGCAGTAGTCTTACGGCTTTGGCGGTTGTTTTAATAGTGCCTGCCGGCCTTTGTGCTGCCGGTTGTTCCGCCTGCCATTGCGCCCTGTGATTATGCCGGTGCGCAAAAGACGCGCGGCTGCGGCGCAGGCCAGACAGGCGGGAGCCGGGGCGCCGGCGTGGGAGCAAACCAGCCCTGTTGGCACTGTCCGGGCTTTATTATACGCGGAAAGCGTGGGGTGCGCTGCGATACAGGCGGCGGCGGATAAAAATGCACAAAATGATTTTGGCGCTGTCACCGGGGAGGAAAATGGCATTGAGCCATAAGGCTTGCGTGAGGGAGATTTTGGTGAGGAAGATGAGCCAGGCAATGCCTGCCGCATAAAGGGCGATAATGCCGCCCACAGCCATAAAGAGAAATTCCTGCGCTATAATGGGGTGCGGCCAATAGTAATAGGCCAGGCCGGTAATCAGCGCCGCCAGGCCAAACCCGCCAATATAGCCGCCCATTGGCCCCATAAAAGCGGCCGGGCCGGTGCTGCCGCCGGCAAAAGCCAGCCCGGCCAGCAATAATATCCAGAACAGAGCTACTGCATAAAAGCCGCGTTTTGCTCCAAGGCAGGCGCCGGCCAGTATTGGCCCCATAGAATGCAGGCTGAGCGGCACAGCGGGGAAAAACGGCACAAAAACCGGCGGCACAAAGCCGAGAGCGGTGATAAAGGCAGCAAACAGCGCTATAGCGGCAATATCACGAATAGTCATGAATCTTCTCGCTCTTCATCATCAAAACCGCGCGCTTCTATTGCCTGGGCAATATCTTCCTGCATAGTGACGAGGCGGGAGAGCCACAGGCTGATAAGCAGGCCCAGGCGGGCTAAAGATTGTGCGCCGCCGCGCGCCTGTTGTGCTGCCCTTATATCATGCCAGATTTGCCGTGTCAGCGGCATAAAACGCAAAGTCAAGGCCAGCGCCAAAGCGGTTTGGCGCGGCTTCAGGCCAAATGGTGCCAATACACGCAGCGCCCGCTCCAGCGCTGCCAGCAAAGCGCTGTTTGCTGTCGTGGCGGTAACCGCAGCGGCAAAACCCAGTAAGGCAAACAGCCGCAAAGCGGCGCGCCCTGCTGCGGCAAAATCTGTGGCGAAAAACTGAAACAGAAACAGCAGCAGCGCCAGAATGGCAGCGGGGAACAGGCAGCGCCCAAGGCTGCCTACGGAAAAGCCCGCCAGCCTGTAAATTATAATGGGCGCGGCCGCCAGACCGGCTAAAATCACTATATTATCAATAAAAAACAGGATAAAGCTTAAGGCAAACAGCGCCGCCAGCTTGATAGAAGGGGCAAGATTAAAGAAAAAGGCGGGCGGGCGGCATAACATAACGGGCTTTGGCTCCTGTCACAATTTTCCGGCAGTTTATTGGCCATTATTTCTCCGGCCATTTGTGCGGCGGCCAGTCTTCTGCTGTTGCCGGCCATTGGCCGGCCGGGCCTGTTTCTCCCGGCCGTGTCACGGGCGGGCCTTTATCAGTTCTTCATAAAAAACGATAGACTGAGGCGGGGTGCCGTCATAAATAATTTGCCCTTTATCCATAACCAGCACGCGATCAAAGCCCGCCAGCAGCGCCATATCATGCGTAACTATTATCAGCCGCTGCGGCAGTGTGCGCAGCAGGTTTGCCATGCGGTTTTTATGGCGCAAATCAAGCTGGGTTGTCGGTTCGTCCAGCACAATAATTTCCGGCTGCATAATCAGCACGCCGCACAGCGCCAGCAACTGTTTTTGCCCGCCGCTTAAAATGCGGGCCGGGCTGTCGGCAAAAGGGGTGAGGCCGTATTCTGCCATAATAGCGCCCACTCTGGCGGCAATTTCCGCTTTTGGCCGGCGCAAATTATGCAGGCCAAAGGCAATATCTTCTGCCACTGTCGGCTGAATGATCTGCATATCAGGGTTTTGAAAGACAAAACCGACTTTACGCCGCACGGCGGCCTTGTCGCGCGGCAGCGCCAGCCCGTCCACACTGATATGGCCGGCGCTTGGCGGCAGCAGGCCGTTAATGAGCCGGATAAAAGAGCTTTTGCCGCTGCCATTGGCGCCAATAAGGCCAATGCGCCGCTCAGTCAGGCGTAAGCTCAACGGGCGCAGCACGGCCTGCCCGTCAATGACCACTTCCACTTTGTCAAAAATAATGCTTTTTTCCGGCTGCGGCATTTATGGCCCATAATTATGGGCGGTGCGGCGGCGACAGAGAATACGGCAGCCGCAACTGCGCCGGCAGGTGGAAGATCCGCTGCGCCGGCCGCCGCGTTGCGGCCTGGGGTCAAACAAATCGGCCAGTTGTTCGGTCATGGCGCCGGCCAGCTCTTCCACTCCGACAATGGTCAGTGCCTTGCGATAATAGCGGGTGACATCATGGCCAATACCAATAGCAATCAGCTCTATAGGTGATTCTGCCTCTATTTTCTGAATCACGGCGCGCAAATGCCGCTCCAGATAAGTGCCGGCATTGACAGAAAGGGTAGAATCATCAACCGGCGCGCCGTCTGAAATCATCATTAAAATCCGGCGTTTTTCCTGCCGCTCCAGCAGGCGCTGGTGTGCCCATATCAGCGCCTCGCCGTCAATATTTTCTTTTAGCAGGCCTTCGCGCATCATCAGCCCCAGATTGCGGCGGGCGCGCCGCCACGGGCTGTCGCCGCTTTTATAGATAATATGGCGCAAATCATTCAGCCGCCCCGGCGCTGCCGGTTTGCCCGCTTTCAGCCATTGCTCGCGCGCTTTGCCGCCTTTCCATGCTCTGGTGGTAAAGCCCAGAATCTCCACTTTGACGCCGCAGCGCTCCAATGTATGCGCCAGAATATCCACACAAATGGCTGCCACTGTTATCGGCCGGCCGCGCATGGAGCCGGAATTATCTATTAACAGGCTTACCACTGTATCGCGAAATTCGGTATCACGCTCCTGCTTGAAGGAAAGCGGCATAGTCGGATCGGTAATAATGCGCGGCAGCCGCGCCGTATCGATCAAGCCTTCTTCCAGGTCGAAATCCCAGGCGCGGTTTTGCTGAGCCTGCAGGCGGCGCTGCAGCCGGTTGGCCAGGCGGCCGATAATGCCCTGCAATTTACCCAAATGCTTGTCGAGAAAGCTGCGTAATTGCTCAAGCTCGGCGGCGCTGCATAAATCTCCTGCTTCCACGGTTTCATCAAAAGCGCGGGTATAAATTTTATAATCGCCCAAATGCTCCATATCAAAAGCAGCGTGCCGGTTGAGTGCTGCCTCAGTGGCGCTTTCCTCACCTTTGCTGTGGCGCAATTCCCGGCTCTCTGCCTGTTCTTCTGCTGTTTCTTCCGCCTGGCGGTTTTCCTCTTCTTCCGCTCCTGTTCCTTCAGCATTTTCGGCTTGCCTGCTGTCTTTTTCCGCCTCATTTTGCGGTTTGTCTTCCCGGTTTCCCGGCTGCTCTTCCTCATGCTTCGGCAGAGTTTCCGGCTCCTCAGGCGCTGTTGCCTCCAGCGTTTCCGCCATCTTCACCGCCGCCAGCAAAGCGCGCACTGTCCGGGCAAAAGCGGGCTGATTATTTAAAGCTTTTTTAAGTGCGCCAATATGCTTGTCTATTTTTGCTCCCAGTTCCGGGCGCCATAATCCGGGCACCGATCCGGCCTCCGGCGGCAGCGGGCGGCCGGTCAATTTCTCCCGCAGCAGCAGGGTCAGCGCTTCTGCCGCCGGCATATCTTCCTTGCCGGTCATGGCGGCATAATGGGCGGTGCGGCATTGCTCGGCCAGAACTGCGTCAAGATTCCCGGCTACGCCCTGCATGGTCAGGGCACCCAGAGCCTCCAGCCGCACTTGCTCCAGATTGTCAAATATAGTCTGTGCTTTAGCCGCCTTTGGCCGCATCGATGCGTGGATTGCGTTATTATGCCAGGCCCGGCGCAGGCTGAGAGAATCACCAAAGCCGCGAATAAGCGCCAAATCCCGCTTTGTCGGCTTTTTCGGCATATCAGGCAGGCGCGCTTTTTCTGCCGTCAAAGACGGCCGGTCACGGCCAAAGGAAACCTCTAAATGCGGGCTTCCGGCAATAGTGCGCATGCAAATGCGCACTGCCTGCCGGAACGGCTCATAATCCGCCTTTGGCGGCACTGTTTTCAGCCTGTTATCGCCGGGTTTTGCTGCCATATTTTATCTTCTGCTTTTGCGTGTTTCCGCTGTGCTTATTTCAGGCAAATACGGCATTAACGGTAGATTCAGGCAAATCTTCACCAAAAACGCGCTGGTAAAATTCGGCAATAAGCGGCCGTTCCAGCTCATCACATTTATTGAGAAAAGTGAGCCGAAAGGCAAAGCCAAGATTTTTGAAAATTTCGCTATTTTCTGCCCAGGTGAGAACTGTGCGCGGACTCATCAAGGTAGAAATATCGCCATTGATAAAAGCCTGTCGGGTCATATCGGCCAGCCGCACCATATTGGCAACAGTTTTCTTGCCTTCCGCATTGCGGAAATGGGGCGCTTTGGCCAGGATAATGCGCGTTTCCGCATCATGCGGCAAATAATTCAGATTGGCGACAATAGACCAGCGATCCATTTGCGCCTGATTGATTTGCTGTGTGCCGTGATAAAGGCCGGTTGTATCGCCCAGGCCGACCGTATTGGCCGTTGCAAACAGGCGAAAGGCGGGGTGCGGCTCCAGCACGCGGTTCTGGTCAAGCAGCGTCAGACGGCCGGAAGTTTCCAATATACGCTGGATAACAAACATGACATCAGGCCGGCCGGCATCATATTCATCAAATACCAGCGCAATATTATGCTGATAGGCCCAAGGCAAAATGCCGTCTTTAAATTCGGTAATCTGTTTGCCGTCCCGCAGGATAATGGCATCTTTGCCGATAAGGTCAATCCGGCTGATATGGCTGTCGAGGTTAAGGCGCACACAGGGCCAGTTCAGCCTTGCGGCCACTTGCTCAATATGGGTGGATTTGCCGGTGCCGTGATAGCCGGCAATCATCACCCGGCGATTATAGGCAAAACCGGCCAGCACGGCCAAAGTAGTATCATGGTCAAAAATATAATCAGGATCAACCGCCGGCACATGAGCATTGGCACTGCTATAGCCCGGTGCTTTCATATCGCTATCAAGGCCGAAAGCCTTGCGCACCGAAATTTTGGCTTCGGGCAAGGCATTGTTTGCAGCATTATTCTCTGTCATTTTGTCTCCGTTGGGCGGCGGGCCTTTTGTGACCGCACAGGCAGGTCAAAACTGAAACCTCCCTTTGTTTATTCCCAAAACAGCGAGAAAACAAGGAAGGAAACGCCGTTTTGTCAAAACTTGTTGCTGTTTATCATATTTTGGCACCGGTAAGGGCCGTTTGCAATTCCGCCTTGGCCTCCCGGGAAAGATTTTCAGCAAAAACCGGCGCTTTTCAGCAGATTATAGGCTTGCAATACTTCACGAAAGCGCTCTTCAGAGCTGCGATCGCCGCCATTGGAATCCGGGTGGTGCATTTTTACCAGAAATTTATAGCGCGCTTTAATCGCCTTTTTATCGGCATGCTCCTCCAGCCCCATAGTGGCAAAAGCCTTGGCCTCCAGCGTTTTCAGCCGGCGCTGCGCCCCTTGCGGCGTGCTTGCTGCCGCCCGTTTTTTGGCAGCAGAGACAAAGGAAGCGCCCATGCGGTGCAGCGCGCTGGCCGAACCTGAGCGGATAGAGGAAAAAGCAGTGGCAGTATGCAATTTTGCGCCACTGCTGCCGGTAGAAGTTTCCCATGTCGGGCGGTGGCCTGTCAGCGCATCTTTCTGAAATCTGGCCACAGCTTCATCAGACAGGCCGGAAAAATAGTTGAAATTTTTATTATATTCACGCACATGTTCCAGGCAGAAATAGAGATATTGCCCTTCATGATTACGCCCTGCCGGGGCTTTATGCGTTCCCGCTTTGTCGCAGCCCTGCCACTGGCATTTTTGCACTGCCGGTTCAGCGCCGCTGGCGCCAAGGGGCTTTTTGGGGCGGATACGCAGCATATCAAAATATTTGGAATCAGCAGACATAAGGGATATACCAATAGAAATTGCAGCTTGGGGCAGGCGCAGCGCCTGGCGGCGGTTGACATTCCGGCCGGCCTGTCTGAATATTAGCGGAAAATCAGGTAATAATTCAAGCTTTTTGGCGGATTTCCGCTGCTTTTGCCGCCAATATTGCCTGGAAAGCCTGTTTTCTGCTCCTTCCGCCGTGCCTTTTAATAAAAGCGGAGAAATTATGTCCGATACATGCACAAATTCCATTCACGACAAAATAGCGAAAAAACTCACTGCATATTTTGCCCCGGAAAAGCTGGAAATTATCAATGAAAGCGCTCATCATCAAGGGCATAGCGGCCATTATGGCGGGGTTAAAGCCGAGACCGGCGAGACACATTTTTGTGTTATCATTACGGCCGCGCATTTTGCCGGTATGAGCCGGCCGGAGCGCCATCGCGCTGTTTATCAGGTGCTGGCGGAAGAATTGCGCGGCGGCGTCCACGCTTTGGCGCTGACAATCAAAGCCCCGGGGGAATGAACAGCAGCAATATCTGCCGCTCTGTGACGCGAATTTTCGCAAAGGCTGAAATTTATGAAAGAAGTGCTATTAAGCCGGCATAAAAAAGCGAAAGGGGCTTGATTAGCTACCCTTTCGCCCTCTTGAAACACCCTTACGCTCAAATCCACGGCATAAGGGGAAGCGGTGAATGTTTCCAGACCCGTGGGCTCAATATAGCCAATATTGCCAAAGGCGTCAAGTGCAGCGTTCTGTTTTAAGCCTGCGGCAGGAAGCTGTGCATCAAGGCTAAAACTTGCGCAAATTCTCCCTCTGGCAGGTAAGGTACTATCCTTCTTTCTGCACTTAAGCGTGCAACCGAAACCGAGGTAATATAATTGCAAATAATCCATGATTGTTTCGGCGTTATGCCGCTGATAATTTTATAGGCAGCGGGGTTGCTGTTCTGGGGGCTTGTTGTAAGCGGCAAAATAGTGACGATTCCGTCCAGCCTGGCCTTTTTGGAAATAATGAGAACCGGCCGCATTTTATAAAATTCCGGTAAAATAGCACCATTGGGAAAAGCTGCCGCGCCATTAGGGAAGCGGCAGGCCAGAATTTGCCTGATACGCGGGGCAGATTTTAAACTCGGCTTTTTGTAAGGCGGTTTTTCCTCTTCCATTATTCTTTCTTTCATTGACTTTCTGAGCTTTCCTGACGCTGCTTATAATACAGGCGCATGAAAGGCAAGGAAGTGGCGCAAAAAACAACCGCCGCTAAAAGCAAGGGGCGTTTTGATAAAACAAGTTTTTGTTAATCCGGCGGATTTATGCTGGCGGCCATGGTTAAAAATGCCCCTTCTTCACAGAAATCTGCCGGCGACAGGCAGGAAACTTTATCTTCTATCCCCGCTCAGGCTGAGGTTTTGGCCGCGCGGCGCAACTGGCTGGCGGTTCTGGCTGCTGTGCGCCGTTTTTCACCGCTGACAGTGGCAGCCTATGAGCGCGATAGCCGCCAGTTTTTAAATTTTCTGGCCGAATATAAAGGCGAGGCTGTTTCCCTTGCCGGTTTGCAGGCGGTCGCAATTACCGATTTACGCGCTTTTTTAAGCTGGCGCCGCAATAATGGTGCCGGGATACGCTCTGTCGGCCGCGGTTTGGCGGGTTTGCGCTCTTTCTTCAAATTTCTGGAGCGGCAAGGGCTGGCCGGCAGCGCTGCCGTTAAAATTATTCGCTCGCCGCGCCGGCCAAAAACCTTGCCCAAACCGCTGACTGAAGCAGCGGCAGCCAGGCTAATGCAGCCTGACGCCTGGTCGGAAGAAGAGCCGTGGGTAGCGGCGCGTAATATGGCGGTAATGCTGCTGCTTTACGGCTGCGGTCTGCGCATTGCCGAGGCTTTGTCACTAACAAGCAATGCGATTGCTGCCAATGGGCAAAAGAGCCTGTATATTACCGGCAAAGGCGGTAAAACGCGGCTGGTGCCGCTTTTGCCGATAATAGCGGAAGCAGTGGCACAATATAAAAAACTGTGCCCCTATGTGCTGGAAGGGGAAACGCTGCTGTTTCGCGGTGTGCGCGGCGGCCGGCTTGCCCCCGCTATTATCCAGCGCGGGGTAAAGCAGCTGCGCGCGGCACTGGGGCTTGGCCCGACAGCTACGCCGCATGCGCTGCGCCATTCTTTTGCCACGCATTTGCTGGCGCGCGGCGGCGATTTGCGCATGATTCAGGAGCTTTTAGGCCATGCCGGCCTTGCCACTACGCAAATTTATACGCAAGTGGAAGGAGAAAGATTGCTGGATATTTATAAAAAAGCTTTTCCACGTGCTTGAGTTTGCCGGCCTTTTGCCTGTATTCTGCCCTATATAATGTGATGTTTTGTCGGCGAGATAAAGATGAGCGGTTTTCGCCGGCCGGCAATAATAGCTGGGGCAGGTTATGCGTGAAGAGTTGATTTTAGCTTCCAAAAGCCCGTCCCGGGCGCAAATTTTGCGCCAGGCCGGGCTTGAGGCGGCGATTTGCGGCGCCAATATTGATGAACGCGCTGTAGAGGCTGATTTTATTCAGCATTTTGTCGCCGGCGGGGCGGGACAGGCCGGCCTGTGGACAGCGGCGCCCCGCGAGCAATATGAGGCGGGGCAGGCCGGCATGGGGGAGGCGGCACCTCGTGATCAGTATGATGAGGCAGCTCACGCCGGCATGGGGGGAACCTCGCCCCACCGGCCGGAAGAAGCCGATTTTGTGCCCGATTTACCGCCGGCGCTGGCGCAGGCTCTGGCAAAAGCCAAGGCGGAAGAGGTTTCCCGGCGTTTTCCCGAGGCGGTTATTATTGGTTGTGATCAGATTTTGGAGCTTGACGGTGCAATTTTGCATAAAGCGGCCAATGAAGAAGAGGCCTGTCAGCGCTTATCAGCGCTATCGGGCAAGACTCACCGGCTGCACAGCGCCTTTACCTTGATAAAAGGCGGTGTTGTTTTGAGCGGTTCAGTAGAGACGGCGCAGATGACAATGCGGAGCCTGTCGCCCGATTATATTCGTTCTTATTTGAAACGGGCCGATAAATCAGTATTAAGCAGTGTTGGCGTTTATCAAATAGAAGGGGCGGGTATTCGTTTGTTTGAGGCCATAAAAGGGGATTATTGGGCTATTATCGGCCTGCCTTTATTGCCGCTTTTGCGTGATTTGCGCCGTTTTGGCGCCTGGGCAGATTAAGGTGAATTATGCTTGACCTTACCGCCTGTTTGTCAAAATCTGTCATAGGCGGCTATAGGCCAAAGCAGGGGCAGCGCCGGTTACACACTATTAAAATGAGAGAGAATAATATGGCGGAATTTGCCAGAGCTTTTATCACAGGTTCTCCGGTTGATCGGTCGCTTTCCCCTTATATTCATCATTATTGGCTGCAATTTTACAATTTAAAGGGCAGTTATGAGGCAGTGTCGACCAGTGAGGAGAGTTTCCCCCGCTTTCTGGCGAATATTGGACAAAAAGGCTTTTGCGGCGGCAATATTGCGGCGCCGCATAAAGAGGCGGCTTTGGCGCTGGTGGCGCGCCCAACTGTAGAGGCGGCAAGCCTTGGCGCCGTCAATATGGTGTGGCTGGAAGACGGTCTGTTGTGCGGTGATAATAGTAATTGGCAGGGTTTTATCGCCAATCTGGACGAATATGCTGCCGGCTGGCCAGGCAAGACAGCCTTGATATTGGGTGCCGGCCCCTTTATTCGCGCGGTGATTTATGCGCTGTTACAGCGCGGCTTTACCCGCCTTGTTCTGGCCGGCAGCACGCGCGAGCCTCTGAAAGCTCTGGCCGATTTTTTTCAAAGCAAGACAAAAGCAAGAATAGAAATATGCGCTTTGACTAATGTTAATGAGGTTTTGCCGCAGGCCGGCCTGCTGGTTAATACAGGCGGTCTGGCGCCGGCGGCTGCGTCTCTGTTTGCCGGAGCTGTGGGAGATTCTCCCGGTCAGGCGGAAGAGGCGGGAATTGAGCCGAAACCCTTTGATTTTATGGATTTTAGCCGGGTAAAACCCGGTACAATAGCAGCGGAAAGTGTGGCTCAGGCCTTGCCGACACCTTTTCTACGGGCCGCCGCCGCGGCTGGGCTGAAAACAGTGGACGGGCTGGGTATGTTATTGCACCAGGCGGCCTTTGGTTTTGAACGATGGTTTGGCCAGCGCCCGCTCGTCTCACCGGAATTGCGCAATTATATTGCCGGAATTGCGGCCAGAACAAGCGGCTAAATGGTGAGGCAGAGATTCAGGCAGTAAAACTCGCGCCAGGAGCGATGCACAGCCGGAGGGAGACGGGCAGGTTTGGGCATGAGGGCAGCGGGGAGAAAAGCGATAGAGCCTGATGAGCGGAGCGGCGGCGGTATTGGCCTGATGGAGAACAAGGGCGGATAATGATAATTTTGGGGCTGACAGGGTCTATAAGCTGCCCGCCCAAAAC
>NZ_QLZD01000050.1 GCF_008636115.1 Candidatus Tokpelaia sp. | reverse complement strand
TCTCGCCCTTATTGCCGCAGACGGCACCGCAGATGCCCCCGGCACCACACAAAAACTCACCAATCTTTCTGCCGGCATAGTATCTGCAACTTCTACCGAGGCCATTAACGGCACACAGCTTAATGCCACTAATAATAATGTGACCACTAATGCCGGCAATATTGCTACTAACACCGGCAATATCGCCACGAATACCACCGCCATTAACACAGTCGCAACCAACACCAGCTCTTACCTTGGCGGCGGTGCCGATGTCGCCGCCGGCACAGCGCCAAGCTATACAGTGCAGGGCGCTACCGCCAATAATGTCGGCGATGCCCTCAAGGCGGTAGACAGCAGCTTTAATAGCGTCAATAACAG
>NZ_QLZD01000001.1 GCF_008636115.1 Candidatus Tokpelaia sp. | reverse complement strand
ATCTCGCTTCTTGAACCTTTTCCTTCATACCCCCCCCTTGAGAGAAAAGCAAGAGGTTTTTTTGTCTACCATAAAAATCATATAAATCCACTTGCTTACCAAAATCTGCCTCTCGCGGTAGGCAAAAGCCAGCGTATCAAAATCACCGATTTTTGATACACAAAGGGGGTAGTGTGTCAGTTTTTGAGGTGCTAAAAAAGAAGTGCGCTTTTGTTCAGTGAACCTGCGCAGCTTCCATTTTAGCTTAAATTTTCCCAAAACTGCAAAAAAGAAGCGCTCCTTTCACAGAGATTCCTTGCTTTCCGTTGCGCCCTCATTTTTCGTAATGATGGGGTCACTGGTTCAAGCCCGGTATGCGGCACCAGCCTGATT
>NZ_QLZD01000022.1 GCF_008636115.1 Candidatus Tokpelaia sp. | reverse complement strand
GCTGGCTGGCTGGCTGGCTGGCTGGCTGGCTGGCTGGCTGGCTGGCTGGCTGGCTGGCTGGCTGGCTGGCTGGCTGGGAAGATAGTGTTTCGCTATCTCCTGTCAACAGCTTATTGTGATAATCCCCATACTGTCTTTTGCTCATAAAACGCCTCTGCATCGGCTCAAAAGCCATTTTCCCAGAATTATGCCTTGTGTGCGGCGGCAAAGGCTCTGCCCCGCGCTTTCCAGCCAGCGACAGGGCGCAAAATCCCCCTTTCGTAAGCCGGCCGACTTTATAAAGGCGTAGTTTTTACCGGCAGCGCGGGCGCTAACCGGGTCAAAGCCGCCCTTATAGCTATGGTCTGCTCTCACAGGCAGAGGCCGGCAACGCGCTCCGGCAGTATCATAGGATCGGATTATCATGTTAAAAGGCTCTCCGTTTCGTCTCTCTGCTTTGCCCGGACGGCATCAGAAAAAACGCCTCTCCCCATTTCACCGCAGGCTGCCGCCGGTAGATTTCAGCACATTGGCAATCAGTTTTGCGCTTAAAGCCTCTAATTCCTCATCTGTCAAGCTGCGCTCGCGCGGTTGAATTGCCACTTCAACCCCCACTGCCTTTTTGCCGGCGCCAAGGCTCTCACCGGCAAAGACATCAAAAATCTGCACATGGCTAATCAATTTTTTATCCGCCCCGGCAGCGGCGCGCATAATAGCCGCAGCTGAGACACTCTCATCAACAATAAAGGAAAAATCACGCCAAACCTGCTGGAAAGGGGAAAGAGCCAAATGCGGCCTGGTTTTACCGGCTTTTTGCCGCGGCTCAGGCACTGCGTCCAGAAACAGTTCAAAACCGCAAAGCGCTTGTTTCCCCGCTTTATCCAAACCAAAAAATTCTGTTATTTCAGGGTGAAATTCGCCAAACCAGCCCAAAATATTTTTCGGCCCCAGTTGAATTGTGCCCGATCGCCCGGGGTGATACCAAGGCGCCGCACCGCGCTCTATCTGTATTTTATCGGCAGTCAGGCCAAACGCCGCCAAAACCGCCAGCGCGTCAGCCTTGGCATCGAAACACTCTACCGGCGAGCTCACGCCATTCCACATGCGGCCGGCGCCCAGCAGCCCCGCCGTGCCCGTGCGCACCGCTGCCGCCATGCGTCTTTGCCCTGCTTCTTCAACGCTGTGATAAATATCCGCCACCTCAAACAAAGCAATATCATTCAGCCCGCGATCGCTGTTGCGTTTGGCCGCTGCCAGCAAATTCGGCAGCAGTGACGGCCGCATATCCGACAAGGTCGCCGCAATCGGATTTGCCAGTTTCAACGCCGCCGCACCGCCGCCGAAAAGTGTCGCCGCCTCTGCCGAAATAAAAGCATAAGTTACCGCCTCGCTCATAGCGCGCGCCGAAAGCGCCCGGCGCGCCAGCCGGCTGCGGCGCTCGACCGGCGTTACAATAGCGCGGCTTTCCTGGTCGCCGGCCAAAGGCGGCAAGGCTTGCGGCACAATTTTATCAACACCGTAAAGGCGCAAAACTTCTTCCACCAAATCGGCCTTGCCCTCTATATCGCCGCGCCATGAAGGCACGGTCACCTGCCAGTCGGCGCAGCTCCCGGCGGAGCACGCACGCAGCTTGAACCCTAATGCCGTTAAAATTTTCTTCACCGCATTTGCGGGCACAGTCAGGCCGGTCAAACGCGTAATTTCAGCTAGCGGAAAGGCAATTTCCCGCGCCGGCAAGGCTTTAACCGCCGCCACGGTTAAAGCGCCGGTTTTGCTCTGTGCCGTGCCGCATAAATCCATAATCTGCGCCGCCGCCAGTTCCAGCCCGGGCAACATAAATTCCGGGTCAACACCGCGCTCAAAACGATAACGGGCATCGCTGACAAGGCTCAATTTGCGCCCGGCGCGCGCAATAAGTAACGAATTCCATAAAGCCGATTCCACAATGACAGCCTGCGTCCTGTCATCGCAGCCGGTTGTGGCGCCGCCCATTATCCCCGCCAGCGCAATCACACCGCTATTATCGGCAATAACGGCACAGCCTGCCGGCAAATCATACGTCCTGCCGTTCAGAGCCGCAAATTTCTCACCCTTTGCCGCGCGGCGCACATGCAGGCTGCCTTCCACCTTGTCAGCATCAAAAACATGCAAAGGCCGCCCATAAGCAAAGGTGAAATAATTGCTTATATCCACCAGAGCATTTTTGGGGGCAATACCAATAGCGCGCAAACGCTTTTGCAGCCAATCCGGCGCCGGGCGATTAACCAGCCCCTCTATCCGAATAGCGGCAAAACCCGAGCAGATTTCCGTATCTTCCACCTGCACCGGCACGCTCAAAGCTTTTTTGGCCGGCTTCAAAGCGGGGATTTTCAGCGCCTGCAATTTGCCCATACCGCTTGCGGCCAAATCGCGGGCAATGCCGTAAACAGAGGCGCAATCCGCCCGATTCGGGGTCAGAGCAATATCAATAACCGGGTCATCAAGCCCGGCATATTCGGCAAAAGACATGCCGATTTTCGCCTTGCCGTCACACAAAGCCTCTTCACCCAAATCAATAATACCATTATGTTCGTCCGAAAGCAGCAATTCGCGCTCGGAACACATCATGCCAAAGCTCTCTACTCCGCGAATTGTGCCGACATTCAGCACTATATCCAGGCCGGGAATATAAGTGCCCGGCTTTGCCAGCACCCCAACCAGCCCGGCGCGCGCATTAGGCGCGCCGCAGACAATTTGCACAAGCGCGCCGCCGCCGGCATCGACCTGCAAAATCTGCAATTTATCAGCATTAGGGTGTTTTGCTGCGCTCACCACTTTGGCCACGATAAAAGCACTATATAATGCGCCTTCGTCCACCCCTTCTACCTCAAGGCCGATAGCGGTCAATTTATCAGTAAGCTCAGTCAGGCTTTTATCTGTCTGCAAATATTCCTTTAACCAGGATAATGGTACTTTCATTTCCAAACCTCATCAGCCGCGCAGTTTACGCCAAGCGCTCATCAGCAGAGCGCAGCAGCACCGGCCTGTGCCGTTTTTTTCACATTAAATACCCACTTGCCCGGCAGCGCGTCTGCCGACAACAGGTCAGGCCATATCCAGCGGACGAAAACCATAATGTTGCAGCCAGCGCCAGTCTGCCTCAAAAAAAGCGCGCAAATCCGGCATGCCATATTTCAGCATAGCCAGCCGATCCAGGCCCATACCCCAGGCAAAACCTTGATATTCCTCCGGATCAAGCAGGCCTGCGCGCAATATATTAGGGTGCACCATGCCGCAGCCTAAAATTTCCAGCCAATCCCGCCCCTGGCCGAATTTTATTTCCGCGCCAGAGCGATCACATTGAATATCCACTTCCATTGACGGCTCAGTAAAAGGGAAAAAAGACGGCCGAAACCGCATTTTGACCGCCGGCACTTCAAAAAACAAGGCGCAAAAACGCTCCAGCACCCACATCATATTGGCAATATTGGCTCCTTTATCGATAACCAGCCCTTCTAACTGGTGAAACATGGGGGAATGCGTGGCATCAGAATCCATGCGGTAAGTCCGGCCCGGAATAATAATACGCAGCGGCGGCTTTACCTTTTCCATTGTGCGGATCTGCACCGGCGAAGTATGGGTGCGCAACAGCCTTGTTACTGTCTCGCCAGTATGCACCGCGCCGCTGCCCGGTTTCTCCTCACTTACACCCTCAACCGGCCGGGCTGCCGCCAAACTGCCGCCGCCCGGCTTTGCACCGCGCGCATCGCGGCCTTTATCAGCCGCCGCGTCACTTATACCGGCCGCTTTATCTGCCTTTTGCCCCGCACCTCCCTCGCCGCTGTTTTGCATAAAAAAACTGTCGTGCATTTCCCGCGCCGGGTGCCCTTCCGGGAAATTCAGCGCCGTAAAATTATAATAATCCGTTTCAATATCCGGCCCTTCGGCAAGGCTGAAACCCATATCGGCAAATATGGCCGCCACTTCGGCCATAATTTGTGAAATCGGGTGAATACGCCCCTGCTCAATCGGGCTTAACCGCACGGGCAGGGTCACATCTACCCGCTCTGTCTCCAGCCTTTTGGCCAATAAAGCCGCCTTTACTTCCGCCCGTTTTGCCTCAATCGCCTCCTGCACCCGCATTTTCAGACCATTAAATACCGGGCCGTTTTGCTGCCGTTCAAGCGCCGACATTGCGCCAAGGCTTTTCAGTAAACCGGCAATGCGGCCTTTTTTGCCCAAAGCATAAACCCGCACTAAATCAATATCTTCTATGGTCGCGGCACGCGCCAGGGCTGCTGCTATATCCTGCTCCAGCTCTTGTATCCTGCTCATTATTTTGCCTATACACCCAGATTTGAAACTAAAAATTGCAGCACCCGCAGCCGGCTCTGCCGCTTTTTGCCCATTATAAGCGGTGAAACAAGCTTATAAGGCTTTAACACCAGGCGGAAAAAACGCGCGCCCGCCTGGAGCGTTTCCAATGTCTCCAGCCCCGCCTGCCGCCGCCAGGCTCTGAAAGCCGCCGCCAGAACAAAATCCTTATCAACTGCTTTGGCAGCTATCACAATCAGCAATAACCAAATATCGCGCACTTGCGCCGCCGCCATGGGCATAAACCGCTCAGGATATTCCCGAAAGCCGGCAAACCCGACACCGCGCTCAGCCAGAAACATATCGCGCAAATCCGGCCGCCCATGGCACAAACCGGCGCTATGCACCTGCCCCAGACACTCAGCACAGCGGATCAGCAGCCTGTCATGCAATATTGTATCACGCTGCCGCAATTCTTTCAAAATTTCGGCAATCGTCTTGCCGGTATCGGCAAAAATACTAAAGCCGTCCTGCACCGCCAAAATTTCAGGCACAGCCAGATCAGCCGCAGCAAAATCGCGCAATTTGGCAATTTCCAGCAAATTTTTCTCCGCCGCGGGGATAAAAGGCAAGGGCTGCAAAAAAGGCTGCATGGTAAGGGCAGACAGTATTTTGCGCAAACGTTGTTTTGCCCCCCGCTTTTTATCAAGCGGATATTTCACACAAACGCGCCGGCCGTTTTTCATACTGGCTTTAATAAAGCGAACAGAGCCGCTCTCACTTATGGCAAAATCTCCCCCGACACCCGGCACGGCACGGTTTTTTATATTTTCGCCCCCTGCCGCAAAACCTGCCATTACGCTTACCGCCCAAAACAGCTTAAGCCGGCAAATGCCGGTTTTCTCTTTGCCGAAATTACAAATTCTAGCGCCGGAGAGCAAGCAGAAAATCTGCCTTTCATGCCCCCTTAGCCGGCCTGACAAGCGGTTGCGCACAAAAAACCGCGGCTAAATTACAGCCGCGGCCTTAAAATATCACTGCACCGGCACAGCCCTGCTTTTAGCTCTGGACAAGTTTTAGCCCTGAGCAATAAGAGCAATCAAAGACAAAAAAGCAAACAGCTTATTTTTCCGGCTTTACCGCAGCTTCAAAAGCATGAGGCATTGTTTCCTGCAAATAGGCAAGCGCTTTTTTGGCCGCGGCAATAAGAGCAGACAAAGCCGCCGGCTCATGCACCGCCATATCGGCCAGCACTTTACGATCCACTTCAATACCGGCTTTGGTCAGACCGTCAATAAAACGGCCGTAAGTCAGCCCTTCCAGCCGGACAGCCGCATTGATGCGCTGTATCCACAAAGCGCGGAAACTGCGTTTGCGGTTTTTACGATCGCGATAAGCATATTGCCTGGAACGATCTACCGCCGCTTTGGCGGCGCGTATGGTATTTTTGCGGCGACCGTAAAAACCCTCCGCCTGTTTTAAAACTTTTTTATGTCTGGCATGGGCGGTAACGCCTCTTTTCACACGTGCCATGTCATGATTCTCCTGAAATTACGCAATTTATACCTTGATCAAACACATAAATACTCAGCCATTGGGCAGATAAAAATCTTTTACCTTTTTGGCGTCCTGATCTGCCAGCACCATTGTGCCGCGTGCATCACGGATAAATTTATTGCTTCTTTTAATCATGCCATGGCGCTTGCCGGCGGCCGCAACCTTGACCTTGCCGTTAGCGGTAATTTTAAACCGCTTTTTGGCCGATGATTTGGTCTTCATCTTGGGCATTTTGCTCTCCTCATATATTCAAGCGCTTAAGCTGCCGGGCATGCCTTGGCCCGAACAACCGCATGGCCGCCTTTATAAGGGCGCTCCCGGTAAAAAGCAAGCGCCGGAACCGCATTTAAGCTACGCTTTCCGGCTGATTTTAGCCCTTTAAGCGGCAAAATAGCGTTTTTCATGCGCCAGCAGCGCCTGTTTGCGCCATATACCGCCATGATAGCCTGAAAGGCTGCCATTGGCGGCAATCACCCTGTGGCAGGGCAAAACAAGCGGAAACGGGTTTCCGGCATTGGCCGCCGCCACGGCGCGCACAAAATTGCCGGGCAAACCCATTAAGGCCGCCTGCTCGCTATAAGAGCGCGTTTCCGCCGGTGGAATAGTGCGTAAGGCCGCCCAGGCCGCCTGCCGGAAAGGTTTGTGCGCCTTTATATGCAGTTTCACGCTGAAAGCAGCGCTGCCGCCGGCAAAATAGGCCTGCAATTCTGCCTCCAGCAGTGAGAGAACAGCATTTTCTCCATTAGCGCCATCGGCATGGCTGGCTGGGCGCAGCACTGTTTCGGCATATTTGTTGACAGTGTCGGCAAAATGCAAAAAATACAAAGCGCTATTATCGGCGCCGGCGCGCATTTCTCCTAATGGAGTTTCCAGAAATTTTACCTGCATGGGCGGTCCTCCTCATTACAGGCAAAGGCCATTGCTTCTCGCACCGGATCCGACCCTGTCTGTCACAGGCTTTTAAACCTGATCCCATAAAAATTCCAGCTTTGCTTTTTACAAAATCCCCATTGCCGTTTTTTTTGGCAAATCCAGTCAAGAAAATATTTGATTTTTATAAAAATTATCATATATGGGAGAACTGTTTTATAATGGCACATTATTTGAGCTATAAGAGGAAAACCTGTTGTTCTTTTTTGTCAGAAACATAAACTATTGCTTTATAATGCTTTTATTCGTTGGAGGAGAAGAGGCGTCTGCCCATCATTGCCGGATTATTCCCAATACCGTCAATTTCGGCAAAATTGACCCTCTGCGCATAGACGGCCTTACACAAGCCTTTACAATGACGCTGGATTGCTATTCCATAACCGACCCTACCCATTACTGTATTTCCCTGCAAAGCGTGCCGCCAATCGGTGCGACAGGGAACCCGGAGCGAACTCTTGATTTCACCGGCGTCAATCCGCAAGATCGTTTTATCTCTTTTCAATTTATCTGCGGCGGCAGCCTTTCCTGCGCCGGTTCTATATTTGGCGGCGCGGTAAATGAACCGGAAGGCTATGGCGAGCCGATAATCGGCACTCTGCCCGGTGACAGCCGCGCCCCCACACGCCAGATAGCCCAGCCTTTCGATGCCGTGCTCGGTCGCCCCGGCGGGCAGGATCTGAGAACAGGCCTCTATAGCAACAGGTTTACTGCTTCAGTCTACTGGAATTATAGCAGCCGCTATAATAATGGCATGGACGATGAAACCAAAAAGCTTATGTGCAAAAAAGGAGGATCAGGCGTGCCGGGAACATTGGTCACACAGAGCACTTTTTTAGTGACCGCCAATGTGGAAAAATCCTGTTCCCTGGTTGTGACCGGCATAAATTTCGGCAAATCGGCAAGCCTGGATAATGTGCCGGAGGCAAAGGGAGCAATTCAGGTTAAATGCTCTGATCCGACAGATTACCAAATCGGCCTGAGCCTTGGCAATAATTCCAAAGGGGAGAATCAGCGTTCCATGAAATGTACGAATACCGACAAATGCGGAACTTCTCTTGTCGATTATAATTTATATCACCGGGAAAACGGTGTAGACACTTTATGGAATAATAAATGGAATACAGACGGCATTGTCACAAGCACTTCCAATAATCAGACTGTGGAAACTCCGGTTTACGCCCGGCTGGTTCCCAATCAAGGCAATGTGCCTGCCGGCTTGTATTCAGATATTGTCATTGTCGAAATCCGCTATTAAAGCGGGCCGTTTGCCGTGCCTTACAGCCCCTGGGCAGCGCGATATTGCGCCAGAGTTGCGGGGATAGAATTTGTCTTTGCCGGCGCCTTGCATAAATCCGCAATAATACATTTTTCGCAAAGCGGTTTGCGTGCCTTGCAAATATAACGGCCGTGTAAAATAAGCCAGTGATGCGCCTGATCAAGATAGGCGGGCGGAATAATTTTCAGCAAATTCTGCTCCACCGCCTCAGGCGTTGCGCCGCAAGCCAGCCCCAGGCGGTTGCCCAGGCGGAATATATGCGTATCCACGGCCATTGTCGGCCGGTCAAATACCACATTCAGCACCACATTGGCTGTTTTGCGCCCAACTCCCGGCAGAGTCATCAGCTCTTCCCGCGTGTCGGGCACAGAACCGGCAAATTTTGCGACCAGGATTTGCGACAAAGCAATAATATTTTTGGCCTTGTTACGCCACAGACCAATAGTCTTGATAAAACGGCCGATTTTTTCTTCTCCCAGCGCCAGCATTTTTTCCGGTGTATCGGCTTGCGCAAACAAAGCAGAACTGGCGCGATTAACTCCCGAATCTGTCGCCTGGGCAGAAAGCACGACCGCCACCAGCAGCGTATAGGCATTGCGATAATGCAGCTCGCTTTTCGGCGCCGGATTAGCCGCCTTAAACCGGCGAAAAATCTCTTCTATCTCTGCCGCATTATAAAGGCAGCCCGGCACTGTTCCGGCCTTCTTTACCGCCGGGCCGGCCGCGGCCGCCCCTGCCTTCGCCGGTTGCAGTTTTGTCTTTGTTTTTAACGCCTCAGTCATAATTTATCACACGCATTCATTACCGGCAGCATTATTGCCCTGGCGGCAGAATCTATATAAATTCTGCCCTTTTGCGGCTCACTCAAGGCGCAATCGCCGCCGGCTTGACAAAACCACATAGTGCACCCCGCCCACAGAGAGGAAAAATGTCGCCTGAGTAATTTTGCCGGCAAGCTTGATTCCTGAACAGTCTATTACCATATGAAACAGACGATTCATATGCAGACTGAGGCCGAAACTGTTTTCTTTACCCTTTTTTGGGGCTTGTGCCTCGAGCTGCGGGCATAATTTTGCCGCATAGAACGGCAAATATGAGGTTTTCCGGCAAAGCGGCGGCGCGGCGAATTGCCCCTGTTCTGGGTAAACTCCGTCAGACGCGCCGGGCGATAAGGTCTAAACGGGGAAAGATTACCGGCGGAGGAGATTCACTATGGCAATGTCTGAATTTATATTGACCGATCTGGAATTTGCTCAATTAGGCGAAGGGCGCGTTGCCTATTTAAAGCGCGTGCGGACAGATGATCTGGCACAAAAATTCCCCGATTTGCCGCCAATGACCCCAGGCATTGAGGTTTGGGGCCTGTTTGGCGCCGCCGGCGATCCGATTGTGCTTTCCGATGTGAGGGCGCATGCTCTGGCCGGCGCGCAGGAGCATGAGCTGGAAACCGTCACTTTACAATAACCGTCGGCAATATTCCAGGCCAAATCGCCCCTGCCGGGAGTATAGGCCTTTGTCTGCTTTATATTAAAGGCCGCCGGCACCCCCTGCCGGGCAAAGCGGCGCGGCAAAACAGGCGAATTTCATCTCCTGCTTGCCGGCCGGCACAAAAGCCTTATATGTATTACGCATTACGCCGATTTTTGCCGGCAGCACTGTCCTGCCGCCAGACAATACGGGGAAAACAATCTTTCTCCTTCCGGTTGATTTCCCCATAGGCCGCGCTCCCTCCTCGGCGCGGCCTTTTTGCTGCCGCAAACGCCTGTAGTCGGAAAAAGGTTCTGGAATTTTCTACCGTCAGAATCAAGCTTTTAAAGCAGAGACAAAACGCCTTCAAAAGCGTTTTGAAAGGGGAGGAATAATCCGCTTCTTTATTATCCGCCTATACACCCGCATATTACCGGGCTATCGAAGCATTTTTAAAAGCAGCAGCGGCGCTTTCAAAGCCTCTTTGAAGATCTGTACCTGACGAGGCCGATTTTCACCGGATTACGCCCGTTTGTCAAAATCGCGTGTCAAAATCTTCCCCGCCGCCACTGGTTTTCGTTCCCCAAATTTTCAATAACTCCCCGATTTATTTGAAAAATTTTAATTCCCCCGCAAAACCCCGCATTCCCCCGCTTATTCCAGCACTATATGTCACATAATAACCCCTGTGGCTCACCGCTCTTCTGCCGCCGCCCCAGTGCCGGCATCAGCTTTTATATGCGGCTGCTTTGCCAGCTCTTCCTCCCGCTCACGCCGCGCCTGCTGTTTATAGGCACGCACGGCAAAAAAGGCGATAATCAACGGCACCAGCAAAAATATGCTTATTACAGCGGCAGCATCAGCTAACATTGATTTGGCAATCCCTCATTTTATCTGCCTGTCACAATATTTCCCGCCGGCCGGGATTTTCATCATATTTATCGCTTGCGCCGGCCGGGCAAAGCATGAAACCCTAGCTCAGTGCCCGCGAAAACTGGCCATGCACGCGGAACCGCCATAAATAAGCAGGCAAAATCACATCAAGGCCGCGCGGGCTGATACCCGCCCCTTCCAATGTGCGCCTTTCCTGCCGGGCAGCGCTTGACACCACACTATCGTAACCCAGCATGCGGATTTGCCCCGCTGTCGCTATTACCGGCACCAAAGGCAGCCTGCCCAAAAGCCCGCACAGACTGCCCCATAACAGGCCAAGCGGCACCGGCACAGTAATAAAAGAACGGCGGCGGCGAATAATGCGCAATATTTCTTCCATTAAAGCGCGGAAAGTCAAAATCTCCCGGCCGCCCAGCTCATAAATCTTCCCCTGCGGCACAAGACCGTCAACACAGCGGGCAATCATTTCCGCCACATCGCCCACATAAACAGGCTGGAACTTTGCTGCCCCGCCGCCAAAAAGCGGCATAAACGGGGTAAAGCGCGCCCAGTTGGCAAAACGGTTAAAAAAACGGTCTTCCGCGCCAAAAACCGGCGCCGGCCGTAAAATAACGGCCTTTTTACAAGCAGCCTGCACCCGCTCTTCCCCCTGCGCCTTGCTGCGCAACCAGGTCGTTTTACTTCCCAAGGCAGCACTGAGGGCCGAAATATGAACAAGCTTTATTTTGGCAGCGGCGGCAGCTTGCGCCACATTTTCCGCCCCTTCCACATGCAATTTGCGCAAATTATTTTTGCCTTGAGCATAAAACGCACCCGGCAAATAAACAGCAGCATCGGCCCCCGCCAGCGCCCGGGCGATTGCGGCTTTATCGCCAATATCGGTTCTCACCATTTGCGTTTGCCCAACATCACCGATTTGCAGCATATAATAGGCTTTTTCCGGGCAGCGCACAGCAATACGCACGCGATAACCGCGTCCGGTCAAATTTTCCACCACATGGCGGCCGATAAAACCCGTGCCGCCAAAAACAGTTACTAATCGCGGTTTCTGGTAGATTTCTGGCTCCAGCATGGGTCTTGCTCCGCTCAATGATTTTCTACCCTCTGTGCTTTTATTCTAGCGCGTGTTGCTGCTTTTGCCAAGCAGTTATGCGCGCGGCAAAACCTGCCGGCACTCCTCGGCCGCATTATTTATCGGCCGCCAGCTCTGTGATAATACGATTCAAGACAAGGCGCCCTTTGGCCGTAGCACACAAAAAATAATTGCCGCGTATTTCCACCAGACCAAGGCTTTGTAAATCGGCCAGCTTTTCCTGCGCCAGAGGCCGGCCGGCCACAGCCTCATAATGCTGCATATCCAGCCCGCCAGAGAGCCGCAACCCCATGAGCAGCATTTCATCAGCCTGTTCTGCCGCGGTTAAATATTCTTCTTCCACTATGCCGGTGCCGCGCTTTTCCACCCGCTCCAGCCAGCGCTCGGGATTTTTTTCTGCCATTGTCGCAATGCGCCGCGGCACAGCGCCGCTATTTCCCGTTTCATTCAGCCGCCCGGTCTCATAAAAACGGCCATGGGCACCGGCACCAAGGCCAATATAATCCTGATAGCGCCAATAAAGCAAATTATGGCGCGCTTCACAACCCGGCACCGCATGATTGGAAATTTCATAAGCCGGCAAGCCGCGCCCGGCCGCAACTTCCTGCGTTGCGGCATAAAGCCGCGCCGCTATCGCATCAGACGGCAATTTCAGCCGCCCGGCCTGATAAAGCTTTTGAAACACAGTGCCGTCTTCAATCGTTAACTGATAGAGAGAAAGATGATCGGCCGCCAAATCAATCGCCCGGTTCAGCTCCTGTTTCCAGGCCTGTTCTGTTTGCCCCGGGCGAGCATAAATCAGGTCAAAGGACAAACGGGGGAAAGCGGCGCGCGCCAGCTCTATCGCCGCCAGCGCCTGGCGCACATTATGCAGCCGCCCCAAACGCTGCAATTCCATATCATCAAGCGCCTGCACCCCAAGCGACAAACGATTGACCCCGGCAGCGCGATAGGCTTTAAACCGCTCTGCTTCCACTGAAGACGGATTAGCCTCCAGCGTAATTTCCACTTCCGCCGCCACCGGCCATAAAGCGGCGATTTTATCCAGCAGGGCAGCCACAGTTTGCGGCTGCATGAGAGACGGCGTGCCGCCGCCAAAAAATATACTGGAAACAGAACGGCGCCCCACCCGCTCCCGCATAATGGCCATTTCACGGGCAAAAGCTGCGACAAAACGCGGCTCATCAACAGCATGACGGCGCACATGGCTGTTAAAATCACAATAAGGGCATTTTGCCGCACAAAAAGGCCAGTGAATATAAATACCGAAAGGCGCCGCCTCCTGCTCAACTGCCATAGCCAACCGTCTCAAATACCTTTTTGTTTCTTAACCGCCGCAATGCACAGGCGGAAAGCTCCCCGGCTTTCCTGTCATTGCCCCCCGGCCAGTGAATATAAATACCGAAAGGTACAGCCTCCGGCTTATCCGTCATCATGGCTGTTTCACCGGCTTTCCGGTGGCTTACACATTATTTCAGCATAGTTTCGGCAAAAGCTTTAAAGGCGCGGGCGCGGTGCGAAAGCGCCTCTTTGTCCCACGGTTTCCAGCCATGTTTTGCCAAAGCCGTCATTTCGCCAAAAGTTTTGCTATAACCCTCCGGCTGGAATATGGGATCAAA
Organism: Candidatus Tokpelaia sp.; assembly: GCF_008636115.1. Classification (GTDB taxonomy): domain Bacteria; phylum Pseudomonadota; class Alphaproteobacteria; order Rhizobiales; family Rhizobiaceae; genus QLZD01. The sequence goes on along the minus strand of NZ_QLZD01000022.1, from coordinate 25,945 downwards.
GCCGAAACCCTGTTCACCGCGCGGCGGCCAGACCAGCCGGCCCTCCACTGCCCCACGAAAATATTCCGCATGGCCGTCCGGCCAGGCCAGGCACAAAACGGCAACAAACCGGCCGCTGCGCGCCGCCGCTTCATTTTTTATCAGTGCCCGCGGCGCACCGGCCTCTATATCGCCAGTTTCAGTGCCGTTTTCTGCCGGAGCGCGCGGCCTTTCATCTGACATATCATTTTTTATCCCCGCCGGCCGTGCGCCAGGCCGCGCCGGCACCTCGGCTTTATCAGCCAGGGCTTTTTGCAGCCTGTCTTCCACTTTTTGCATGGCTTTGGCAAAATCGCGGCGGCCATCTGCCTGTTCAGCCCAATCAGCAGTATAAACCCCCGGCGCACCGCCAAGGGCATCAACCTCCAGGCCGGAATCATCAGCCAAAGCCGGCAGACCGCTGGCCTGAGCCGCGGCAAAAGCTTTAATATAGGCATTTTCTGCAAACCGGCGGCCGGTTTCTGCCGGTATAGCCAAACCAAGCTGCCCCGCCGACATAGTTTCAAAGCCGAAAGGCGCCATTAAATCATCAAATTCGCGTAATTTCCCCGCATTATGCGTAGCAATTACAAGTTTCTTACCTTCCAGCCTGCGCATTATTTTCCTCTGGCCTGTTCCACTCATGCCGCCTGTCTCAGGCAAAAGCTGCTTTTTGCAGAGCAATAATCTCTTCCACGCCTTTTTGCGCCAGCGCCTGTAATTGCCCAAATTGTTCAGCGCTAAACGGCGCTTCCTCCCCTGTTCCCTGAATTTCCACAAAATTGCCCTGGCCGGTCATCACAAAATTGGCGTCAATATGCGCAGCAGAATCTTCGGCATAATCCAGATCCAGCACAGCATGGCCGCGCACAATACCGCAGGAAACCGCCGCCACATGATCTTTCAGCACTTTATCGCGCAGCAGCATTTGCCGGCCCTGCATCCAGCCAAGGCACTCATAAAGCGCCAGCCAGGCACCGCTTATGGCTGCCGTGCGGGTGCCGCCATCAGCCTGCAAAACATCACAATCCAGCATAATCTGCCGCTCACCCAACAGCTTCAAATCAACAACCGCCCGCAATGAGCGGCCAATCAGGCGCTGGATTTCCATTGTTCGCCCGCTTTGCCGGCCGGCCGCTGCTTCACGCCGCATTCTGTCACCGGTTGAGCGCGGCAGCATGCCATATTCAGCGCTTATCCAGCCTTTGCCGCCATTGCGCAGCCAGACAGGCAGCCGCTCTTCCACACTGGCTGTGCATAAAACATGCGTATCGCCAAATTTCACCAGACAGGAACCTTCGGCATATTTATTGACCCCGCATTCAAAAGAAACTTTTCGCATTTCATTATCGGCACGTTTGGACAGACGCATCAATTTTCCTCTTCCTCACTACAGCATGGCCTTCTTGCTTACGGCGCTGTTTTAGCCTAATTAACCTGCTTAGGCAAATTCAAAGCAAAAGCCCAGAGCCTGCTTTCGGCAAAACTCTGCCGCCCGGCCGTTTTCTGCCGGCAGCAGAAAAATTCTGCCTCTTGCCGCCGCGGCTCTTGATTTTCGCCTTAAAAATCTCAATATCGGGGTAATCGCCCTCAAATAAAAAACCAGAATCAATGGAAAAATCATGTCCGACACAAAACCCGTTCACGGCGCCGAACACAATCCCGAAAATGATGAAGCCGATATTTATGCGGCAGAGCAAAGTGATGAGGCCGCAATAGCGAGCGGGGAAGAAGAGCAGATTCCTTCTCCCGCTGAGGTTATTGAAAAACTTAATGCGGAAAATACTGAGCTGAAAGATAAGCTTATGCGTCTGGCTGCCGATATGGAAAATCTGCGCCGGCGGACAGCGCGCGATATTGCCGATGCCAAAGCCTATGCCGTTTCGTCTTTTGCCCGCGACATGCTTTCTGTCGCCGATAATCTGGGGCGGGCTTTAAGCGCCGTGCCAAAAGCCCCGGCGGGCGCAGAAGATGCGCGTTTGCAATCCCTTACTGAGGGGGTAGAAATGACCGAACGCGCCATGATAGCGGCTCTGCAAAATCATGGCGTGCGCAAAATTGAAACTTTGGGGCAAAAATTTGACCCGCATTTGCACCAGGCAATGTTTGAAACAGAAGATAAATCTGTGCCGCATAATAGTGTAAATCAGGAATTGCAGCCGGGCTATATTATTGGTGATCGCGTTTTGCGCGCCGCGCAAGTGGGCATCGCCAAAGGGGGAGAAAAAGCCGCCGCCGAGCCGAAGACCGAAGTTGATAATTAGATATAGGCAAAAACGGCCGCTGCCCATGTTGCAAACGCATGCCGTCAGGCCGGCAATAATTCCTGCCCGGCCTGAAGCGGGGGGAACGCGGTTGCAGGGCTTGCGCCGGGCGGCGCGGTAATATTATTGCGCGGCGTGGTAATATTATTGCCTTTTCAGGCTATCTAACAAAAAATGAGCCGTTAATAATCGTCAAAGGCCTGGTTTATATGACACATTACGCCACAGATACAGAATTCAAACCCTCCGGCATGGCCGCGCCGCTGGTTTTTATCTCTTTGTTTGTTCTCTTTGTTTACGGTGCCTTGTTTATCGGCCTGATGGGTGTCTCCAACACAATTATTCACCACTACCGGCTGCATTTCTTTTTGCAATTCGGCAATTTCGGCGCTTTTCTCGGCCTATGTTGTATTCTGGCTCTCTGGGCCATACTGGTTTTTGCTCTGGCCGGTATTCCCTGGTGCATTCTGCGCGCCAAAGGCAGAGGCAAAACCGGCCGCCTTGTCGGCCAGGTTATTATTTTCCTGATGTTCCATGTTTTCACCATGCCGGTTATTTTATGGCCGATGATCCGCAATTCTTCACCCAGATTACGGGCGCGGCGCGTGGCCAGATTGCGGCGCAAAGTGCTGGAGCGCCGCCGTCTTGCCCAATAACAGATTCGCTTGATAATAGACAATGTGACAATAATCCGCCTGTTTTCCGGCCGATTGCGCCCCAATTCAGGGGGCAGTTATGCCTGCCCCCGATAGTGTCTTTTGTTTTCTGCCCGGTGCCTTTATTGCGGAATTTTATGGGCGATCCCCAGCCCGGCCAGCGATATTCCATGCCTGTCCGCCCGCTTGCCCTGTTCTTCAGCTACAGCACTATACCTGAAATAACGGTGCAGAACATTCAGTACCAGACGCACGGCGCCCAATAAATAAGGCAGCTCCAACCCGTCAATAATCACATATTGCAAAGCGGCATAAAGATTTTCCCGCCCATTATCAATCTGCGCCTCCTGCACGGCTTTCAAAACCTTTGCATAGCGCTTTTTAACCCGCAAAGCCCAAGCCTCATATTCCGCCATATTATCTTCTCCCAGTCGTATGCCTGTCGCCTCATAATAAGCGCCGGGAGAAAGCAATGATCTTTGATAATCATTGCGTAACTGCAAAAATTTCTGCCCCGCTTCATATTGATCCCAGCTTAAACCGTCACTGCGGCCAAAAATGGCCAGACGCCCCAAATATGTCTCGGCGCGCGGATCTTTAGCCTGCTCCAGGCTCAAGCCGCTATGAAAGGCCCGCGCCTGCAAAGCCAGCAGCGAGGGCGGATTAAGCGCCCGGGAAATACGGCCATTCGGCTCACGCAGTCTGCCCTCCAGCCGCGGCCGGCCGCGGCGCGCCCGTTTTTCACCTGTCTTTTTTCCCTCCGCCCCCAATTCTCTGGCGGACGGATTATTCCGCAAAGCGCCGCTTTTCAGCGCCGCCAGGCCGTTTGCAATATTATCACCGCCCATTATTGCTGTTTGCAAGGCACAACGCGCCTGTTTTTTTCTTACAGCCTTTTTCTCTATCCGAAAATCCGAACCAAATAATTTCATGTCTTTAAACTCCCATTATCCCTGCTGTCATAATCGCTGCTAACGGCCATTTAACAAAATCTGCTCTCACCTCTCTTTTTAAAAATCCCGCACCCTTTAAATGACGAACGACTCACTGCTGTTTCAGCCCAGTTAAATTATTCCAGGCAAAAATATCAAGGTAATTTTACCTTGATATTGGGTAAAATTACCTTGGTTGATTTTTTGTCCACAAGATATAAGGCATAAAAATTGATCGCCTTCCTCTCATAATACGGTTATTATACCTCACATGAAAATAAATTCGATAAAATCAACTTTGGCACAGCGGATAAAATCGCGCCTCGATAAGCTAGGAAAATCAGAGCGCCGCGCCTCGCTGGAAGCCGGTTTGAGTGATTCATTTTTGCGCAATATCAGGCAGAACAAATCCAGCTCACCGCGCATTGATACGCTGGAAAAAATTGCCGAAGTGCTGGAAACAAACCCGGCCTGGTTAATGACCGGCGCAGGAGAGGAAGAATTATCCCTTCCTGCCGCCAATATACTGCCTGAACCTGCTCCCCGATATTTTCCTCCGGCTGAGCCTGCTGCTGTCTCCGCTATATATGCGGAGCGGCAGCCTCCTGAAAATAATAGAGATTTGCCCATTTTGAAACCGGGGGCAAGACGCATGCACCGGCAAAAATCTCCCCGTATAGTCACATTGCCCGGGTTACAGCCGGGCTATGACGGTTTTCATGAAAGTGACGGGCCTTCCCCCCCTATTTCTCCCTCACCTTACCCTTCTTATGATTTGTTTCAGGGGGAAGAGGCGGCAACAGAACATATTCCCAATGCGCTTATTGGCAAAAAATTTTCTCTAAATGAGCGCCGGCTTCCTGTTTACGGGCAGGCAGTCGGCGGCATAGACGGTGAATTTCCAATAAATGGCAGCACCTTATATAGCGTTTTATGCCCGCCGCAGCTTTCTGAAATTTCCGGCGCTTATGCTGTCTCCATCTCCGGTGATTCCATGTATCCGCGTTATGAAGACGGCGAAATTGCTTTTGTCGATCCAACCCGGCGCGTGAAAAAGGGAGATTATGTTATCGCCCAGATTGCAACCGATGAAACCGAAATACCTTTGGCCTATGTTAAAAAATTTATCTGCCATAATGCCGGCGGCCTGGTTCTGGAACAATTCAACCCGGCCAAAGAACTGCATTTTCCGCATGAACGGGTAGTTTCCGTCCATTATATCGCCCTGGCCGGCACTGCCCCCGTCTGACTTTGCTGCTTTTTTGTCGCTCGCGCATATAACCGGATTGGCTTTTGCCGGTGCTGCCGCCGTCTTATCCGGGCCAGCCCGTCAAACAGCCTGCCTTAAGGCGGTAATTATCGCTCTGGCCGGCACAACCTTACTCAACATTGCTGCAATAATGACATAGAGCCGAAAACTCTGAAATTTTCGGCACGCAGTTTCAGGTGTCTTCTTTATGGCAGCATGACAAAATTGACACTCCTTATCCGAGGCTCATATTCTGCCGGCATATAAATAGTGCCGATATTTTGCTTGGGCAATACAGGCAATATATGCGGCTTGAAATGCCGGCACCACCCTATCCTTTTCACCGCTTTACCGGCACTTATCCACAGGAAATTTAACGGGTTCCTGTATTATTATCAGGTAAATTTACCTCATAAAACCTTGACCCGGCCTCACAAGCACACGCCTGTAAGACCGCACGGCGCAGATCACGACTGGCTTGAATATAGCCAGACTGTAGCCGGATAAAAGGTTTTGGAATTTTTGACACGCGGTTTTGGAATCTTTTCGCTGTCAAAATCAAGCTTTTGAAGCGTCAGTCAAAGGGTCTGCAAAAGCGTTTTGAAAGGAGCAGAAATTCCGCACGCCAATATTTATCCGCGCACTGGCCGGTTAAGTTTGCTCTTGTGAAGCAGCTTATAGAGAATTATTCCCAGTCCAAAGGCGGCAATAACAGCACCGGCATCAAGCACGGCTTGCGGAACTGTTTGCTTGCTTTTGAGCCAGACAGCACAATGAACAATCATCAAGTGCCAGAGATAAAGAGAATAAGCCGCAGCAGAAAGAACACCTGCTATTGCACAGGCTTTCTGCCCCATTTCATAACCCCGAATGATTGAAAATAATAAAACGGCGGGGAGATAGATAAGCAGTGTATCATACCAGACAATGCCGCCAAGGCTGGTAGTCCCGCTTGTGCGATAGTCCATAAATACTCTTAACGCCGTGCCAATAAGCATAAGGGCAATTTCAAAGCCTTTTTGAAGGTTCACGCATCACTCGGCTTATTTCCACCCAATCACTCCCATCTGGCAAAATCGCGTGTCAAAATTTGCTCGCCATTACCCCTTGATTCCCGTCCCCCAATTTCAATAGTCTCCTGATTTCTTTGGAAAATTCCACACTTCTCTGCAAATTCCCTCATCTCCCCACTTATTCCAGAACTATGTGTAAACAATACAGACATTCCCAAAGCTGAAATCTGCGCCGGCAGCTCAAGCCGCTCCGCTAGCGGGCAAAGCGCCCGCCTTGGCCGGCTTCCAAAGCTTCGCGCTCCAGCTTTTTCAGGCGCTCAGAGACTGATTTTAATTGCCCGCAAGCGGCCATAATATCACGCCCGCGCGGCGCCCGAATGGGGGAGGAATAGCCCGCTTTATTCAAAATATCGGCAAACAGCTCTATTTGCCGCCAGTCAGAGCACTGATAATTCGTCCCCGGCCAAGGATTAAACGGGATAAGATTGATTTTTGCTGGAATACCCTTGAGTAATTGCACCAGTTTTTTGGCCTCACTCACACTGTCATTAACATCGCGCAGCATAACATATTCAAAAGTAATCCGCCGCGCATTGGAAACACCGGGATAATTGCGGCAGGCCGCCATCAATTCCGCCAGCGGGTATTTTTTGTTAATCGGCACCAGCATATTGCGCAATTCATCATTAACAGCATGCAGAGAAACAGCCAGCATAACCCCCAGCTCCGCCCCGGTGCGATAAATGCCGGGCACGACACCGGAAGTAGAAAGCGTTATGCGCCGCCGGGAAAGCGACAGGCCTTCACCGTCTGAAGCAATCAGCAAAGCCTTTTTTACCGCCTCAAAATTATAAAGCGGCTCGCCCATGCCCATCATCACTATATTGGTGATTTTACGCCCTGTTGCCGCCGGCAAAATTGCCTTTTCGCTTATCTCAGCCTCATCGGCAGGCACAGCGACCGGCCTTTGCGCCTGCCTTTCAGCCGGCGCCCGTATTTTAGCGATTTCTTCCCGTCCGGCGCGCACGCTATTCAGCCCCGCCTCATCGACAAAATCACCAAGGCAATCTTTTGCCACCAAAAATTGCGCCAGAATTTCTTCTGCTGTCAAATTGCGCACCAGTCTTTGCGTGCCCGTATGGCAAAAAGAACAGGTCAAAGTGCAGCCTACCTGGCTGGAAACACATAAAGTGCCGCGCCCTTCTTCCGGTATATAGACAGTCTCTGCCTCAACCGGCCGCCCTGCCCCGCGCGCGGGGAAACGCAGCAGCCATTTGCGCGTGCCGTCTTCAGAGCGCTGCTCAGCCACAATTTCAGGCCGCATAATGGTAAAATGCTGCGCCAGTTGCCCCCGGAAATCACGGGAAAGATTGCTCATATTGGCGAAAGAAGAAACACCGCGCACATAAAGCCAATGCCATAATTGCGCCACCCGCATTTTTCTCTGTTGTTGCGGCACCCCAATCACCGTCAAAGCCTGAGCCAGCTCTTCTCTTGTGCGGCCGATAAGAGAAGGCTTATTCCTCTCCGCCGCATTATGCTCCGCCGCAGCGGAGCATAATGGCTCCAAAAAACCCGCACCCTTTACCGCAGCACCAGGCTCGCTTGCCGCTGCGGCAAAAAACAGCTCATCAGACATATCACATTTCTCTATTTGTAAACCGGCCGCACTCCCCTTATGTCACACTCTGCTCTCCCGGCCTGGGCAGCTTATTTACATTTCTGCACCGATTTCAAGGCCGCGCCAATACCTTTCAGCGAATATGTATAAAAAGTCTCTGTGCCGCGTTTGGAGACAGCCTTGACTTCCATCACACTGCCGGAACGCATGGCTGCCAGCAGGGCACTTTCCTGTTTTTCACCTTCCACCCAGGCGGCATTGCCTTTGGTAAACAGATTAAAACTCTTCGCCCCGACAGTCGCCACCACCTGAGATTGCGGTTTTAAATCATAGCCCGCCATAAATTGCGGCTCAAAAGAAAGTTTGCCGCCATTACGCCTGCTTATCAAAAAGAAATTATCACCATGTTTGACACTGGCCGGCTCTTGTTTTGTCGGCGTGGAAAGAATATAACACACCACCTTGCCTTCAGCTTTATAAGAATAGGCGCCCCAATAATCATATTGGTTCAATTTTGTTGGTGCCGGCGCCTGCGCCCAGGCTGCATTGCCAAAAACCGCAATAGCCGCCGCTGCCAAAAGCCCTGCGAAAATTCTGCCGAAATTTACCATAGCCTCACCGTTTCCGTTTCCCTGTGATTCCAAATATTCTGCCAATTTAATTGCCGCAATAAAGGCGATACCGCCCCAATATATAACAGGCACATTACCCGCGCCCGTCTTTTACGCCGGGGAAGGCAACAAAACAAGGAACAGATGCGATTTTTTACAAAATTGCGGTAAATTTATGAAAAATGCGGCTTACAAAGCCAAATCACAGCCTGAATCCTTGCATCTGCCCCGGTAGAAATATTTTCGCCTGTATCTGCCGCCAGAGCTGCCGTAAAACTTGCCCCGGATTCAAGAAAATACAGGAATCTGCACCGGCAGCTCTTGGCCATATCCGATATTACTGCTAAACCGGTTTTTATGACAATCAATCTCAAAACTATCCGCAATTTTTCTATTATCGCCCATATTGATCATGGCAAATCCACGCTGGCGGATCGCCTTATCCAAATGACAGGCGGGCTTGATATGCGGGAGATGAAGGAGCAGGTGCTCGATTCCATGGATATTGAGCGCGAGCGCGGCATTACTATTAAAGCCCAGACCGTGCGGCTGCATTATACCGCCAAAGACGGGCAGACTTACATTTTAAACCTGATGGATACACCCGGCCATGTTGATTTTGCCTATGAAGTCTCACGCTCATTGGCCGCGTGTGAAGGCTCATTGCTGGTGGTCGATGCCTCACAAGGGGTGGAAGCGCAAACTCTGGCCAATGTCTATCAGGCCATAGACAATAACCATGAGCTGGTGGTGGTGCTGAATAAAATTGACCTGCCGGCCGCCGAACCGGAGCGCATAAAAAAGCAGATAGAAGATGTTATCGGCATTGATACGGCAGATGCAGTAGAAATTTCAGCCAAAACCGGTTTGGGCATTGATAAAGTGCTGGAAGCGATTGTGCAAAATTTGCCGCCGCCGCGTGAAGGTGACAGCCATAAACCGCTCAAAGCCATGCTGGTTGATAGCTGGTATGATGCCTATCTCGGCGTGATTGTGCTGGTGCGCATTATTGACGGCCGGTTGAAAAAAGGCCAGACAATCCGCATGATGGGCACCGGCGCCAAATATCCGGTTGAGCGGGTGGGCGTTTTTACCCCCAAAATGGTCGCAATGGAAGAGCTTGGCCCGGGTGAAATCGGCTTTATTACCGCTTCCATCAAAGAAGTGGCCGATACGCGGGTGGGTGACACCATAACCGAAGATAAAAACCCCTGTGCCGCGCCGCTGCCCGGCTTCAAGCCGGCGCAACCGGTGGTTTTTTGCGGCCTGTTCCCGGTTGACGCGGCAGATTTTGAAGATTTGCGCGCCGCCATGGGCAAATTGCGGCTCAATGATGCCAGTTTCTCTTTTGAAATGGAAACTTCAGCCGCTTTAGGCTTCGGCTTTCGCTGCGGTTTTTTGGGGCTGCTGCATTTGGAAATTATTCAGGAGCGGCTGGAGCGGGAGTTTAATCTCGATCTTATCGCCACCGCGCCTTCGGTGGTTTACCGCCTGCATATGCTCGATGGCACGGTAAAAGAGCTGCATAACCCGGCCGACATGCCGGATATTATGAAAATCACGGCGATTGAAGAGCCGTGGATTCGCGCTTCTATCCTCACGCCGGACGAATATTTGGGCAATATTTTAAAATTATGCCAGGAGCGCCGCGGCATTCAGGTCGATTTATCTTATGTCGGCAGCCGCGCTATGGTTTCTTATGATTTGCCGCTTAATGAAGTGGTGTTTGATTTTTATGACCGGCTAAAATCCATTTCCAAAGGCTATGCTTCTTTTGATTATCAGCTCACTGATTATCAAAAGGGTGATCTGGTAAAAATGTCGATTCTGGTTAATGGCGAGGCGGTTGATGCGCTGTCCGTGCTGGTGCACCGCAGCGCGGCAGAAAAGCGCGGCCGCTCTATGTGTGAAAAGCTGAAAGAGCTTATTCCGCAGCATATGTTTCAAATCCCCATTCAGGCGGCGATTGGCGGCAAGGTGATTGCGCGCGAGACAATCCGCGCTTTGCGCAAAGATGTGACCGCCAAATGCTATGGCGGCGATGTGACGCGCAAGCGCAAATTGCTGGAAAAGCAGAAAGAAGGCAAAAAGCGCATGCGCCAGTTCGGCAAAGTGGAAATCCCGCAAGAGGCTTTTATCCACGCGCTGAAGATGAAAGATTAACCGCGCCAAAAGCAGAAAGAAGGCAAAAAGCGCATGCGCCAGTTCGGCAAGGTCGAAATCCCGCTAAGCAAGCTTTTATCCACGCGCTGAAGATGAAAGATTAACCGCGCCAAAAGCAGAAAGAAGGCAAAAAGCGCATGCGTCCGTTCGGCAAGGTCGAAATCCCGCTAAGCAAGCTTTTATCCATGCGCTGAAAATGAAAGACTAGCTTTTCTGTAAGCGCCGCGGCTAAAACAACCGCCGCGCCGGATAAAAGCCTTTTCCTTCCCTGTCGTGCCACAGGCTAGCCTGTCGGCGCTCCCCGCCTCTTTATTTCTTGTCCCTGTCGCGCCACAGGCTAGCCTGTCGGCGCTCCCCGCCTCTTGTAATCTACACCTTGAAGATGAAAGATTAACCCTGTTTATGTTATAAAACAGCACGAAATTATTGAAAAAATAAAATAACGCTTGACTTATCTCCTCAAAATCCCATTTATGGGGCACCCATACCCTGCGGCCTCTCTTAAATGCTTAAGCATTTGATGATGCAAACTGCAGGGTTTTTTATAAGGGGAGAGGGAAGGGGAATGTCCGCAAATCCATACCCGAAACCGGCGCAAACAGTGCAGCAGCATATTGACCTGCTGGAACAGCGTGGTATGCATTTTCGGGATAAAACAGCAGCAGCGTCCTCTCTCAGTCATATCAGCTATTATCACCTTGGGCTTTATTGGTATGACTTGCGCCAGAGAGCAAAACCGCAAATCCCTAAAAATAATGAGCGGCTGGAAGCTTTTCAGGAAAATGTGTTCTTCGAAGATGTAATAGACCGCTATCACTTCGATGAAAAATTGCGCGATTTAGTTTCCACCGCTTTAGGAAAAATAGAAATATCGCTCAAAACTCAATGGGCGCAATATTTTTCTCTCAAATACAGCCCGCTATTTTATTATGATTGCCAATATTACAGCCCGCCGAAGCTGAAAGGCAAAAAAATACAAGACATAATACAAAATGCACAGGCTAAATTTTTTCAATCTAATGAAGATTTTATAATGAAATATAAAACCAGGCGCCCCAATAGCACACTCCCTGAAGCTTGGCTTATAACAGAAATTTTATCTTTTGGTGAATTCTTATATTTTATATATTTCCTGAGACAGAAAGATAAGCAGGAATTTGCCCATCTTTATGCCAAAAACAGAAAAAGTGACTTTATTAAACAGGGGGGCTTTATTGCAGCGTTAAACCAATTACGCGCTATCCGTAATATTTGTGCCCATAACGGCCGCTTATGGAACAGAGTCTTTTCTGCTATTCCGCCTGCGCCTAACACATCTCCCTTGCTGCAACAAGCGCTCGATCTGTCTTCTCCTAAAAAGCTTTATAATATTCTTTGTTATATCGTCTATTTGTTGCGCTCTATCGATAGCAGGCAGGAGTGGCGGCACGATTTTATCGGCTTTATACAGCAGCACCCGCATCGCACGCACGCTATGGGTTTTCCTGCTGATTGGCGAATTGCCTCTCTCTGGCGCTAAGCGGCTGAATTTACACTTTATTTACCATAAATTTTAACGCTCAGAACAGGTGAGAACGAATCATGGGCGAATCAGAGCCATGTCTGTTTTCTCTCTTTGTTCACACACTATATAGCAGGCAAAAAGTCGCCGGCACCAGATATAGGGTATAATATCTTTACACTCTGCCGCCGGCGGCCTAAAAAGCTTAATAAATATAGTTAGCAGAGGGTTAATTATGATTCTTCCCGCAACATCGGCGCCGGCGCCGGCGCAGGCCGTCGCCGTAAATACCGCCGCTACCCCGCCTCAAGCCTCACTCGCAAAAAGCGCCGCCGCACACTCGGCCGCTGAGCAAAACACTTTACCACTCCCGCCAAAACAACTTGACCTGCTGCCGCTATTGGCCGCCAGCCCGCAACTGCGCTCTGATCTGCTGTTTTTTATCCGCCTCTGCGGCACTTATTGCCAAAGCATTTTTTGGCAGGCCTTCCCGCGCACCGCTAAAAAGCGGCGGCAGCGCTTGTTTGATCTGGCACAGAACGGCATTCCTGATTCTTCCGGCAGGCGAAAACCCTGCGGCAGCGCTTTTAAAGACGCCATTTTAATCCCCAAAATCCGCTATGCCCAAACAACGGATATACTTAATACCGGTTTTATTAAGCTGTTGCAGGCCTTGGCACAAACCCCGGCGCCCAAAGGCCATGCTAAAATTTATGAAATTTTCAGTAAAGGGCTGGTGCAGCGGCACGGCCTGCCATGGAATATTGATGAATTTATTGCGGCCGTTAATCTGCTGGTCAAAACGCGCCACTTCCTCGAACATTATGACGAAAGAATAGCCAAACAGGATAAAATCCCTACCCCGCAGGAAAATGCTGAATGTCTCACCGTGTTAGGGCTGTTATTATTGCCGCAATTCTGTAATGAGCTGGGACACGCCGCCAAACACATAAAAACCAATTATGCAGCAGCAATAATTGCTGATATGCAGTCTATACTGCAATATGCCAAAGAAAAACGCGCAGAAGGCATAAAAGCCATGTTTGCTGAGGCGCGGGCGCGCAAAAATATTTATACCCCCGAGGCAGAACGAACAAAAAGCGGCGGCTATAAAAATAAAAAACAAAAGAGTCGCGAATTGCTGAGCGGCAAATGGCGCAAATATTATTACGGGCTGAAACTTGCCCCAACGGACTTACGCGAAAACCGCTTCAAACAGTATTACGATTTTATCGGCGAACAAAATTTTCGGCAAATCTGCAGCCGGCTGGGCGCGCCGCTGGTCATAAGTAAATTAAAAACCTTTGACAGCCAAAATCCACGGCAGCAGGATTATATTATCTATGCCGATACGGAGAATCGCCTGAGCTTTAAAAATGAAATCCTGCCTTTTTATCTCACCATTATGCGCCTGCAAAAAATCATACATTTTTATAGTGACAATTATGCTGAAAAATATCAGCCGCTTTCTTCATTAGAACAGCGCGGCATAAGTAAAAAACAACGCAAAGAAGAAAAGGAGCAAATTGGCAAAATTAAAGATTTGAACCTGCGAGCTATCCGCAATCAGATCGCTCATAATGGGCTATTTTGGCTGACAGAGAACGAAGAAACAAAAAAAACGTTTTCTGAGCAGGAAATTTTTACCCAAATTATGCAAATTTTGACACCGCAAAATCCTTTAATTGCCAATTCCTCATTTCCGCGCCCGGCGCATTTTTACAATGCTGTTAAAGCCGTTCTGGAAGCAGAGAATTGCTCAATAACGCATATAGAAAAAACAGCAACAGAACCGCCGGGCACCATAAAATTGCGGCGCCTCTCTAATAAACAGAAAATCTCAGGCGAAAGGCTGGAAAAACAGCGAACAGCACGGCAGAACGGCAAAATAGAGCCGCGTAAAGCCTTGCGCTTTCGCTTGCGGCAGCTTATTCTTGCCTTGGAAAAAGCGCAGGATTCTTTAAAATAAAGCTTGCCAAACGCGCGAAAAAGTGCTCTATTCGCTCTTGCAAGACGGGTGATAATATCATTTTTGTGCGCTTGCTATGTGCTTTTTTTGTTTATTTTCAGATAAATAAGGGAAGTGCGTTTCAGACCCCCAGCTTTTGCGCGGGGGCTGTTACGTCCTAAAGTCGTCAATCAAAGCATTAACCGTTTCAGACCCCCAGCTTTTGCGCGGGGGCTGTTACTTCAAAAACCAGGCAGTCATAATCACTGAAGTTTCAGACCCCCAGCTTTTGCGCGGGGGCTGTTACTCATTGATATACATTTGAACTCTTCCAGCAGTTTCAGACCCCCAGCTTTTGCGCGGGGGCTGTTACTGCCTGGCCTGAAACAATTCTTCGGCAAGCGTTTCAGACCCCCAGCTTTTGCGCGGGGGCTGTTACAAAAGCTGCTGCTATTGCATATTGGCTACAGTTTCAGACCCCCAGCTTTTGCGCGGGGGCTGTTACCTGGATTTGCTTACTAGCCAAATGGTTTTTGTTTCAGACCCCCAGCTTTTGCGCGGGGGCTGTTACGAGACATCACAGCATCAAAATCTTCAATTTGTTTCAGACCCCCAGCTTTTGCGCGGGGGCTGTTACTCTATGGCATCGCTAGCGTGCGGGACGACGGTTTCAGACCCCCAGCTTTTGCGCGGGGGCTGTTACACGCCTGCGCAGATGCGTGCGTTTGGGCGTGTTTCAGACCCCCAGCTTTTGCGCGGGGGCTGTTACCCAAATGATGCTAAAGCCGTTGAAGCTATTGTTTCAGACCCCCAGCTTTTGCGCGGGGGCTGTTACAGGAAGCGACTTACCGGCGTATTGTCGGCGGTTTCAGACCCCCAGCTTTTGCGCGGGGGCTGTTACCTTCCGCCACTTCAGCCAAGGCCGTTGCCGGTTTCAGACCCCCAGCTTTTGCGCGGGGGCTGTTACTTGACGCCTGATGTGCCAACCCCCGGCAATGTTTCAGACCCCCAGCTTTTGCGCGGGGGCTGTTACAAAACCGCCCCGGCACCGGCCGCAGCCATTGTTTCAGACCCCCAGCTTTTGCGCGGGGGCTGTTACTGTCGGTTCTGGTTAAAGCCTTTGGCAATGGTTTCAGACCCCCAGCTTTTGCGCGGGGGCTGTTACCAATTATCCATCTGCTCAATTTCGGCCGCTGTTTCAGACCCCCAGCTTTTGCGCGGGGGCTGTTACCATCAGCCTTCTGCCGGCACAGGCGCAAGCGTTTCAGACCCCCAGCTTTTGCGCGGGGGCTGTTACGGGGTGCAGATAATTGATGAAAGCGAGGGGGTTTCAGACCCCCAGCTTTTGCGCGGGGGCTGTTACCAGACCCGCATAATGTCGGCGCCATAATGCGTTTCAGACCCCCAGCTTTTGCGCGGGGGCTGTTACACAGGGCGATACATATCACCCTCACCATAAGTTTCAGACCCCCAGCTTTTGCGCGGGGGCTGTTACCGCTCACATCATCACTTGCCACCCGTATTTGTTTCAGACCCCCAGCTTTTGCGCGGGGGCTGTTACTCAATTTCCGGCCGATTTTCTTCATCATAAGTTTCAGACCCCCAGCTTTTGCGCGGGGGCTGTTACTGCTGTCCAGAGGCATTGTTGTGCCGTCAGGTTTCAGACCCCCAGCTTTTGCGCGGGGGCTGTTACAAGCGGCAACTTTATCGTTTGCCCATTCATGTTTCAGACCCCCAGCTTTTGCGCGGGGGCTGTTACCGTATTTGCGCGAACAGCAAAAAGGGCTGGGTTTCAGACCCCCAGCTTTTGCGCGGGGGCTGTTACAGATACCTTGCACTCTCCGGTGCGCGTGTAGTTTCAGACCCCCAGCTTTTGCGCGGGGGCTGTTACGCGTAGAACGCACTGCCTATCCCGATCATAGTTTCAGACCCCCAGCTTTTGCGCGGGGGCTGTTACAGCGCCCTGCCTATAGTGCAAATGGCACGAGTTTCAGACCCCCAGCTTTTGCGCGGGGGCTGTTACGTGACCGGCCTTTGTCGCAATTAGTGCCTAGTTTCAGACCCCCAGCTTTTGCGCGGGGGCTGTTACGTGCGGAAATGTGTGGGGTGCTTGCTGGGGGATTTCATGCCCCCTGTTTTCAGGGGGCGCTGTTACATTTCCGCATAATCGGAGCAGTTTGAGAAACGTTTCAGACCCTCTGTTTTCAATGAGGGCTGTTACTTTTGGCACCGCTATGAAGCCGAGCTGTTTCAAATTCTGTTTTTGCGCGCTATTGCCGGGTGCGCCGCTTTTTACCACACAGCATTATTATCTGCTGTTCTTATTTATTGTAAAAGCAGCAAAGGTGCAGCCTGTCCGCCCGCCGGCAGTATTTTTGCAGCAGAAGCCTGCCAACCCTCAGAAGTAAAATAAAGCTGTTCTGGAAAAGATTTTAGCTTGAGGCTTTATGCAAACGGTAAAGGCTGGGAATGAGCCAGGCCAGCGCCGCGCGGTAGAGCAGCAGCATGGCAAAAGCCATAGCCAGCTTTACCCAGAAATCACCAAGAGCGAGAGAAAACCATATCGGCGCAGCGAAACCGAAAAGCTGTGTCTGCCCGCTTATTGAACCATTGCCGGCATGAGCGAAAGTGTCAATAAAGCTGAAAAGCGGAGCAAAGGCGATAGAAAAAAATAAAATCGTATCAAGGCAGGAGCCGCAAACCGCCGCCGCCAGCAGCGCTCGCCACCAGCTTTTGCGCGGGGGCTGAAACCGGATATTCCCCCTTGAGTCCGATAGAGAATCAAGGGGAAATCATGGTTTCTATAGCGGCCTTATTACGCGCCGCTCTTTATAGCGCAACGCAGCTCAAGCTTCCCGCTTCAACCCGTTATGATAAATTCATGGGGCTGTATTCTCCGCAGGAAAAATTCCGTGTCGGCAGGCATATTAAGCTTTAAATCATGTGTATTGAGAGATTGAAAAACAATCAGACACGGCTCTGCCGGAGATTTCACAAAACTGTCTTCCGACTGCGCTTCCGGCTGCCAATCATAATGCCGATAAAGAACCACATATTTTTTGGTGATAATCATCGACCAAACCCCGACATAAAGGATTTGTTTTTTATAATCATCATCATCAAGATCATTTCTGGTAATGAGATTATTTACCATTTTTAGAGACTGGCCGTTAGATTTTATTTCAAAATCAGATTGCAGCCCGTCTTTAAAGATAAGCTCACAATCGGCATCAATAGCAAAATCCACCCCGGCTTCCGCCTTTGTATATTCAAACATATCGCCAAATTGTGGCGTATAATTGCTATTAAAATAATCTCCCGTATAGCCGACATAACCGATTTTATCATTATAATTCGGGTTGCCAATCCAATAAATGCCCTTACCGTCACTGGTATAAAGATCGGGAGAAACATTTTCTCTCCGCAAATCCGTGACCTCCGTGTCACTATAAGCCACACTGTAACAGCCGGTTGTCCGCAGAATTTCTATAGTCTCGCCATTGCCGGTCTGGAGCTGTGTTGTTTCATTGCTGCCATTAGCGCTAAAATAGATTCTGCCGCCTTTGACATAAGGGCATTCGGCATTTGTTACCTTGTCTTGCAGCGGTTCCAGATCATAGGCGCGGCTAAAGCTCGTGCCGGTTTCCGTATAATCAAAAACAAGAAATTTATCATCACCGACAAGGATAAACTGGCCGGCAGCAAAAAAGCCCGGATTACGGAATTTCACCTCATCGGCGCATTGATATTCGACATTTTTATAAATATAAGTCGCCGTCGATTTATCCAGAATCATCACTGCCTGCTGCGTTGCCCGGTTATAATACCAGACATTCTGATCCCCATCACTATAGAGAACATAATTATCATAAATACTGCCGGCCAGTTGATTGGTCAGATTCAAGGTTGCTTGCGGGTTATACACACATTTGCCGAAATTGGAATAAATTTCCGTCTGTTGGGTGGAGTCATTGCCATTGGTGTTTTCCAGATAATAAACACCGCTGCTGCTCTTATTGGTCTGCATAGCGCTGCAATAAATATAGCGCCCTTCACGCACGGCATAGCGCAATTCCCCCACCGAAACGGGAACAAAAAAAGCGTCCGTTGTGGGGAGCTGAACCAGGCCGCTTTCGGCAAGGGCCTGCAATTTCATAGTCGCAATCCTTTTATGATTATCATTGGTCATTTTATAATCCCTTCATGCGATTATAGCTTCAATAAATGGGATTGTTAGGATAATGTCATAAAAGATACAATGAAAATCGTCATTGGCTGTCCCGCTGCCGTTTTCAAAAATAAAAGCCGCCCGGGAGGGCGGCAAAGCAAACTGTTTATAAAGAAATTTTCAGTTTTGTGCTTTGTGCAGGCCGTAAAGGCCGGGCATGAGCCAGGCCAGCGCCGCGCGGTAGGGCAGCAGCATAGCAAAGGCCATTGCCAGCTTTACCCAAAAATCACCAAGAGCGAGAGAAAACCAGATGGGCATAGTAAAGCTGAAAAGCTGGGTCTGCCCACTTATTGAGCCATTGCCTGAATGTGCAAATTTATCGATAAAACTGAAGACCGGAGCAAAGGCGATAGAGAAAAACAATATTGTATCAAGGCATGAGCCGCAAATTGCTGCTGCCAGCGGCGCCTGCCACCAGCTTTTGCGCCGCAAAGGCGAAAACACCGCTATATCCAATAATTGCGCGCATAAAAACGCCGTGCCGGAAGCAATAGCCAAACGCGGGCTGGCCAAATACCACGAGCTGGCCAGGCCGGCAATAAAACCGGCATAAACCACCCGCCGCGCCATTTGGCTGCCGAAACGGCGATTGGTAACATCATTTACCAGAAACGCAAAAGGATAAATAAAAGCGCCGTAAGTGAGAATATGTTCCAGACCAAAATAATGGAACGGGTAGAGCACCAGAATATTGGAAGCTGTCACCGCCACGCACATGGCTAAAACAGCAAAAATATAATCGCGGCTTTGCGGCCGGCGAAAAAATGAGCTATTCCCCTGAGCCGCAGAAGGAAATTGCGGCACTTGCCGCACCGGCTCTTTTACGGCCTTTTTATCCCCTCTGGGCTGCCGCCCAACTCTCGCGCCACAGGCAAGCCTGCCGGCGCTCCCCGCCTCTTGATCGCTGTGACTCATTTTTTATCCCGGGTGATGGAACCGGCCTTTATTTCAAAACCCCGTAATCGCTCACTACAAGCGCAATTAACGGGCAATAATAGCGGTCACCTGAATAATGGACACCTCCCCCCGCTGCCGGGCATATCCGGCCCCGCGCCCTCTCCGACAGGGGCTTACAGCTCCACGCCCCCCCGCGCAGCAGCAACCAAAGACGGCCGGCACCTAACGGACTCCTGAGCTTGCTCCGTCAAACAGCGCCAGGGCGAAAATCAGGCCGCTTTTTCAAGCTGCTTTTTGATAATTTTCTGCCGCAAAAGGCGCGCCCGGGGTGACAAAATCCTGGCATCAGCTTTCAGCAGAAAAGCGTCCAGCCCGCCGCGATGCTCAACTGAACGCAAGGCATGAGCCGAAACGCGCAAACGATAAGTCTGCGCCAGAGAATCGGAAATAAGCGTAACACTGCAAAGATTGGGCAAAAAGCGGCGGCGCGTTTTATTATTGGCATGGCTGACATTATTGCCATATTGCACTTTTTTGCCGGTTAATTCGCAAGCGCGAGACATGATAATCACCCTATAACTGCGCCGCGCCATCACTCAAATTCTGCCTGGCTCACGGGTAATACCCACAGCACAGGCTCCTTGTCAAGGACACAGCTCTCAATCCAGAAATCAGAGCTTTCCTCATATAGGCAAAATCGGCAGAAGTCAAATTAACTTTGCACCTTTAGCCAATCAATGCTAAAAACCGGCAGGCCGGCCGCGCTTTAAGCCGGGAAACAAAATCCGAGAGCATAGCCAATGCTGCCCAACCCTCCCTCAAAAGACACTATAATCGCCGATAATGGGCAAAAACCGCCTCATAAAGCGGACAAACAGAGAAAATCTGTGGCTGCCCGCTTCTTTTCCGCCGTTTTTATTTTTTGTCTTATCTTCTTTTTCTGCGCTTTCACCGCTTTGGGCGTGTGGCAGGTCAAAAGACTGGCGTGGAAAGAAGATTTAATCGCCCGTGTCAATGCGCGTGTGCATTTGCCGCCGGTGCCGGCACCGCTGCCGGCAGAATGGGGCACAATTACAGCCGAAAAAGACGCTTATCGCCCGGTTTATATTAAAGGCCGCCTGTTGCATGATAAGGAAATTCTGGTCAAGGCCTCGGTTCTGCTTGATATTCTAGATGAAACCGGCGGTGCCGGTTATTGGGTGATGACCCCGCTCAGCACGCCGGACGGCACTATTACCTTTATCAATCGCGGCTTTGTGCCGCTGGATAAAACACAGCAAAAAAGCCTGCCCCAAAGTGAGGTTACCATAAACGGCCTGTTGCGCCTGAGTGAAGGCCCCGGCCGGCTTTTCAACAAAAATGACCCGCAAAATAATATATGGTATCACCGGCAATTACCGGCTTTGGCGCAGGCTGTCGGCCTGCCGCCGGCCAAAGTCGCGCCCTATTTTATCGATGCCGACAGGGCGTCCAATCCCGATGGCTGGCCGCGCGGCGGCTTAACGGAAATACATTTCACCAATAATCATCTGGTCTATGCGCTTACCTGGTTTAGCGGCGCCTTGGGGGTTTTGCTCGCCGCTGTGCTGGTAATACGCAGTAAAAAACAGGAAAAATCTGCCGCCGGCGCAGAGGATTGACAGCCGCCGCCGATAGTCGGTAATAATAACTTTTTTCTGCCATATTTCCGGTTCACTTGAGCGCTTTAATGCGGCTTATGCTCATAATACGGGGGATACCACGGGCGCCGGCCGGCAAGCGGCTTTAGAGTAAGGCCGCCTTTGCCGTTATGAAAAGGATTAGAATTATGACCACTGCTACAGAAAAATTGCTCACTCCGGATAATTGCGCCTTTATTTTCATTGATCACCAGCCGCAAATGGGGCTGGGCACAGCCTCTATCGACCGCCAGCTACTGAAAAATAATGTCGTGGCTATGGCCAAAACGGCGCGGCTGTTTAAAGTGCCGACTATCCTCACGGCCATTGAGACCGAAGGCTTTTCCGGCTATATCTGGCCGGAATTGATGGACGTCCTCCGGCAAAAGCCGATTGAGCGCAGCAATATTAACAGTTGGGAAGAGCCGCTTTTTCTTGAAGCCGTCAAAAAACTCGGCAAAAAGAAGCTGGTTATGGCCGCTTTGTGGACAGAGGCCTGCCTGTCTTTCCCGGTTCTCAGCGCTCTGGCTGAAGGCTATGAAGTCTTTATCAATATTGATGCCTCAGGCGGTGTCAGCAGGCAGGTGCATAATGCCGCCATTCGCCGCATGGAGCAGCATGGCGCCCAAAGCACCACCTCTATCCAGCTCCTGATGGAATTGCAGCGCGACTGGAAACGGCGGGAGACATATCAGGGTGTTATGGATATATCCTGTGAGCATTTCGGCGCTTACGGCATGGGCATTGATTATGCGGCAACCATGGTGCACCATCAGCCGCAGCGGGCAAAATTCCCGCATGAGGTTAAATAAGCGGTGCCTGACATATATATTACGGCAAGCCGTGCCGGCAGCCTGTCCGGCGCGGCCAATATGTTGAAACCAGGGAGTTGGCAATGAGCAATGCACTGATAACCGCCATTAAAAAACGCAGAACACAATATAGCCTGGGCAGAAAACTGCCGTTGCCGCAAGCAGAGGTAGAAGCGCTGATTAAAGAGGCCGTCCGCCTTGCCCCTTCCGCTTTTAATTCGCAAAGCTCGCGCATTACTATCCTGTTTGGTGCGCAGAGCGATAAATTGTGGGATATTGCCAAAGCTGAGCTGCGCAAGATTGTGCCTGCCGATGGCTTTGCCAAAACAGCCGAAAAGCTGGAAAGTTTTGCCGCCGGCGCCGGCACAGTGCTGTTTTATGAAGATCAAAACAGTGTAAAAGAGTTACAGAAGCAGTTTCCCCTTTATGCCGATAATTTTCCTGTCTGGTCGGAACAGGCAAGCGGCATGGCGCAATTTGCCGTATGGGCAGCTTTGGCCAATGTCAATATCGGTGCCAGCTTACAGCATTATAATCCGCTGATTGACAGTGAGACCGCCAAAACATGGGCTATACCCGATAGTTGGAAATTACGGGCGCAAATGCCTTTTGGTGCCAATGAGCAGCCTTTCCCGGAAAAAACCTTTATCAGTAATGCCGTCCGCTTTAAAACTTTCGGCTGACAGGCGACTCTGCCTGCCGGTAGAATCGTAATAATAAATAGCCGCTATATTTGCCCTGCCGGCTGTAGAATTTTCCGGGTTGCGGCGGAGTTATTGCTACTTGGCCGGCGGGCAGCGAAATCCTGTTCGCCGCCGGCTTTTGGCCGCCGCCCCCGTATCAGGCGAGCGGCAGCAGAGAAGAGAAAAACG
This sequence comes from Candidatus Tokpelaia sp., assembly GCF_008636115.1. GTDB lineage: Bacteria > Pseudomonadota > Alphaproteobacteria > Rhizobiales > Rhizobiaceae > QLZD01. The sequence goes on along the minus strand of NZ_QLZD01000022.1, from coordinate 3,502 downwards.
CTCCGCTGCCGCCTTACAGGCTTGACCAGACGGGCTGGGCAGGCTGAGCGGCCGACAGGGAAGAGCTATTTTGCTCCTGCCTTCGGTGCCGCCGGTGCCGGTTTTATTCACTTTGGCAGAAGGATAATAGCGGCATTTTTGCCGCTCATTATTGCTGCCGACTGCCCGGCTTTTCGCCCTGCTCCATTTTCGTAACCTGTCTGACGGTTTTCTCTTATAGAGCCGGAAGCTTTCCTGCCGCCCAGTCTTTTATCTTAATATTTTATTAACCATAAATATTAAGATTTTCCCTGTAACGGTAGCAGCAATGGCTGCCTTCCGGTGCTATATTTTGTGGCAATAGAGCGGCCAGCCCCTATATAAGCTATGAACAGAGCAAGAACATTGTCAGGTCGATGATTCGCCCATGATTCGTTCTTATCTGTTCCAAATCTTGATAAACAGGGTAAATAAAAGCTTAAAGCGCGGCCGGCACATATTATCCGGGCACTATGGAACCGGCCTTTGCCTTTGTTATTTTTGTTCTGCTGCGGCAAAAAAAAGCGGCGATTTTTTCTGCCAGCCGAGCCGCGACCTGTATTTTTGACATTTCCGGCCATTCTTCTACCCCTTCCCGGCTGAGAATATGAATATGATTGTGATCACCGCCCATAATGCTGCTGCCGTCAGCCGTGGCGGCAACATTATTGGCAATAATCCAGTCTGCTCCTTTTTTCGCCAGCTTGGCGGCAGCGTTTTCCAGCACGTCACGCGTCTCGGCAGCAAAGCCGACAACCAGGCGCGGCCGCCGCAAATTATGGCCGATTTCTGCCAGAATATCCGGGTTTTCCACTAAAGTCAGCTTTACCTGCCCGGCGCTGATTTCAACCCCACTGCCGGCCGGTGCCGCAACAGCCGCGGCGGCTTCAGCCTTATTTTTGCTGCTACCCGCCGCTATGATCCGAATTTTCGGCTTTTTGATTTTATCAGAAAAAACATATTGCGGCCGCCAGTCGGCTACCGCCGCCACAAATATAGCGGCATCGGCCGGCAAGGCCGCCAGCACGGCGGCGCGCATTTGCCGCGCGCTGGTTACATGCACGGCTTCCACCCCCGGCGGGTCAGGCAGCAGCACCGGGCCGCAAACCAATGTCACGCGCGCGCCGCAAGCCGCCAGCGCCGCCGCCAGCGCATGCCCCTGCTTGCCGGAAGAGCGATTGGCCAGATACCGCACCGGATCCAGCGCCTCATGTGTCGGCCCTGAGGTTACAATAATATGCCGCCCCGCCAGCGATGGCGCCCTCGGCACAGCCAGGTTTTGCCCGGCCGTCGCATAATCTTCATCGCCCGTAAAGGCCATCTCACCGGCGCCGGCCAAATCTGCCGCGCTCCCGGCTATGTTTCCTTGCCGGCAAGCGCCCGGATTAACCGAATCTGTCGCAGCGGATACCGGCGCCGGCCGCTTTCTCTCTCCGCAAACCGGGTTGAAAACAACCCCTTGCTCGGGCCGGCAAGTACCCGAAAAGGTAGCGCCGGCGCTTGAAGCGGCGCCATCGGCGCCACTGCCAGCCCTGCCCTCACAGAGTTGCCGACTTACCGCCAGGCCGGACATATTGGCCGCCATTGTCGCCAAAGCGGCGATAATGGCGGCCGGTTCGCTCATACGGCCAAGGCCGGCTTCACCACTTTCGGCCATTTCACCCCGCTCCGGGCCAATAATATGGCAGCCGTCCCGGCGCAACAGCGCCACATTACGCTGTGTAGCCTTATGCGCCCACATAGCCGGATTCATGGCCGGCGCCAGCAAAACCGGCGCGCGTGTGGCCAGCAATACCGCCCCGGCCAGATCATCAGCCTGCCCGGCCGCCATTTTGGCCAGACGCGAAGCCGTGGCCGCGCATACCAGCACAATATCAGCCTGCCGTGCCAGTTGAATATGGCCGATTTCCCTCACCTGCTCCCGCCCGCTGCCGGCCATTACCATATGCGGAGCGCCGCCACAGGGTCGAGTGTCCAAACCTGCCCCGCTGCCAGGCATGGTTTGCACGGCTCTGCGCGCCCCTTCGGTTTGCACGCTGGCGCGCGCCCCTTCGGTTTCTCTTTCACTTTTGCCGCCGGCCGCCCCAAGCCTGTTTTCCCGGCATTGCCCGGCAGCTATTTGCTCCGGCCAGTTCTCACTGCCCAGGTCAGATATAGGCCCTCGCCCAAAATCACCCAAATCTTTCCCTTCGCGGCCGCCCAAATCGGGCATGGTTTGCACGGCTCTGCGCGCCCCTTCGGTTTGCACGCTGGCGCGCGCCCCTTCGGTTTCTTGTTGGCACTCACCGCCACAGGGTCGAGCGTCCAGGCCCGGCGCCAAATCCGGCTCCCCTTCATGGACAAATAAATGGCGGTAAACCGGCCCGCCGGCTAAAGCCCCAACCGCCAGCGGCGTGATAAATTGTTGCGCCGCCGCGGTCATAATTACCCGCACCACAGCGCGAGCGCGGCGCAACAGGCGGATAAGCTCCAAAGCCTTATAAGCGGCAATAGAGCCGCCAATAATCAGCACAATATTTTTACCCTGCAAAGCGGAAAATTGTGGCTTTGTCGCCGCTGCCTGCCCGGCCATAAATTGCGGCTTCCCGGCCGCCCCTGCCGCTCCCGGCCCAGTAGCCTCTTCCGCTTTGGCCGTAAAATCCGGCGCAGCAAAGCCAGCCGCCAGAGCCTTCACCCCATCACCTGCCCCTGCCGCAGCAAAGCTTTGCTCATTTACGGCCTGCCCCGGCCATTCTGTTGCCCCCGCCGCATTGCCGGCAGCCACTAATGCTGCCGGACTGCTGCCCTTTTCGACCGCGGCCGCCAAACAACGGCGCAAAAATTCTTCCATAGAGCAATGTTCAGCCGCGGCACGCAGGCGTAAAGCCTCTTTAATGCTATCATCAAGATTGCGAATACTGATATTTGCCATCAAATTTCTCTTTTTTAAGGCCATTTTCAGCTCAATTTGCCAGCAATGCCCGCATATTATGTTCTAAAGACCGTAAAAATGCAAGCATAAAGCTTTTCTGCCGGGCAAAGAGCCGGGTTCGTAACAAAAATAAGGCGTCATCTTGGCCGGCGCGGCCATTAAGCCCAGCCCTTTGGCGCCTGGCTTGCCGCCACCGGGCAACCGCCACATGCCCCCCCAGCCTGCGCCGGCGGCGCCCTCATCAGCGGCAGCAGAGCTATAGCGGGGCGATAGCAACACTGCCCCCGGCCATGCCTGGCCACTCTGCCTCACAATAGAGAAAGCCACACCCGGCACAGGCAAGCGTTTGCTGCCCCGCCGCAGCACAAAGGCTGCCGCCGGCAGCGGCGGAAATTATCCGCGCCCTTAACCGCCGTCTGCAACAGCCGCCGCCCTTCGGCGCTCAGGCTGCCGCAGCCCCGGCTGTCCTGCCACAACACCCCAGCCGGCCATTATAGCGGCCGTTCTGCTGCCGCCGGCACAGCAAATAATTTTGCATAAAAGCGGCCACAGCCTTGCTTGCGGCAGCAGTCG
>NZ_QLZD01000051.1 GCF_008636115.1 Candidatus Tokpelaia sp. | reverse complement strand
AGTTGAAGTTGAAGACAGAGTGCCGGCGGCCAGATTGGTAAGCTTCTGGCTATTGCCGGGGCTAGCGGCGGTGCCGTCAGAAGCAATCAGGGCGAGATTATCGCCATTAGTGCGGCGGACAGGGCCAAGCGTGCCGTTGTTGATATTATTGGTGATATTGGTCAGGCTGCTATTGACCGTATTAAAGCTGCTGTCCACAGCGGCAAAAGCATCACCGACACTATTAGCACTCGTGCCTTGGACAGTGAAGGTCGGCGCTGTGCCATTGGCGACATTAGCGCCGCCGCCAAGATAGCTATTAGTGTTGGTAGCAACCGTGTTAATCGCCGTAGCATTGGTGGCGATATTGGTTTTGTTGGTAGCAATATCGGTCGTATT
>NZ_QLZD01000052.1 GCF_008636115.1 Candidatus Tokpelaia sp. | reverse complement strand
CGCGCGCCCCTTCGGTTTGCTTGGCTTACGCGCGCCCCTTCGGTTTGCTTGGCTTACGCGCGCCCCTTCGGTTTGCACAGCTCACGCGCGCCCCTTCGGTTTGCACGCTCCGCGCGCCCCTTCGGTTTGCACGCTCCGCGCGCCCCTTCGGTTTGCTTGGCTTACGCGCGCCCCTTCGGTTTGCTTGGCTTACGCGCGCCCCTTCGGTTTGCACAGCTCACGCGCGCCCCTTCGGTTTGCACAGCTCACGCGCGCCCCTTCGGTTTGCACGGCTCACGCGCGCCCCTTCGGTTTGCACAGCTCACGCGCGCCCCTTCGGTTTGCTTGGCTTACGCGCGCCCCTTCGGTTTGCTTGGCTTACGCGCGCCCCTTCGGTTTGC
>NZ_QLZD01000021.1 GCF_008636115.1 Candidatus Tokpelaia sp. | reverse complement strand
CAAGCGACAAAATCATCGTGTTAATAGCCACAGATTTGCCGGAGCCGGTGGTGCCGGCCACCAGCAAATGCGGCATTTTGGCCAATTCGGCAATAATCGGCTCACCGCCAATATTTTTGCCCAAAGCCAGCGGTAATTTATAATCGCTGGTTTTATAAGCGCCGGATTGCAATATTTCGCGCAAATAGACTGTCTCCCGCTTTTTATTGGGCAGCTCAATGCCAATAACATTACGCCCGGGAATAACCGCCACGCGCGCGGCAATAGCCGACATTGAGCGGGCAATATCGTCTGACAAGCCGATAACACGGGAAGATTTAACCCCTGGCGCCGGCTCAAATTCATAAAGAGTCACCACCGGCCCGGGGCGGACATGGATAATCTCGCCGCGCACGCCAAAATCTTCCAGCACATTTTCCAATAAACCGGCACTGCGCTCCAAACTCTCCTGCGAAATAATATTTTCTTCATGATAGACAGGCTCCTGCAACAGCTCCAAAGAAGGCAGCCTGTAGCTGTATCGGGCTTCTGTCTTTGGCTGGGCCGGGCGCCCGGCCGGCATTTCCAAAGGCTCCGCCCGGCCGGCCTTTATCTCTCTTTGCTCGGCCATGGCCGCTGCCTGCGGCGGCGCGGCGGCAATGCTTTCTTCTGCCGCCGCAGGTAGCGGCGCGGCGGCCGCTTTGCCCGTTTGCTCAACAGCCAGCGTACAGAGCGCATCAAGATTGGCTTCTCGTGCGCCTTTTTCCTGATTTTGCGGCGTTAAAGGAGCAGGGGCAGTTTGAATATGCTCCCAGATAAAACTGTCCTGAGCGCTGTTATAGCCGCCCAGCTTGAATTGTAAATTCAGGGTAGGGGGCTGGGCAGCAGCAAAATTCACGCTCGGCGTATTATTTTTATTGTGCCCGGCTTCCGGGTGAGCAGTCGGATAAAGCGACCTGCTTTGCCGGGCAAAGCCGGCAAAAATATCGGCATTTGCGGCTGCTTTACCGGCCTCTGCCGGTAAAGCGGGCTGATCTGTCGGCGACAGAGAATCTGCTGCCAATGTTTGTGCCATATGGGCCGGCACGGGAATCCAGCGCATTTGCGGCTGGCGGCACTCCATGCTTTTAAACAGCCTGATTACATCTATTTGCTTTGCTACAGGCGGCACTTCCGGCGTAAAGGCCGGTGCTGCGGCCGCCGCAGCACCGGCGGCCAAAGCGGCAGGCGCAGCAGGCTCTGCCGGCTCGCGCTCTTTTTCATCACTGGCGGCCCGGCCAGAACCGGCGAGTAAAGGCGCAGCCCATACCTTATCGGCTTTCATAGTCCAGGGGAAAATATTCTCCGGACAGGAAACTGTTTTTGCAGCATTTTTAATCTCTGCCTCACTATTTTCGGCAGGCAAAACCGCTGCTTCCTGCCTGTCATTTACAGAAAGCCGGGGAGCCGGCGCCGGCTCAGCCTCAGGCAAAACAGCGGCCTCGGCCGCGCTTGTCCGGGCCGGGGCACCGCCAAAAGCGGCCGTGGCAAAACCGCGCATTTGCTCTATTGTCTCATAGCCCTGATTTATCGAACCGCAATCCCTATCGGCGTCAGCTTCATGGAAAGTATGTTCAGGCAAAGCGGCCATATTTTCCTCGGCGGATTCCGGCATTTCCGGCATAAAGGCAGGTACTGCGGCCGCCGCAGCACCGGCGGCCAAAGCGGCAGGCGCAGCAGGCTCTACCTCATTTATTGTGGCCATTACCTCAGTCCCAGCAGCCTCAGCCGGGGGTAAAGCGCGCTCTTCTGCCTCGCGCCGCTGTCGATAGGCCGCTTTGGCGGCTTCCGCCTCGGCCAGAATTTTGGCATAAACGGGGTCAATAGCAGCGCGGCGGCGTATTATTTCGCTGTCGGGCGTGCGGGTAAAGCGCACATTATCAGCCAAAGCGAAGGCCTTTTGCCAAATAGGGGAACAGGGTTCAGGACAAATAATTTCATTTATCCCGCTCTTTTTCTCTGATTCCTGCGCAGTCTGTGCTGAAAGCGATTGCGCGATTTTCGGCTTCAAATGCTGCATAATACTCAAAAACGTTGAAAAGAACGGTTAACCGTCACTGTTACATATCCCGGCACTATCTGCGCTTTTCAGCCAAATTTATGCCGTGCTCACTGTTTTTGGCATAAATTATGCCAAAAATTGCCGGCCGCAGCCCAAAGGAATAATTGTGTCAATCCCTTGACTCACAGCCCGTAATCGGAATTTAACAGAGGAAGGTTAATAAACTTTTGGCATAAATGCCCAAAAAGCGAAATCCTGCCTTTATCCCGGCAATAGCCTCGCTTTATCGTTAAGGTTTTAATAAGGTTAACAAATAGTTAACATAAATCCGGCAAAAACCGGCACGGCACCCTTGCCCCCAAAGCCGTTATTATATGCTTAACAGTTAAAATAGCCGATAAAGTGTTAACCAAATATTAACCAATTCTTCCCTTAACAGCATGTAATTGTTGTATTTTTACAACATATCTGCATGCACCGGCCAGGTTGCTCTCTCCTGCCCGGCCGATAATAAGCAGAGTCGATAGAGCCGCCGGCCCTGCCTCTTCATCGCCCTGCTCTATCAGACCCGGCTCTTATCAATCACGCCTTGGCCCCCCTTTTGCGGCAAAGCCCGCGGTACGCCCTGCTGCCCTGCCCGCTCAGCCGACATTCATCAATTTGGCATTGCCGCCAACAGCGACAATATTATTGGAAACAGCTACTTCTTCCAATAGCAGATTCACGGCAAAGGCCCTTGGCCACTTATTATCACCCGCCGCCGCCAGGTTTTGCCCTTCCTCTTGCAGCCCGGCAAATTTGTTGCTGCCTTTGGCTGCCGCTCCGGCAAATTTGCTGTTGCCTTCTGCTCTCGCTCCGGCAATATTATCTTTGCCTTCTGCTGCCGCTCCGGCAATAAAATCTGCCTCGGCCAGCATATCGGCCAGACACGCCGCCTGCACGGGGATAATTGCCCCCGGCAAGGAGGCCAGAGCTTTTTGCTGCCGTATCAGTTCTTCTCCCTCTGCTTCCAGCAAGGCATAGGCTGCGGCAGCGGGCACTATATCTGCCAGTTTGTTTACCTGGCGTATTTGCCGGCGCAAGGCAGCCGGCATTGCGGCCAGCAGATCCTGCAATTTTTTATCGCGAATAAGGACAAGTTTATTACCTGTCGCCAGACAAAGCGCCAGCATAAATAACAGAGTCTCCGCGCTCTCCGCCTGCACAAAAACCGCCCCGCGCGGCCGTAATTTATAACGATTTTCTTCCCCCACCGGGCCAGGCAATTCTATATCCAGCCCCAAAAGCGATTCCTGCCCGGCTTGCCCGGCAAAGGCGGCAATATTGGCCAAACCTCGCCTGGCGGCAAAAGCGGCAAGCTCAGCCAAATGCTCCATTGCCGCCCGGCGCAAAGCACTCTGCCGGCGGTCTGCGCCGACACGCATGCCCTGCCCGCTTTCACTTTTACCCTGCTGCCCCGCCGCCTGATGCTGTTTGTCTTCGCCGCCGGCATTCAGTGCTGCCAAAGCCTCTGCCGGCACATCAGGCCGCGGCGCATGGAGCGCCAGCCGCCCCACATAAAGCGGCCCGCCGGCTTTAGGCCCGGTGCCGGAAAGGCCGCGGCCGCCAAAAGGCTGCGAGCCGACAATCGCGCCGATAATATTGCGGTTAATATAAATATTGCCGGCCTCAATACGGGCGGAAACATGATCAATCATATTATTCAGCCGCGTATGCAGGCCAAAGGTCAGGCCATAACCCGTGGCGTTAATCGCCTCAATCACGCTGTCCAAATCAGCGCGCTTATAGCGGATAATATGCAAAACCGGGCCGAAAACTTCCTGCTTCAGGCTGGCAATATTGTCAATTTCAATAATAGTCGGCGGCACAAAACTGCCATATCCGGCCAAAGCTTTATCAAAAGGCAGCTGCGTAATGTGAAAGCCTTTTGCCCGCATGGCTTCTATATGGCGTTTGATAGACCTTGCCGCCTCATTGGTAATAACCGGGCCAATATCATTATGCAGAAAATCCGTGCGCCCCAGCCGCAATTCAGCCATGGCGCCTTTCAGCATGGTTAACAGCGAATCGGCAATATCCTCCTGCAGGCACAAAATACGCAAGGCCGAGCAACGCTGCCCGGCACTGTCAAAAGCCGAAGAGATACAATCCGCCACTACCTGCTCCGCCAAAGCGGAAGAATCAACAATTAACGCATTTTGCCCGCCCGTTTCGGCGATAAGCGGCACAGGCCTTGAGCCCGGCTTTTGCCCGCCCTCACCCCCCCGCCCCGGCTTGTCCGCTCCGGCAGGTTTGCTGCTGCCTTCTGCTCTCGCTCCGGCAGTGCCCAGACGCGCGGCCAGGCGCGCCTGAATGCTGCGCGCCGCTGCGGTAGAGCCGGTAAACACCACCCCGGCCGCACCTTCATGTGCCACCAGCGCAGCGCCGATTGTGCCGTCACCGGGCACCAGCGCCAAAACATCACGCGGCACGCCGGCTTCATGCAAAATCTCTACCGCCAAAGCGGCAATAAGCGGCGTTTCCTCTGCCGGTTTGGCCAAAACACCATTACCGGCCGCCAGGGCAGCGGCAATCTGGCCGGTAAAAATTGCCAGCGGAAAATTCCACGGACTAATGCAGACAACCACACCCAGCGGCTTTGGCAAAGCGCCCCAGCTTTGCCGTACTTCAGCACCATAATAGCGCAGAAAATCAATCGCCTCACGCAATTCAGCCACCGCATTGGCAATAGATTTGCCGGCCTCACGGCAGCATAAAGCCAGCAGTTCCGCCCCGCGTGCCTGCATAAGATCCGCCGCTTTGGCCAAAATATCGGCACGATTTGCCACCGGCTCTTCATGCCAGAACAAAGCGCCTTTGCGCACTTCGGCAAAACTTTTTTGCACAATTTCGGCATCAGCTTCCAGCACATAACCGACAATATCGCGCCGATCGGCCGGGTTGACTACCTGTTTGGCGGCGGCATTTTCCTGTATCAGCCTTTTATCCAGCGCGGCAATTTCGCCCGGCATAACCCGGCGCCCGCGCAAAATAGAGGGCACGGCGCTATAATCTCTGTCCAATGTTTGTTGAAATTCCGCCGTCAGTGCGGACAGCACCATTTCATCAGACAAATCCAGCCCGGCAGAATTGCGCCTTTGCGGCGAGTTTGCTGCTGCTTTCGGCTGACGCTCCGGCAGGAACAAATCCTGCGGCCGGGCGATTTTATCATTTTGCCGCAAATCGGGCAGCGCGGCCGCGCTCTCAGCCGGATCGGCAATCAAATCTTCCACCGTTACATTTTTATCGGCAATACGGTGCACGAAGGAGGAATTGGCGCCGTTTTCCAACAGGCGCCGCACCAGATAAGCGAGCAAAGTCTCATAATGGCCGACAGGGGCATAAATGCGGGCCGGGCGCCCCAGCCTGTCTGCTCCCACAACATTGCTGTAAAGCGCCTCACCCATGCCGTGCAAACATTGGAACTCATATTTATCCGGCGTGTAATCTGCCCCTGCCATATGATAAATAGTCGCCAATGTCTGGGCATTATGCGTAGCAAATTGCGGAAAAACCGCGTCCGGCGCGTCAAGCAGCTTGCGCGCGCAGGCAATATAGGCAATATCGGTAAAAATTTTGCGCGTATAAACCGGGTAGCTTGACAGGCCTTCTATTTGCGTCCGCTTGATTTCGCTATCCCAATAAGCGCCTTTGACCAGCCGCAGCATAAGGCGATGTTTTGAGCGCCGCGCCGCATCAATCAGATAATCAAGCACATAGGGGCAGCGGCGGCCATAGGCCTGCACAACAAAGCCGATACCGTCCCAGCCTTGCAGTTCTTCATCAAACAGCAGAGCCTCTATTATATCCAGCGAAATCTCCAGCCGGTCGGCCTCTTCCGCGTCAATATTAAAGCCGATATTATAGCGGCGCGCAAGCAATGCCAGCTCACGCACCCGCGGCAGCAATTCGCTCATCACCCTGTCGGCCTGAGCACGGCTGTAACGCGGGTGCAGCGCCGATAATTTGATAGAAATGCCCGGCCCTTCATAAATGCCTTTGCCGCCGGCAGCGGCGCCAATAGCGTGAATCGCCTGCGTATAACTGTCAAAATAGCGGCGGGCATCAACCGCAGTCATTGCCGCTTCACCCAGCATATCATAAGAATAGCGAAAACCCTTTTCTTCCATGCCCCGGGCGGCTTGCAGCGCTTTTTCAATCGTCTCGCCGCGGACAAATTGCTCACCCATCAGGTTAATCGCCATTGCCACAGCCTTGCGGATAAGCGGCTCGCCATAGCGGCCCAGCAATCTGGTCAATTTGCCGCCCAGCCGGCCGGAATCCGCCTTGCCGGCAAGCCGGCCGGTTAAAATCAGCCCCCAGGTAGCGGCATTGACAAACATGGATCGGCCGGAATTCAAATGTGCTTTCCAATCCCCGTTAGCCAGCTTATCGCGAATAAGGGCATCACGCGTGGCATTATCGGGAATGCGCAGCAAAGCCTCAGCCAGGCACATAAGCGCAATGCCTTCTTCAGAGGATAAAGCATATTCCTGCACCAGCTCCTCTACCATAGAAGGCCTGGCCTGCGGGCGGCGCAAAGCCTCTACCAGCCGGCGCGCTGTGGCGGCAATGGCCTGTTTGTCCGCTTTGTCAAAACTGGCTGCTTTTATCAAAGGCGGCAGGCATTCTTCCTCCGGCCGGCGACAGGCCGCGGTAATGGCGCGGCGCAATTTTGTCGGCTCGGCTATAGCCGGGGCAAAAGCGGCAAAAGGTTTGATAAAGCTGTTATCGGGCATGGCAAAACTCCGTCCAACCCCCGGCTTCCACAATACTCCGCTCCCCTGACAGAGCGCTTTTCAAGGCTAAAATAATGTGCACTGCCCTTATCATATCTTCCACCGCACCGCAAACAAAGATTTTATCGCTAATATACCATAAGATAAGGCGCAATACTCCGATAAACAGCTTGCATAGCTTGCGGCAAAGTTTTAGTTTTGCGGCGTGTTCTGTGCAAAGGGTCTCTTGCCGATAGCCACAGTGAAAAACGACATGCGGGAAGAACGGGCAAATATCAAACGCACCGCCGATGCTATCGCTGCCTATGGCACCGCTTGGCCCGATGAGCAAACTGCCATGGTGCCCGCTGCTGCGCCGGTTAACGGCCGCTCCCTGTGGCTCGTTTAACCGTAAAACAACACCGGGGCATATCACCGCCGGCGGGATCGTCTTTCACCGGGAGAAGCTCCTGATGATTCTCCACCCTTATTTACGCCGCTCGACTCGCAACCGGGCGGTTCTGTTGAAAAAGGGGAGACGCCGGCACAGGCAGCCATACGCGAAATAGAGGAAGAAAAAGGATTTATAACCCAACCTCACCTTTGGTATAAAGCCAATCCAATGCCTTTTGATATTGACATTCACAGCATAGCGGCCAACCCCAAAAAAGCCGAACCCGGCCACTTCCGCTATGATTTTCGCTATTTGCCGGCCTTGACCTCAGAATTGGAGACGAAAGCAGCCGGGGCGCGTGAACTCAGCTTTTTATGGCAGCCTATAGCCGCTGTAAAGGAGGCCAGTTTGCAATGCCTTATCCGCAAAGCGCAACTGCATGCCATTATCTGACAGAGGAATAAAAGCAGTGCTATTGCCCGTTTTTCCTTCCCAATACAGCAAATCCAGGCAAAACAGCAATTATTCCAGTGATAGTTCTCTTTTCTTTATTCGCTTTTTCACCGTATAAAAGCCGCAAAACGCGCTTCTTTAACCCGTAAACAAGAATTTTGCGCTAAAAAGGCCGAGTCAGGCCAAAAACTGCTTGCCCCATAGGGGTAAAACGCTGCCGGTGGATAAAAATTGCATATTTACCTCCCTATTGCCGAAACATCTGTTACCATTTTTGTGCCGCTGGGGCTGGGGGCACTGGTGGGCTTTTTTTCCGGCCTGTTTGGCGTTGGCGGCGGTTTTCTGATTACGCCTTTGCTGATTTTTTACAATATTCCGCCGGCTATTGCCGTGGGCAGCGGCGCCAATCAGGTCATTGCCTCTTCGGCCCAGGGCGCCTTTGATCATTTCAAACGCCGCACATTAGATATAAAACTGGGGCTGATTTTAAGCCTTGCCGGGCTGCTCGGCTCTCTTTGCGGCATTTATATTTTCAGCTTTTTGCGCCGTTTGGGGCAGTTGGATCTGATAATTTCGCTGCTTTATGTCGGGCTTTTGGGCATTGTCGGCCTGTTAATGGCGCAGGAGAGCATCAAAGCCGTGCTACGCGCCAGAAAAGGCCTCCCGGCAATGATAAAACGCCCCGGCCGGCATAATTTTTTGCAAAAACTGCCGTGGAAAATGCGGTTTCAAAGATCCGGTCTTTATATTAGCCTGCTGCCTGTTATCGGCCTTGGTTTTATTATCGGCATTTTGTCTTCTATTATGGGGGTTGGCGGCGGTTTTATTCTGGTGCCGGCCATGATTTACCTGTTGCATGTGCCTACTAATATTGTTGTCGGCACATCTTTGTTTCAGGTCAGCTTTGTCGCCGGCTTTACCACTATTATGCAGGCTGTGACCAATCATTCGGTAGATATTGTGCTGGCCGTGCTGCTAATGGCAGGCGGCATTGTCGGCGTGGCCTCAGGCAATCGCCTGGGGCGCAGATTAAAGGCCGAGCAGCTGCGGTTGCTTATGGCGCTGCTTATTCTGGTGATTGCCTTATGGCTGGCTTTTGGCCTGTTTATCCGCCCGGCAGAGCTGGTGACACTGGTTGCATTACCGGGGGGCTAACTATGATGTTTTTAGCTCAGGCGGGCAGAGCCGGCCTTTTCTGCCGCGCCGCCTTTCAGCGCGGCAGAAAGCTCCTTGCAGCCTGCCGGCGCCAATGGCGCAAATATTGCCGCCGGGCCATTATCGCCGCGCCGGTTTTTATCGCCCTTACAGGGCTGCCGACAGCGCAAGCGCAGGAAGAGCCGGGCAGCACGCCGCAGGAAACCCTGCAAATTATTGTAACGGCGCGTGACATAACTATTGATGCCAGTTTTGCCGGCACTGATTTTTATATAGCCGGCGTGCTGGAAAACACGGATCCGCTTTTGCGGCGGCAAAACCGCTATGATATTATTGTCGTATTGGAAGGGCCGCAGCAAAATATTGTGCTTTACAAAAAAGAGCGGCGGCTGGGGCTTTGGCTCAACGGCTCTTCGGTCAAATTTACCAATGTGCCGCAATTTTATGCTTTGGCCTCTACCCGTGAATTACGCGATATTACAGTGCCGCAAATCTATCAAAGCCTGGGGCTGGGGCTAAATTATCTGCCGCTGCATGCCAAAGGCCGCTTAAGCCCTGAGGCGATTAAACTTTATAAAAACGAGCTTATCGCCCTTAAGCAAAAGCAGGGGCTTTACGGGCAGGAAACAGGCAGTATCGCCTTTGGCTCAACCCGGCTGTTCTCTGCTCGCTTCCACCTGCCCGATAATGTGCCTGTCGGCTCTTATACGGTCAAGGCCTATTTATTTCGTGACGGGGTTTACAGCGATGAGGCCGAAACCGGGCTGGAAATCACCCGCAAAAATATTGCCTATTTGCTGTATCACGCGGCGCAGACCCAGTCTTTCCGCTATGGTCTGGCAGCCGTATTGATTGCCCTGTTTATCGGCTTTATCGGCAGAACAATCTTCCCCAAATAATAGTGGAGCCAAAGCTCATAACGGTTTTTTGCGCAGGCTTAAAAGCTTTAAAACCGGCAAAATCATATCGCGCACAGGCAAAATCGCCCGACAGGCTGCACAGGCTGCTTTACTCTTATCTCCCATAAGGCGATTAAGGCATAATATCAGCAGGGTTTCAGTGCCATACCATAAAATAACAAAGCCGACAGGCAGCCAAACCGACGCCGCGCCGCCAGGCCAGCATCACGCCAAAATCGGCAAAAAAAGCGCCGAAAAACAATTCGGCATAAAAAATTGCGGTAAAAGGCGGCGATAAAATGCAAGCCGGCCGAGCTGCCGGCAAGTTTGTTCCTGCCTTCTGCTGCCGCTCCGGCAAGTTTACTGTTGCCTTCTGCTGCCGCTCCGGCAATATTCTTGCGCTTTTTACCAAAATGTTAATCCCCTGCCCTTATATTTGGCGGGGATTAAGGGCAAATAGCGCGATTTCGGGTAAATTACGGGCAATAGCTGTTTTACTGTCCATCACGTAAAAAAGCGGCCGGTTAAGATGAGTTTGTAAAAGTCATGGCGCCAATGCACGCAAAACGGCATATAAATGACACGCCGCCTGAAAAGAGACGCAGCCGGCTGGGGCACATATTTTACTGGTCTGCCGTTTCCGGCCTGTGGGGTTTGATTATCCTGAGCTTCTATATTGCTTATGTCTTACTCACTATGCCGCAATTTTCCACCTGGAAAATTCCTGTTCGCCCGCCCAATATTCGTATTGTCGACCGAAACGGTGCGCTGATTGCCAATCGCGGCCTGACCGGAGGTGAGGCCATAGCGCTGGCCGATATGAGCCCCTGGCTGCCAAAAGCAGTAATAGCCATTGAAGATCGCCGCTTTTACCGGCATAGCGGGCTTGACCCAATGGGTATAGGCCGTGCTTTAAGCCGCAATTTTATCGGCTCTGCGCGGCAGGGCGGCTCTACTCTGACCCAGCAATTAGCCAAAAATCTGTTTTTATCTTCTGATCGCACCTTTGACCGTAAAAGCCGTGAGGCTATTCTGGCGCTGTGGCTGGAATATAAATTCAGCAAACGGCAAATCCTGGAAATGTATCTCAACCGCGTTTATCTTGGCTCCGGCGCTTATGGGGCAGAGGCCGCCGCCCGCCGCTATTTCAACAAATCGGCGCGCCATTTAACCCTGATGGAGGCTGCGACCCTGGCCGGCCTGCTCAAGGCGCCGTCACGGCTTTCGCCCGCGCGCGATGCTGAGGCCGCTTATGCCCGTGCCAAACTGGTTCTGGCGGCAATGCGGGAAGAGGATATGATTGATGAGGCACACTATAAAGCAGCGTTGAAAGAGCCGGTGCCGCAAGCCGCCTCTTATTGGTCCGGGTCGGAAAATTTTGTCGCCGATTATGTTGTCAATCAGATTCCGTTTTTAATCGGCCGGGTTGATGAAGATATTATTGTTGAAACCGGCCTGGATATGCGGCTGCAAAAAGCCGCGGAAAAACTGCTGCGCCGCGAAATCCGGCAAAACGGCAAAAGCCGCAATATCAGCCAGGGAGCGCTGGTTTCTATTGACACTAAAGGGGTGATTTGTGCCATGATCGGCGGGGGGGATTATGCCGCCAGCCAATATAATCGCGCTGTCGATGCCAAGCGGCAGCCCGGCTCCGCTTTTAAGCCTTTTGTCTATCTGGCGGCATTGGAGCAAGGCAAAACCCCCAATTCCACCCGCAATGACGCGCCGGTGACCATTGGCAACTGGACACCGCGCAATGCCGGCGGCAAATATATGGGCGATGTTACCCTGACCACGGCTCTTTCCCATTCGCTCAATTCGGTAGCGGCGCAACTGGCAATGGAAGTGGGCACCGCCAATATTATCAATACGGCGCATCGGCTGGGCATTCGCTCCGGCATTGACAATCATGTTTCTATTGCGCTCGGCACGGCAGAGGTCAGCCTGCTGGAACTGACAGGCGCCTATCTGCCTTTTGCCACGGGGGGGACAAAACCGCAAATTCACCTTATCCGCCATATTGCCGATACAAAAGGGCGGACACTTTATAATATTGGCAAAATTGAAGCACCGCGCCTTGTCAGCCCGCAAATTGTCGGCATGATGAATGCCATGCTGCAGCAAACTATTTTAAACGGCACAGCAGCACAGGCACGGCTTGGCCGCCCGGCTGCCGGCAAAACCGGCACCAGTCAGAATTTCCGCGATGCCTGGTTTATCGGCTATACGGCCGATTATGTAACCGGTGTCTGGTTTGGCAATGATAATGGCGAATCCATGCGCCGTGTCAGCGGCGGCAGCCTGCCCGTTGCTTTATGGAAAAACTATATGCTGGAAGCTGAAAAAAGCAAGCCGGCAATAAACCTGCCCGGCTCCTACCGACTGGAAAATGCCGTTCCCGGCGGCAGCGACCTGCCGCCGGATACAAATGAGCTGCCCGCCTATGACAGCTCGAAAATCATCGCCGATAATGCCCCGCGCCCGCCGGTGGCGCTCAGCAGTGCTGACGGTAAACCGGTACAGACAGACAAAAAACGGAGCATTTTTGATATATTGCGCGGTCGCTAATATAATCGGCACACCTGGCGCCGGCCTTACAGAGGCACCTGCCCGCCGCCCGGCAGCAAGGGCAATTAAATTCTGAAAATTTTCGCCAAAATCACAGATAAACAGAAAAGGCAGTCACACTGCAACCGGCAAAGGCGGCAAAAAATCCCTGATTAAACTATAGCCAAAAAGACAAATGCGGTCATGCTGCTTTATTTACGGCAGCCTCAAGCAAGTGGCGCACATAGCGCTGATAAGGCATGCCATGCTCTCTTGCCTGTGCCTTTATCGCATCAGCCAGATCGAGCGGCAGGCGCATATGCAGCACCTTGTCTTTTTTTTGCAGTTCAAACCGAAACGGCTTGAACCCCGACAAATCATATTCCGATAAGTCAGCCTTATCCACAAACTCCTCTGCCTCTTTATCTGACATTAGAGGCGTTAATTTTTTAAGCCTTTTCTTCATATTTTATCACCTCTTTTTGTGCCTGTAACGGGCACTTTGGGCCGGATTTTCAGAGAATCTGCTCTCTCCCGCAAAACGAATACTGCAAACAGGTAACGCCCTCCAGCATTTTGTTTAACAGCCCGATAGCGCTGTTCGCTCAACTGTGGGTCTTCTTCAGCGGCAGGCTCCCCCGGCAGCATATCCTCAAACCGCAGAAGTGCTGCGCCAAAGCTAATCTTTGCCGGCAGGCCCTGTATTTAGCCGGCGCAAACGCACATAAAAGGCGCCTTCGCCGCCATGACGGCCGGCGGCCTGCTCTATGGCGGCAATATAAAGCCGGAACGGCGCTGTTACCAGCCAATGCGGCACCTGCTTTTGCAAAATTCCACCATTTTGGCAGGTTTTACCTTTGCCGGTAATAATTAAAATATGACGAAACCTGCACCGTTGCATTTGCTGCACAAAATGCAACAAGGCCTTATATGCCTGTGCCTGAGTGTAGCCGTGTAAATCAATTTTTGCATCAACCGCCTGGCGCCCCTGCGCCAGCCGGCGGTAAAGATTACGCTCAAAACCCCTTAACAGCCCTTTGGCGCCGGCGCTGCTCTTTAACGCCGGCTCACCCCGCCGCCGCAGCATTTTGCCGGCAGGCCGGCCTGGCGGCGGCATTACCGCGGTGCTGCCGGTTGTAACCGGCACGGTTTTACCCTTATGCGATAAAGCTGTTTTGCCGGGAGGGCTTTGCCGCCGGAGCGGACGCACATTACGCGCCACTTGCGCCCAAATCTCCCTGTCAGGCCCTGAAAGCCCGGCAGCAAATATGTCGGCGCGTGCCGACATATCCTCTATATCACCCTCGCGCCGCCCTTCCCCCTTAGCAGCTTTTTGCCGAATTTTCCTGCCTTTCATAATGCCGCATCTCTTTTCCCTGTCCGGTTCTTTTATCCCTTGACTGCGGCAAACAGGAACAAAGCGCGCCGGCACAATGAATCACTCTGCCTGTTATTCTTCATCTTCTGTCGCCACTAACAGCCAGTCAGGGCTTTTGGAGGCAAGCTCCCGGGCAAATGTCCAGCGATCTCTCAGCACGACAATATTCTGCTCATCACCATCGATTAACTGCCCGGCTTTATCATAAGTGGCTGAAATTATTTCCCCTTTAAACGAAACAGTCAGGCGCGCCCGCCCCTTTTCCAGCTCAGCGGCGACAATCTCGGCTCTCTCTGCCCCGATAAAAGAAAATTTCACCGTCTCGCCGGTGGCAGAGCGCTGTTCCAGCGCCGTGACAAAATTTTCGTAAATATTTTTTGCCAGCAGATTTTGCAAATCACCTCGCCGTCCGCGAGCAAAAGCGGTCAAAATCATCTCATAAGCAGCCTTGGCCCCGGTCAAAAATTCCTGCGGCGCAAAACTGCCGTCAGCGCGGCCTATAGCGCGCAAATCCTCATTCAGCTCGCTGCCGGCCGGCGCATAAGCATCAATCGCAGCAAAAGGGGCACTTTTTGCAGCCGGCGGCAAGGCGGCTGTTTTTTCAACGGCTGCCGGCTCTGCCTTGCTTTTGGCATAAGGGTCAAAAGGCCGTCTTTCATTACCGGTGCGGCGCCCCAAAACATTGCGCAACTGGATAAAAACCACCACGGCCAAAGCAAAAAAGATAAATGTCACAATATTCAAATCCATCGGCACAGTGATCTCCGTTCCTGCTCATCTGCCAAAAGCACGCAACCCTCTTCAGCCAAAGCTCAAGCCCCTGCGGCGCCTCCACCTGCCGGGCCAAAGGGCTTTCCAGCCCTGCTTTATTTTATCAGGCGATGAGGCCAAATTGTGACCTTGACGCCCCAATTATGCCGCTCACCCCTTTTTAAACACAAACTTATCCTATAAAGCAAAATAGTGATGAATTCAAATAATGTGATTCTGCCGCGCGCCGCTATTTGGGTCTTTTTGCCGCTATTTGGGCGGCAGGCGCAATAACAGGGAGATATTCTGCCATGTCGATGCGTTTTCCACTGTTTTTGGCGCCGCTCGTAATTTTCGGTTATATTTTTGCAGAAATCGCTGCTTTTATCTTTGTCGGCAGCAAAATCGGCATTGTCCCCAGCCTGTTACTGGTTTTACTATCGAGCCTGGCCGGTATCGGGCTGCTGCGCGGCACAATTCAGGGTTTTTCCAGAAACATAAAAGCCGCGACCCGGCAAAATAACAATGTCGATAAAGCGGTAATCCGCCGCCTTATCATCTGTGTCAGCGCAATCCTACTCATCGTACCCGGTTTTATCAGCTCTTTATGCGGCCTTATTATGCTCCTGCCGCCGATTCAAGCCGCTCTTGCCGATTTTATCCGCAAAAACGGCGGAGACAAAGCCTCCTTCACTTTCGGCAAGAGGCCGGCTGCCGGTGGAACCGAGGCGCGCTCACCCCGGCGCAGCGGCAGAATTATTGACCTTGAGCCTGAAAATTATCATGCCCGCGACCCGGAAAATTCGCCATGGAAGAAACCGTAACAGGCCGAAAAACCGTGAAAGCCAAAGCCGCCGCGCCCAAATATCGGCGATAAAGGCACTATAAATAGTGCAAAACTCAAGGGCGGCTTGCAGGCAGGGGTTTTCCGTGCTAGCCAGAAACAAAATCGCAAAACAGCTTTAACCTCCCGGCAGATGAGTCCGTTAAAACAGCTAAACCGCCCGCATGAAGGAGCATATAATGGCAGAAATGGATCGAGTTCGCGGCACACAAACACAAACAACGCAGGAAGCGCAGGGCCCTTATTTAAGCATTTTAACGCAATATATCAAAGATTTGTCTTTTGAAAGCCCTAATGCGCCTGCTGCCTTGCGCGCCCGCGATAAAGCGCCCGCTATCAATATTAATATCAATGTCCATGCTGCCGGCATGGGCGATAATCTCTATGATATTGTGCTGACTATTGATGCCAAAGCCCTTGATGATAAAGAGGTTCTCTTTCAGGCGGAGCTGACTTACGGCGGCATTTTCAAAATAGAAAATTTCCCCGAAGAGCATTTGACTCCGGTTATTTTTATTGAATGTCCGCGCCTTCTCTTCCCCTTTGCGCGGCAGATTATTGCCGATGCCACCCGTAATGGCGGTTTTCCGCCCCTGATGATTGATCCGATTGATTTTGCCACGCTTTATCATAATCGTATGGCTGAACAAAATGACGGCAAGGGGCAGACACAAGGGCAGCATTAAGTCTGGGGCTTTCGCTGCCGCCAGGTGACGGCTTTCGCCGCTGCCGGACGAAAGGAATAGGGTATTGTCAATGCCGGTGGGGCAATAGCCCCAAAAGCAGGCAAACCGGCAGCGGGTCGGCAGACCCGTAATATGGGTTGGGGATAATGGACAGCCAGGCAGGAATTGCGGCAAAAGCAGCGCATGATGCTAAAAACACGCCGATGATGGAGCAATATTTCAAAATCAAGGCTGAGCATGCGGATTTTCTGCTGTTTTACCGCATGGGTGAATTTTATGAGCTGTTTTTTGACGATGCGCTAATCGCCGCCAAAGTGCTGGATATTACCTTGACAGCGCGCGGCAGGCATAATGGTGAAAATATCCCTATGTGCGGTGTGCCTGTTCACACGGCCGAGGATTATCTGCAAAAGCTGATTGCCGCCAATTATCGCATTGCTGTTTGCGAACAAATGGAAGATCCGGCGCAGGCGCGCGCCCGCGGCACAAAAGCCGTTGTCCGGCGTGAGGTTGTCCGCCTTGTCACCCCCGGCACAGTAACAGAGGAAAAACTGCTGGCGCCGGAGCGCGCCAATTATCTCATGGCGCTGGTGCGGGCAGAAAATACTGCCGGCCGGCAGCAGCCGGCGGCGGGCAATAGCCTGCTGCCAGATGAAACGGAACAGACAGCAAAGGCGCTATCTTATTTTGCCCTTGCCTGGCTGGATATTTCAACCGGTATTTTTCGTGTCTCCACTTGCGATAATAAAAGGCTGCTGGCTAATATTTTGCGAGTCGAGCCGCAAGAGCTGATTATTGCCGCCACGCTTTACAATGATGAAAAACTGCGCGCTCTGCTGGATATTGTCGGCAAAGCCGTGTCACCCCAGCCGGATAGTCTGTTTGCCACAGCCCAGGCAGAAAAGCGCATTTGCGCTTATTACCATGTTGCCACGCTGGAAGGTTTTGCCGATTTCTCCCGCGCTGAGCTGCAAGCCATTGCCGCTATTCTGGCTTATGTGGAAAAAACGCAGATTCATGAAAGACCGCCGCTGCAACGCCCTGCGCTGGAAGATGGCAGCAAGCAGCTTTTTATCGATGCCGCCACTGCGGCCAATCTTGAGCTTACGCGCACGCTTTCCGGCAAGCATGAAGGCAGTCTGTTCAAAGCAGTAGATCGCACTTTAACCGGCAGCGGCGCGCGCCTGCTGCTCGACCGGCTGACAGCACCGCTTAATCAGGTGGAAGATATTGAAGATCGGCTGGATTCTGTCGCCTTTTTTCTGTCAGAGCCTGGATTGCGCAACAGCCTGCGGGAAAAGCTGCAGGGCCTGGCCGATAT
The DNA here is from genome assembly GCF_008636115.1 of Candidatus Tokpelaia sp. Taxonomy (GTDB): domain Bacteria; phylum Pseudomonadota; class Alphaproteobacteria; order Rhizobiales; family Rhizobiaceae; genus QLZD01. The sequence goes on along the minus strand of NZ_QLZD01000021.1, from coordinate 33,588 downwards.
TATGCGCGCTCTTTCGCGCCTGGCGCTGGCACGCGGCGGCCCGCGTGATTTTGCTGCCGTTTTACATGCGTTAAAGGCCGCGCGCGCCATTCACCATGATTTTGCCCTTGCCGATTTGCCGGCGGAATTACAACAGGCGATAGAAGCTTTGGCCGCCTTGCCCGATGATTGGCGGAAAAAGCTGCAGGCCGCGCTTGATGACGACTTGCCGTTTTTCAAGCGTGACGGCGGTTTTATTCGCAAAGGCTATAATGCCGAATTAGATGAATTGCGCAGTTTAAAAACCGAGACTCACCGCATTATTGCTGCCATGCAAAAAGATTTGGCGCTTGAGACCGATATAAAAAACCTCAAAATCAAACATAATAATATTTTGGGCTTTTTTATTGAGGTGACAGCAGCGCAGGCCGGCGTAATGACGGAGGCCGGCGCTGCCGAGAGCCGCTTTATCCACCGCCAGACCATGGCCAATGCCATGCGCTTTACCACGGCAGAACTGGCTGATCTGGAAAATCGTATCAATTCGGCTGCCAATGGCGCTCTGGCTGTTGAATTGCAGATTTTTGAAGAATTAACGCAAGATATTAAAAATTATGCCGATGACTTGCGTGACGGCGCCGCGGCGCTGGCCGTGCTTGATGTTTCCAGCGCTTTGGCCGTGCTGGCAGAAGAACAGGCTTACTGCCGCCCGGTAGTGGATAATAGTCTGAAGCTTGCTGTGCAAAACGGCCGTCACCCGGTGGTAGAACAGGCTTTGCGCCGCCAGGCAGACGATCCTTTTATTGCCAATAATTGCGATTTATCGCCGGTGGGCAAAGCCGCCAAAACGGAGCAAATAAAGGTAGATAAAGCGGAATTGAGCCGACAGGCCGGCAGTATCTGGCTGCTGACCGGGCCGAATATGGGTGGCAAATCCACATTTTTGCGGCAAAATGCGCTTATTGTGCTTATGGCGCAAATGGGGTCCTTTGTCCCGGCAATAAGCGCCCATATCGGCCTTGTTGACCGGCTGTTCAGCCGGGTTGGCGCCTCTGACGATCTGGCGCGCGGGCGCTCCACCTTTATGGTGGAAATGGTGGAAACCGCAACAATTTTAAACCAGGCGGGGGAGAAATCACTCGTCATATTAGATGAAATCGGCCGCGGCACCGCCACTTTTGACGGGCTTTCCATTGCCTGGGCAGCGCTGGAATATTTGCATAATATGAATCGCTGCCGCGCTATTTTTGCCACGCATTTTCACGAATTGACAATTTTGGCTAAAACTCTGCCGCGGCTTTCCAACCACACGCTCAAAGTGCGGGAATGGCAGAATGAAGTGATTTTTCTGCATGAAGTGGCCGCCGGCGTAGCCGATCGCTCTTATGGCGTGCAAGTGGCAGAACTGGCCGGCCTGCCGGAAGCGGTGATTGCGCGGGCGCGCGCTGTGCTGGCACAGTTGGAAAATCAGGCATTAACCAGCCAGGCAGCGGATATTTTGCAGGATTTGCCGCTATTTGGTGCCGTGACAAACAATAAAGCTGCCAAATATGGGCAGACTGAGCCAATCTCCGCTGTTGCGACAAAAGCCGACACTTCTTCTGCCTCTTTTGCCGCAGCGGCGATACAGGATAAAGCCGCCGGCGAAGGACAGGCAGTAACCGGCACAGGGGAGTTGTTGCCGCCGGCGGCGAATAAGCAACCGGATAGTGTTCCCGCTCCGTTTATTGCTGCCGCCAGGGTGAGCGGCCCCGGTCGTGAGACAGCCGCGACATTGCCGGCGGCGGGAAATACAAATATTGGGCAGCAGGATTCTTCGCCTGTTAACACGGCGGCGGGAGCAATCAGGCAGGCCGGTTTTACCCCGGCAGAAACGGCTTTATTGACAGCGCTGGCAGCCATCGACCCGGATAGTCTCACCCCCCGCGCCGCTCTGGACGAGCTTTATCGGCTGAAAGCCCTGCTGAGAACTATGCGCGCTTGACGGGAAAGACGCGATAAATCTTTATCTGCCTGCTGCCAGATTTGCGGCAAAGGCTTTGGCATCGGCCGCAGCCTGCGGCAAAACTTCTTCACCCGCGCCATAAACATAGCGGCCGGCAACATGATTCGTAAACATATCGATACCCGCCTCTCCCCCAAAGCATGCAAAATTTCCGGCAAATTATCGGCGCAAGACAGTTGCTTATTGACGAATATTATATACATAGAATAAGCAAGCGGAAAAAATATATACGCTATACTCCGCCATATATCTGGAATAGCATCTTTATATTCTGAATTTTCTTGAAGCAATACTTTATGACATAATGTTAGAGCATAATGGTCATTGACTATAGCATCTATTTTCGGCAATCATAAAAAGCATTGAAATTTTTTTATATAGCTCGCCAAAAGCCACACTATGTCACCAAAACTTTCGGCATATATAAGATTATCAGTTTCCAGCATGGCTTTGGCAATATTCTTCTTGTCTATAAAATCCTTTATTGGCCGCTGCTTCATGGTTTTGATATAGTCTGCTTCCAGCGCTTTCAAAACAAGCTCTTCATTATTAGCCATAGTCGCCATATTCGGCGCGCAATGTACGAGATGGCATAAAAAACAAAGCAGGATGCCTTTATCCTCCCCGGTTTCAGGAAATTTCCTGTTTGCGATAATTGCAGCTATAAAAGGTGCAACTCTTCCTTCCAGCCTGCCGAAATCTTCCTCCAGAGCATTATCTCTATTTTGTCTCCCGCCAATAGAATAAAGATAGTTTTTACCGGCAATATTTTCAGGCTTAGTGGGAAATATTTTGCCTGTCTGTTTATCTAAAACCCAAATATGCCCTTCTGCATCAGTAAAATTTTGCGATAAAAATCGCGGGATATGATGATGTTTTTTGCCCGTTATTTTACTCTCTGCCGGTTGAATCCTGGCCGCAGCTTCCCCGCCGCAAACCGGGCAATATAATAATCTATTCTGCCGCTGCCACTAAAGTTGCAAATAATGTTTGCAGCCTGGCGGCGGCATGGGTAAAACCGCGCGGCTCATCAGCCAGATAATGCCATATAATTTCTATAATATTAGCCGCCGGCGCATAAATGGCTGAGCCGTTAAGCCGCGCTATGGCATAGCCCTCATTGACAATTTCCTCTCTGGCCTCATCAGGATTTACCAGTTGCAGCTCGTCAAAGAATTGGCAGTATTCCCTGACCGCGCGGGCCGATAACAACAGGATCAGCAGCTTTATTGCCGCTATATTTCGGCACAATGCGGCGGCTGCGCACAGTATCCGGCGTGCTGCCCGGCAGCGCAAATCATCTGCCTGGGGCATTGGGCATAATGCTGTAACAGCGCCGCCATAATATACAGAGGATTGGAAACTGTGATAATTCCAGCCTGTGCGCATAATGGCGAATGGCTTCGCCAATAGTTTTGGCAATAATTTTATTGGCGTGTAACAAATCTTCTCGCCTTGCAGTTTTACCCATGGCAACGGAAGCGGCGATAATGATAATATCAGAGCCGGCAATCAAAGCCATATTATCATTGCCGGCAAAGCAAGTTTCAGGCCTTAGCCGATTGATACAGCAGGCATCAATAAAATCTCTTTTAATAGCTTCAAATTCCCCGGCCGGCGCAGCCGATAAAAGTAAACTTATCCAGCCGCAGCGTGCCGTGCCGGAATAATGCGGAATCTGTCATCAGGCCAAAGCGAGCCTGGCGGCCAGGCTGCCCGGCGCCGATAATGACAACAGGCATAATATTTCCTCCGCTTTTACCAATCACCCGCGGGCACCCCCTGTCAGGGCAAGATAAAGAGCAAAGCGATAAAAGCCGCTTCTTCCCGCCCGGGGCGCATTGGCTCTTGCAGCTTTTGCCGCTTTCTGTTGTCAAACAGATAAAGCCTGAAATTGCTCCGCCATAAACAGCGGCAACAGGCATTGCCCTCAGAACAGATTCACCGCCTTCACAATCGCCATCTGCCATGACCGCCGGGATTATTTGCCGAAAATGCTGGTTTTGCCGCCTTTGGCCTTACGCTCTTTTTCTTCTTCCGACTCGCCTAAATCCCCTGTCGGCGCATTGGCTGAGGGTTTTAAATATTCCAATGGCGGATCGCTTAAATATTTGCGCGTTTTAAGCCCCCCGGCCGGCGCGTCTTCCTGCCGCAATTCTTTATAGCGCGCCGCCTGTTTCCTGGTTGTGGCCGGGCCTGGCATATTATCCTCACGCTCACGGGCGCGGTCAATGCCGGTGGGCAAATAGCGCCGGGTTTGCGGCACATCATCTTGCATAATCGGTGAAATATATTTGGGATTATTGCGGTTTTCCGTAGCTTCCTTCCGCAAACGCTCCCGCCTTTGCTCCGGGCTTTCCGGCCAATCGGGATTATCCGGACGCGCCACTGCCTCTTGCGGTGCCGGCAATGGTGTCGATAAATCAGCTTTGGTCGGCGGTAAAAGCTCCGGCCGCGGCTTTGTATCGACATTTTTATTGCTGCTTAGTGACTTCCACCGCGTAATATTGGAAAAATCATCAGCCAGTTGCTGGCCGCTGGTTTTGCCGGTGCCGTAAGTCGGCCCAAAGCAGCCGGCAAGAAACAGGCCGGCGCCTGACAGCGCCAGCGCCAATAACGCCTGGGCAGTCTTGCTGCCGCTGCCCGCCTGTTTTGTCTTTTGCTCCAATATAAGCAAAGCCTTGCTCACGGTTAAATCAGCCCTAATTTGCGCTTTTCCCGCAAGGCGGCGGCATCACGGGCGCAAACATCAGGATAAGCGGCATCACTGCCGACATCTTGTGTCCAGCGCCAGGAACGGGCGCAACGCTTATAAGCTTTATCCGCCGCCTTGTGCCACATTACGCCAATAGCCGGCACTTCCGGCAGGGTAAAAGCGCCTTCCGGCGCAGCGCCGTGCACCAGCTCAAAACCGCTGGTAATGCAAATATCGGCCATATGCACAGGCGTAAGACTGTTTTCTTTACCACTCGCGCCGGGCACAGCGGTAGAAGGTGGACAAAGAGCGGTATAAAGCGCATTATCGTCAATATAGGCTGTCACCACAGCTTCCAGCGAAGAGCCAATCTGCCCTTGCGCCCGCGCCTGCTCCAGCGCTCCGGTCGCCACCCGCCGCAATTTCCTGATTTGCTCCCATTTTTCGGCAAGCAGCCCTTGCTCAAACCCGCCATTGCGCCAGCTTTCCGGCACAAGGCGAAAAGCTTCGCGGTGAATGGAAATTTTATCGCCTGTTTGTGAGCCGGCTTCCTCGCTCATCACCCCGGTGTCCTTATAATATTGCCACGCTTCTTCTGCCGTAAACGGCAATATTGGTGCCAGCCAGGTAATAAAGCGCTCAAATATTGCCCGCAGGGTGAACAATGCGGCAATGCGGCCGCGCGAAGACGGCGCCTCGCAATAGAGCATATCTTTGCGAATATCAAAATAAAAGGCCGATAAATCATTAATAGCGAAATCCAGTAACAAGCGGACAATGCGCTTGAAATCAAAAGCCTCATAACCGGCTTTTACCTGCTTATCCAGCGCGTAAAGCCGCGCCAGCATATAGCGCTCCAGCTCCGGCAGCAAGGCAACCGGCACTGCGCCGCCATTTTGGCAAAATTCTTCCAAAGCGCTTATATCGGCGTCAAGCTGCTTATCGGCCAGCTTCTGCTGAATCAGCGGCAATTCCGGCAGAGCGCCTAAAGCGCCCAGCGCCCAGCGCACAGTATTGCGCAATTTGCGGTAAGTATCGATATTGGTTTGAAGAATATCACGCCCCAGCCTTTGGTCTTCCCAATAATCGACCGTCATCACCCATAAACGCAAAATATCGGCGCCATATTTCTCAATAATATCCTGCGGGCGTACCACATTACCCAGCGATTTGGACATTTTTTTGCCCTTGTCGTCAAGGGTAAAGCCATGGGTTATAATGGTCTTGAACGGCGCCTGCCCGCGCGTGCCGCAGGCTTCCAGCAGTGAAGACTGAAACCAGCCGCGATGCTGATCCGACCCTTCCAGATAAATATCGGCCGGCCAGCGCAAATCAGTGCCGGCTTGCCGCCGCGCTTTTGTATCTCTGTCTTCCAGTGTAAAGACATGGGTGCAGCCGGAATCAAACCAGACATCAAGAATATCATCAAGTTTTTGCCACGGCCCGGCAGCCAGCTCTTTGCCTAAAAAGCGCGCCCGCGCGCCCGGCGCAAACCAGACATCGGCGCCTTCCTCGGCAAAAGCCGTGATAATGCGCCTGTTCACCGCCTCATCATGCAGAATTTTGCCCTTGTCATTGACAAAAATTGTTATCGGCACACCCCAGACGCGCTGGCGCGACAGCACCCAATCCGGCCGATCGGCAACCATAGCGCGCAAGCGGTTTTGCCCGGAAGGCGGCACAAAACGGGTATTCTCTATTGCCCGCAAAGCCCGCTTGCGTAAACTGTCGCCGCCGCCTAAATCTTTATCCATAGCGATAAACCATTGCGGCGTATTGCGGAAAATAACCGGCTTTTTGGAGCGCCAGCTATGCGGGTAAGAATGTTTCAGCCGGCCGCGGGCATAAAGCCTGTCCCGGCCGATAAGAGCCGCAATAATCACCTGATTGGCATTGCCCGGCCTGCCGTCATCACCCAGCACCCGCACCCGCTTGCCTGCAATTTCAGCCTCAAGCCCCGGCGCGTCTGCCGTATAATAACCGGCCTCATCAACGGAGAAGGGAATATTTGCGGCAATGCCGCGCTGTTGCAATAATCCGGCAGCGGCCATAAAAGCGTCAAAATCCTCCCGCCCATGGCTGGGGGCCGTATGGACAAAACCCGTGCCGGCATCATCTGTCACATGGCTGCCCGCCAAAAGCGGCACGCGGAAGGCATAGGCTTCCGCCCCATCTTTATCATGCGCACCGGCAAAGGCGCCGCGCAGCGGGTGCACCAGCTCAGTTGCCGCCAGCTCTGCCGCGTTAACGCTACGCACATAATTCAGCACTAATTTGGCCTTTTGCCCGCAAATCTCTGCCAGATTTTCTGCCAGCAGCAGCTTCTCCCCTTTTTGCGGGCCAAAAGTATTTTCTGCGCTTGTCACTTCATAAAGGCCGTAGCGCACAGAGGCAGAATAACAAACGGCGCGATTAGCGGGGAGCGTCCATGGCGTGGTTGTCCAAATCACCACAAAAGCGTCACGCAAATCAGCAGAGGGGCTTGATAAAACCGGAAATTTTACCCAAATCATATCCGTTTCACTGTCGCGATATTCTACCTCTGCCTCAGCCAGCGCCGTGCGCTCCACCACCGACCACATAACCGGCTTGGAACCGCGATAAAGCTGGCCGGTAGCGGCAAATTTCATCAATTCACCGGCAATGCGCGCTTCCGCCTGATAATCCATGGTTTTATAAGGCGTCTCAAAATCCCCGATAATGCCGAGACGCCTGAATTCTTCCGCCTGCACCTTTATCCAATAAGCGGCAAAATCGCGGCACTGACGGCGAAATTCATTAACCGGAATTTCGTCCTTGCTTTTGCCCGCAGCGCGGTATTTTTCTTCTACCTTCCACTCAATCGGCAGGCCGTGACAATCCCAGCCCGGGACATAATTGGCATTATAGCCCTGCATTTGCATGGCGCGGCAGACGCTATCCTTCAGCACTTTATTAAGGGCATGGCCAATATGAATATTGCCATTGGCATAAGGCGGGCCGTCATGCAGAATATAAGGCGCACGCCCGGCAGAATCCTGCCGCAAAATTTTATAAAGGCCGATATTTTGCCAATATTCCACCAGTTTAGGCTCACGCCCGGGCAGGCCGGCGCGCATGGGAAATTCTGTTTGCGGCAAATAAAGCGTTGCCGAATAATCATTGCTCTTATGCCGGTTTTTGCTGTTTTCGCTCATAATTTCCCTGCTGCCCGCCCTCCGGCCGATAATAGAGCAGAATTATAAAAAAACCGGCACTCAAGTTCAAGCCGTTTTGCCGCGATTAACGGCCTCTATCAGGCGGAATCGGCTCATTTTTATAAAAACAGACTCGAATTTTGCCGATTGCGCTGCTTTTGCTGCGGCACAGATCTATCCTGCCGACCGCTAAAACACAAACAGGGCGCTCACCCGGAGCGCCCTGTTCTTAAGCTTTGCCCAATCCTGCTCTATTATCAGCGCGGCATATTTCCCTGTGCTTAAAATTTATAGGCAACACCAACGCGAAAATCATTCTGGTAATATTTCGCGCGATATTTATAATCATTGCCCAGATTATGAGTCTTTTTGCCAAAATCAGTAAAGCGATATTCAGCACGCAAGACAATATGATCGTTAAAAATCGGCGGAATATAATCTATACCGCCGCCAATATTCCAGCCGGCGCGCGTTTTCTTCTTTTTCTTGTTAATGTCTTCCCCGCGATACAGATCATCAAGCCGGGCATAAGAAACACCGGCAGCAATATAAGGCAGAAAACGGTCAAAGGCATAACCGGCGCGCAAACGGGTGGCGCCGTTCCATTTTTGCCTTGCTTTCAGCCGGCGGCCATCGGCAAATGTTTTTTTGTCATCGACATCGTCCCACAGGAAGTCCGTATCAATGCCAAGCACAATAGCCTCAGTAAACTGGAAATTATAGCCGGCAAAAATTCCGCCAATAAAACCTTCAGGCTTTAATTTCTTTTTTGCCACTGTTTCGCCGTTTTGGCGCAAGCGATTTTTGGCCTCGGCCCATGAGCCGCCAAGCTCACCCCCGGCATAAAAACCTGTCCAGCTAAAAGCAGGGGCAATGGGGAGAGGTTCCGGTTGATAAGTGACAATATCAGCCGCCTTTGCCCCGGTGGAGATAAGCAAAGCGGCGGCGGAAACAGCAATCAGATATTTCTTCATAACAGTAAATTCCTGCCCTTGTGAACACATTACATCTACAGATACAAGCCAGATGAGGCAAAATATCTGTAATATAATGTAACAAGAACAAGAAAATTCCAGGTACAAACTATACTTGATACAACAGAAGTTTTGCTTCACTAGGCACTCACACACAGAAGATTCACATACAGTAAATTAAATTTTCTTTGTGTGCGAATTTATAAATAGGGCACTTTCTGCAACAGGCCATGCCCTATTTGATTTTTTACTTCGCAGTTCAGATGCGTCATAAATTTTATATTTTAAGAATTTCCATTATAAAACGGCTATTCTCACTTGAGCGCATCGCTATTATAAAGAAGAAACCTCTATAATAGACTAGAATTTATAAGCAACGCCGAGACGGAAATCGTTCTGGTAATATTTCACCCGATATTTGGCTTCGCGGTTAAAGGTCTCCGTATCTTTGCCAAAATCGGTGAACCGGTATTCACCGCGCAGAATAATATGATCTGTCATGGCATAATCAACACCGCCGCCGACATTCCAGCCTGCACGGCTTTGTGTCTTGGCTTTGCTTACATCATTTCTGGCGGCACGCGTTTTGATATCGGCATAAGAAACACCGACAGCCACATAAGGCAGGAAGCGGTCAAAGGCATAACCGGCCCGCAAACGGGTGGCGCCATTCCATTTCTGACGAACGCTAACCCTGTAATCGCCAAGATGTTTATCATCACCGCTGCCGGTGAAAAGGAAGTCCGTTTCCAGGCCGAGCAAAATAGCATCGGAAAACTGGAAGTTATAACCGGCATAAAAGCCGCCTTCAAAGGCATCAGGTTTGATTTTCTTTTTGCCCAGCACTTCTCCGGTTGCTTTGCTTTTGAAGCGGGTTTTGGCCTCTGCCCATGTCCAGCCGACAGTGCCGCCGCCATAAAGGCCCGTCCAACTGAAAGCAGGCTGGAATTCAGGCTCCTGATAGTGAACAATATCTGCCGCTCTGGCAGTGCCGGAAACTATCAATGCTGCGACTGAAGCCGCAATCAAATATTTCATTTTCATGTCCGTTTCTCCAATGCAATGAACTGCAATGACTTTGAATATAAGTAAACAGCAGAAAATGTCTGTAGTAAAACAGCAACACGCGCTAAAATTGCATTTATTTTAAAATAAAACTATAGGTTTAAATTTAAACTGTATTATTACGATACAAAGCAAAGCATATTTTTATAGAAATTTTACTATGGAAATTAAGTATTTCTTAAAAATCGGCTAATTTATCCCGGCAGAATTGAGCTTTTATGCCAATGCGGGCTGATTCGGCGAATCACAGGGAATAGGGGAGCAATAAGCGCAGAATAAACGCTATATCGGACAGTGCCTTTTATCGCTCTGCCGGCTTCATATTGCAGCCTGGCTGCCTTTTCCAATAACTGGAATTATAGCTATTTGAGAACCACCCCCCAACCCGGGCGCTGTTTGCACGGCTTACGCGCGCCTGTTCTTTGCTGCGCCCGCCGCCCCAACCCGAGCGCTGTTTGCACGCTTGCGCGCGCCTGTTCTTTGCTGCGCCCGCCGTCCCCAACCCGAGCGCTGTTTGCACGCTTGCGCGCGCCTGTTCTTTGCTGCGCCCGCCGCCCGCCAACCCGGGCGCGGTTTGCACGCTCCGCGCGCGCCTGTTCTTTGCTGCGCCCGCCGCCCGCCAACCCGGGCGCTGTTTGCACGCTTGCGCGCGCCTTCGGTTTGCACGGCTTACGCGCGCCCCTTCGGTTTCTGATTAGTTATATTTTTGGTTGTTTTGACTGTCAGTTGGCTGTTGTTGCGGCCTGGCCGCCTTCTCTGATTAGCGATAACAGCAATCAGAGTATTGAAGCCTTGATTGTGTTACAGACTGCCCCGTTTCTGATTGACTCTATTACCAGAGCGTGCCTAGGCATGCCGCAGCCCGGCCGTATAACGCAGCCTCAAATTTGCCGCTCGCCGCGGCCGGCAAGGCTGCCGGGCAGCCGTAATTGTGCGCTGTTAATTATGGGCAAAAATATCCTGCTCGGCCCAGCCGGCCAGATCAAGCCTGATGCGCGCGGACAAAAAGCAGAAGCATTCTTCCGCCAGATTTTGTCTTTTATCAAGCCGCAGGCGCTGCTGCAAAATATTTTTCAGGTCATGGAGGTACAAAACATCAGCGGCGGCATAGTCCTGCTGCGCCGCGCTTAAATTTTCTGCTCCCCAAAAGGAAGATTGCTGCTGTTTGGAAATTTGTATATCCAGCAATTCGGCGCATAAATCTTTCAGCCCATGGCGATCCGTATAAGTGCGCACCAGTCTGGAAGCAATTTTAGTGCAGAAAACAGGTTGCGGCATAGCGCCGAAAGCATTCAGTAACACAGCCATATCAAAACGCGCATAATGAAAAATTTTGGTAATTTTGCTGTCTTTCAACAATTTCACCAAATTGGGTGCCTTTTTTTGCCCGGCGGCGATTTGCACCAAATCTACTATGCCGTCACCAGTGGAAAGCTGAACAAGGCATAATCTGTCGCGATGCACATTAAGCCCCATAGTTTCTGTATCAATCGCCACCGCTTCTACCTGATAGCGGGAAAGACTGGGCAAATCCCCCTGATGAATATGCAGTTTTTTCAGCGCCGCCATATGAATCTCTCTTTATGAATTGTCCCTTCAGCCTGCCTGTCAGACCTGCCGCTCCATGCCGGCTGCCGCAGACCTCGCTCCCCTGCATTGCCCGCGCGCGCCTGATAAATTTTATATTTGCGCCAGTTCGGCCAAAATACGCACCCAGGAGCGCTGCCCTTTGCGGAAAGAGCGCAGCTCATATTTTTCATTGGGCGAATGAATACAGTCATCATCAAGGGCAAAACCGACAAAAAGCGGCTCGACCCCCAAAATAGCACGAAAATCATTGGCAACAGGAATAGAGCCGCCCGAACCGGTCAAGACAGCAGGCACACCCCATTCTGCCGATAAAGCTTTTTGCGCTTTCTGCACCCAAACCGAGGTGGGAGAAAGGCTCAATGCCGGCGCGGCGCCATATTCCCTGAATTCCACCTCGCAATCGCCCGGCACGCGGCTGGTGACAAACTGGCGGAAATTTTCGCGGATTTTCAGCGGATTCTGGCGATGAACCAGGCGGAAGGAGACTTTGGCACCGGCCTTTGCGGGAATAACGGTTTTAAACCCCTCCCCTTCATAGCCGCCGCTAATGCCGTTAATTTCTGCTGTCGGCCTGGCCCAGATCTGCTCAGCAAGCCCGCGCCCCTTTTCACCCGCTGCCTGCGCCAGCCCCACAGGTTTCAGGAAATGTTCCGCATCAAGCTGCAATTTTTCCCAATCAGCCAGTAATTGCGGCGCCGTTTCTTCTACTCCGTCATAAAAATGCGGGATAGTAATGCGCCCGCTCTCATCACGCATATCGGCCAGAATACGCGTCAGAATATGAATGGGATTGGCCGCGGCGCCGCCATAATAACCGGAATGCAAATCACGCCCGGCGGCCTTGATAATAATCTCTTCTCCCACCATGCCGCGCAGACTCATAGTGATAGAGGGCGTCTGCCTGTCCCACATGGAAGTATCGCAAATCAGGGCGCAATCCGCCTTTAATTCGGCCGCATGCTCGCGCAAAAACGGAAGAAGCGCCGTCGAGCCGGCTTCCTCTTCCCCTTCCAGCAACACAGTGACATTAAGCGGCAGCCGGCCTTCTGCCTTGTTAAAGGCGCGTAAAGCCTCAATAAAACTCATTAACTGACCCTTATCGTCAGAAGCACCGCGCGCGGCAATCACTTTATGCCCGCCCCGCTCTTCCAGTTGCGGGTCAAACGGATCATGCGCCCACAGGGATAAAGGATCTACCGGCTGGACATCATAATGGCCGTAAAACAGCACATGCGGCGCCTCTGCGCCCGCCTGCCGGTGATGGCCGATTATAATAGGGTGGCCTTTAGTATTATGGCTCTCGGCCTCAAAGCCGATAGTGCGCAAATCTTCCACCAGCCAGTCGGCTGTCCGGCGGCAATCTTCCTTAAAAGCAGGGTCGGTAGAAATGGATTTATACCGCAATAAGGCAAAAAGCCGTGTCAAAGCGGCGCTAAAATCTTCTTCCAGAATGTTGAGGACTTTATCTACAGCCTCTTCACGCATAAACACAACTCCAACCCGCTAATTTATCTACGCAACAGGCCGCCATTATAGGGAGGCTTGCCGGGCTTGCCTAATTATTTTTGGCATTGCGCACAATAAAAACTGGAACGGCCGCTCATTACCTGCCGCTTTATCGGCGCCCCACAGCGGCGGCATGGCTCGCCCTCGCGCCCGTAAACCTGAAACCGGTGCTGAAAAAGCCCAAATGAGCCGTCTGTCTTGACATAATTGCGCAAATGCGAACCGCCGCTCTGCAAGGCCTCTGCCAATACAGAGCGAATGGCAGCCGCCAAATCTTTCGCCTCTTTTGCCGCACTTTTGCTGCTGCCCGCCAGGCTCACCGCCGGCCGCAGCGGTGACAGCCGCGCCCGCCACAGCGCCTCACATACATAAATATTGCCCAGACCGGCAATATTATGCTGATCAAGCAAAACTGCCTTTAACGGCGCTTTTTTACCGGCAAAAATCTGCTGCAAAAGGGCACCGTCAAGCAGTTTGCCCAGCGGCTCAACCCCTAATCCGGCCAGTAAAGGGTGTGTTGCCAAAGCGGCGCTCGCTACCAGCAGCAAAAAACCGAAACGGCGCGGATCATTATAAGAAAGGCGAAAATTCTGCTCACCAGCCGCATGGGCAGCAGAATTTGGGGCGGCAGCGGCAATAATAGCGCCGGCGTGAGACAAAACAGCAGCAGGCACACGGCCGCTCAAGGCAATTACAGGGCGGCGCACATGCAAAATAACATGATCATGTTTTAACAGCACCGGCACCGGCAACGGCCCCGCCGGGTTAGCCTTTTCCGTTCCACCTTCTTTGCCGCCTGCCGGAAGCACCGCCGGCCCAGGCCTGTTTTCTGCCTTGTTCACGCCTGCGCTGCCAGCCAAAGGCGCTACCGATTCAGGTCTGTTTCCTGCATTATCCGCGCCGGCACCCGCGCCGCTGCCTGCCGGCAAGCCGGCTCTCCCGGCCCGGCTCTCCTCTTCCACCCGCCACGAGCCGGACATGCCCAAATGGCTGATGAGAGTCTGACCGCCGGAAAGATCTATCAGCAAATATTTTGCCCGCCGCCCGACAGCAAGCACCTCACGGCCGCACAAATCTTCTGCCAGATCAGGCGGAAAAGGCAGGCGCAAACCGCGGCGGCGCAATTCCACTTTATCGATAACCGCCCCTTCCAGCACCGGCGCCAAACCGCGGCGCACAGTCTCTACCTCCGGCAATTCAGGCATAAAGCGACTTCCCTTCAACACCCAAAGGCCGTTATCAAAACGCCGCGATTCTTTGCTCTTTTTCGGCTTAACGGCAAAATGCACCGCATTTCACCGCCTCAAAAACGGCGCACAGTCTCTACCTCCGGCAATTCAGGCACAGGCCTCACTCGCTTTGTTTTCTATAGATATTTCCCGCTGCTTTCTCTGTCGTTTGTCCTTTTCCCTCTGAAAAAGCCTCAAGCTTGCGGCAGCACAAAATAACTCACATTTACGCAAATTACGCTTTACTCCCTCTCTTTATCGGCTTTTTCGCCTTTTCCACTGCTTTATGACTTGTAGCAAACTTCTATGCCGGTATGCCGATTTTCCTATTTCGGCGCATAGTGTCAGCCGCCTTATTCGGTATAATGCACAGTGACGACAAAGACCAAAAGCGGTATACCGGTAGGCATGGCAGTCGCCATAGAATGTGACTGCCGGATAGACAGGATTTCCGTCTTGCTCATATCCAGCCTGCCCAGCCAGTTATTAACCTTTTTTTCCACAATGCTCGGCGTTTCACCTTCTTCGGCCTGAAAAAATTTAATTTTATGTTTTCTCATCGCAGCGCTCTTCCTGAAAAATATCGCTTTTTAAGCGGAAACCCATTCACCTTTGCGGAATACCGGCACAAGGCTGCCGTCCTGCTTTATGCCGTCAATATCCGTATCCCCGCCGCCAATCATCCAGTCAACATGAACAAGGCTGCTATTGCCGCCGCGGGCAGCAATTTCCTCTTTGCTTAAATGTGCCCCGCCCTTCAGGCATTTGGAATAGCACTGCCCCAGCGCAATATGGCAGGCGGCATTTTCATCAAACAAAGTATTATAAAACAGCAGGCCGCTTGCCGAAATCGGCGAAGAATGCGGCACCAGCGCCACTTCGCCCAGCCGGCGCGCCCCGGCATCACTTTCCAATATGCGGTTAAACACAGCTTCGCCTTTACCGGCTTTAGCCTCAATAATCTGCCCCCCTTTAAAACGCACGCATATATTTTCAATCAAACTGCCGTGATGCGCCAGCGGCTTGGTGCTTTGCACAATACCTTCTACTTTATAGGCATGAGGCGTAGTGAAAACTTCTTCAGTCGGTATATTGGGGTTGCAAATAATGCCGTTTTTCGCCTGACTGGCGCCGCCGCTCCATTTATGCCCTTCTGCCAGGCCGATTTGCAAATCCGTGCCCTTGCCTTTAAAATGCAAAGCGGCAAAATTTTCCGTATCCAGCCAATCACTGCGCCGCCTTAAAGCGGCATTATGCTCGGCCCAGGCGGCAAGCGGATCTTCCCTGTCAGCGCGTGAAGCGGCAAAAATCGCCTCTGCCAGCCGATAGACAGCCTCATTTTCTGCCAGATTGGGGAAAACAAGGCGCGCCCAGGCAAGGCCGGGATAAGCAATAATATTCCAGTTAATATCAAAATTGGAAATTTTTTCCAGCGCCGGTTTATAAGCCAATGAGGTCGCTTTATTAAGGCGCGCCACTTTGCCCGCATCTTCATTGGCCAGCAGCATGGGATTCTCCCCCACTATGGCCAGGCGCGCCGCGCCCTGCGCATAGGCCGCCGCCATGCCTTGATACAGCCAGCCGGCCGCATGGTCAAAACTCGTCTCAGGCGCCTCGCGCAAGCGCAACAAAGTCAGCTCCTCATCAGCCAGCAGCGGGGTGAACAAATTGGCACCGGCCCTATAAGCATGACAGGCAATGCGGCGCAACAGCGGCAAGGCTTCTACCGGCGCCGTTACCACAATATTCTGCCCTTTTTGCAGACCAAGCCCGGTTTTCACTGCTATTTGCGCCAGCCTGTCCAGCTTGACCGCGTCAACAGGCTGTTGTTTGTGCTTTTCCTGCATAAATTCTCCCTGTTTGTTCCTGTTTTTCTCTACCGGCTTGTCTTATAGTATGGCACAGTTACGACCCACCCTGAATGGGCACGAAACCCGCTTAACAACCGCCAGCCTAAAGCCGCAGATAAAAAATGCAAGACTAATTTTGGCTTTTACACTATCACACGCCCGAAGCTGCCGGACAGACCTGCTCTGGCCGGCAAAAACCGGCAGAAATCTGCCCTTGCCGTTACAGTGCCGGCCGGAACAGGCGCTGCTTTGGCGGCCTCTTATCGGCTTTTGCCTGTTACGACAAAGCAATAATAGTGGTAATTTCCGCTGGCGCGCCGCTCACACCCCGCCGGCAAGATCAGCCAAAGCATTGCCGCCTGTGTCCTGCAACCGGGCAATACTATTTTCTAGCGGCCTGCCCGGCGTAAAAACAGCAGAATATAAAGCTGGGCCGAGGATAAAAACTCCTGCCGCTGTGCCGTTAGGCGATTTTTTATAAAAACCCCGTCAGCGCCCGCTTTGTAACGCAAAACGCCCCCGCCTCAATTAAAAGGCCGGGGGCGCTATATTCAGGATTCCTCAATTCAATCAGGGTTTATTGCCCAGCAGCAAAGCACCTACCTCACCGGCTTTTTGCTCATCAGGTGCCTTATAAGAAAAACCGGACATTTTGCTGCTATTCGCGGCGCCGAATACTTCATGAAGGACGCCATTTTCCGTATCCGCCGCCTGCGGCGCCGAAATCGGCATAAAATGCGGTAATTTTGCCTTTTCTATCTTGAGCGAATTTTCGGCCGAACCCTGCCGGCCACCCGCTCCACGCCAGCCGGACGGCAAGCCGCGCGCAGTCTCCTCTGCCGGAAAACTTGCTTTCAACAGCGGCACCGGCACAGCGCTCGATTCATATGAAGCCAAATTTGCCGCTGCCCCATTGGCCGGTAATTGCTCTGCCTCATTGCCCCGGTCATAAACTGTCTGTAATGAGGCATTTGCCGCCGCTGCCGCATTTGCAGACGCCGCCGGCCGGCGGTAAGCTGTTTGCAATAAATGCGCGCGCGCATCAGAATGGATAGAAGCAAGCTTGACATTATCAACCCCACCGGCAACAGCGCCGTTCAGCGCCGCCGCGGCCGGGGCAATTTCTCCCCTGTCCTGAGCAAAAGCATAAGCGACATCATAAGTCTCATCATGAACCGGATTGCTCAGCGAGCCGTCACGCCCGCGCCTTTCATAAAAAGAATTACCGCCTGCGACCAGCACATAATGCATATTATTATAGGGGAAGCGCAGGCCCGCCGTGTGAAAATACATGCTGTTTTTAAGCTTTGGGCTGCGCTCGCCACGCAATACGGCATCGGCAGCAGCGGCCACATCAGGCACAAGGGCAAGATTTACCGGCCTGGTCAAAACACCCGGTGCGAACTGACTTTTCTGCCCGACAACACCGCAAATCGTATTGGGATATTGCGAAGAATGCACACGATTCATCACCACTGTGCCAACAGCTACCAAACCTTCACGGCTGGAACGATTGGATTCAAAAAACATAGCGCGCTCCAGACAGCGGCGCTCAGTCAGGCGGTTGGAATATGAAGCCGCGCTATAATAATTCCGCCCCTGTTTATAGGCCTTTCTCTTTTGTCCGATATTTTTCTTCGGTGCATCAAGGCCGGCAGGCTGCAACTGCACACCATTTTGCGCCGCACAGCCTGTAATTAAAACAGCCGCCGCCATCGAAGCGCAAATTCCCCGCCATTTTGCCGCTTTATTATGTTTTACTGCCGGCAGTAAGGATTTTTTTTCAAAAGGCAATGGCCGTCTCCTTTTCTGTTTTCAGGCCCCAATACAGTCTGACCCAAAATTCCGTCTCTTTGACTCGCAAGAGCTGGTAAGAGACATGTTCACCGCTTCTGATACAAATATATTTCTTAATAAAGCGTTACCCTTACACAGGCACCGCCTTCTATTTCTCAAACAGCGCCCGGACGCGCGGCAATATCAGGCGCAGGCCGGCAGTTTTCATGCGCCCTGCAATGAGCAGCCCACCGCCATAATGCCGGGCATACAGCAAAACTGCAACAAAAAACCCTCAATCGCGCCCTGATTATGCGCATAAGCTTAATATAAACTTAAAACCCCGCATTATAGAAACGAATCACTGCGCTCCGTTATAAAACCGCTCCTGCCGGAAATACAAGCCTTGTGACAATATTTTTTGCTTTTTATTGCCATTTACCCCGGCAGGGCCGCGGCATTGCCCGATTATTGCTGCAATCAGGCCGGCCGGCTCGCCGGCACAAAACCTTACCCCGGCTCTCATTTGCCGCCGCGGCCTTTACCAGCCCTGGCAGTGCCAAGATGGTAAGTCCTGTCGCCTTTCGGCCGGTCGGAAACAGGATAGGCACCGGTCATAATATAGGCCGCTGTCTCGGCAATATTCGTGGCATGGTCCCCCACCCGCTCAATATTTTTGGCGCAAAACAATAAATGCGTGCAGGGCGTAATATTGCGCGGATCTTCCATCATATAAGTCAGCAGCTCACGGAAAATGGAAGTATACATGGCATCAATTTCATCATCACGTTCACGCACGGCATTGATCTGCTTTAGCGAACGTTTTTCATAGCCCTCCAGCACCCGGCTTAATTGCTCCAGCGCCAGTGAAGAAAAAATTTCCAGACTGCCGTAAAACATTTCCGGCCTGTGTGTCTGGGCAATAGCGGCTGTCCGCTTGGCAATATTTTTGCCCATATCGCCAATGCGCTCCAGATCGGCCGAAATACGGATAGCGCCGACAATTTCACGCAGATCAACCGCCATAGGCTGGCGCCGCGCAATAATCAAAATAGCTTTTTCATCAATTTCACGCTCCGCCTCATCAAGCACATGATCGGCGGCAATCACCTCATCGGCCAGTTTATCATCATTAGTGATAATGGCCTGCACAGCCTGCTCTGCCATATTACGCGCATGGCGCCCCATTTCAGCAATTTTCTGCGAGAGATAATTCAGCTCATTATCAAAAGAATGGACAATATGACCGGTAGGCATGATTCTTCCCTAAAAATTCAAGCAAATAGCACTATCAACATAAATTATAACAGCCGTTTTACCAATAATACAGGCAAATATTGCCTGCAAACCAGCCAGGCTCATAGCCCCCGGCCGGACAGCGATGCCGCTATATTCAGCCAAAACGCCCCGTAATATAATCCTGCGTGCGTCGCTCTTTCGGTGAGGTAAAAATAATTTTTGTTTCTCCCATTTCAACCAGGCTGCCCAAATGAAACATGGCCGTATATTGCGAAACACGCGCTGCCTGCTGCATGGAATGGGTTACAATGGCGATTGTATAATTTTTGCGCAAATCGTCAATCAATTCTTCAATCCGGGCGGTGGCAATCGGATCCAGGGCCGAGCACGGCTCGTCCATCAAAATTACCTCCGGGCTGACAGCGATAGCGCGGGCAATGCACAGGCGCTGCTGCTGCCCGCCGGAAAGCCCCGTGCCCGCATCATGCAGCCGGTCTTTCACCTCATCAAACAGGCCGGCGCTTTTCAGGCTTTTTTCAACAATTTCATCAAGCTCGGCCCTGTTTTTTGTCAGGCCGTGAATACGCGGCCCATAAGCGACATTGTCATAAATAGATTTGGGAAACGGGTTAGGCCGCTGAAATACCATGCCGACACGCGCGCGCAGCTCTACCACATCAATATCCGGCGCATAAATATCTTCCCCGTCCAGAGTAATTACACCCTCCACGCGCGCGCCCTCGATCGTATCATTCATACGATTGAGGCAGCGCAGAAAAGTAGATTTGCCGCAACCGGAAGGGCCGATAAGCGCTGTCACTTTATTGGCGGCAATATCCAGCGTCACTCCATGCAGAGCCTGCTTATTGCCATAAAATACGGTAACATTTTCTCCGCGCATTTTAACTCTTTTCGGCTTCACGGCCGCATATTTGGCGGTCACATTTGTTCCTTTCTTCAAATCTCCGGCGAGTTCACAGCAAAACCTATTGACGCTTTTCAAACCGGCGGCGTAAAAACACGGCGGTCACATTCATCAGCGTTAAAATGGCCAGCAGCACAATAATAGCAGCCGAACTGCGCTCAACAAAACTGCGCTCTGCCTCTCCCGCCCACATATAAATCTGCACCGGCAATGCTGTTGCCGGATCAAGCGGGGAGTGCGGATAATTGGCAATAAAAGCCACCATGCCGATGAGCAAAAGCGGCGCCGTTTCTCCCAAAGCGCGGGCCAGGCCGATAATTGTTCCGGTCAAAATGCCGGGCGCGGCCAAAGGCAAAACATGATGAAACACAGTCTGGGTGTGAGAAGCGCCCAGCCCTAAAGCAGCCGCGCGGATAGAGACAGGCACAGCCTGTAGCGCCACACGCGCCGCAATAATAATAGTCGGCAAGGTCATCAGGCTCAGCACCAGGCCGCCAACCAGCGAGGCCGAACGCGGCAGCCCAAGAAAATTGATAAAGACAGAAAGCCCCAATATGCCGAAAACAATAGAAGGCACAGCCGCCAGATTGTTGATATTCACCTCAATCATATCGGTAAAACCGTTTTTACCGGCATATTCTTCCAGATAAATGGCGGTTATCACCCCAATCGGCAAAGCCAGCACCAGCACAATCAATATTATATAAAAAGAGCCGATAAGCGCCACGGCAAGGCCGGAAGATTCCGCATTGGCAGAGGCCGGGCGTGTAAACAGGCCGGTATTAAAACTTTTATGCAGGAGACCCTCTTTGCTCAAAAGCGTAATCCACTGCCTTTGCCGATCCGATATTTTGCGCTTATCCTGCGGCAGGGAGAAATTTATCTGCCCCTTAAAAGCGGCATCAACATTGGCCGAAGCCAGAAAGCGAATAGTCTGCACTGTGCCAATCGCCTGCGGATTGGCACCAAGAAAACGGCGCATCTGCCCGCGGGCAGAAGGGGAAATCATCTGCCCTATTTCCCGCATGGCAGCGCGGTCATCGGCGGCGACACCAAGTTTTTGCGCCAGAGCGCGGCGCAAAAGCAGCGGATAATCAATCATTGCCAGAAAATGTGGATCAGAAACAGATTGCGGCTCTGCC
Source organism: Candidatus Tokpelaia sp. (assembly GCF_008636115.1). Classification (GTDB taxonomy): domain Bacteria; phylum Pseudomonadota; class Alphaproteobacteria; order Rhizobiales; family Rhizobiaceae; genus QLZD01. The sequence goes on along the minus strand of NZ_QLZD01000021.1, from coordinate 12,437 downwards.
GCCAGGCGATTATCCGGGTCAATCACCTGCGCTTCCAGCGCTACCGGCAAAGTAATAGTCGTTTGCCAAAAAGCACCAAAACCATGGGCAAAAATAGACCAGAGCAGCAAAACCAGAAAAAACAGGCCGAAAACAATAGCGGCAATACCATAAAAGCGAAAGCGCTTTTCCGCCCGGTAACGGCGTTTCAAGCCAATATCGCGCCGCCTGCCCGCCGGATCTCCCGCAGAACAGGCGCCCAAAGCGGCCGCTTGTGCTCCCCCCCCCGGCATGTTGTTTTCAATCCCGGCCCCCACGCTCATTCATAATGCTCCCGATATTTGCGCACAATATAAAGGGCGAAAATATTCATCAATAAAGTCAAGACAAACAAGGTCATACCCAGAGCAAAAGCCACCAGAGTCTGCGGCGAATCAAATTCCAGATCACCGGTGAGCTGATTGACAATTTTCACTGTTATTGTGGTCATTGGCGCAAACGGGTTAAAGCTGATATTAGCTGCCACACCGGCCGCCAGCACGACAATCATTGTCTCACCTATAGCGCGCGAGGCAGCGAGCAATAAAGCCGCGACAATACCCGGCAGAGCAGCCGGTAAAACCACTTTTTTGACCGTTTCCGACTGCGTTGCCCCCAAACCGTAAGAACCGTCACGCAAAGCCCGCGGCACGGCGGTAATAATATCGTCAGATAAAGAGGACACAAAAGGAATAAGCATAATACCCATTACCAGACCCGCCGTCAGCACACTTTGCGCCTGGATAAAACTCTGCCCGCCCGCCAGAGCGGCCGAAATATCGCGCAAAAACGGCCCAATAGTCATAAGCGCGAAAAAGCCGTAAACAATAGTGGGAATGCCGGCCAGAATTTCCAGCAGCGGCTTGATAACAGAGCGCAGCCCGGGCGAGGCATATTCCGCCATATAAATAGCAGCAAACAGGCCGACAGGCACAGCCACAATCATGGCGACCAGCGCAATATAAAGCGTGCCGGCCAAAAGCGGAACAAGGCCGAAACGCCCTGTTGCCCCCGCCTCTCCCGCCGCTGTTGAAAAGCGCGGATCCCACACAGTGCCGAAAAAGAAAGCACGGGGAGAGACAGATTCAAAAAAATGCACAGTCTGAAACAGCATGGATAAAACAATGCCGATTGTGGTGGCAATGGCCAGCAGGGAAGCCAGAAATAAAGTGGAAATAATCACACGCTCCACTTTATTGCGCGCGCGGAAAGCCGGCCTGACATAATAAAAACTGCCGACAAAAGCAAAAGCAGCCAGAATAATAGCCGCCGCCCCGCCTGTTTTTTGCAGAATACGGCGTGTCTCAAGCCATTCTACCGCCAGCGGCAGCATATAATTGCGGCCGTTTTCTACCAGAGCAATATTTTTGGCGGTCAATAATTTTTTCCGCACAGAAGCATAGCTCGCTTGCGCATAATCGGCAATATTACCGCCCAAAGCAGGCAGATTTTTTACCAGATCAGATAAAACAGCCTTTTCCAGGCCAAAACCGGCAGATTGTGCCGGCGCAGCGCCGCTTGCCGCCACGCCCGCCACAGCAGAAGCAGCATTTTGCGCCGCGGCATTTTGTGCCGCAAGGTGAGAAAAGGCGCGGCGCTCCAGATATAAATCGCTGCTTATTGTCCAGATCAGCAAAAACAGCAGCGCCGGCGCGCTGGTGACAAAGAACGCCCACCAGCCATAATAAAGCGGGAGGGAATGCATTTTCTGCCCGCGCTGCTCCAAAAGCCGCGCTCGCGCCCGACACGCAAAAAAGCCGGCAAGGCCAAAAACTATAATTATATAAGCAACCCCTAAAGCCGACATATAATCCCTTTTTCACCGGCAAGACAGGAAAAGTCTGAATCCTTGTCCATTGTCCCGGCGATAAAACCACCTCACCCGGCTGCCACGCGCAGCAAGCCCCATTATCGACCCCACCCCCGCAGGCCGGCAGCAAAACCCGGTTACGGGAACAGCCGCAAATACCGGCCGGCAGATAATTACCGCCCTTCCGCGCCCTTTATGGCAATTCGGCCTTTATTGCAAGCCTTTGCCGAAAATTCCGCCGGCAGGCCGGAGCGCTATTACCGGCCGGCCTTTTTGGCCGCAGCCTATATCCCGGCCAGGGCAAACCGGCTGCCTTATGAACCTTTACAATCACGGCGCCGCGCGTGGTATAGCCATCACCTGCCCGGCGGCAATCGCTGCGCGACCTGCCGCCCTTTGCGCCGGCGATTGGGGCACAAGCCCATATTCCGCCAGCGGGCTTTCAGGGCCGATCATTTGTTCAGAAAGGAAAAATTCAATATATTCTCTCATTCCCGGAATAACACCAATATGCGCCTTTTTGACATACATAAACAGCGGACGAGAAACAGAATAGCGACCATTGGCGATTGTTTCCTCACTCGGCAAAACAGCATTGATCGCAACAAGCTGCAATCTGTCGGCATTATTCTGATAAAAGCTCAGGCCAAACACGCCAAGACCAACCGGATTGGCGGTAAGGCGCGCCAGTGTTTCAGAATAATCACCGTCAATATCGACCGCCCTGCCGTCCTTGCGCACGGCAATGCAGGCTTCCTTTGCTGCGGCCGCAGAAAAACCCGCTTTGCCGAATTGCGCATAAGCGCCGCTGTCACGGCAGCCTTGCAGCAACAGTTTTTCTTCAACCACTTCGCGCGTGCCGTGCTTTTCTCCCGGTATATAGGCAATAATCTCCCAGGCAGGCAGGGCATTATTTACCTCATGCCAGTTTTTATAGGGGTTGGAGCGCAAATCACCTTTGATAAAGAGACGGGCCGCAAGCGCCTTATAAATATCCTGCGGCGTTATATTCCACCGGCTGCTGCCGGCGCCGGTGGCCAGCACCACCCCGTCATAGCCAAGGAGCACTTCCTCTATTGCATCAATGCCGGCCGCCGCACAAGCACGTAATTCAGCCGCCTTTATCGCCCGCGAACTATTGGCTATATCAATAGTATTTTCCCCCACCCCCTTGCAAAATTCCTTAAGGCCGGCGCCGGAGCCGCCGGATTCAATAACCGGAATTTTATATTGGGGATAGGCCTCGCTAAAAGCGTCAGCCACCAGGCGGGCATAAGGCAAAACAGTGGAGGAACCGGCAATTTGCACCTGATTGCGCGCTAAAGCCGCGCCCATTCCTGCCGGCAGGCCAAGGCCGAATATAATTATGCCGATAATATAGCGAATTTTGTGCATCGCAAAATCCTGTCCCGCCGACAGGGGAAGAAACAAAACTTTCCCGCCCACAGGCACTGCCCGCCTATAATGTTTCTATACAGGAAACAATGCCTGCGTCAAGCTTCACGCCTTGATTTTGCCCTGTTCTTCCAGTCTGTTCCAAAAAATTGCGGCAATATCTGCCCCGCCGAATTTTTTTATCTCCCGCAGCCCGGTGGGGGAGGTCACATTGATTTCGGTTATATAATCGCCAATCACATCAATCCCCACCAGGAACAGGCCGCGCTGCTGTAAAAACGGCTTCAGCCGGGCGCAAATCTGCCGCTCACGCGCAGTTAATTCTGTTTTTTCCGCCCGGCCGCCAATATGCATATTGGCGCGCGCCTCGCCTTTGGCCGGCACACGGTTAATCGCCCCGGCAAATTCACCGTCTATCAGGATAATGCGCTTGTCGCCGTGCCGCACTGCCGGCACATAGCGCTGCATCATAAACGGCTCCGGGTAAAGCCTAGCAAACATTTCCAGCAGCGATGACAAATTGCCATCGGCCTTTTTCAGGTAAAATACGCCGGCGCCGCCATTGCCGTAAAGCGGCTTGACAATAATATCACCATAGTGCCGGCGGAAAGCTTCTATCTCCGCCCGGTCGCGGCTAATCAATGTCGCCGGCATTAAATCAGGAAATTCGGTTACAAAGATTTTCTCCGGGCTGTTGCGCACCCAGAAGGGATTATTGACAATGCGCGTCTGCCCGCCCACCCGCTCCAGCAAATGGGTGGCGGTGATATAATTCATATCAAAAGGCGGATCCTGGCGCAGCAGCACAATATCCATTTCTGAGAGCGGCGTTCTTTTTTCAACGCCCAGCTTGAAATGCGCCCCTTGTTTGTCGGCCACGCGCAAGGCCTTTATATGAGCAAAGACCTGGCCGTTTTCCATCAATAATTTATCCGGCGTATAATAAAACAGCGTATGCCCGCGCTTTTGTGCTTCCAGACACAGAGCAAAGCTTGTATCGCCGGCAATGCGGATAGCGGCAATATCGTCCATTTGAACAGCAATTTTCATCACGGATTTCCTGTCTTGTCTTTCCATCATTTTTCCCGGCGGCAAGACGCACCGCCCCAAAAGCACGGCGCTGTTTATGCCTGGCCTGTCTTGAGCGCAAAAGCAGCGCGAAACAGCGCCTTGGTATAGGCTGTTTTCGGTGCGGCAAAAATATCTTCCGCCCGCCCATGCTCCACCGGCCTGCCGTTTTGCATGACCAGAACTTCATGCGCCAGCGCCTTGACCACTTTCAAATCATGGCTGATAAACAGATAAGATAAATTATGCTTTTGCTGCAAATCGCGCAGCAGCTCAACAATTTGCGCCTGCACACTCATATCAAGAGCAGAAGTCGGCTCGTCCAGCATAATAAAGCGCGGGTTGAGCACCAGCACCCGGGCAATGGCAATACGCTGGCGCTGCCCGCCGGAAAATTCATGCGGGTAGCGATGGCGCATTTCCGGGTCAAGCCGCACCTCACCCAAAGCTTTTATCACTTTTTCTTCCCGCCCGCGGCGGCTCAGGCCAGGCGCATGCACGCCCAAACCTTCGGCAATAATAGCGCCCACTGACATACGCGGCGATAAAGCGCCAAACGGATCCTGAAAAACAATTTGCATATCAGCGCGCAAGGGCCGCATTTGCCGGTAATTATAAGTGCCAATTTCCTGCCCGGCAAAGCGAATAGTGCCTTGCGCGGCAATCATGCGGGTCAAAGCCAGCCCCAATGTGGTCTTGCCGGAGCCGGATTCCCCTACCACAGCAACAGTCTGCCCGGCTTTTACCGCAATATTTATGCCGTCTACTGCTTTAATATAAGTTTTTGTGCGGCGCAAAAAACCTTTTTTAACCGGAAACCATACTTTAACCTGCTCACCTGCCAGCAAAACAGGACTATGGGCAGGCAAAGGCGCCGGCCCGCCTTTCGGCTCAGCCGCCAGCAGTTTTTTGGTGTAATCATGTTGCGGATTGGCAAAAATCTGCGCGACCGCGCCGGTTTCAACAATTTTACCCTGGGTCATCACACAAACCCGGTCGGCAATTTTGCGCACTACCGCCAGATCATGGGTAATAAACAGCATAGCCATTTGGCGCTCGGCCTTTAACTGTGCCAAAAGCTGCAAAATCTGCGCCTGCACGGTGACGTCCAGTGCCGTTGTCGGTTCATCGGCAATCAGCAGTGACGGATTATTAGCCAGCGCCATAGCAATCATCACTCTTTGCCGCTGCCCGCCGGAAAGCTCATGCGGAAAAGCCTGAATGCGCTTTTCCGCATCGCGAATACCCACTTGGCCCAGCAAATCTGCCGCCCGCTTAAGCGCGGCGGCAGCAGGCCAGCCCTGGTGAATTTGCAAAATCTCGGCAATTTGCCGCCCCACGCGGTGCAAGGGGTTGAGTGAAGTCATCGGCTCCTGAAAAATCATGCTAATAGCGCGGCCGCGCAAGGCCCGCAATTCTTTATCCGGCATTGCCAGAATATTGCGCCCCCCGGCGGCCTGCTCATTTTCCTGCCCTTTGTCAAAAAACAAAATCTCACCGGCAGGGTGAAAAGCAGCGGGATAAGGCAATAATTTCAAGACAGAAAGGGCAGTCAATGATTTGCCGGAGCCGGATTCCCCCACCAGCGCCACAGTTTCACCGCGATGAATATTAAAAGAAATTTTGTCGACAACCGGGGCAACCGCCCCGTTTGCGGCGCGAAAGGCCACTGATAAATCGCGTATAGCGAGCAATTTTTCCGCCTGTTCCGGCTTGGGCATGAACCACTCCTATTGAAAGGTTTTGCGCGGGTCAAAAGCATCGCGCGCCGCCTCGCCAATAAAAGCCAGCAGCGACAACATGCCGGCAATAGCGACAAAACCGGTTATGCCTATCCACGGCGCATTGAGATTATTGGTCGCCTGGCGCATCAGCTCCCCCAGCGAAGCAGAGCCGGGCGGCAGGCCAAAACCCAAAAAATCCAGCGAAGTCAGGGTAGCAATGCCGGCAGTCAGCAAAAACGGCAAATACGTAATGGCAGCGACACAGGCATTGGGCAATAAATGGCGGCGCATAATAGTAAAATTGCCAACCCCCAGCGCCCGCGCTGCCGTAACATATTCAAAATTGCGCACGCGCAAAAACTCCGCCCGCACCACGCCCACCAGCAGCACCCAGTTAAACAGCAGCATAATTACCAGCAACACCCAGAAACTCTGGGCAAAAACCGCCGAAAGCGTAATCAGCAAATACAGGCTGGGGACAGAAGACCATATTTCAATAAAGCGCTGGAGGAGCAAATCAACCCAGCCGCCAAAATAGCCCTGCACAGCGCCGGCGGCAATGCCCAAAGCGGCGGAAAAAAAGGTAAGAATAAAGGTAAAGGCGATGGAGACGCGAAAACCGTAGAGAACCCGGGCAAAAATATCGCGCGTCTGATCATCTGTCCCCAGCAGATTCCAGTTAGCCAGGCGGCATTGCGGATCAGCCGCGCCTTGCGGGTAAAGAGCGCAGCGCTCTGCTTTCGTCTGTAGCCAGAAAGGCGGGCTTAAAGCGCGGCTATTCTCGCCCGGCGTATTGTAAGAATAGTGAAAAAGCGGCCACAGCGCCCAGCCATGGGCAGCAATTTCATCAGCAATATAGGGATCGCGAAAATCGGCGGCCGCCAGTCTGCCGCCAAATTTTTCATCGGCATAATCAAAAAAAATCGGGAAGAGCAGCTCACCTTTATAAGAGGCGATAATCGGCCGGTCATTAGTGATAAATTCGGCGCAAAAGGAACACAGGCACAGGCACAGAAATATCCATAAAGCATAAAAGCCGCGTCTGGAAGCCCTGAAATTTTGCCAGCGCCGCTGATTAAGCGGCGACAATAACGGCCGGCGGGACGCTCGACCCTGCGGCCGGCAGCAAAGGCAGAATAAAAACTTTCTGCGGCGCGGCGGCGCTGTTTCATCTTTGGCAGAAAAACCGGCTTTGGCGCGTTTCATACATCTCTCCGGTCAAAATCAATGCGCGGATCCACCAGGCAATAGGTTAAATCCGACAGCAGCGCCACAATGAGACCAATGAGAGAAAATATATAAATTGTGCCAAACACCACCGGATAATCGCGCGACAGCACCGCCTCATAGCTCAGCAGCCCCATGCCGTTTAAGGAATAGAGCATTTCTATCAACAGCGAACCGGTAAAGAAAGAGGCAATAAAAGCAGCGGGAAAGCCGGCAATCACCACCAGCATGGCATTGCGGAAAATATGTTTGTATAATATGCCGCGCTCACTCACGCCCTTGGCGCGGGCCGTAGTTACATATTGTTTGCGGATTTCTTCCAGAAAACAGTTTTTGGTCAGCAAAGTGGCCGTAGCAAAGGAGGAAATTACCATAGCGGTCACCGGCAAAATAATATGCCATAAATAATCGCCGATTTTGCCGAAAAAAGATAAATCATCAAAATTTTCTGAAACCAGATGCCCGAGCGGAAACCAGTTGAAAAATGAGCCGCCGGCAAAAAACACCATTAACATAATGCCAAACAGAAAACCGGGAATAGCATAGCCGATAATCACCAGAGCACTGGTCCAAATATCAAATTTCGAGCCGTCTTTCACCGCTTTGCAAATGCCGAGCGGAATGGAAATGGCATAAGACAGTAATAATTGCCACAGCCCCAGCGAAATAGAAACCGGCAGAGCCTCGATAATCAGCGTCAAAACCGGCCGCCCTTTAAAATAGGAATCGCCAAAATCAAAACGCAGATAATTCCACAGCATCAGGCCAAAGCGCTGCAAAGGCGGCTTGTCAAAGCCGAATTGCTGCTCCAGCCGGGCAATAAACTCCGGATCAAGCCCCTGTGCTCCACGATATTGGGTGCCGCGATATTTGCCGGCAGCGGCAGAATCGGCAAAAGCAGTAATTTCCGATGTCGCGCCGCTATCACCCCCGCCGGCAAGATTGCCCAAAGCATTGCCGCCCGTGCCTTGCAACTGGGCAATAATATTTTCCACCGGCCCGCCGGGGGTAAATTGCACAATAATGAAAGTTACCGTCAAAATGCCGATAATTGTCGGGAAAATCAGCAAAATACGGCGCAAAATATAGCCGCCCAAAATAATCTCCACCTCAGGCCAACAGACCGGATACCGGGCCGCAAGCCATTGATCGCACCCGGCCGGATAAATGCGCCAAAAGCACCAGGCGGGCAGCATTGCCGCCCCGTTTATGCGAACAGCGCTGTTTATACTAATATAGGCATGGGGCAAAAAGCAACCGGCTCTTTACCCCAAAGGCGGTTTGGCGCCTCTATGGGCTGTGAGGTAAAGGCCCTTGTACCCTCTCCTTCCACAGAAAAATGTTACCCGATTGCAGCCGCTGCGCCTGATATTCTTCTTGCCAAAGCCGCTATTCTCACCTAACAAAAACAGCATATTGCGGCTTACCTGTTACAACCCTTATGGAGGCTCTGTTCATGATCGGCGATCAATTATTCCGTTTTTCGGAACTGGCTTTGCATTATGCGCTCTCTGCTGCCGGTGCCCTGATAATTTTTATTATCGGCTGGATTATAACCGGCATGGTGCAGCGCGGCACAGTTAAGGCCTTGTCGCGCATTAAGGGTGTTGACATAACAATCGCCCATTTTCTGGCGCGCGCCGTGCGCTACGGCATGCTGATTATTATTCTGGTAATGATATTGGGGCAGTTTGGTGTGCAGACAGCCTCTATCCTCGCCGCTCTGGGCGGCGCGGCACTGGCTATCGGCCTGGCGCTGCAAGGCACATTGCAGAATATTGCCGCCGGCCTCATGCTACTGGCCTTGCGGCCGTTTCGTATTAATGAATATATTACTGCCGGCTCTATTCAAGGCACAGTAAAGGAAATCGGCCTGTTCACCACTGATATTATTACCTCGGACGGGCTTTATATTTCTGCCCCCAATTCCTCGCTGTGGAATGTGCCGATCATCAATGCCAGCCGCCTGCCCACACGCCGCCATGATTATACAGTGGGCATAGATTATGGTAATGATATTAACAAGGCTTTTGCCCTTATCCGGGGCGTGATTGCGGCTGAGCCTGATGTTTTGCCCAATCCTGAGCCGCTGTTTTTTGTTAGTGAGCTGGCGGATAGCGCGGTTATACTGGCCTGCCGTTATTGGATAAAAAACACCGCTTTTTACCCGGTATCGCGCCGCATTAACCAGGCGGTCAAAGAAATATTCGACAAAAACGGCATTTCTATCCCCTATCCGCATATTACCTATCAGAACGGCGATACCCCGCCGCCTCTGCCGGAGGCAGCAGCCGCAAGGCCGAAGGCGGCAGCAGCGCAACAAAAAACACCGCCCGGCAGAAAGCGAGCCTGAGACGGCAGCCGTTTTGTTGCAGTGCCCAGCCCAAGCCCGGAAAACAAACCGCACAACCGCCTGCTGCCGACACCGAGGAGAGCAAAACCGCAGGATCACAGAAAAATAGCAAAACCTCCTGATAAGCTGATATACTGCCAAAACGGCAATTATCACCCGGCTTTGGAATTCACAGTAGAATACGAGGCCCAAAAATTTGCCAAAGCCTCTTCCCCGGCGTTTTTATTGGCTTCCAATACTTTTTCTCTTTGTTCATCGGAAAGAGAGGCAAAAGACCCTTCTTCATGAGATTGAGAAAGCTGCACTTCGCTTTTATCATCAGCCATTTCTATCTCCAATCTTTTGGGTATAAGCTATCTGCACAATATACTAAATGTAGCCAGAATCAGCCGGAATTCTATTGAACCGCTCCACTTGGACGATTGTAAGACATGGAATAAAAAATGAGAATATGAGTCGGAAAGATTCACACAACTAGGTTAACAGCATATTAGCTAATAATATCTTAGCTGAATTGGGAAATAATATTGTAAGCGGTAATTTCAGTAACGGGGAGATATGATGTCTGAAGGTAATTCAAATACCAACACAACAAACGCTGATGCTAATACTTACCCTGATATTTTTATCGGCATTGTATCATTAGTAGGCACTGACATTGAAGCTGTCATTAGTGCACTCAAATTAGCCTTCACTGAATTTGATTACAACGTGCATCATATTAAAATCAGTAGTCTTTTTAAAAATATAAACAATATTTTAGTCACACCTTTTTTGGACAAAGCTGAAAAAGAAAAGCGCAAGCGTATAGAAAACTATATAAAATTCGGCAATAAAGTCAGAGAAGAAAAGGAGAGTAATGATTTCCTGGCTCGCATTGCTATATCGGAAATTCTAAATAAAAGAGGTGACAAGCCAATTTATCATCGCAATGTGTATATTATAGACCAATTGAAAACTGTTGAGGAAATCAAACTGCTAAAGTCGGTTTACGGCAAAGCCTTTTTCCAGATTTCTATCTATTCAGCACGAGACAAACGCGTCACATATCTGGCCAAATTAAAAGCCAAAGCTGAAAATAAACGTGACGGCACAACCTTTAGAGATGAAGCAGAAGCGCTGGTTAATACGGATTATAATGAAAAAGATAAACCCTATGGACAAAAAGTCGGCAAAATATTTCAGCTCGCTGATATTATCATCAGTGCCGATAATGTAGAAGAGCACCCGATAAAACAGCAGGTTGAGCGCTTTGTCGAATTGCTGTTCGGCAGCAATAAATATTCCCCCAATCGTATGGAATATGGCATGTATATGGCACATTCCGCTGCCTTGCGCAGTCTGGATTTATCGCGTCAGGTTGGCGCTGCCGTTTTTCGCGAGACAGGAGAAATTGCTGTATTGGGTTGTAATGAGGTTCCTAAAGCCGGCGGCGGTACTTATTGGGCAGACGAGACATATGATGCCAGGGAATATAAAAGAGGTGGGGACAATAATGATAGGCGTAAAATACAGTTGCTGAATGAGATTCTTCATATTCTTGATAAGGATATTGGAGATGTCACTTCAGATAAAAAGAAAAAATTAGAAGATTCGCAATTTATGGACGCGCTGGAATATGGCCGTATTGTCCACGCTGAGATGAACGCCGTAACAGACGCTGCCCGGCTTGGCATTAGCCTGAAAGGCGCTAGTTTATATTGCACTACTTTCCCCTGCCATATGTGCGCCAAACATATTATTGCCGCCGGGCTAAAACAGGTTATTTTTCTTGAGCCTTACCCTAAAAGCCTGACGGCCGATATGCATTCTGATTCGGCGAAGGTCGAAGGAGCGTCTCGCAAAGGATATGAAGAATATCCTGCTGCCCATTTTATACATTTTTACGGTATCACCGCTAATCGTTACGCAGAATTTTTTACCAGGGGTAAACGGAAAGATAACGGCGTTTTTCAAGAATATAAAGCCAGTGAACAGGCTCCTATTTTTGCTCCTTATGAAATAGACCGTGAGGCAGAAATTAAAACAGCAAGAAAATTCATAAAAAAACTCCCCCTCACTGCTGAATCTGTAGGCGCAGTCACGGAATCGAGCGAAATCCTTTTGCGCCGGGCACGGTTTTGGCAGGAGGTGCGAGCCGGCAGGCGACCTCACGGAAGAAAGCGAAACAGATGACGGTAACAACCCACAAACAGGAGCAGGAGCTGCCGCGGAAAAATCATGCGACCAATATATTTATTGTGAAGATGAAGACAGCTTAAAGAAAGTGATATAAAAGCCTAAAGCAGCACAAGCATTTATTGTTAAGCGCCATTTACTTCAACTGCGCGCTTCTGTAAAAATGCCAATTTTCGTATAAAAAACTGGTCGGAGTGAGAGGATTTGAACCTCCGACCCCCTCGTCCCGAACGAGGTGCGCTACCAGGCTGCGCTACACTCCGCCTTTCCGGCCGGCAAACCGGCTGATACAGCTACCAGACACCGCATACCACAGGCACACGTCCGCCGCCGGCATTCGCCTCTGCTTCCGGGGTTTGCGCCCGCTGTCGTATTTGCCCCAGCACCCCAGGCTTCCGCCCGCTGCCACGCCTGCCTTTACCTCGCCTCGGCGCTTGTTCCTGTCGCCGGCGCGCCAACCGCAGGCAGCCGCCAAACCGAGAACCGTACCCGCAACAAAGCATAAGCACTGCACCCAAGCTGCGCATTTATCTCAGCTAGCCGGACAAACGCCGCATACAGAGAAACCCAGCGCCGCGCCCAAGCCGTGAGCCGTGAGCCGTGAGCCGTGAGCCGTGAGCCGTGAGCCGTGAGCCGTGAGCCGTGAGCCGTGAGCCGTGAGCCG
>NZ_QLZD01000054.1 GCF_008636115.1 Candidatus Tokpelaia sp. | reverse complement strand
TGCTCGGCTATCAAAGCCTTTTCCTGCAATTCGTTTTGTCGGCGCAGTGCCGCCGCATTACTTTTTGCAATTTCTGCTTGCCAGTAAGCCGTGCATTCCGCTTTTGCCTGTTCCCTTATGCGCGCTTGCATGTGCTCACCCTGCTTCGCAAGGCTTAACAATCCTTGCGTCAAAAAGGACAAGAGGCCCAGAATAGCGAGGATAACAAGCCACCATTTGACAACCTTTATTGTCATAACTGCCTCCGGCGCTGTGTTATACGGCTCCGCAATTCCGCTTGTTTTAGCCAGGCGGCTAAAATCAAAGCGGCAACTTTATCGTTTGCCCATTCATAAGCTTCGGTCATTGGCCCTAAAATTGCACTGATAAAATCTGCCACCGCCTGCAGGCC
>NZ_QLZD01000029.1 GCF_008636115.1 Candidatus Tokpelaia sp. | reverse complement strand
TGCTCGGCTATCAAAGCCTTTTCCTGCAATTCGTTTTGTCGGCGCAGTGCCGCCGCATTACTTTTTGCAATTTCTGCCTGCCAGTAAGCCGTGCATTCCGCTTTTGCCTGTTCCCTTATGCGTGTCTCATACCGCTCACCCTGTTTGGCCAGGCTCAACAATCCCTGTGTCAAAAATGACAGGAACCCAAGAATAGCGAGGATAATAAGCCACCATTTGACGGCCTTTATTGTCATAGCTGCCTCCAGCGCTGCACCCATTGGCTCCGCAACTCCGCCTGTTTCAGCCGGGCGGCCAAAATAAAGGCGGCAATCTTATCGTTTGCCCATTCATAAGCTTCGGTCATTGGCCCTAAAATTGCACTGATAAAATCTGCCACCGCCTGCAGGCC
>NZ_QLZD01000049.1 GCF_008636115.1 Candidatus Tokpelaia sp. | reverse complement strand
AAAAGCTATTCTGGGCATTATGCCCAAGCCTACCGGCAATATCCCGAAAGATATGTTTGAGCTTATCAATTTGGCTGATGACGCAATCTATAAATGCACCGGCCTTTCTCCTGAATATATGGGGCTGGCTGACCGAGAGCAGGCAAATGTGCTGGAACTTACCCGGCGCCAATCAACCCTCAATGTTTTGTCAGAGCCGTTTGAGCATGCGCGCTATTTGCGCATTGATATGGGGCGCACAATTCTCTGGCTAATCAAAAATACGCTGCCCAATAATACACTGATGGGCGTCAATGGCGTGGTGGTGGAAGGCCTGCCAATTAACGGCGGCTATAAAGCGCTGAAATTCAATAAAAAGCTGGTGGCGGCCTTTGATTATGATGTGATTGTGGAC
>NZ_QLZD01000019.1 GCF_008636115.1 Candidatus Tokpelaia sp. | reverse complement strand
GTCGAGTTTATTGTGCATAGCTATCGCGATGTCAATGCCCGGCTTAAGCTTGGGCGGCCGTTTTTTCTTGATATTTTGCGCGATGGCATAGAGCTTTATGCTGAGCCGGGCTACCCGCTGGCCACCCCCGGCGCTATGACCGCAAAGCAACAGCATGAAGAGGCGGAGGGATATTTCAGCAGCGGCTATAAGAAATCTTTGATAAGACTGGAAATCGCGCAAATTTGTCTTGCCAAGGCGCAGAATACGGCATTTGACGCGGGAAAAGGTGAAAAAGATGCCGATGAATATTTACGCAATGCCGCTTTTGAAGCGCATCAAGCTACGGAAGCTATTTATCATTGCCTGCTGCTGACACTAACACTTTACAGCCCCAAGCTGCATAATATCGGCAAGCTGCGGCGGGCAGCCAATGCGCTGGCGCCGGAACTGGCCACTGTCTGGCCGGAAGACAAGCGCGCCTATAAGCGTTGTTTTGAGCTGCTGCGCCGCGCTTATGTTGAGGGGCGCTATTCGCCGCATTACAAGATTACCGCCTTGCAACTGCAATGGCTGTTTAGCCGTATTGAAACCTTGCAGGAACGGGTAAAGCAAATTTGTGCAGCGCATTTGCGCGAAATGGGGCAGGCCGACCGCTAGCCCGGCCTGCACCGGCTGGGAGCGAAACAGCAAGGCAAGGTGGCATGAATAGTGAGGAGTCTCATGAAAAATATTGAAGCTGTCCGCCTGAATCAGGATAAAACAAGCGGTGATTATTTCCTCATTTACGGGACAGATAAAGGCCTGCGCCTTGATATGCGCTATGCGGGCGACACGCTATGGCTGAGCCAGGCACAAATAGCCGAATTATTTGATGTTGATCGCTCGGTTATAACCAAGCATATAGCCAACATATATGTTGAAGGGGAGCGTGATAAAGACACAACCAGTGCAAAATTTGCACAAGTTCGGCAAGAAGGTGAGCGGCAGGTAAATCGTTATATAGATTCCTATAATCTTGATATGATCATTTCCGTTGGCTATCATGTTTCGTCAGCGCAGGCGACTTTATTTCGCCGCTGGGCAACCGGTATTCTGGTGCAGTTTGCCACAAAAGGTTTTGTTGTTGACGCTCCCCGCCTTAAACAGCCGGAGAATTTTGACCGCATTAAAGAGCTGCGTGACATCATTCGTGATATTCGCGCTGATGAGGCAAATATCTATCGCGAACTGCGCAGCATTTGCGCCATGTGTCAGGATTATAACAGGTCAGAGCAGCAATCCCGCACCTTTTTCCAGCAAATACAGGCGAAACTGATTTATGCCGTTGTTTCCCGAACATCGTCAGAAATTGTTTATGAACGGGCAGACGGCAAAGCGGACAATATGGGATTACAGACATGGCCGCATGATAATATTCGAAAAGCCGATGCCGTTATTGCAAAAAATTATCTGACAGAAACCGAAGGGGCGCGCGAAGCGTGCAAACCGAAATTAAGGAGCTGAACAGGCTGACTACTATTTTACTGGATATATTTGAAGATCAGCTTGATATGCGCCGCCTTATTGTCATGCAAGTTATCATGCAAGACGCTTCAAATCTACTGGAAAAACAATTAACAAGCCTGAATAGAGCCGTTTTGCGCAAAGGCGGGACAGTGAGCGCTGATAAGGCCCGAGAAAAAGCACAAATAGAATATGACCGCTTCAACCGCCGGCGTGTAGCCGACCGGCGCCGGGAAGCTGATGCGAATATTGCAAAATTGACCAAAGAGATTAAGGCGCTGCCAAAGCGGCCAAAATAAAAAACTGAACAAAACACCGCCCGCTCCCTGCTGTCACGAAAAGGTTTTTTTATGGCCTGTTAGTCACTAATATAGCCGTCCATCAAGGCATTACGCCGTGATAAAGCGGCAATCGGCGCCGAACTTAAAATACACCTGTCTGCAAATAAATTGCGGCGCGGCTGCATTGCCGGGGCGCTATAATCCTGCCAAGGCTTGACCTGAAAGGCGGGCAGGTTACGGCTTTTCCGGCAGATAATAAGAGCAGGCTATAATACACAAGCTTGCCAGTGATTGATATTCCTTGCCCAAGCCGCGAAGAAAAGCCATAAATGACAGCCGGGCATAATGCTCACTTACCTACTCTGTGCCCCACCCGCTCCGCTTGCGCAACGGTCAAAAAATGAGGGATTTATAAAATGACACTGCCCCATTCCCCCCCCGCCTAAACTGCTTGTATCCCTGACCTCATATCCGGCAAGGATTTTCACCGTCCATCAAGCCATTAACAGCCTGTTGCGGCAAAGCAAAAAGGCTGATGCCGTTATTTTATATCTGGCTGAGGAGCAATTTCCTCAAGGGGAAGACGGCCTCCCCGCTTCCCTGCTGCAATTAAAGCGGGAAGGGCTGTCAATCGGCTGGTATCATAATATAAAATCTTATACAAAGCTTATCCCTGCCCGCAAAGCCTGGCCCGATGCGCTCATAATTACGGCAGATGATGATATTTTATATCCTGACAATTTTATTGAATTGCTCTATAAAGCCTGGGAAAACCAGCCTCATATGATACACGCCCACCGCTGCCACCGTATCCGCCTGACCAAAGCAAAAGGCATAACCGGGATTGCTCCCTATAATAACTGGGAATGGTATAATAAACCTGGCAATCGCCCGCCTTCTTATTTAAATTTTTTCACTGGGGTCGGCGGTGTTTTGTATCCGCCTGCTTCTTTGGCAGATAATATGTTTGATGAAGAAAAATTTATGAAGCTCTGCCCGACAAGTGATGATATATAGTTTTGGGCGATGGCAGTCCTGAACGCAACAAAAATCAATCACTTCAATGCCGGGTTCGGCGCTGACACTCTTATTGACGGCACACAGAAAACGGCTCTATGGCCGCATAATAGAGACGGCGGCAATGATAGCGCTTTGCAGGCGCTGTTGCGCGCCTGGCCGCAAATACTCCCCCTGCTTGTTGAAGAAGATAAACGCCTGCACCGGCAGTTATTGCTGAAAAAAATTCTGCGCCGGCTGCCTTTTGGCAGAAAAGCAGCCGGGTGATGAAGGCGCAGCACAACCTACCCCGCCTCTGCCCTTTATTTCACGACCCGGCGACATTGCCGGGGCGCTATAATCCTGCCAAAACCTGACCTGAAAGGCGGGCAGGTTACGGCTTTTCCGGCAGGTGATAATAGCGGGCAATATGCCGCCATGCCGCCTCGGCCTTATCGGCATAAACAAACAGCGTCTTGTTTTCCGGCGCTATCATGCCTTGCTCAGCCAGAAATTCCACATTAAAAGCCTGCCGCCAGAATTGCTCGCCAAACAGCACAATCGGCACCGGTTTCATACGGCTGGTCTGCACCAGGGTCAGCACTTCAAACAGCTCGTCCATTGTGCCAAACCCGCCGGGAAAAGCCAGCAAGGCTTTGGCGCGCAGCATAAAGTGCATTTTGCGCATGGCAAAATAATGAAAGCGGAAGCATAATTCCGGCGTAATATAAGGGTTGGGTGCCTGCTCATGCGGCAAGACAATATTCAGGCCGATATTGGGGGCGCCAACATCAAAAGCGCCGCGATTGCCGGCTTCCATTATCCCCGGCCCGCCGCCCGTAGCGATAATAAATTCGCGATATTCCGTTGTCGCGGCATATTTTGAGCAAATCCGGGCAAAACGCCGCGCTTCGTCATAATAATGCGTCAAAGCAGACAGATTTTTCGCCTGCCCGGCGCTAGCTGCCGTGCCCGACTCCTGCCCCGGTGCGGGAATGCGCGCCCCGCCAAAAACCACAATAGTGGATTTTATCCCCCTTTCGCGCATAATCATATCGGCTTTCATAAATTCCAGCGCCAGCCGCTGCGGCCGCAAAGCATGGCGTTCCAAAAAATCCAGATCCTGATAGGCCAGGCGATAGGTGCGGGATTCCAGTTGCGCTTTATCTGTGCGCATGTCGCTACAGGCTAGCCTGTCCAACCCATGCGCTTTATCTGTTACGCGCCCCGCCTGCCCAACCAGACGCGCTTTATCATCAGGCCGCTCCGTTTTAGCGCGTAAAGCCCCGTCAGACGAAGCTGCCTTGCGCCCAGACACGCTTTCCCGCCGGCAATCGCCATTTTCCAAACCAGGCCCGGCCGGCGCGGCCGGACAGGCGGTTATCTGTTTACGATATTTTTTATCGGCTGCCATGCTGCCCTTCCATCTATCCGACCCAATCCAATTATCTTGCTTTTTGCCGTAATTTCGGCATAAAACAGAAACCGCGCTGCCGCCGTCACCCAATTTCTCTAAACGCGCCGGCGGCTCATTAAGGGAGAGTGTAATGTTGCCACAAGAGACAAACAAGCCTTTGCAGCAAATTATTGAACGCGCCTTTGATGAGCGCGATACTATCACCCCCGCAACAAAAGGAGAAGTGCGCGAAGCAGTGGAAACTGCGCTTGACTTGCTGGATAAAGGGCTTGAGCGTGTGGCCGCCCGCCGGCCAGACGGCAAATGGCAGGTGCGGCAATGGCTGAAAAAGGCGGTGCTGCTCTCCTTCCGCCTGCATAATAATGCTTTAATGAGCGGCGCGCCGCAAGGAGGGAACTGGTGGGATAAAGTGCCGTCAAAATTTTGCAGATGGGGAGAAAAAGAATTTGCCCAGGCCGGCTTTCGCGCCGTGCCCGGGGCTATTATCCGCCATTCTGCCTATATTGCTCCCAATGTCGTGCTCATGCCGTCTTTTGTTAATCTCGGTGCCTATATTGGTGAAGGCACAATGGTTGATACCTGGGCAACAGTCGGCTCCTGCGCCCAGATTGGCAGCTCAGTGCATTTATCCGGCGGGGCAGGCATTGGCGGCGTGTTAGAGCCGCTCCAGGCCGGGCCAACTATTATTGAGGATAATTGCTTTATCGGCGCGCGCTCGGAAGTGGTGGAAGGTTGCATTATCCGCGAAGGTTCGGTTTTGGGCATGGGTGTTTATATTGGTCAATCCACCAAAATTGTTGACCGCGCCAGCGGCGAAATTTTTTATGGTGAAGTGCCGCCTTTTTCGGTTGTTGTCGCCGGCAGCCTGCCCAGTGAAAGCGCAGGCAGCTCCCTGTCTGCCGGCGCCGCCCGCCAACCTGCAGGCAGCACAATGCCGGGCGGGCGGCCGGCGCCGCAACTTTATTGCGCTGTTATTGTCAAAAGGGTAGATGCCAAAACGCGGGCCAAAACTGCTATTAACGACCTGCTGCGCGCTTAAGGCAGCAAAACACGCCGCGCCTGGTGCCTTTGACCCGCAGGCCGCTCCCTGTCTGCCGGCGCCGCCCGCCAGCTCGCCGACTGCTCTTATGCCTTTGGCAAAGGCCGCAACCGCCGGTGCGCCAAAGCCGGCAAAAGGATTGCGGCTGATTGTGCCCTTGCGCCGTGGCCGTGTGCGCCGAAGCCTGGTGCCGGCGAGGTTAGAAGCGCCCGAGCGGAGCGTTAAAGCCGGGCGAAGCTTGCCGCTGTTTATACCCGGGGCAAGCCCACCGCTCTTCACCGCCGGTAAAAGCAGCAAAGGCAGAGCACCGCCGGGCGCAATGTCGGCAGGGCGGCGATTGCCGCAGCCGGGCGGCCCGCCTTTCAGCCTTGCCGGCGATTTATGGCAAACAGCTTCAAGCCGAAAACATAAATATAAACAGCATTTTTGCGCGTGACTTTTTTGGCAAGGCGTAATTTTCCGGCCAGTAAATAAAGCGATTCCCTGCCGCGCTGTTTTACCGCCCAAACGGCCAGGCCAAGGAATTTATAAACCGTGCGGCGATTGCCGGCTTCATCAAGCGCCGGCGCTGCGGCCAGATTATAAATATAGCACGGATAAAGCTCCGTTTTGGCCGCATAATGCCACCATAAAGCCGCTTTGTCGGCCGCCGCCCGCCCCCATGGCTTAAGCGGGCCGTTATAATGATAAACCGATCTTTTATCCGCCTGCGCCGCCTGCCACTCTGCCAGAATCGGCGCAATAGCGGGGTGTTTCTGCTGCTCGCGCCCGCTCTTGGTAAGCCAGCGATCGAGATAATAGCGGTTCAGGCAGTTCCATGCCTGCGGCAGATAGTGTATCCTGCCTTTGCATACCGCGTTAATAGCGTCCTGATCCGGCAAAAGCAGTTTTTTGCCCTCGATAAAGCGTAATATTTTATTTATCAGCCTGTCTTTGCGCCAGAGCCGGGCATTAAAAACCAGCAGGCCGGAATTCACATAAATATCGCGCGGCGAAAGGCCGGCAATATTCTCGATATAAAGCGCATTGCGCTCACCGGCAAGCCGCTCTATTGCCAGCAAGGCGTCCGGCACGGCGGCGATATAATTTCCGCCCAGATCAATAGCCATCAATTCAGCAATATCACGGTTAAATATCATATCAATATCGGCATAAATTACTTTATCATAGCCGCGGCATAATTGCGGGATCAGCAGGCGACCATAAATAGCCTGAGTGAAATAATGCCTCTCCCGAAAAATACTATTATAGCGCTGCAAATACGCAGCCATATTTTTAATATGCAGGGAAAAATTTTCACATTGGCGGATCTGCCGCTGCAAGGCCGCAGTAATATCCTGCTCTATGCCGCAATCCAGAATAATAATCTGATAATGACAGCGATCAGAAGCATGATCAATAAGGGATTGCACGGCCACCGGCAAATAAGGGCCGTAATGGGCATCACCGCAAAAAACCACCGGCACTTCCCGCCGCTTCGGCACGACCGGCGGGGATTTCACCTTTTTGACACTGGGGACAGACAACAGTTTCCTCTTTACCCTCGCATTCACATTCTATTATTGATTTTTTCCCGCATAACTGCCAGCATGCTATCGGCCGTTTTCGCCCATGAAAATTGCGCGGCGCGCTCCAGCCCTTTAGCAGAAAGCTCACAGCGCAAAGCGGCATTGCTATAGATTTTGGTAAAAGCGTCAACACATTCGACATCAGATTCCGGGTTAATGGTAAGAGCGGCCGAGCCTACAACTTCCGGCAGAGAAGAAACATTGGAAGTAATGACCGGCGTGCCGCATTGCATCGCTTCCAGCGGCGGCAGGCCAAAACCTTCATAAAGGCTGGGATAAATAAAACACAGCGCGCCGGAATAAAGTGCCGCCATATCTTTATCGTCAATATAACCGAGGCGGATTACCTTGTCACGGCATTTGCCGAGATTAGCCAGATCCGCTTCCATTTCCTTGATAAAATCGTCCCAATGGCCGCCACCCAGAGCAAAGACAATATCGTCTGCTCCGGTCTCCCACAAAAATTTGATAAAATTGCGCACGGCGAATTTTAAATTTTTGCGCGGCTCCACCGTGCATAGAGACAAAATATATTTTTTGCCGGCGGGGATATGATATTTCTCCCGCATTTGCGCTATTTTTCTCTCGTCTGTCTCCTGATAAAAATTATCCGAGGCCGCCAGCGGCGTTACATAGCAATTATCATCATTCAGGCGCTCCGGCCCGACAAATTTCTGAAAATCTTTTTTGGTATAAGCGGAAACCGCAAAAGCCGTGTCCTCGGCACTGATATTACGGCAAACTTTGCCAAGCCAGCCACCGCCGGCAATATTATAACCTTCCAGCACCAGCGGAATAACATCATGCAGAATGATAAATTTCTTCAACGCCGGATTTTTCTCAATATAGTTAGAGAAATAAAAAGCCGGAGAAAAATAGGCGTCATGCCCGGACACAGCCGCTGCATAGGCCTTTTTATTATAAGACCAGATAAGTTTGCGGATTTTCTTGGGTATAAACAGCACAATATTCATCAAAGAGCGGCCGACAAATTGCTTTTTGCGCTTTTTCTTTTCCTTATAAGCAAAAAGACGCTTATAAAAACGCTCAAAAGCGTTATTGGGTTGCACATCTTCCGCCAGAAAATCCAGATTCGCCGCATCAATGTCGAAATCCCGCTCCAGCGCCGCGGCAATCTGCTCTTTATTAGCCCAGCTATCTATATGTAATGTAACAGATACCCCTTCCCGCCGGCAAAATTCCTGCAAAAGATTGAACGTTACAAAAAATATGCCGGAGCGACCGCCGACCTTCTCATCAAGGTGACGGCAAAAATAACGCCCGTCAAACAATATACGCATGCAACATTCCCAAAATTTATGAACATCAGCCGAGAAGCCCAGCCGCCAGGCTGAGCCTGACTTATGCCGCCCATTAGCAGCCGTTTGGCTTTAACGCAGCTATTGGTGAGAGTCAAAGCAATTTTAATAAACTCTTAAAATCAGAAGCAGGCGTTTTTTTCTCTTGGCGCTTTTAATAAAAGCCCGGCCTTAATAATCGCGCTCATAAAATACGCCGACACTGGAATTGGAATCCGAGTCCATCGCGCCTTTGGCCTTCAGATTTTTGGATATATCCAGATTGACCGTGCCTCGGCTTGCGCCGCTGCTTGAAGTCTCTACCCCCATATAGAGTTTATCCACAAGATAGCGCCCGGCGGCCAGCCCGGCATTGCCGGCGGCATCAGTGGTAATATCGAGATTATCCAGCCCGGCGCCGGCGCGCAATTTGCCCAGAACCGAGCCCTGGCTTGCCCCGGTCAGCTCAGCCGCCGCGTCAACCAGTTGCGCCACTTGCAAAGGCGATAATTCACTTAAGGAGCGGTTAAAAACCAGCCGCGCCAAAATTTCATCTTGCGGCAAATCCGGGGTGGAAGACAGAGTTATTTTCAAATCTTTCGGCGTGCCGGCAAGCTTTACGGTAACCGTTACATCATCATTGCTGGAAACCGCAACAAAATTTAAATCCGGGTTCAGACTGCCGGCAAGATTCACCTGCCCCTGGCGAAAAGTGAGCCGCTGCGTCAAAATATCAAGCCGCCCGCGAATCAGGTTAAAGCCGCCATTAGGGCGCATATCATCAACCCGCCCCAGCAAATGTAGCCGGCCGCCCATTTCCGCGGAAAGCCCGCGGCCGCGCACAAAAATCTGATTGGGAGCAGAAACCTGAATATTCAGCCGCGGTAAAAGCCGTGCCTGTGCCGCCGCAGCGGCCGCTGCCTTTGGTGTTTTGTTATCTATCCTGCCGGCGCGTTTTTGTGTCAGGGCAACCGGGCCGCTTGTGCGCTTATTTTCAATTTCCAGCATAATCGTGCGGCCTATATTATCGGGAACACGGATTTCAGCTTTGGCAATGTTAATGGCGCCACCTATATCCGCACCCTGCAAAACAGCGCCGCCAATGGTTAAAGCGCCGCCCAGCTTCACGGCCATTGTCGAGCCGTCATTATATTGAAACCGGTCAAAATTCAACTGTAGGCGCAGAGGAAAGCCGGCCTGCCTGTTTACCCCCAGCGAGCCGCCCAGCATAATAGCCCCGCCATTGGCAGATTGAAGAACCGCTTTATCAAAAACAATATTACTGCCCTGTAAATGACCGGTAATTTCTATCGGCTGCAAGCGCAAATTAACCGGAACAGCAAAAAACTGCCCGCGGCGCACGGCAAACCGGCCCTGCATTTGCGGCTGTTGCAGTGAGCCGGAAAACACGCTGTTCACAATCAGCATGCCGCCCAGTTGCATGCCCTGCGCCTGCAAAAAACCATTGGCCAAAGCCAGCGGCAGGCTGCCCTCCGCCCGCAAATTTAACCCGGCGCCGTTCAAAGGCAGCCGGCCGGAAGCGGTAAAATACATATTTCCGGCACGCCCGCTGCTCGCTAATTCGGGCGCTCCCGCCAACCCGATCGCTGGTGTTTGCGGGGCACCGCCAGAGGCTGGCCTATCCAATTTTGCCCCGCTTCCCTCATGCCTGTCGCCTGCTAATCCAGGCATTACTGCCCGCAGATCTTTACCGGTCAATTCTGCCGCGCGCGCCCCGCGCATGGCCGCCGGTTCACGCGCGGGTATTTTGCCGGCTTCATGCAGCACCAGCCTGTCCAGTTGCACAGCCTGTTTATCTGCCCGGCCTTCTGCCCGGATAGCCAGCGGGGCTATTTTGCCGGCCGCCAATAAGGGTGCAGTCACATGCTCTGCCGCCGCCGCAAAGCGCAGTTGCGGCGCGTCAAAGCTGCCGTCTATAACCGCATGCGCCGTAATGAAGCCGCGCCAGTTTTGCGCTGTCACAACAGGGTGATGAATTATCTCCGGCAACAGGCCAAGCGGCATATTGTCAATGGCCGCATTAACCTGCAATTTACGGGCGGCCAGAAAAATTTTGCCGGAGCCGCGCAGGGCCGGGCCGACCTGTTTACCTGTGCCGGCGCGGTTATTTTTATCCGGCTCGCTTGAGGCCAGCACAGCAGTAAAATCCAGCACGGAATTTTTCGTTTGCCCTTGTGCCTGTGCATAAATCGGCGCAAGGCCGGCTTGCGCCAGAACAAAACTGCTTGCCTCTTTAATAGTGACATTAAAATCCACAATAGGAGCAGATTTTATATCTTGTTTTATATGTGCCGTGCCGTTTAAAACACCGCGCAAACCCAGTTCCGGACGCAGAATATTGGCCAAAGCCAGCGGCAGATTTTGTGCCGATACTACCCAATCCGCTTTATCACTCAGGCGACCGTCCAGCCTGATAAAAGCTGATGGCGCCTGCATTCCGCTCACATTGCCAGGGCTTATTGCTTGCCGGGCAACGCCTTGCCTCTGTGCCCGGCGCATAATAATGCTGCGCGCGCCGGCCGGGCCGGGTATTGAAGGCCGGCTAAAACGCAATACCAGCCCTTCCACGCCCAGCAACCGGTTTTTGCTGAAAATAAAACGCGCCTCTTGCGCGCTATAAAGCCCCAGACTCTGCTGCTCCACCTGCTCACCGGCGCCGGTTTTTCCCCCGCGCCGGATAATATCGCCAGCAAAGCCGGCCGCCGCGCCTGTTTGGCCGCCGCGCACTGTCAAGCCTTGCAGCAAAAACTGCCAATTCGCTGCATTTTGCCCGCTTTGCTCATTGGCTGCCTGGCTCACCGGCGCTAGCGGTGCAATAACACCTTTGCCCACTATGCTTAAGCCGTCTCTTGCCACAGCCGCAACAGTCATAGCCGAATCCTGCCCGTCATTGCGGCTGTTTATCGCCAAATGCTCAATGCTATAAGGGCCGTAATGCAGCATTTGGCCTTCCAGCCGACCAGAGACACGCGGCAAGGCAAAAATATCACGCACAGCACCTTCTCCCTGCAAATTCCGCACCAGCATAAGGGGCCGGGCCGCCGCCTGTTTGGCTGCTGCCGGGCCGATAGAAGGATAATCAAGAGCAAGCCCTTCCACCATAAGGCGAAAAGTCAGGTTTTGCGCCGGCGGCACCGCCCGCCGCCCGCCGCCCGCCGCCGGTTCAGCCTGCAGGCGAATATCAATATCGGCTTTGCCTGTGCCTTGCATAAAGGCCAGCGCGGCCAGCGGCGCAATATTATCAGCCTTCAGCCTGATTGCGCCGCGCCTAAGGCCCTGCTGCTGTTTATGCAAAAAACCGTTAAGCAGAGCTTCACCCAGAACCAGCCGAAAATTATCCAGCCGCCAGCTCTTATCAGCCTGATACAGAGCAGCGCCAAGCTGCATAGGATCGCCATCAACCACCCCTTCACCGGTAATAGCAGCGCTGCGATAAACCTTGGGCAGTGAGCTATTATCCAATAGAGCATTAAGGCCAAGCCGGATATTGTGCAAAGCGCGGCCATTCCACCTGCCCTCAGCAATACCGGCCTGCAAGGCCACGGCAATCAGCCGGTTATGGCCGCGCGCCGCCCCGCGCAGCACCAGAGCGCCGCCTGCTTTATCGCCTGCACCCGCTTTGCTCGCCAATCCGCCCGCTATATTGCCGGCGTTCCCCGCGGCACCGCCCTTGCGCGCGGTATTTTCAGGCTGCGCTGCCTGATCCGCCGGCGCGGCCAGGGCCTGCTCCGCCATAATGTTTACAAACGGCACTAATAGCGCCATATCTGCAAGATTCAGGCCAAAATCCATATTGGCCGCATCTTCATGCCAATCGCCATTGGCATAAAGCTGGAATTGCGCATTGCCGAGGCGCAAATTGCGCGCGCTCACCCCGGTATTATCACGCTTCAAGCCGCCGGAAACCGTAATATCACTGCGCAAAAGCCCGTTCAACCCGGCATTGGCGGCGTGCAAACGGCTGGCACTGCCGGCAATATCAATATTAAAAGCACCATTCTTCAAGCCAAAAACACCCTGCAAGCGCATATCGGCGCTGCCGGCCAGTTTTTGCCCCCAGATTTTGGCAAAATCGGCAATATTGGCAGCAGCAAAACGCATTGTCCCGGTAAATTGGCCGCTCTCTACCGCGCCTTTAGCCGCAAATAGCAACCCCTGGCCGGCTATATCGGCTTTTTGCACCATTAGCGGCTGCCCGGCGCGCCAATCGGCCGCCAGCCCTATATCTATTTGCGACATAGTTGTAACATCGCCGCCTGTTGGCGTCAGCGCCATATTTTGCAGCCCGCCGGTCAGGGTGGCAGAAATATGGCGAGCAACCGCATTATCAAGATTCTCGGCCACTCCGCCCATAATCAGCGTAATATTTTCAATATACGCCGCCTCATTTTGCCAATTATGCACATAAAGCCGCCCGGCCCATGTTTCTGCTCCCACAGCACCATAATCAATATTCAGGCGCAGAGATTGCAGACTGGAGGCACCGCCCTTAACCGGCAAAATTACCGCCGCACCCGCGTCCTGCCCCGGTGGCCCGGCGGCCCGGACGGCTGCGCCGCCAAGAGCGCCGTCCACCAATAAACGGCGCAAAAAACCGTCAGCCATTATCTCCGCCTGAGCCGATAAATGGATAAAATCTCCATTCAGCAAAAATTCGTCCAGGCGCAAACCGCCGCCGGCCTTTAAAGCCCCGCGCAGGGTTAAAGCAGTTTTTGTGCCCCAAAACGGCCGCCAGGCGGCCGGCATAATGGCGGCAGGGGCGCCGGCTGCCGTAACATTAAACATAAACCGGTCACCTGCCTGCCCCATATTGTCAGGTGCATATTTGCCGGCTTCCTCTGCCCGTTTATGCCCGGCAGCGGGAGAAACATTCAGCACAGCGTCCATAATCGGGCGAGACGCTGCTTCCATATATATATCAAACTTTAACAAACCGCCTGTGCCGCCGCCGCGCGCGCTGAAAGATAAAGACGGCCGCTCTTCTATATTCAGTATATTGGCCAAAAGGCCGTTTTCCGGCTCATTTATAGAACTGTCCAAAGCCATATCGCCGGTGGCATTGTCATAGCGCAGCACCAGTCTGGCCCGACCAGCCGCATTGTCCAGCCTGGCCGCCGCTATATCAGCCTCCAGCCGCCCGCCGGAAAGGCTCAGTCTTCCTGTCAGCGACAGGCTCGCTGCCTGACCGGTCAACTCTTCCCCCAGCAATAATCTGCTAATTGCCAACGCCTCAATTTTTATGCCCAAAGGCAGGTGCGGCAGAGAAAAATCGCTGTTTACTTTTAGCGATAGCGGCTTTTCTTCTGTTGCTGCCGGCCGGCGCAAAATTTCAACACTATCGGCAGTTAAAGAGTTAATAGAGACCCGCCCGCGCAATAAAGCCAGGCGATTCCAGTCAAGCTTTGCCGAGTGAATTTTCAGCCATATGCCCTGACGATCGGCAATGGTAATCAGACCGATAGAAGCCTTGCCGGACAAAACCCCTTCAATCTGCGCCATACGGATACGCCGATCCGGCGTTGACAGCCGCGATTCAATAAAAGATAAAAACCATGATTTCTCTGCATCTTCACTGCTGTGACCAGTGCCGCCGGCAGCCCCTTCCAATAGCGGCATTGGCGCCGGCGCTGCGGCGGCCAAACCGGTAACAGCCGCAGCAGGGCCGAAAATCAGGCTCAGACAAAGCGCGAACGCCGACAGGCGCAAATTACCCCGCTTTATCGGCCGAAACTGCCGCCAAAAGCTGCACCTTTTCCTCATTTGCCCTCTCCCGTTTACAGCACCATTATGCCGCCTAAAAAGCCTGGCCAATACCAATATAAAGCCCATAGCGTGAATCACCCCGTTCGCGGTTAAGCGGCAGCGCCACATCAAGACGCAAAGGCCCCATACCTGTCTTATAGCGTAAGCCAAGCCCCGCGCCCAATTTGGCATTCTGGTCAAAATCAGGGGCAGAATCCTGGCCGACTATACCGGCATCAATAAAGCCGACAACACCAATAGCGCCATATAGTGCCGCGCGCAATTCGGCCGAGCCTTCCAGCATGGAGCGGCCGCCGATAATTTTATCGCCCTTTTTATAAATGCCGATAGAGCGATAGGCATAACCGCGAACAGAGCCGCCGCCGCCAATAAAAAACAACATATTGGAAGGCAGCTCGGCAATGGGTGCTCCGCTAATCGTGCCGATTTTGCCGCGCACAGCAAAAACAAGGCGATTCTTTTTGTCAAAAGCAAAATAGCTGCGGCCTTCCGCTGTCATTTTGCCAATCATATTGCCGTATTCCGCCTCATAAAAAGGCTGGGCGGCAATTTGGCCGTAATAGCCCCGGGCAGCATCATTTTTATTATCGCGACTGTCATAAAGCAAACCGCCGGACAGGCCGGTAATGGTGAAATTACGGTGCCCCC
The DNA here is from genome assembly GCF_008636115.1 of Candidatus Tokpelaia sp. Lineage (GTDB taxonomy): Bacteria > Pseudomonadota > Alphaproteobacteria > Rhizobiales > Rhizobiaceae > QLZD01. The sequence goes on along the minus strand of NZ_QLZD01000019.1, from coordinate 38,004 downwards.
ATATATTGTCCTTTATCCGCATTTGCGCCGCATCGGCATAAATATAGCCGGATAATCGGGCATTAAAACTATGATTAAAGCCATTGCTGAAATAAACCCCTTTGGCCGTATAATTATCCAGCACCTCTCTTTCCGCCCGCAGTGAGGCGACATAATCCGTATCCGGGGTGATAATGCCGGGGCGAATAAAAGTGCCGCCAAGATTATAGCTGTAATCCTTGGGGTCAGTAGAAGATTTATTGCGATCGCCGGCAATATTGGCAGCACTTGCCTCAAATCGCAGCCGCTCGCCATGGCCAAACAGGTTGCGGTGCAGCCAATAGGCAGAAAGCCCCAGACCGTCAATAGTGGAATAAGCACCGCCGCCGCCAAAACGGCGCAAGGGGCGCTCCTGCACGATCAGACTTAACGGCAGCAGGCCGTTTGGCGCAATAGTCTCTGCCTCGCTCAAGGTAACAGAGCGAAAAACTTCCAGCCGGTTCAGACGCGCCTTCGCCTTGGCCAAAGCGCCGGGGCTATAAATTTCCCCTTCTTTCAGCCCGGTCAACCAGGCAATATAGGCAGAATCCATATGCGGCGGCGCCGAAATATTGCGCACAGTCAGAGCGCCAAAATGCGCCTGCCGCCCCGGCTCCACCTCAATCAAGGCATCAACGCTTTTGGCGGCATGATCGGCAATCACCCGGCGCTCGGCAATTTTAGCCTTGGCATAGCCTTGCTGCCGCCATTCTTCAATTGCCTGCGCCTGTGCCGCCAATATTACGCCGGATTGCGCCGGCTCTCCCCGCACATAGCCGATTTCTTTCTGCTCCACAGCCGCCTTTTTTTGCAATTTTGCCTCTCCGGCCAAAGGTGAAGAGCCAATACGGCCAAGTTCCGCTTTGTCAAAATAATATTGCGCCCCGCTATCAACCCTGATGACAATTTCATTATGCTCAGGCAATTCCGTGCCATAGGGAATATTGGCCGCTTCCTGCCCGTTAATGGTGATACTGATAACCGATCCATAGCGTCCGGCGGCATAAAAGGCGGCCAGCAGGCGATTATAATCGCCGCGCGCTTTGGCCAGAACCCCGCCAGAGCCGGCAACCGGTTTTTTGCGCTCGGCCCATAGCAGTGAATTGGCTTTAGCCAGTTTTATACTAAGGGCAGAGCGCGCCGCTACAGCCCGGGCTTTGGCTTCCGGCACATTTTCGCGCTGAGCAAAAGGGGCAAAACTGAGGCTATAATATTTCGCCTCTCCAATAATATTGACTGCTTTATCGGGCTTTTTACCCCAGATATGCACACCAAAAAGCGTAAAGGCAGCGGCAGGCAGCGGCAAAAGCGGGGTAATAAAACTCATTGCCAGGCCAAAGGCGACACAAGCAGCGGCAGCACGGCGGGCAAGCGGGGCTGAATTGTCAAAGCAGCAATTATTGCCGCGGCTCAGGCCGGAATAATTGCTGCTTTCCCGGCTCTTTCGCCCCCAAGCCGCCGGTTTTTGCCAACAGGCACACCGGCTCCGTGCCGCAATCGCCCTTTTGCGCTGCGCCGCTGTCCTTCGCTTATGCACAATTTTATCTAATGCCGCAAAACAGGCCAGAACTGCAAAATTTATCTTTCCGCTCCCTCCCGGCTCTCTGTTTTTTACCGCGGCACGCCATGCGCCGGCACAATTTGCCAAAACCAAATCCAAACCGCAGCCTTGCCGTTTTTCACCCGTTTCTCTAGCATGATTCTTTTATCTAAAGAGGCAGAAACTTAACAAAATCTAACAAAAACCGGTTAATCAAAACCGGCATTATTGCCGGACAGGCGGCTTGTAACCGGGTAAAACTGCGCCTTAATACAATAAAAGCCCCGCCGAAAAATGAAAAAGGGGGAACGCCGTTCACTGATTGTCTTGCACCCTATCTGGCGGCATAAAACAATATCGGCGCTGGTAACGGCGGCCGAGAGAAGTTAAAATTTCATAAGCAATGGTTCCCGCTGCCTGCGCTATATCATGCGGTGATTGATGTTCGCCAATCAGCTCCACCCAATCGCCGCGCGCGGGCATTGCCTGCCCTGCATCGAGCAGCGGGCTTAAATCTGCCACCATGCAATCCATAGAAATACGGCCAATAAGCGGCAGACGCACACCGCGATAAAATACAGCGCCTTTATTGCTCAGGCTGCGCGGCCAGCCATCGGCATAGCCGGCCGAGAGAGTTGCTGTCGGCAATGATTTTGTTGCTTTATAAGTGGCGCCATAGCCAATAGTTTCGCCTTTTTGCACCTGGCCAAGGCGCAAAATTCCGGCTTCAAGCGTGATCACAGGGCGCAGGCTTGCTTCCAGTTTTCCGGCCCGGTTCCCACCCTCCACCAGGCCGTAAAGCGCCAGCCCCGGGCGCACAATATCCAGATAAAACTCCGCACCCAGAGCCAAACCGCTGGAGGCGGAAAGGCTTAGCGGCGGGCGGTAATGCAGCGCTTTAGCCAAATTTTCCGCATCAGCCAAAAAACGCGCCGCTTGCGCTGCATTTATCGGGCTTTGCTCAATATCAGCGCAGGATAAATGGCCAATAAGCGCTATTACCTCCATTTCTGCCAGAATTTCAGGGGCAGCCAGCAGTGCCTTTATCTCATTTTTATCCAGCCCCAGCCGCGCCATGCCGCTGTCACATTGCAGCATAGCCGGCAATTTGCGCCGCTCTGCCCGGTTTAACGCCGCCCATTCCCGCACCGAATCAATAGAATTCAATACCGGCACAAAGCCGGCGCGCGCCGCGGCCGCAGCTTCATGCGGCAGCACCCCGTTTAAAATGGCGATTATGACTTTGTCTTTGTCCGCCGCTTTACTGCCGCTTTGCTGCTTTTTGCTCCGGCCGGCCGGCACTGCTTGCGCGGCGGCCAAAGCCGCCTGGACAATAGCGGCCTCCGCCGGTTGAGCGACAAAAAACAGCCGGCACCCCGCCTCATAAAGCGCCGAGGCAATAGCAGCCGCCCCTAAACCATAAGCATCAGCCTTGACCACAGCCGCCACGACAGCCCCCCGGGCGCGCTCCTGCAAAGCTTTGTAATTATGCTGCAAAGCAGCCAGATTAACCGTTAATACCCCGCTGCCACCGGTTTTATCGTCAAATATACGCGTATTCACCATCATATTCTCTGTTTTTGCCGGCCGGCGCTATGCTGTGCCCAATAATCCGGTTGACACTTGTCCAGCTCCTATTATGCCGCTTTTATGGCATTTTTGCGCAATAGCTATATTTATGCTTATATTTTTGTATTTTACGCAGGGCGCGGCGGCCAAACGGCTCAGCCTTATATCCCGGCTCTGCACCGGGCAGGCGGTGCCGTTTTTACCAGGCAGCCAAACTCTCACAACAAAAATACAGTAAAATAAGCAGCTTTAAACTTCACACACGCTTATTATGCTCTATTTTAGCATTACCGCTGGAATTTTCGTAGTTTTATTCTGTCAACACTATCTTTTAGAGCTATGAATTCTTAGCCCCTCAACAAATCTGATCCCTCTGAAGAGAAAAAAATGACAAAATCCAATAAGGAAGTAACCGGCGCTCGTGCAGCCTCATCAGCCGCTAAAATATTGGCCAGCTCAAAATCCAGCAGGTTGGAAAAAAGGGCAGCAGGCTCTGCCCTTACACAGCGGCCGGATCATTCAAAAAAAGCCAATGCGGAAGTGACGCATAAAAGAGCTGCTTCGGCAGCAGGCAAGGTTCTCGCCAGTTCAAAATCAAGCCGCACCGCCAAAAGTGCAGCCGCCTCTGCCCTGGCACAAAGCCCCAATAAACGCTAAACATAATCGGAGCAGCCTGCCCTTTTTGCCGCGCCGCTTTACCGCCCTGCCCCGCTGAAAAAAGCTTATCACCTTATCGGCAGCAGCCATAACAGCCGGCAACGGCCGCGCTGCTCTGCCCTGCCCGGCTTCTGTCTCCTTTTAATAAACACGCCATAATCTTTCTCAATAGTGATGCGAACCAGGTTTGCTTCGCTTGTTTTTTCCTGCAATCCTCTCTATTCTCCGTAAACAATCGGCAAAATTCCTGCCGCCTAAGCCGGTAATAGGCACTGTCAAAAGAATTGGCGGCCAGGCTGGAACCGGCAAAAACAGTTGAGCTATCAGCCTCTAATGACCGCCCCCCCGGCTTTAAGGGGGCGCATAGCGATTCCGTAACAGTGAGGTTGATAAATGGATAGCAGCAACGACCGCCGAAAAAATAATAAATGACCTCAAGTAACAGCCTGAAAGTAATAGATATTTTTGCAGGCCCGGGGGGGCTCGGAGAAGGCTTTGCTGCATATGAGGAAAACGGAAAGAACCCTTTTAATCTGAGCTTATCCATCGAAAAAGATCCCGCTGCACATTCAACGTTGTTGATGCGGAGTTTTTACCGTCAGTTCGGCGCTGATAATATTCCCGATGATTACTGGCATTATTTGAAGGGTGGGATTACGCGCGATAAGCTTTTTGAAAATTTTCCGCGTCAACGTGCTATGGCACGCGATGAAGCGCGCTGCATTGAGCTTGGCAAGGCCCCGCACAAGGAAGTTAAAGCCCTGATTTCCAGCAAACTTCAGGACAGCAAAAAATGGGTGTTGGTTGGTGGCCCGCCATGTCAGGCGTATTCGCTGGTTGGCAGAGCGCGTATGAATTCTAATCCTGACTTCGAGAATGACGAGCGCCATTTTCTTTATCGGGAATACTTGAAAATTCTTGCAGACCACCGTCCACCTGTCTTTGTGATGGAAAACGTCAAAGGGATGCTTTCTGCACAGCATGGCGGCAAGCGAATAATTGAGCCTATAATGAATAATTTACGCCAGCCGGGCCTTGCCCTGACTGGCAGGAGAAACGGCCTTGGCTATAACTTGTTTTCTCTGGTCGATGATAATGAGAATGATGAAATTGATCCGACCGCTTTTCTGGTCAGGGCAGAAGATTACGGCATTCCACAAGCTCGTCATCGTGTGCTGATTCTTGGCATTCGTGACGATATTGATATTACGCCAGAGCGCTTGAGCAAAAACGAAGCGCCTTCAGTCTTAGATACAATCAGCGACCTGCCTCGCATTCGCAGCACTCTTTCCAGGGAAGCTGACTCCTTTACAGCATGGAAAAACCGGCTTTTTGAAGTAACTGGCTCAAAATGGTATATCAGCGGCCGCGCCAACGGCCTCTATCATACCGTTCAGAAAATTGATCAGGCGTTGAGTATTTTATCTAATGGTGAACTTACACCGGGTGCTGAAACGCTCAAATACAAGGGCAAGCCAAAGGTGTACAGTAAGTGGTACCGGAATGGCTGTGACGGTGTTGTCACCAGCCACGCTGGCCGCGGCCATATGCTGAGCGACCTTCATCGCTATTTATTTGCATCATCCTATGCAATGGCTAATGGAAAGTCGGCACAGCTCGTTGATTTTCCTGCCACGCTTCTGCCAGCACACCGCAACGTGCAGAATGGTGTTTCAAAGGATTATTTTGGCGACAGATTCCGCGTTCAGGTAAAAGACCGGCCTTCAACTACAATCACCTCTCATATTTCCAAGGACGGGCATTATTTCATTCATTATGACCCATCACAATGCCGCAGCCTGACTGTAAGAGAAGCAGCACGGCTTCAGACTTTTCCCGATAGTTACAAATTTGAAGGCAACAGAACATCGCAATACCATCAGGTGGGCAATGCTGTACCACCCTTGCTTTCAGTGCAGATTGCTGAAATTGTTTACGACATTCTAAAACGGGTCAGGATTGATGGATAAACTGGCTAAAGAACGCCGCAGCTGGAATATGTCGCGCATTCAGGGAAAAAATACTGGCCCTGAAATCGCCATGCGCTCCATGCTGCACAAGGGCGGCTTCCGCTTTCGCCTGCAGGGCAAAAATCTGCCTGGGAAACCTGATATTGTGCTGCCGAAATTCAAAACAGCAATCTTCGTGCATGGCTGTTTCTGGCATAGGCATGAAAACTGCAAATATTGCTATACACCAAAATCCCGCCATGAATTCTGGGATAATAAGTTTCGGCGCACTGTCCAGCGTGACGCTGAGCAAATTCGATCCTTGGCAGGAAGCGGCTGGCTGCCGCTGGTTGTGTGGGAGTGTGAAATAAAAAATAACCCGGCCAAAACTTTTACGAAAGTGCAGAGCCTTCTGCAGCAGCGCCTGCTGAAAATGAACGGAGACACGTAAATGATTCCCCACTCCCTTCCGCCCCGGGCTTCTTCACTTACGGAATCCATGCGGGATATAGGCTATTCACCCGAAACAGCAATAGCGGACATCATTGATAACAGCATTGCGGCTCACGCGTCAGAAGTTTGTATCCGCTTTGATTTTGAATCCCCTTCGCCATGGCTCTGCATAATTGATAATGGCAGCGGCATGAACCGCAAAGAGCTGATTGCCGCTATGCGATATGGTTCGAAACGCCTGCGCCCTGAACGCACAGCTGATGATCTTGGCCGCTTTGGTCTTGGCCTTAAAACGGCGTCTTTTTCTCAATGCCGCAGGCTCACAGTCGTCACAAGCCAGAACAAAAAGCTGGAAGCGGCGGCATGGGATTTAGACATCGTTTCTGAAAAAGATGAGTGGGTGCTTGGCATTCTTGAGCCGGCAGAAATTTCTGCGCTGCCCTGTATTGCAGAATCAGGCGCAACCGGCACAATGGTATTGTGGGAAAAGCTGGACAGGCTCTGCGATAATTCAGCACCAGACAAAACCCTGCTTTATGAGAAAATGGAAATGGTGGATCGCCACCTCGCACTGGTTTTTCACAGATTCCTGACCGGTGATGCCAGGAGCGGGAAACTTGTAATAAAAATGAATGGCCATGCTCTTGAGCCGTTTGACCCCTTCTGCCTTTCCAACAGGGCAACGCAGTTACTGCCGGAAGAAATCTGCCGTATTCGCGGCCATGAGGTCAGGATTCAGCCCTATATTCTGCCGCACCACAGCAAGCTGTCTCCGCATGAGTATGATTATTACCAGAGCCGCAGCGAATTTGTAACCAATCAGGGCGTTTATATTTATCGCAATAAGCGCCTGATGGCGTGGGGCAACTGGCTTCGGCTGGCACCGAAGGGTGAAGCGGCCAGGCTGGCGCGCGTAAAAATTGATTTTCCTAACGCGCTGGACGAACTCTGGACGATTGATATTAAAAAATCACGGGCATACCCGCCGCCGCAGGTCAAGGACACGCTGCGCCAGGTGCTGAACCGTATTATCGAGCAAAGCACCCGTGTGCATATCGGGCGCGGCAGAAAGCTGTTTGATGAAAATCCTGAACCATGCTGGTCGCGCTGCGCCGAGCATGGCGGGGTGCATTATTCGGTCAATAAAGAGCACCCTGTCATTGCTTCATACCGGCAGATGCTGGATCCAGAGCAGCAGCGGCTGTTTCAGGAAGTGCTTTCCGTTATTGAAGAGGCTGTTCCGGTAGAAGCGATTTATTCTGATTACTCGATAACGCCAAAAAATTTCGATGATACAGCGGCATTTGAACGGGCTGCTATTGCACAGCGGCTGGATCTGCTGTTTAAAATTCTTTCAGCTGAAAAGCCGCCAGAGGCAGATGCGTTCCGCAAAACGGTTAATAATCTAAAACCGTTCTGTAATTACCCGCAGGAAACAGAACAGTTAATAAAGGAAAAATTCCATGCCTGAGGCAGCAAATGAAGCCAATTTGGTTTCAGACACGATAAAGGAACTTCTGGTTAAAAAGCTGATGAGCGCCGATAACCTGGAGCGGGATCAGATTATTGAAGCAGCACAGAAATCTGTTGCGCCATTTGGTTTAAGCGCAGAACAGCTTGACGCGATTGTGGATTATGTGTGCTCCAGGCTGGTGCACAGCATGAAAGAAGGTGTTTCGCTGATTGATAATACCACAGATCATGATGAAAACTGGCCGCAGAAACGCCAGAGAGCCTTCAACTACTGGGACGATTATAAAAAACTGCTCCTGAAAGAAGAATGGCACCCGCGCGTTGTAAATACGCTGGGGGATGTAACGGATAAGATCCTCGGCCTGTTAAAAGACCCGGCTGATGCCTCTGAAAAAAACCGCCGGGGGCTGGTTATCGGCCATGTTCAATCCGGCAAAACAGCAAATTATATTGGCCTCGTTACAAAGGCAGCTGATGCAGGATATAAATTTATTATCGTCATTGCCGGTATTCACAATAATCTGCGCAGGCAGACCCAGCAGCGCATCGACCTGGGCTTTACAGGACGTGACAGCACGCCTGAGGCCAGGCGCAGGCTGACTGGCGTGGGCCAGATGAATAAAAACCGCAGATTCCCGGTTTCGCTGACCAATACCAGCCAGGATTTTACCAGGCGGATTGCTCACCAGTTGGGAGCCGGCCTCCAGGGTTTCAGCCAGCCAGTGATCGTGGTTATTAAAAAGAATGTCAAAACACTGCAAAGCCTCTTTTCATGGTTGAAAAATGGGAACACTTTTGGCGGCGAGCAGATTACAGATATTCCTATGCTGATGATTGATGATGAAGCAGACAATGCTTCCATCAACACCAACAGGGAGGATTTAGACCCCACAAAAACTAACCAGGAAATACGCCGCATCCTGAAGTTGTTCAAGAAACACTGCTATGTTGGTTATACGGCAACGCCTTACGCCAATATCTTCATCAACCCTGATTCTGAAAATGAAATGCTGAAGGATGACCTATTCCCGCGTGATTTCATTTACTGCCTTGACGCGCCAACAGATTATTTCGGCGCTCACCGGGTATTTCTGGACGAAGAAAAGAGCGGGAAAATACTGGAAACGATTGAAGACGCAGAGCCTTATATCCCGATTAACCATAAAACAAAAGACTACTCCGTAAAGGAACTGCCGCCATCACTCTATGAGGCAATCCGGGTTTTTGTGCTTGCTAAAGCTATCCGCCGGCTGCGTGGGCAGGCGGCAAAACATACTACTATGATGGTGAACCTGTCGCGCTTCGTTAATGTGCAAAGGCAGGTGAGGGACTTTATCTCCTTTTATCTGGAAATTCTGAAGCGGGAGGTGCGCTATAACCATTCTCTGCCAGTTTCAGCAGCGCTGCAGAATAAAACCATAAAAGAACTGAAAACAGCTTTTGATGATTTTTATGCCGACAGCGGGGTAGAATGGCCTGATGTGCAGCGCATTCTTGCTGACGCAACAGAGGCCGTTAAAACGGTTATCGTAAACAGCCGATCCGATGAAGCGCTGGATTATAAAAAAGCCTCCGATAATAAAGAATCGCTTACCGCCATTGCGGTGGGTGGTTTGAGCCTCTCGCGCGGCCTGACACTGGAAGGGCTGACTGTCAGCTATATGTACCGCAATACTAAAATGTATGACACATTGATGCAGATGGGTCGCTGGTTTGGCTATCGCCCAGGCTATGAGGATTTATGCAAGGTATGGCTCTCTGATGATTCGCAGGGCTGGTATGAATATATTGCTGAGGCAACAGAAGAGCTGCGCTCCCGCATCAAGCAGATGCGCCGTGACGGGCTGACACCAAAAGAGTTTGGTCTTTATGTCCGGGCGCATCATGGGGTATTGACGGTAACCGCTGCCAATAAAATGCGCGATGCTGAATTACGTCCGCTGGAGCTTACCTTCAGCGGAGATCTGAGAGAAACCTATATTCTGCCTTCAGAAGAAGAACCAACCGCAAACAATCAGGAGGCCGTGCGTAAACTGTATGGGAAACTGGAAGCCCGGCATTCTGACGCACTGCGGGTGCTGGACGGCTCAAGCTCACTATTCTGGGAATCCGTCAACTGGGAACTGGCCCATGATTTTCTGCGTGAATTCCGTTATCACCGCTCTATACAGAGTGATAAAATGGCGGTGCTGGATTACCTTAAGGCAATTTCCCGCAAATATCCGATGGTAGATATTGCCTTCCATTCGCTGAAGATTGAAAAACCGGGCCAGTCTAAATTTGAACTGGACAGCAGCGCTTATATTTTATGCCAGGAGCGTGCGGTGGGCAGCAAGGCAGGGCCGGAAGAAAATACCCGCCTAATCAGGCAGCCACCTGAAGAAGCGGGCTACTATGTAACCAATAAGCAGAGAGTTGCCAGCCGTGGCGCGGAAATTATCGGCCTGCCGCCGGAAAAGATCAGGCAGGCACGGGAAATGGCTGCCAATGATGGCGGCAACATGGCGGATAAATATTATCGCTTTGTGCGCGGCCGCCCGCTGCTGATGATTCATGCGCTGGATCTGGTTTATAAACCTGCCAGAACAGCGGCACAGGAGATCCTGCTGCAACAGGTTCCTGCCATTGGCCTGGCCTTCCCGGACGGAGATTATAAAACCACTATTCCCTATATTGTAAACAAAGTCTGGATTAGGCAGAATCGTCGTGACGGCAGTGATGACCTGGATAACGAGGAAGATTATGACGAATAATCGTTTTCCCTGGAATGATATTGCGGTTCCGCAGACAGGCCTGAAGCTGATTCAGGTTAATGACACACATCACCATGATTTTTCATGGGGTAAGGATTCTAACGGCAAAGCGCTGCTGGCGCTGGCATTGCCAGGGCTTGATGAGAAAGGATTAAGGCAGCGTAAAATAGAACTTTCCGGCATAAAAACGGATATTCGCAGGCTGCCGGATTCAGGGCATATGTATTTTCAGCTGACGCTTTTAACATCAGAAAGCGCTGACATTTTCCATGCGCTCTGTAATGACATTATTGAAAAGACACGCACTGTTCCTGACCTTTCGGCTGCGCTCAATCTGGTTTATCAGCGTCTGGAACGCTGGCGGGCATTTTTAAGCAAGGTCAGCAGAGGTGTTCTTACACGCCAGGAGTTTCAAAGCTTGTTCACCGAACTGTCATTTCTTGAAGAATGTATTGATAAAGGCCATGTATCAGCGCAGACAGCGGCTGAAAGATGGCAAGGCCCACCAGGTGCGCCACATGATTTTATTTTTGGCTCTAAAGCGGTGGAAATTAAATCTGTTGACGTTTCATTTGCTGATGGGGTTTGCATTTCCACTGAAGGCCAGCTCACAACGCATTTGAACGCCCTTTATCTATATGTTATTTTTCTCATGCAGGATATTCAGGGCGGCAGCGTCATTTCTCTTAATTCGCTGGTGGACAGAATCAGGAGCAGGCTGGCCGGTGAAGTGCTGGCAATACCTGATGGCAGGCTGTTTGATATTCCAGATTATGGCCTGCCTTGCTTTGGCGTTTCACAGGTTAAAACCTGTGAAGTTGCAGAAAGTTTCCTATTTCATTAAATTCACAAACATTGAGAATTTTTTAAGAAAAGACTTCAAGCCAAGAAGTAAATTATGAGCATAAATTTAGAGGAATATTTCCACGATTTCCGGCAAAATCTTTTAACCGGCGCAGAGGCTAGGGAGGATTTTCTTGAGGCTGAATTTGCGCTGGCCACAACACGCGAACTTGAGGATTCCGGCGCGGTAGAAGGTTTCGAAGCCTGCCAGTACAAGGCTCCGCGGGGTATGCGGGTTGATGGGTACTGGTATAATGATGATGGCATTTCCCTTGACCTGTTCATTACTGATTTTGCTAACCGCGAAACACTGGAAACTTTGACAAGAACTGATGCTGACGCGCTCTTTAAGCGGGTAGAAAATTTCTTTACTGCCAGCGCTGAAAAGGCTCTTTATCGCGAACTGGAAGAAACATCTCTGGGCTACGGTCTTGCCAGAGATATTTCGGTGCGGGCTGCCACCTGTACACGGGTAAATTTTTACCTGATTACCGAGCGCAAGCTAAGTGAAAAGGTTGCCGGTTTTGAGGAAAAGAAACACGGTGCATGGACGTTTAATTATAATATCTGGGATATTACGCGCCTGCATCGTATCAGCACTTCCAGAGGCGCAAAAGAAGAACTGGTAATTAATTTTGCAGATATCTTTGGCAGAGGCATACAGTGCCTTCCTGCTCATATTGATTCAACCGAGTATGAATCTTTCCTTATGGTGATGCCTGCCAGTGTCCTGGCCGAACTGTACGGCAAATATGGTGACAGACTGCTTGAACAAAACGTGCGCTGCTTCCTTCAGGCGCGGGGCAAGGTCAACAAAGGCATTCGCAGCACTATCATGAATGACCCCAGCATGTTTTTCGCATACAATAACGGCATTACCGCAACAGCGCGTGAAGTCGTAATTGATAAGAACGGTGAAGGCATGTTTATTCTAGAGATTAAAGACCTTCAAGTGGTTAACGGCGGGCAGACTACAGCCTCGCTTTTCCATACGAACCGTAAGGATAAGGCATCACTGGATAAAATTTTCGTGCAGATGAAGCTGTCAGTGGTGGACAGTGAAAAAGGTGAAGAAGTAATCCCACGCATGTCTGAATATGCCAATACGCAGAACAAAGTTAATGCCGCTGACTTCTTTTCCAACCATCCGTTCCATATCAGAATGGAGGAATTTTCACGCCGCCTGTGGGCTCCGGTACTACGCGGGGCAATCAGAGAATCAAAATGGTTTTATGAACGCGCCAGAGGTCAGTATGCAGACGCGCAGGCGAAGGTTTCAAAGGCTGATAAGAAGAAATTTCTGGCTGAATTCCCAACCTCGCAGATGTTCTCTAAAACTGACATGGCGAAATTTGAAAACGTATGGGATGAAAAGCCAACGCATGTAAATTATGGCGCTCAGAAAAACTTTGCCCAGTATGCACGGCGCATCGGCCGGGAGTGGGCCAAATCACCTGATGGCTTTAATGAGTTTTATTTCAAGCGTGTGGTAGCGCGTGGCATTATTTTCAAACGCCTTGAAAAGATGATTTCAGGCCAGACTTGGTATAATGGCGGCTACCGCGCCAATATCGTGGCTTATACACTGGCAATAATTTCAAAGCTGGTGTGCGGTATGGGAAAATCTTTTGATTTTCTGAAGGTGTGGGATGCACAGGATATTAACGAAGTAACGACAGATGCGCTGCTGACCACAGCCAAGTTTGTGTATGATGATATAATGAAACCGCCCGCTGGTATTTCCAACATTTCAGAGTGGTGTAAAAAAGAAGCCTGCTGGGATAGGCTTCAAGGTCGCATAAAAGAGCTGAAAGCTCTGCTGACGGAGCAATTCCTTGATTCACTGATTTCAAAAGATGAGGCGAAGCATGACGTAAAATATGCAGCCAAGGTACAGAAAATTGATACCGGAATAGAAGCACAGAAAAAGGTTTTTGAAATTTCTGCGCAGCGCTGGAAGGCAATCGCACTTGAAGGCACAAAACGAAAACTTTTCACACCCAAGGAACTTGGGATTCTTCAGATTGCGGTTCAGATGCCAGGCAAAATTCCATCGGATAAACAGTCCACGATTCTGCTCGAGATATTAAATAAAGTAAAACTCGAAGGAATAAATTTCTAATTTACTTACTTTAGCTAACAGGTTTTATTTTCTGGGTACGCAGGGCTAAGAGCCTTTATTTCTCTGCATTTATCTTGATTTCAGGTGCGGAACGCGCACCCAAAGAATTTATGCCGTGCCTAAAAAGAGTGTGCGCCCTGGCCCATTCATGGAGCCAATCGGCAGAAGTAACTTTTTTGATTCCGTGTCGCTCTGAAGAATTATCTTGTGAAATCTGCCCGGAGACGTGTTTGAACATTGGCTTGACTAGTCAGGGCCGAACACGCGCTTAATTGCGTTGCATATTCCTCCCAGGCAGCTTTACGCAGGGTTCAAATAGGCGTGACTTATCTCCCTTCAGAGAATAAGCCCCCCCCTGTAGCCGGACAATAGGTTTTGGAATTTATAAAACCCATTCAAAGGGCTTTCAAATAAAGCGGCCATGCGTTTTCTTGTCAAGAAAATAAGGTGACATATGGCAAAACAGCGGGTTATATTATTTAGCAGTTGTGTGGTGCGCGATGAGTTGGAATTTAATAAAAATATTCATATTGTTAAATATATATCGCAATCAGCCATTGCCAGCTCTTTTGCCATATCCAGCGAAAGAGCGTATTCCTGCCGCGGACGGCGGAAAAGCCCTTTTTCCGAAATTTCGGAAAAAGGTAAAAAGTCCGCATTTTCCTGAAAATCAAAATCAGTAATGCGCCGGGTAATCCAAGACGCAAATTTTTCTTTCACCCCAAGAAATTCATGCAGCGCCCTTGCGTCCACCGTTTGCACGGCCTCGCCCTCTATTTGCTTTTGGGTGATGGGGATAAATATTGCATTGGTCATAGTGACCTCCTTGCTGTTTAGTGTTGAAGCTGCCCAAACGGGCAGCCGGGTGTCAACTAGCGCAACAAGACGCCGAGCCTTATTTCCCTTGCGGGTATTATATTAAGGCTTCTCCACCCGGCCAAATTTTTGGCTGTCTGTGCATAAGGCACAAAAAAACCGCTGGTCTGACGGGTGCGGTTTCCGCTTGCTGCTTTTAGTGCCCCCTTTATTGCATTTTCCACTTGTCTTGGCAAGTGGTTTTTTATAGCCTACCGCAAATATTTTTAGAGGAGAGTCAAATGCGGAGAATTTTGCTGGCCGGAGCGGCGATTTTGGCTATGGTGGGTGCGGCGGGGGCAGCCGGGTATAATGGCTTACCTGAAAATGTTGTAAGCGCTTTTCGCAAACAGGCGATCGTAGCAGGAGCACCGAATTTAGCCATAAAGAAAATACTCTGTACAACGGGGAGCAGCAAAGACAGTGTTTATAGCTGCCTTTACAGCATCAATATGGCCGGCGTTGCGCTTGATAATGTGCATTTTTTAGCGGCATCTGATAAAAAAGGCGATAAAGCAAATATTTTTACCGTAAGCTGGGAAAATTGGGCAAAAGCTGAAAAAATTGCCGATGTGGATATTGTTAGTTTTGGCTTTGCCACTGCGGCGATGGTAGGGCTGGTTGACCCAAAACTCAGTATGAATGAGCGCCACAATATCTCTCAAGAAATAGCAAAAGCCACAGTGGCAAAAGAGACAAAAATAGAAAAATTTCCTGATAATACAGGGTTTATTATAACTACTTACAAGGCCAATATAAACGGCACAAACGCCGTGACTACTGCTATAGAAAAGAAATAATCACTCCATCTTGTTATTTGGTGGGGTGCCATCTGAAGGGTGGCTGTGGCCGTTATAAGTATCGCGCATCTCTTGCATACTGCCTTTTTTATCGCTCACATCACCATGGCAGATAATGTCTTTATCCACTTTTAGGCGGCCGCCTTCAATTTTCACCGCAGGGGCTTTGATTACCATGCCGGCGGGCAGCTCTAAAACAGCAGCGGCGCCGATTACTATTTCCAATGTGCCGCCGGCGCGCAGCATTACATAATCGCCGCCGCTATTATAAAGCGCGACATCGCCTTCTGCGCAGCCGCCAAAGCGCTTTGACGGGTTGGCCATGGGGAGCAGCACGGGGTCACCTTCATCGCCGCCGGCCATCAGGCAGAGAGCCGTTGCGCCGTCTACCGGTGCATGGCCGGCCAGGCCGAAAGGCTGCAAAACTTCGACCGCCGCCAACTCCACGCCCTGGCCGATTGTGGCCGCGGCTGTCTGGGTGCCGCCACTATCATCTACTTTGGTGACCACCACCCGGCGGATCATGCCGCGGATTTTCCCGGCCGTTTCATTATCCATATTTTTTCCTTTTGCGCGCCGCCGCCCGCCAACCCGGCGCGCGTCACGATAAAGATTACCCGCGCGTGGCTAATCGTAAGAAATTTACCCGCCCAGCGGCCTGGCGGTGCCGTCCAGCGCGCCGCCTGTGCCGGTTTTGCCCTTTGCTTTTTTGTTTTTGCGCCGGCCGCCGACATCTTTATTATCAAAAGCTTCCGGGCTGACAATAGTGATTTCGGTGGTTTGACCGCTATCGTCCTCACGCATGCTGGTGCCACAAATCAACATATCACGCTCCAGCACCTGATAGGCGTCAGACACATAAACCATCTGATTAACCTTCCAAAGGCTGCCATTAGCCTTAAAGCCCGCCACCACATAGCGCATTTCCTCGCCGGCGCCGCGGGAAGAACGGCTGCGCCAGTCGGCCTCTGATTTGCAAGCGGCTGTATCGCTTTTGGTGGCAGCCAGATGCACGCGCGGCCGGTAGCGCTTGACTTCGTCATCAACCGCTTCACCAATAGCACAGACGCCGGCCGCCTCAATTTTTGTCGCGCTGCCATCGCCCGGCTTGCGATCTTCCGGCTTGACAGTTTTGCCGGCGCCGAGCGGCGCGGCTTTGCCGTCCAGCCTTTTGCCGCCGGCCTTTTCGCCCTGGCCGCGGACAATGGTCTTGCTGTAGCGCCCCTTATGCGTAAAAGTGCCGCTGGAGCTTTTGACATTGCCAGGCAGTTTCAGTGCTGCTGGGGCGCGTTGCGCACCGCTGCGGGTGATAACCAGCCCGCCCACGCCATCTGACAGCAGCAAAAGCTGCCTTTGCCGGGCGCCCTTTTCCAGCGCCGCCAGCCCGGTTTCCACCATGTCCAGCCCGTATCGGCTGAAAATCTCACCCGTATCTACCTCCGCCCGCACCGAAAGCCCGTAAGGCCCGGCAATCTTTTTTGCCACATCTTCCAGCTTGCTGTTTTTGAAATCGCCGCCCTTTTCCGAAGCCGCGCAATCAATCAGATCGCCCGCCTTGTCCTTGCCGCTAATGGTAACGCTGGCTTCATTTTCATCAATACTGGGGCTGACTGTTTCAATAAAGCCTTTAAGCACCAGCTCACCTTCCACGGTGATTTCCACCTCTGCCCCCGGGCGGAGCTGAAAAACCGGTGGAATGGAAGAGGCGTAAAGGAATGTGGCTTGCGCGCGGAAGCTGTCGCGGCAGGTAAAGCGGAAAGTGCCGGCGAAATTCTTCAAATCCCTTGACACCTCAGCGCTTGTCCACTGTTCATAGACTTGGCCATCAATCTTTAGCTGAATAGCTCTCATGGCAGCACCTCCAAACGCTCGGCTGCATGGCACGGCAGAACATGGAACATATCGGCAATGTGCTGGATTAAATCATCACCCGAATATATTCTAGAAAATTCAGCATTCTTTTTACCGAATTCCGGCTGCGGCATAAGTATTTCCAAAGCCAGACGGTGAGCAGCAAGTTCCTGCCCGGCTGAAAGATATGAGCGGTAAAGAGTGTCGTGCTGCAAGATAAAATCTGCTTTTTGTTTGCCTCTGTCCAGTCCGCATAAAGCCTCATCAAATTCTTTAAATTGACGCCGGCGAAACTCTTTTGCTATTTCTTTCGCCGATAATGGAGCTTGCGGCATCATGGCAGCACCTCTATTTTGCCGGCGGGAATGGCGGCCGGGTGGCGCAGGCTGTTGCGGCTGATAAGATCGGCATAGGTGTCCTCAAGCTCCTGCGGCTTGTCGCCATAAAGCATATTGGCGATCAGCCAGGCATCGGCACCGCGATCAAGCTCCAGCAACACAGTGGCCGGCAAACGGCCGATAGTCTCGTTAATATCATTTATTGCCGCCGGCTTGACCGCGCCGGCGGCGCGATAAAGGCGGCTGGCGGCATCGGCCAAAGGCGTTTCAAACAGGCTTTGAAGGGTGTCTGAATAGGCATTGAGGCTGTCAGCTATCTGCTTGCGCGTGGCCAGCGCCGCTTTGCGGCTCACTGGGGCAATATCTGTCGCCAACTGCCCCGCCGCGGCCAGCATAGTGCCGCTGCCGGCAGCCAATAAAGCGCGATCTACCGTGCTCACCGCCTGGGCACTGGCGGTTGTCAGGCTGTCGGCCACAGCCAGAGCGGCGCCAAGCGCCGCATCGGCCGATAAAAGCGGCGCCGGCACAACCGCGCCGGCAGCCGGCGCCACGGCCGATATGGCTGTATTTACCGTGGCCTTGATCAGATTATTGGCCACGCCCTCAATCATCTGGCCAAAGGCGGGGGCGGAAGTGGGCAGCACTTTTGGCAAAAAGCCGCTTAATATTGTGCCGGGCGCGCCGGCAAGGCCGCCAATAGCGCCGGCAAATGTGCCGGCAGTGCGGCTGACCGCGTCCGATAACAAGCGCGACAATGTGTTGCCGCTTACCAGGCTAATGGCAAATTGCGCCTGTTTTGCCAGAGTTAAAGCCGATGACAGTAATTTGGGCACTGTTCCCAAGCCGAGGGCACCAAACAGCTTGCCTAATATATTGTCTTCGGCCTTTTCAAATGTGGCGGAAAAACGCACCACCCGCAGCTCGGCCGCCGAATAGCTGACGGTGGCCTGCTCGACAATAACCGCGCGGATAGCACCCCACCACGGGTGCATCAATGTGCCGGTGCCGTTTTGCTCAAAGGCGGATTTAAGCGCCTTGCCGTGAGCGATATAATCATCACCCACATACATACCCTCTATGGTGATTTTTTCCGGGCTTTTGCCGTGATCATCATAGGCGGCAATATCCAGCCCGGGAAAATAATGCGCGGCAATGCGGCGGCCTACTTCGCTTGAGACATCGGGCGCATAAAAGCCGATGCCGCGAAAGCTGGCCGGCATCAGGCCGGGCAAAGGGGGTGGTAGTGCCATTTATCGCCGCCTGTCTGCCCGAATAAACGCCACAGCACCCCAGAACAGGCAGCCGGCCCATGCTAAAAATGACAAAATAATCAGCCCATTCAAAATATAAAGCATTATCAGGCGCGCCTTTTTGTGAGGTGGAAAAGCCGGCGCGAGAAGCGGGAGGAAACCGCGCCGGCTTATGCCCCCGATTATGGCGCAGCCACAGGCAAAAACCTATCCGCGCCAAGGCGCGGATAAGGCAGAAAACACGCGCGGGTTGGCCGCCGGCGCGCGCAAACAAAAAAGAAATTTTCTGAAAAAAATGCAAATTTGCGCTTGCGTTACCTAAATATTTTAGGTAAGTTGTTTTTGTAAGAGAGATAGTTCTCTTACAAAGCAGAAAGGAAGGTGAGACTATTGAGAAAGCCTAAATATGTTAGGTTTCAAATGAAAATTCTTTGCTGGCACATTGAATTGATTTTGAAATTCTAACTTAAAAGGTTCGGGGCGTAAAACCCCCGAACCGATTAGGCCAATCAGTCTTCACCTTCCTTTATCTGGATATAATAGCAATGGATAAAGAAAAATTCAAGTCTTGGCGCAAAGAAATGGGTTTTAGCCAGGCAAAGGCCGCTGCAACATTACATTTGACCACGATAACAGTAGAAAACTATGAGCGTGGCCGAACAGGCAACGGCAAGCCGGCGGCAATTCCGCATGCTATTGCCCTTGCCTGTGCGGCGATTGCCGCCGGGTTAAAGCCCTATGGCGATTAAGGGCGGGCAATCATACGGCCGCCGTCAACGGCGTTGATCGGCTCGCCATTAAAGCGGCCGCTGACTTCGGCTTGGCCGCCTAAAACTTTGACTGTCATTTCGGCTTTATTGTCAATCTTTACCGGCGCCGGCATGGGCAGGCCGTCAATGCCGCCATTCTGGCGGAAAAAATCACCGGCGGTTCGGTTAGTATCATAACCGGGCATTTGCTGAAGCGCGGCCTGGCCGGCATCAGCCCGGGCATTGATTTGCGCCATATCGCCGGGTTTTACTTCTACCATATCCCGCCCGACAAAAGTCTCGCCGGTGAGGCTGTGCATCGCCTTGCTGATATTGCTGATGCCGGTGCCCAGCTTATTGACAAAGGAAACCAGCCCTTTTGGAAAGTAATTCTCCCAGTCAGGCGCTTTGCCGTTGAGCAAATCTATAAGGCTGCGCAAGGCACCGCTGATTATTTGCAGCGCATTTGCCACACCTTCCAGCCCCAGCGCCGCGAGCTGCCCCAAAAAGCCGATAATATCGCCCAGAAATTCCGGCACGCCGGATTTATCATTGCCAAAACCCAGCCATTTGGCGATAGCGCCGGCCAGATCGAGCAGGCCGCCGGCAATGCCCTGAACATTCTGCACCACCCCGCCCATAGTGCCGAAAGTGCGGGTGAGGCTCTGGCCGATGCCTTCCATATAAGGCCTGGCATCTTCCCAAACGCGGCCGAGCCACTCCCAGGCATTGCCAAGTGCGCGAATGGTGGCCTCATAAGCGCGCAAGACGGTTGCACCGACATTATCCCAGTTTATGCCGGCAAAAATATTGGCCGCCGCGTTTTTAATTGCTCCCCAGGCGCGCTCCGCTATAGGCACTATCGCCTGCCATGCCCGCCCGGCATCACGCGATATTTTGCTCCAAAGCTGGCTCATATAGGGGACAAGCTTGCTCCATGCCCCTTTAATGCCCGCCCAGGCAGCAAGGCTGCTCTCTTTTATGCTGCCCCACCAGCCGGCCAGCATGGGGGCGATTGTTTCCCAATTCTCATAAATCAAATAAGCGGCACCGGCCAGAGCGGCAATGAGCAGGCCGACAGGCGACAGCAACGCGCCGAAAATCCCGGCCAGGGCACTAAAGCCGGCGGTGACAATCGGCAAAACAAGGCTGATTGCGCCCAGCCCGGCCGCCAGCAGGGTAATGCCGGCACCGAGCGACAGCGCTTTTTTGAGCATACCGCCGCTGTCAGCGTCCCATTGCCGGAATTTTTTCAACAAGCCGCCGAACAGGTCATTGATCATTGGCAACCAGGCGCCAAAAGCAAAGCCCACTTCGCGCGCCGCCTGTGTGCCGATCTCGCTAAAAATCACTAATTGGCGATTGAGGCCCTTTATCTGGGTGGCAGAATCCTTCTCTGTATTGGCACCGGTGGCCTCGGCCACGTGTTTCTTGATTTTCAGATATTCGTCCATATTGCCGAGCATGGCGATGACAAAATCGCGGCTCTGTTGATTGCCGAATATTTTAGAAAGATTGCCGCCGGCGCCGATCCGCTCCAACTGCTCACGGACAAAGCCCATTGCTTCCGCGCCTTTGAGGCCGCGGCCTTCCGCCTCTTTCATATATTTGCTAATGGTTTCACCACTGACGCCCGCGACCTGACTGACTTTTTGCAGCGCCGCCTCGAGCGGGTTAATGCCCTTGGCCGAAGCGTCCATCATTACGGCCTGAATATCTACACCCATTTTGGCCATAGATTTTGCCACCCGCGGGCTTTGGATCTGCGAAATAAAATCGCCGAGATTAGTGGCCGCCTGGCTGGGCATTGAGGCGGATTTCATGGCGATTTGCGCCATGCTCGATAGGGTATTGACCGCTTCGCGGCCTTTTATGCCCAGATTGGCCATGCCACTTGTGAGGTTGGGAAATTCGCGCGCCATGTCCTTAAGTTCGAATGAACCGTCTTTGCCGGCCACCACCAGAGCGCCTAATGCGTCTTTTACCTGGTTGGCCGGCAGCTTCAAGTTCATCATCATGCTGGTAGCGACACGGCTCATATCGGCAAAATCGGCATTGGCAGCGGTAGCGGCCTTGCCAATATCGCGGATAGAGGCATCTACGTCCGCCCGGCTAATGCCGGCAGCAATCATGCTGCCGGCACCTTCGGCTATGGTGCGGGACGATTGCGCGATTTCCAGCGCCATGGCCTCATAGCGCGTTTTAGCCTGATCAACAAAGGCAAAGGCCTGTTTGCCCGACAATTCTGCCGTGCCGGCAATATCTAAAAGCTGTTGCTGAAAAGCGGCGGCCTCATTAAGCGGTGCCATAAAGCTGATGCCGGCAATAATGCCGGCCGCAGCGCCTATTTTGCGTATATTGGCCGTAATTTTATTCAGACCGCCGGATACCTGATCTTTCAAATTCACAAGGATATTGAGCTTCATATCCCTGTTGCCGGCCATTATGATCTCCTTGCGTTGCACACCTTGCGCGCATCTATGATAACACCGGCAGAGGCTTCGCCTCGCCTCCGCGGGGGCGGCGCTGAAGCCGCCGGCGGCCGGTCGGCCTTAGCCGGGGCTATGCCCCGTTTTGCTGCCTTACTTCTTCATGATAAAGATTCAGGCATTCTGCCCAAAATTGCATTTTCGTAAGCGTCATGCCTTCAATCTCGGCGGCGCTGAAGGACGCAATCTCAGCGAGTGCGCCCATCAGCACCATCATATTTTTCAGGCCTTCCCCTCGGTAAAAAAAGCCATGATTTTTACACCGTCATTGATGTCGGCCACATGGAGCTGGTCAAACAGCACATTCATAACCGCCTGGTTGATTTTGGTAGCACGACTGAAAGTGGTGATATTGGCCATGTCTTTCGGCGCGGTCATAATCGCCCGCACGTCCGCGCCGGTCAGGTAATGGAAAGTCAGCCGGTCATATTTTTCTTCGGCGATTGTGCCATTGGCTTTTTTTACTTTAACAGATACGGGAAAGCGCAAAGGCAAGGTGATTGTGCCGTTGGCATTGCGGATTGCCCGCGCCGGCAAAGCCTCATCACCCGCTGCCTCATCAACCACCGCCGCACCGGCAGCCGCTGTTTCATCAATGACAATATCTGCCTGCGGCTCAATCCCGGCTGCTGTCACCAGCTCTGCGTCCATAATTACTTCCTTCATTTCCTGCTCCTTACTTCCTTAATTTTTCAAAACTTCCTTGCCGGCGCTGGCCGCCCATTTAAGCGCCAGCTTGCCGCCTTCGCCCCCGGTAATTTGCGGCCGATCGCCTTCGTAAAAGGCGTCTTCAAAGACATAAGTCTGCCCCGTATCGCAGAGCACTTGCAGCTCGCCCTCATCAACATCAAACAGGCTGGCAAAGCTTTGTCCGCGCCGCAAATTGGTGGTGGCGTTGATTTCCGCGCCCTGATATTCCTGCGCCCGATCAACGCGGCGGCCGTAAGTGACCGCATTGTTCTTCAAACCGCCAAGGCGGAGAGTGCCGCCTTTTTCCGTGGCGATATATTGGCCGCGCCAATAAATATCCACAATGCCGACTGTTTGTGCCATTATTACAATCCTTTCTGTTTGTATCGGGGCACTTGCCCCGCAAGGCCAAATGGCCGCCGCCAATCATTTGGCGCGCCCGCGCAGGCGCAGGGCTTGCCCTGCTGCCGTGAGCGCAAATTACTAAGCCCGGAATTCCAGACTGCCGGCAAAAACCATCAAATTGCCGATAATGTTAATGCGCTGACGGCTTTGCATACGGTTTTTATCGCTCGGCGAGCGTTCAAAAATGCTGTCGCGGATCGTCTGATCCACGTCGATAATCCATGCTTGATTGGCGTAAAGAGCGCAGCGCCCGGCCCAGCTTGCCTTCATGCGGCCGGGGGTCACCACCGCATTATCGGGCAGACCGTTACTATCCAGCCGGCCGGCAAAAGCAGCCACATCGTCATCGTCAGCCAGCTTGCAGCGCGGATAATTAAGGGTGATAAAAGCCGCCCAATCATAACGGATACGGCTGACTGTCGCTGATGTCATAATGTCCAGCCAGGCGCGATCGGCCGTGCCCAAATTATTATGCTTGTAAGTCGTAATAATACGGCTGATGGTGACTGCACCCTCGGCCGTGCAGGTGAGTGAGGAGCAGCCACTACGCAGAAGCAAATCGCGTTCCTGCTCTGTCCACTGGTCAGCGCTATCCGGCGCCTGCACATTGGGCAGCATCAGAGTGCGCAATTGCCGCGCCGGGTCATCGGCCAAATGTTTGGCGGCAATACCTTGCAGGCTGGCAGCCAGTGCCCAGCTCGATGTCGGTGAGGCTTTCAGCGGCGCGGCGGAGAGGAAGGCGCAATTGGTGAGCTTGCCCCATGCCACTGCCTCACTAAAGCCGGCCCGCTTGGCGACAAAGCCCAGACAATCGCGCTTGCTCATGGCTTTGAACTGTTCGTCCAGCCACAGGGCCAGCGCTTCCATATTGGTTTTGTCCGTCCACGGCACTGATAGTGAGGTAAACCAGTTTTGCGCCAAGCTATCCAGCACTTTGTTAATGTCGGGATTGCCGGCGCCATCGGCCATGGGAGTGATAGTAACATCAAGCCCCTGCGGCAAGGGCGCCGCGGCGCTATCTACGCGGAAATCTATATCATTGCCCAGCTCTCCGGTATATTTGGCGGTTAGGCTCACCGTGCCGATCGCTGCCGTTGCCTTTACCGGCATAGCATCATCTTGGCTAATCGCCGCCGCAAGTTTGGTAGCGATAGCCGGCATATCATCTTTAGCCGCTACCGAAATCTTGACCGACCGGCCGCCAATTTTAAAACGCAGCACGGAAGCTGCGCTGACTGTGCCGTTAAATGCCAGGCTGCCGGTAGCGGCAACGCCGGAGACATCATCAAGCAGACCTGTTACATAAAGAGGCTGGGTGCTGTTGCCCGCTCTAAACGCCTTGACCATTTCCGCCCCGCTGGAGCCGGCGCCGAAAAGCGCAATAGCGTCATCGGCATTAACCACTTCAACAATCTCGCCCTCTTTTAAAGAGCCTGTCGATAAAATCTGGCCGATAATCAGATTTTTGACCGGGTAAGGCAGCAGGCCAAGTTGTGCGTAATTGGGCCGCGCCTCTAAATAAGTGCCCGGCTCAACCCAGTCCAGCGGGATTTCGTCAAAAGTAAAATCAGCCATTATTCTTATCCTTCTCTGTCCGAGCCGGCCGCGCGGCACCGCCCGTTATTTCCACCAGATCGCCGTCTTTGAGCCGGCGGCGGTAATATTGCGACATTTCCACTTCCGCCCCGGCAGCGGGGAACATCTCACCATCTTCCATCAGCACCGGAAGGCTGCCGGCAGGTTTAAGCTTTTTCTGCATTTTCACTTCCTTTTTCACCATTCACCAGCCATGACACATTCAGGCCTTTAAAATCTTCCGGATCTGTCAGCCGCAGATCTGCGGCCGACAAGGTTGATGAAATAACAAAATTGATATGTGCCATTATCGTATCTTCATCAGCAAATTCTGCTGCTTTGCTTTCCAGAAAGACGCTATCGGCGCTTGTCACCTCACAAGCGCCAAGCTCATTGAAGCTATGGCCATGCAGGCAGGCGATAGCCACGTCCATTATATCGTCCATGCCCATATCGCGCGCATCGCCTTTAAAGCGGCGATCCAGTCTGCCTGTGGCTTTGAGCACGCAGATAAGCCGCCAGTGATATTGGCAAAGCATTTCCCGGCCGCTGGCAGCACCAACCTGAATTGACAGGAAGGCAAGGCCGATAAATGGTGATTGCCGGGTAATGCGCTCATATTCCTTCACCGTCATAATGGCCGGGGCGCGGTCTATCTGGAACAGTTTTTTGGGAAAAACCAGCCGCAACCGCTCTTCAATAACGGGAGACATGCGGCGGATCGGCGTATTATAAGACGCAACCATTATGACCACCGCAAATTGTCGGGCGTAAAAATCGGCTCTCTGTCAGAAAAACGGCTGCCGCTGCTTTCTCCGGCAAGGCCGGCTTTCGGCGCATCAAGCTGCGCGATACCCTTTTGCACATCTTGCAGCCATTTTATGACACCTTTAAATTCCTCTGCCATTGTTTCTGTTGGCCCGCTGCGGCCGGATTTGGCCAGATCATAACGGGCGATGATGCAAGCGGCGCGGACAAGATCCGCCGGCGGCTGTTGCTGTAAGGGGCTGGATCATTTGTCAAAAAGTGAGGGAATATTTGTCAAATAATATGATATTGATATTTAATAATAAAAAAGAGATTTTGAGAAAAAATTGCCAAAAACAGCATAAGCATTCGCCTGTGCAAAAGTGCTCAAAGCTGCGCGGAATGTGCCCAATAGCTGCTCAAAACGCGTGCAGAATGAAATCAAACCTGTTCATTATGGTTTCCCCAGGGTTTATGCAGCCAAGCGCATGAGGGCTTTGCGTTGCTGGTCAGATGTTTTGCCAAAAGTTTTAGCGCATTTTGACAAATGAATTTGCAAATTAGCATTTGAGGTTGCAACTTTAGCACAAAAAGAGCAGGCTAAGTTGCAACCTTGAAAAAGTAAATATAAACAAGGTGATAGAAATTGAGCGCTGACTGATGATTTAAACAGAGAGATGGATAAGGTTGCGCGCCTAATATTGTGGTTGACACAATATATAGTGTGACTCACCACCAGCTCTTTTTCTCTTCCTGCTGAGTGATAACTATAGAAGTTGCCCGAATGCCGGCTGTGTCCATAGCCATGGGCCAGCCTGATATGGATACCACGCATTTATAGGCTTTTGCGCATTTAAGGGCGGTGGCAAGCTCTGCTTCCGGGACTAGATCCGTGTCTATCCATAGATCCCCCTTAATTTTGCAGAACGGACTGCTGCCTTTGGCAAAGTGGCAATCTGTTATCTCAACAGGCTTACCGCCATATTGCCGATAGGTTTTAATAAAATCGGCCGTTGTTATTTTTTGGCGCGGCAGACCTTCCGAGTGCCATTCAATAGAAGACGCACGAATTTCGGCGTCAATACGATCACCCGGGAAGCGGAATTTTACAGCTAGGCCCTGGATTGTAGCTTTGCATTCGGGCCGTCTAATAACTGTATCTGTGCAATATCGCTGGCCGAAAGCGAGCTGGTCGTTCGGAACTTTATCTGTAGGAACATAAATAATAAAGCGTCCGAGACCTTCACCATAAACACACTCTAGGCTACCTTGAGAGTGTGTCTCCATGCTTTTTGCCTGACAGTCAGTTATTTCCACCGATTTTCCGATTAGATTTTTATAAATACCAAGGAAATCAGATGTGTTAAGCTTGAAAGCTTGCTGTGCATACGCGATAGGTGACGCCAAGGCAATAACTGTAGCAATGGCGCTTATTTTAACACTTTTCATAATTCACTTTCTGGCGCTTTTCCTGCCTGCGACATACCTATAAACCGCTTCAAGCTGGTCATTATCAAGTTCTGTGAGGCTTTCAGCTTTGAATTTACGCTTCATATAAGCTTTGACAGCAGATTCATCGCTTGGTGATTTAGAATTTACCTTTATATAAGTATAATGCCGTTTCCGCCAAGCATCACCTGTTTTTACAGGAGCAGACTTTGAGCGCATTAAACGCCCTATCCACATTGTAAGGTATTTTCTAGCTTTTTCAAAATCTTCCGATTTTATCATGCGATAAGTAGAAACCCCACAATGGCGATTTACGCTGCTCCAGATCGCATTGTAAGTCTTAGGGCTTTTTTTTAGGGCTTGTTCAGCCTCTACTACATTATCTACCAGATGCCTTAGTGTAACACATTGCTCTTCGCTGATATGCTCTTTCCCGGGGTTAGGGATAGCTTTCGTGGTCGTCTTATGAATATTTGTCTGGACGATACGCACATTTCCGCCCGTCATGATACCAACACCGCTAATATTGCCATGTATATTAACAGCTTGGCGCTCATAACCGATTTTTTCTTCTATATCAGAAGTGTTTTGTGAGTGAATGCCTGTGATTACATACTGGATATCGACACCAACGGCAGCGGCTGCTTGCAAAACATCGATTTTAAAAACGCTTTCTCCCGCCTCAATATTTCTTAGGGCAATCCGCGATATACCTAGCAATCGTGCGAAAGCTGTTTGATTAAAGCCAATCCTATTTCTCTCCTCAATAAGCCGCTTTGCGATATTTTCCACAGCCTTCTCCTAAAAGAAAGATAACTCCACTTGACAGATAAGTATACTTTACATAATTTAACATTCGTTATCCCTAATTGGGGACAATGAATGTTATTTTAATGCCGTTTAAAAGGCGGCATTTTAGCCACCTTGAAGGGTATGCAGAATGCGAAATGCCCCCATTCTTGATTGGGAAGCAATCAAAGCAGAGGTGCATCGCCGTGGTTCGAATTTGACTGAACTCGCACGAGAGAACTGCTTATCAGATTCGACTTGCCGCCGAGTGAAGCACGTCACTCACCGTAAGGCTCAAGAAATTATTGCCGCCTTCATCGAGCAGAGGCCAGAGGATTTATGGCCACAGCGATATTTGGCCAGAAAACCCCGCGTCATTTCTAACGCTTATAAGAAATTTTTAAAAGAGAAAAAATCTGACGCTGTGAATAGTGCTGGCGTGATGGTTAATGAAAAGCAAAAAATGGCTATTTGACGGGTAATAAGAGATGAGCGCCTTTCAGCAATATTACACAGATGCCGAGATTGCCGAAGCAGTGGCGCGGTTGGTGATTGCTGATATGCCTACAACGCGCTTCGGTATCAAAAAATTGGCATTGCGGGAAGGTTGGCGGCAATCGGCTCTGGCGCGGATACGCGCCGGGCGGGAAGGCGGCGGCGGCTGGGAATATCACTTTTCATTATTGCCTTTGCACGCACAGGAAGCCTTACAGGCAGAGTTTTTGCGGCTTGGACAAAAAGAAGCGTCAGAAAACATGACCGCGCTTTCGGTTCTGACGCAAGCCGGGGCAGGGGGCAAAGAAATTGCGCCGCTGCAGAACACGGCGGATTTGACAGCCCGGCAGCGGGAAGTGATGGAAGCGCGGCTGGTGCTGGTGCGCGAAATTGAACGGCAGGCAGTGTGGCAGGATATTGCGGTGAGCGTGATGATTGAGCAGTTTCTGGCAGGTTTGAGCGCCGGCACGGCAACAGAGCAAATGGTGCGTATGGCGGCTAAAGCCAATGATAAGAGCCGCGAGGACAGCGCGCCCTTGAGCGCCCGCACGGTTATGCGCTGGATAAAGCGCTATCGCCAGAGCGGCTGCGCCATTGCTGCACTGGCACCGGCCAAAAGACAGGCCGGCGGGGTGCCGCACTGGATACGGGCTTTTTATCGCTTTTACGGCTTGCCGAGCAAGCCGAGCATGCAACAGGCGCTGGATATGTGGCGGCAGGAACAGCCACGGGCGAAGCTGCCAAGCATTGGGCAGATAAGAACGGCAATGGGCAAAATGACCATGCTTGAACGCAATAAGGGGCGCATGGGGCCGCGGGAGCTGAAGAAGATGCAGAGCTATATAAGCCGCGACACAAGCGACATGATGCCGGCAGAAATGTATCAGGCTGACGGCAAGACCTTTAATGCGGAAATTGCGCACCCGGCGCATGGGCGGCCTTTCCGCCCCGAGCTAACGACCATTATTGACGCAAAAACCCGGCGGGTAGTGGGCTGGAGCGCGGCGCTTGATGAGAGTGCCAATGCGGTGGCGGACGCGTTGTTAATGGCGGTGAGCAAGGCCGGCATACCGGCGATATTTTATACCGACAATGGGCCGGGCTACAAAAACGCGGCGATGGAAGACAGCTTAACCGGGCTTCTGGAGCGGCTAAGTATCACCCCGATGCACGCTTTGCCTTACAATTCGCAGGCCAAGGGCTTGATTGAACGGTTTAACCGGCATTGGACGAACCTTGCCCGGACAATGCCGACTTATTTGGGCGGCGATATGGACAAGGAAGCGGCGCAGGCCGTGCATAAGGTAACGCGTAAAGAGCTGGCCGAGACCGGCATATCAGCCACTTTGCCGAGCTGGGCAGCTTTTATGGAAGCCTGTGCCGATATGATTGCCGATTATAATGCCCGGCCGCACCGCTCGCTGGACGCTATTATAGACCCGGAAACGGGCAAAAAGCGGCATTTAAGCCCCAATGAAGCGTGGCGGCTGGCGGAAGCGCAAGGTTGGACGGCCGATATAGTGGACGCGGCAGAACTGGCGGAATTGCGGCTGATTTGGGAAATTAGGCGAACCCGCCGCGGCGTGGTTGAGTTGTTTGATAACCAGTATTTCTGCGGCGATCTGGAGAGCTATCACGGCGAAGAGGTGATTATCGCTTATGACCCGACTAATGCCGACAGCGTTATTTGCCGCGCTATCACCATGATAGACGGTGAGCGGCGGCCGGGCGCGCTTATCGGCAAAGCGGCTTTTGCCGGGCATAAGACGCGCATGGTGCCGATGACGGCAGCCGAGAAAGCGGCCGAAAAGCGCCATAAAGGCCGGCGCGCCCGGGTGGGCAGGAAGGCCGATGTGATTGATGCCGAATTGCGCACCATGGTGATTGCGGCGCATACCACGCGGCCGCTGCCGCAAATCGTGTCGCCCGTGCCGGCGCTGGAAGCGGTTAAGGTTTTGCCGGCGCCGCGGGCAGAAAATGTGGCCGCCGACCCAAATGCCCGGCCGAATTTTAAGGGAGATATTGATTATGCGCTGTGGCTTATCGCCAACCCGGAACGGGCAACGGCACAGGACAGAGCGAATATCAGGGAAGATTTGCTGGCAACCCATGCCATGAAAGATTGGCTCTCAAGCAATGGCGTAAACCTGCAAGCATTAGTGGAGATAGCAAGGGCAAGCGCTGCCGCTTGAGAGCACAGAGGAAAGGTCAGGATAGAAATGAAGAATGTCTTTGTCAATACGGAAAACGCAAACCGCTTTGCCGAAGCCTTGACTGCTTTAGAGCGGCGCGGCGCGCAGGAAGCCTGCCTGATGGTGGTAGACGGGAAACCGGGCTTAGGCAAAACCACCACGCTTTACCGCTGGGCGGTGCAGAATGAGAGCATCTATCTGCGCGCCAAGAAGGAATGGACGCCGGGCTGGTTCCTCGCTGATTTGCTGAATGAATTCCGCATTCAGCCGGCGCACAGCTATGCCAGCCGGTTTGAGCAGAGCATGGAAGCAATGCTGGCACGGCAAAGCATGATGGCAGCGCGGCGCAAGACCTTTTGCATCATCATTGATGAGGCTGACCACATCAGCAGCAATAAGCGGATTATGGAGAGCATTCGCGATTTTAGCGATATGGGCGACATTGTCTTTGTTTTGGTCGGCATGGGCAAGATCCGCGATAATCTGACCATGTTGCCGCAAGTAGCAAGCCGTATCGCGCAATATGTGCGGTTTGAACAGGGCGAGCTTATCGATGTCCAACGCTTTATGCGTGAGATATGCGAAGTGCCGGTAGGCGAGGATTTGAGCGCTTTTATCCATCAAATCACCCATGGCTATAATCGCGAAATTAAAGAGGCGATTGCCAATATTGAGCGTGCCGGCAAACGCGGTGATTACACGCCGGAGAAGCCGATGCAGCTTGCCGATATGGCCGGCAAATTGCTGGTGAATGACCGCAAAAGCGGGCAGCCAATATATGTGCCGGAGATTGTGTGATGGCCGGAATAGCAACGCATCAGATTGCCGTTTTGGGCGCGGTTGGCAAGGGGCATTTGAGCCTTGACGCTTTGGCAGAGCATTTGCCTATCGGTCGTAAATATATTGCGAAGGCAGCAAGCAAGCTTATCTTACGCGGCTTTTTAAGCCGGGAAGATAAGGGGGGTTTTAGTCTCACGGCACCGGGTTCTGCTTTTTTGGACAAAGGCGAAATGCTGAAAAGCGGGCCAAAAGGGACGATAGGTAGGCCGAAAATTTATGCTGACACACAAAGGCAGCGTATTTGGCGCGCTATCCGCCTGATACGGAGATTTACTGTCTCTGATCTGGCTATCTTGGCTTGCACGGGGGAAGAAGCGACCCCGTATGACAATATTCAGGCCTATATCCGCAAATTGGCGGGCAGTGGTTATTTAACAGAGCTGCCGCAGCGACAGGCTGGGCAGGCTGAAACTTCCAACGGTTTTAAAATCTACCGTTTGATTAAAGATACAGGGCCGCGCGCGCCTGTATGGAGCAAAGGGCGGCTTGTCGATCTGAATGAAGGGGCGGGCAGCAATGGCTAAGGCATGGAAGCAGCTTGATAATGAGGCTTTGAGCCTGTTGCGCGCCGGCATTGAGAAGCTGGGCAGTATCAAGGCCGTGGCTGATAAAATCGGCTATTCGCGCGGGGCGGTCAGCACTGCCTTGGCCGGCAAATATGTGGGCGGCACTGGCAAAATGCGGGCGGCGATTATGGAGCGCCTCAACGCAATAATGCTCTGCCCGCATCTGGGTAAGGAATTAACGGCGATAGAATGCCGGCTGTTCCGCGAGCGCCGCTGCCCGACTAGTAACCGGGCCGAGGTAAAGCATTGGCAGGCTTGCCGGATTTGTAAATTTAACCCCGAAGCGGTGCGCATGATGGGAGAAGGTAATGAGACGGGCTATGACGAAGAATAAAGTGCAGGCATTAGACGAATTTGCTGATGAGATGTTGCAGTTTGAAACCACGGGAACTTTTTTTACCCCGCAGGAAATACGAATATTGCGGGAGGCGATTTTAGGAACTGTTCAGATTTTACGACAGCAGGCTGGCGATTTGGCGCTGACAAGAGGACAGCTTGACCGCGCTCTTGCCCGGCTGGACGCCGCGCTGCCGCTGCCGGCAAAGCGGACAGTGGCACAGATGCAGGCGAGCTTGCTTTCCGAGAATGTCGTGCTGTTCCCTATCGTGGCGCGGCCGGTGCTGGCGGCAGAGTGAGGAGAGCGTAGTATGAAGGTTTATTCAATCACCTATCGATTCAGAGACTGTGCAGTCGGCTGGCGCAATGCTGATCGTCTTTCTGCCGCCGATGCGAAAGAGGCGCTGCGCCTATCGCTCATGCAGAAAAATATGCGGAAAAAACAAAGAGGCAGGAGAATTGATTATGACGCCGCCGAAGATGCAGCGAAATGCAAAATTCCGGCATCAGAAAATTGGAAAATTGAATACGCAGCCAGAAAGGTGAAATGAAATGGAACAGCAAAAAGCAGCAATAGGAATGGCAGAGGCGCGCGCGCTTATCAGTAAGGCGCGGGAAGAGGCAAGCTGTGAAGCCGCCGTCAAAGGCGTTGTGACCATGAATGGCAGGCAATATATGGTGGACGCGGAAGGCCGTATGGTTCCCTTGGAAATAGTAAAGCCGCAGCACAAGTTAGAAGATGAGGTTGTCCGCCGCGAGATTTTTTATGCCAAAGACCTGTCTGCCCAGATTGGTCGTTTCAAAGGCCATGTAGCTGAATATTTAGGCAGCTTTGATGCCCTAATTGAGCAGGAATATGGCGCAACCAAAGGCGGACGCAAAGGCAACCGCACATATATGAGCTATGATGGCCTGCAAAAAGTGGTGGTGCAAGTTGCTGATGTCATTGATTTCGGAAGCGAATTGCAGGTGGCGAAAGCCTTGCTGGACGAGTGCATGAATGAATGGACGGCTGACAGCCGCCCTGAAGTTCGCGCCATTATCACCCGCGCTTTCAACACAGATAAAGAAGGCAAGGTCAATCGCTCCGAAATATTCATGCTGTTGCGCCTGGATATTGACGATGAGCGCTGGCAGCGCGCCATGCAGGCAATCCGCGATGCTATGCGGGTGGTGTTGTCCCGCGAATATATCCGCTTTTATGAGCGCGCCGGTATTAAAGACAGTTGGAAAGCCATCAGCATTGATTTGGCGAAGCTGTGAGATTGCCTGCCCCTAATAAGGGCAGGAAAACGCCCTCTTAGAGGAAGTTGCAGGAGATGAAAAATGCGTAAGGCAAAACGGCCTATCAAACAGCCCAAATTTCCGGCCGAGAGAGCAAAAATATGGGTGGTGGCGAATATTGAAGTGCTGCAACCTAAGCATGCCGCTCTCTTAGCCGATGGCTGGGAGTTTAAAATATCCGCTATCCGCTTTTATCCTCGCAAAGATGGGCTGACTGTAATGCTGAAATATCGGAAAAAGGCTGCCGCTTATACAATAGAGGACATATACCGTTTCCGTTTAAGCGGTGTTTGGTCATCTGTTTCGGGCGCAGGCGGCATAAACCTTGAGGCGCAAAAATGAACAAAGAGCAGACAGAGGAAAAATTGCGCATGATTTGCGCGAAAATGCACGAGGTGCGGGCGCAAATGCAGGCCGATTTGATGCCTGTATTTTTAAAGGATTGTGAAGATGAAGGTTTTGAAGCGGCGTTGGTGCGTTCAATAAAAGATACTATCCACCTCCTCTTACATGAAACCTATCAAGGAAAAATCTTTGAGCTGGCACTGGCTGAAAAAGCGCTTATCGCCATCGTTATGGCGAACGGCTTGCTCCATTATTTGGACGCTGAAAAACAGCAACAAGGGGCAAAGCTGGGGCGTCCGCACCTCCATTGAAATGTCAAAGAAAAGGGAAGCGGCAATGGTCGTTTACAATTTTAAAGAGCAATTCGCCGATTTGGTGGCGAGTGGTGAGAAATGCCAGACGATAAGGCGTCTCGGCAAACGCTCTCATGCTAGGGCGGGAGACAGGTTGCAGCTTTATACCGGACAGCGCACCAAGTCCTGCCGTAAGCTGGGGGAAGCAATCTGCACAAGTGTCACGCCTATTAAAATCTTGATTGGCTATATCCCGACCTCTGGCGCTTACATACGCGACATAATCATCTATCAAGCAGATAATCCGACTGGTTACGGAGAGCCTGTAGGTGACAATTTTGCTATTGCACGCTTTGCTATGGCTGACGGGTTCCGGGCGAAGCCTGGTCGGAACGCGCAAGGACAGATGGCAGATTTTTTTTGCAAAAAAAGCAGACTGTGACGGCGAATATCGGGGCCTGCTTATCAAATGGCAGTTGGAGAATGACAATGGCACGAACTAACATTGAATGGACAGACGCGGTTTGGAACCCGGTGGCCGGGTGCAGTATTGTGTCGCCCGGCTGCACAAACTGCTATGCTATGCAGATGGCCTCCCGCCTTGCGGCAATGGGCAGCCGCAAATATGCCGGCCTGACCCGCAAAAGCGGCGGCCGCGCCAAATGGACAGGCAAAATCCGCTGCAACAAAAAGTCATTATCTGTTCCGCTCAAGTGGAAAAAACCGCGCCGGATATTTGTCAATTCCATGTCTGACCTTTTTCACCCCGATGTGCCAGTGAATTTTATTGCCGATATTTGGGCGATAATGGCGGCAACGCCGCAGCATATATATCAAATATTAACAAAGCGCCCAGAGCGCATGACCGAAGTTTTGTTTTATACATACCCGCCTGCTTTCCCGTTTTTGCTGAATGTTTGGCTTGGGACGAGCATAGAGAATAGTGAAACGCTTTGTAGAACAAAAGCACTGCGTAAATGCTCTGGGGCACGGCATTTTATCTCATTTGAGCCGCTTCTTGGCCCCGTTGCCGATGCGGATTTATCCGGCATTGACTGGGTTATTGTCGGCGGAGAAAGCGGCTTGAATGCGCGGCCGATGGAAGCCGCATGGGCGCGTGATTTGCGCGATAAATGCGCGCAAGCGGGCATACCGTTTTTCTTTAAACAATGGGGGAAGCATATCCCTGAAGGCCAGCAAAAAGGGCTGCTGGACGGTGTCTTGCACCATGATTTTCCGCTCCAGCCGGTGGGGGAATAAGCAATGACGCATTTGCCACCAATACTTGATGCTTGTTGCGGGGCGCGCATGATGCACGCTGACAAAGACAATCCTGATGTGCTTTTTGCCGATATAAGGCGGGAGAGCCATACGCTTTGCGATGGCCGGACACTGACTATTGATCCCGATGTGCAAATGGATTTTCGGGCAATGCCTTTTGCCGATGAAAGCTTTTATTTGGTCTTGTTTGATCCGCCGCATCTGGTTAAGGCCGGGCCGCGATCGTGGCTTGCGCTCAAATATGGCCGGCAGGACAAAAACCTTTGGCAAGACGATTTGCGGCGCGGCTTTGCCGAATGCTTCCGCGTTCTCAAAATCCACGGTGTGCTTGTATTTAAATGGTCGGAAAAGGATATTCCGTTGCGCAAAATCCTGCCGCTGGCGCCGCAAAAGCCAATTATCGGCCATATGGGGCGGATTAAATACCCGTTCCATTGGCTATTATTCATGAAAGGGGGTCGCAATGGAGCAGCTTTATAAAGGCCCGGCGCCGGCGGAAAATGCCGATATTGACCGATTAGTGCATGACGGCGTGCTCGCGCCTATTGCCGGAAAAGTGGCTCTGCCGGCAAAAGCCGGCAAAAATGATGATGTGCGGGAATATTTGCTAACAATGATGTCGGCCCAAGACGCCGATGACCTTATCAGCCACCGTAAGGCAAAAAAAATGCCGCTGACACGCCGCGCGGCAGAAGGCCTGGTCAAGCATTTTGCCGCTGCCAGAAAGATGTTTGGCTGGTCTGTCACTACCTGTATTGACCACATGACCAGCCAGGGCTGGCGGGGGTTTGACGAAAATTGGGTAGCCGCCAGCAAAGCACAGGCACAAGCGGCGGCGGCAAAGGCGAAACAGGCCGAGCATGGCGGTAAATATATGCGCGGCCGGGCAAGTGATGCCGCGGCAAGGCTAATACAGCGAGAGGCAGATAATGGCGATAGATCGGCGGAAACTGAATGCCATCGTCCTTATCCTCAACGCTTACCATCAGACAGAGGCTATTGATTACGAGATTTTTATGAACGGTGCCGGTATGGCCTTGGCACCTTATCCGGTAGAGGCAGTAGAAGAAGCGGTGATGCGCTTTTTGCGGGCTGAAGTGCCGCGCAAGAATAGAGGATTTGCACCGTCTGTAGAGGAAATATCGGCTGAAGTGAAAGAGGTTGCAGCAAGTCAGCGCGCCGCGGCAGCGCGAGCTGTTCGCCCGCAAAAGCTGCCGCCGGCAAAGCCAAAAGAAAAAAAGGTTCTGACCAGAAAGGAACTAGAAGCTTTGTTGGACGGCCTTGATTTGAAAATGCAGGGGCCTATGCGCCGTTTGTTCGACAGTCTTAATGCCGGCAAGGAAAGGGAGAAGGAAAATGGAACAGGTGAATAATATAAGGCCGATAGGCAGGCCGCATGAAGATTTGCTCTATCACCTGAACATTTTCCGACACCCTGATGGCGGGGTGCGGCTTATGCCGGCGGAATTCCGCGCGCTGGAACGCTCTGACCAGTTGCTCATTATCGGCGCACTAAGCACTTTAGTGAGTGAATTGCAGGCAGATATTATCGCCGAATGGACTGGAGAAGAGGCATGACACTGGAAAAAACTCTGATAGCGCTGGCGACAGCGATCCCCATGTTTTTCTTTGTGCGGTATCTGGGCTGCTCTTCTCCCTATGATTACGGCTTTGGGGTTGCGGTTTTTCTTTATGCCTTGGGGAAACAAAAATGAAGGCACTGAACCGGCAGATTGCGGCTATCCATGTGGAAGCAAAACGGGCGGGCATGGACGAAGATACGCGGCGGGCTTTTATGGCGCGCGAATGCGGCAAAGAGAGCTGCGCCGCTATGAATTACGAGCAGGCGCATAAGGTGATTTTGGCGCTGCGCCGGCTGCCGGGCATGGCCAAGCCGGCCCGGCCGAGAAGTGCCACTGTGAGCGGCAAATATGCCGGCCTGCTGCGGGCAATGTGGTTGAATGGCTATAATCTGGGCGTTTTGCGCAATCGTGATGACAAGGCGCTGATTGCTTTTGCCAAGCGTCAGACTGGCTTGGAGCACACGCAATTTCTGACGGACGGGGCAGAGGTGGCAAAGATTATTGAGGCGATCAAGGCCATTTGCGCCCGCGAGGCAGGCGTTGATTGGGCGGTAGACGCGCCTCACGGCAAAGCGCGGACAGAAGCGCTGCAGCGCCGGGTATTGGCGGCGCAAAGGCGGATTTTGGGCATATATGAAGCGCCAAAAGTAATTGCAACCAGGCTGAATGATGAAATTGCCCGGCTGGGGGAGCTGATACGGAAGCAAATCAGAGGAGGACAGAAATGAAAGCATTGGCACGACAAATTGCGGCTATTCATGTTGAAAAACCGGAAATACCGCTGAATTGTTTAACCAAGACAATGCGGGAAGTGGCAGAGATATGCGGCATATACACAGCAAAGCAACTTGTCTATTATTGGCCGGGCTGCCGCATTTATGTTCCGCGTAAAATTGCCGATGACAGTGACTTTAACGTGATCGGCCGCGATAATGCACAAAAGCTATGCGCTGCTTTTGGCGGTGCAACGCTGGAAGTGCCGCGTAATATGTTCAGCCTGGAAGGGCTGGATTATATGGTGCATGAATTGCAGGCTTTGCATTATAGCCAGCGCGATATTGCCTTGGCGCTAACCATATCGCAGCGTCAAGTGCGCAAAATAAAGAACGGGAGCTGCCGACCGCGCCGCGCCGGCCGGAGAAGACAGGCACTGCCCGGGCAAATAGAGATAGAGGATTATCTGCAAAAACTGTGATACAGAGGGCATAATGCCCGTTATGCAGTGATAGGCAAAATTATAGAATGGCACCTGTTTGCAGCAGGTGCTTTTTTTATGCCGAGGTTTGCCATGCCGATTGTTACTGCCGATATTTTGCAGAAAATTGCCCCGCGCGTGAGCGGCGCGAAGGCGCTGCGGCAACGGCAAATTTTGGCCGAGTTTGCTGCCACCCCCAAGATTTTGGCTATAGCGGCGATTGATACGCC
>NZ_QLZD01000047.1 GCF_008636115.1 Candidatus Tokpelaia sp. | reverse complement strand
AGTTGAAGTTGAAGACAATGTGCCGGCAGTCAGGTTAGTAAGCTTCTGGCTGTTGCCGGGGCTAGCGGCGGTGCCGTTGGAAGCAGTCAGAACCAGGCTGTTTGTGTCACTGGTGGAGCGTTTCACAGGGCCAATCGTGCCGTTATTGACGCTATCAGTAATGCTCGTCAGGCTGGTATTGATGGTGCTCAAATTAGTATCAACGGCTGCGAAAGCATCGCCGACACTATTAGCACTCGTGCCCTGGACAGTGAAGGTCGGCGCTGTGCCATTGGCGACATTAGCGCCGCCGCCAAGATAGCTATTAGTGTTGGTTGCCACTGTGTTAATCGCCGTAGCATTGGTGGCGATATTGGTTTTGTTGGTAGCAATATCGGTCGTATTAGTAGCGATATTGCC
>NZ_QLZD01000038.1 GCF_008636115.1 Candidatus Tokpelaia sp. | reverse complement strand
GAAATACCCAAGAACAATGCCGTCCACGTTCCTCTTTCTCACTTCAATCCATACTGTCAAAGAACCCTCACTCATATATACACATACATACAAGTGAATAATGGCAGACCGGCAGAACACTGCCGCGTCAGCCCGGCACAGGTATAAATTTGTCTCTGAAAATAGTCAATACCTTTTTGCATTTTTTTTGTAAAAAAACGCAAAAGGGCTGTTAATATTGCCCTGCTCTGCCGCAAAAATTATTTATAAACAGGCAGCAAGGCGCTATAAAAAAATTAAGCTTACGAAAATTGTTGCCATTGACAAAATTCATATTTTCACCTTCAATATTCTTTAATCATCGCGCCTCTATGTTAGCAGGGAGCACTGTAGCGCAGCAGTAGAAATCCGGCCCTCTTTGGGTGGCGAAAAAGCAATGACAGGCAAAATACTTCATGGTGAAGAATAAAGGCATTCATATTTATTCTGACAATGAGCCTGCTCTCATTATGCAAGGCAAACGCCCGCCGGATCGCCGCCAGATTTCCGCTCGCTGGCTTGTCGGCACTTTTTTAACCGGCTTGACCTCATGCAGTTTAATGGGAGTGGCGCTTTTTGCTGCCTTGCATGGGCGCGAACAGCTTGCCACCCCGCCGGAATTGCTGAGCAGCAATGCCATGCCGCGCCGCGCCGCGGATTCTGATGATGATAAAGGTGAGCGTTTAATCCCCACCCGGCCGCGCCGCAATTTTGATGATAAACGGCAATTTGAACTTTCTACCATGCA
This sequence comes from Candidatus Tokpelaia sp., assembly GCF_008636115.1. Classification (GTDB taxonomy): domain Bacteria; phylum Pseudomonadota; class Alphaproteobacteria; order Rhizobiales; family Rhizobiaceae; genus QLZD01. Next base: position 60,518 of record NZ_QLZD01000038.1, on the reverse strand, counting down.
AAAAATTGACGGCAAGGAAGTTATCCGCAGTCAGGCTTTTGAACTGGTGGATATGAACCTGGCCGAAGAACATGCGCAAAAATTTGCCTATCCGAAATTTAATGCCTTGAAACTGTTTTCAGATGCCGCGCCGCTGCCGGCGGCCGAAAATGCGGCGCAAATTTACGGCACAAAAGTGGAATCGGAAGTTATATTGCAAAGCTTCAATTTTCCCGTAGCCGGCGCCGATTACGGCACGGCCGATATTATCAACGCCGATGAAGCTGAAAAACTTGTGCAGGCCTCAATCGCTCATTTTACCGATAGCGCGGCAATGCTTGCAGCCTTGCGCAATATAGACGGCCGGCATTTGCCGGGCTATGCTTCTTTTGGCCTGGCCTCCCTGCCTGATGTCAAGATTACGCAGGAAAATGTCAGTATTCTGAATTCTTATGCCACAGCAGCGCCGCTTGAAAATTATTCGGAAGATATTATTCCCTTTGCCCGCAGCGAATCTCTGCTTGCCGCTCTGGAACACGCAGATTATCAGCAGGAAGAAGTGCAGCATCTGGTCGATATTCTGGTTGAAATGACCGATGATACCACACTGCCGGCCGGCAGTGTTTTGCGTCTTGGTATAGAATCCGGCCCGGCAGGCCAAAACCGGATTGTCCGCGCCAGTATTTATGAAGATAAACAGCATGTTTTAAGTGTGGCGCTGAATGATAAGGGGGATTATATTCGCTGTAATGAGCCGGAAATAACACCTGTCCTGCGCACAGCGCTGGAGGGACGTGCCCCGGTAATACGGGTGGCGCATGATAAATTGCCCACGGTTTATGAAGCGGTTTTCCAATCGGCTCTCGCTTATGATATGACACCGGATATAGCCAAACAGCTTATTCGCATGCTGGCTAATGATGTTGATTTGCAGTCACATATTTCGTCCAATGATTCCCTGTCTGTTTTCTATCCGCTGCCGGAGACAGGCGAAAGCAAGCCGGAGCGCGATATTTTATATGTCAAGGCAGATTTCGGCGGCATGATACGCCGCTATTACCGTTTTCAGTCTGATGACGGGCGGGTAGATTATTATGACCCTGAGGGGAAAAGCTCCAAACAGTTTCTGCTGCGCAAACCTGTGCCCAATGCTGTCTTTGCCTCACCTTTCGGCACCCGCCGCCACCCTGTTCTGGGTTATTTCCGCTCGCATACCGGGGTTGATTGGGCGGCGCCGCGCGGCTCGCCTATTCTGGCTTCCGGTGATGGCGAAATTATCAAAGTCGGCTGGAGCAGCGGTTACGGCAATCATACTGAAATCCGCCATGCTAACGGCTATGTAACCAGCTATTCGCACCAGAGCGCTTTTGCTCCGGGCATCAGAGCTGGCGCGCACGTGCATCAGGGCCAGGTCATCGGCTATATTGGCTCGACCGGGCTTTCCACCGGCCCGCACTGCCATTTTGAAATGATTGTCAACGGCACCAAAGTGGATCCCATGCGTATCCGCCTGCCGGATTCCAAATCATTGAAGGGGGAGCAATTAGAAGCCTTCAAACGTGAGAGGGATAAAATTGACTCTTTGATCAATGATAAGGACGCCGGCAATACGCGCCTTGCTTCTGCCACACCGTTTTAAGCGGCATTCGATTGCGTAACAGGAGCAGGGATAATAAACAAATTCTCTCATCTGGCGGCGGTCGGCCAGGCTGCCGCGGCAAGCGCAGAGGCAATAAAGCCTGCATAAAAGGAAGAGGGTTGCGACAGCCTGAAGAATTCAGACTAAAGGTCGGATTTTATCATGCCGGATAGAAATTATCTTCAAAGGCCATACTAAACAAAACGGGCAATAATTGCTGCCCCGGCCCGGCAAATCAGACAGCCGCCTTTCCTTAATATTATGAAATTGAAATTTTGCCTCTCCTGCGCGCAGGCAACCGGTAAAAAAACCAGGGCCGCCCCCGGGAGCGGCCAGGTTCAAACCCGGTCTTTGCCGGCACAGCCTATAAATCGGCATGCGCCAATATCGGCTTGAATTCCAATCGCTCTTTTTTACCGTCTGCGTGAATTTTTACTAATGAGCCGTCATGAATATCGCCCATTAACAGGCGCTCCGCCAGCGGATCCTGCACCTGTTTCTGAATAACGCGCTTGAGCGGCCGGGCGCCGTAAACCGGGTCATAACCGCGCTCAGCCAGCCAGTCACGGGCTTTATTATCCAGCTCCAGCGTGATTTTGCGGCTTTCCAAAAGCGCCTGTAAATGCCGCATTTGAATATCAACAATCGCGTCCATTTCCTGCCTGTGCAGGCGGTGAAACAGAATAATCTCATCAATCCGGTTTAAAAATTCCGGGCGAAAGCTGGCGCGCACCGCCGCCATCACCGCCTCACGCGCTTTTTCCACTTCCTCATCATCACCTAGCCGGGTTAAAAACTCCGCTCCCAGATTTGAGGTCATAATAATCAGCGTATTGCGGAAATCCACTGTCCGCCCCTGGCCATCGGTCAGGCGGCCGTCATCAAGCACTTGCAACAGCACATTAAAGACATCAGGGTGGGCTTTTTCAATTTCGTCAAACAAAATCACCTGATAAGGCCGCCGCCGCACTGCTTCTGTCAGCACGCCGCCCTCTTCATAGCCGACATAGCCGGGAGGCGCGCCGATCAGCCGGGCTACCGAATGCTTTTCCATAAATTCCGACATATCCAGCCGCACCATAGCGGTCTCGTCCTGAAAGAGAAAATCTGCCAGCGCTTTGGTCAGCTCGGTCTTGCCCACGCCGGTCGGCCCCAAAAAGATAAAGGAGCCAATGGGGCGGTCAGGGTCTTGCAGGCCGGCGCGCGCCCGGCGCACCGCGCGGGAAACCGCAGCCACCGCCTCCTGCTGGCCGATAACCCGCTTGCTCAGCTCATCTTCCATACGCAGCAGCCGCTCCCGCTCCCCTTCCAGCATGGCATCGACCGGAATGCCTGTCCAGCGGGAAACAACCTGAGCAATATGCTCAGCCGACACGGTTTCTTCCACCATAGAAGTAGCGCTTTGTTTGCTTTCCGCCTGTTGCAGCTCTTTTTCCAAATCAGGGATTTTGCCATAAGCCAGCTCACCGGCTTTTTGCAAATCGCCATTGCGCTGGGCAATCGCCAAAGCATTGCGGGCACTATCCAGCTCTTTTTTCAAATTGGCGGTGTGCCCCAGCTTCTGCTTTTCCGCCTGCCATTTGACCGTAATGGCGTTGGATTGCTCTTCCAGCTCAGCCAGCTCTTCTTCCAGCCGCGCCAGACGGTCTTTTGACGCCTGATCTTTTTCCTTTTTCAGCGCCTCACGCTCAATTTTCAACTGCAAAATACGGCGGTCAATTTCGTCCAGCTCTTCCGGCTTGGAATCGACCTGCATACGCAGGCGCGAGGCTGCCTCGTCAACCAGGTCAATGGCTTTATCGGGCAAAAAGCGATCGGTTATATAACGGTTAGACAAAGTCGCTGCTGATACAAGGGCGGAATCCGACACCCGCACTTTATGGTGCTGCTCATATTTTTCCTTAATGCCGCGCAAAATGGAAATTGTATCGGCCACGGTCGGCTCATCAACAAAAACCGGCTGGAAGCGCCGCGCCAAAGCGGCATCTTTTTCAACATATTTGCGATATTCGTCAAGAGTTGTAGCGCCAACACAATGCAGCTCACCGCGCGCCAAAGCCGGCTTGAGCAGATTAGAGGCGTCCATTGCCCCATCACTCTTGCCGGCACCGACCAGCGTGTGCATTTCATCAATAAACAGGATAATCTGACCATTGGCGGCGCTTACTTCCGACAAAACCGCCTTCAGCCTTTCTTCAAATTCACCGCGATATTTGGCGCCGGCAATCATGGCGCCCAAATCCAGCGCCAGCAGGCTTTTATCGCGCAGGCTTTCCGGCACATCGCCATTGACAATACGCAGCGCCAGCCCCTCAACAATCGCTGTTTTGCCGACACCCGGCTCGCCGATCAGCACCGGATTATTTTTGGTGCGGCGCGACAAAACCTGTATTGTGCGGCGGATTTCCTCATCACGGCCGATAACCGGGTCAAGCCGCCCGGCCTCAGCCTCAGCCGTCAAATCGCGGGCATATTTCTTTAACGCATCATATTGCCCTTCGGCGGAAGCCGAATTGGCGGTGCGGCCTTTGCGCAATTCGTTAATCACCCGGTTGAGCGCTGCCGGTGTCAGCCCGCCTTTGGCCAGAATATCGGCCGTTTTGGCCGATTTTTCCTGCAATAAAGCCTGCAACAGCCGCTCCACGGTCACATAGGAATCGCCGGCTTTTTCCGCCAGTTTTTCGGCATGATCCAGCACTTTGGCCAAAGGCGGCGCCAGATAGAGGCCGCCGGAACCGCCTTCCACCTTGGGCAGGCCGGCCAAAGCAGCATTGAGCGCGGTTTTTATGTCAGCCAGCTTGCCGCCGGCGCGTTCAATCAGGCCGGCGCACAGGCCTTCATTATCGTCCAGCAGCACTTTGAGCAAATGCTCAGGCAAAAACTGCTGATTATCATGAGCCAGCGCATAATTTTGCGCCGCCTGGATAAAACCCTGCACCCGCTCCGTATATTTTTCAGGTTTCATGTAACCACTCCTCTCTTGCGCCGCCCGGCGCCTACCCCGTAAACTCGCGCGCTGCCCCGGCCCCGGCCAGCAAAGGCGCGGCACAACCCGCCTGCCGGCAACCCCGCTCCGGCAGCGCCTTGCGCGCCCAGGCCGCTCTCCGCCTGCCCGGCAAGACAGCAAAAATCCCTCACCTTTCACGATATGGGCAGACAGGAATAAAAAAACAAGGGATTTATAAAAGCAGGCTTATTATTATTTGTATCGACAAATACCATACAAAATTATACTATTGGTCTTCTGAGAGCAGCTTACCGACGAGAGAGAAAACTGATGACAGCCCTGCGCAAAACAAAAACGCTCAGCCTACGCATGACCGCCGAGGATATGAATCTCATTGCCAGAGCGGCAAAGGCAGCAAACAAATCTGTCAGCGCCTTTGTCAGCGAGGTTTCGCGCTTGCGCGCCCAGGATACATTACTGGATCAGCGCTTTTTTACCCTTGATGAGCAAGATTTTAGCTGGCTGAAAGGGCAGTTGGGTAATCCGCCGGGGCCGGCTAGAGAAGTTCTCAACCGTTTCAAAAATGTAAAGCAGAAATGGGCAAAGCAAGATGGCGCCTAGTTCCATCATGCCCCTCACTGCCCAACATAAAACAGGAAATTTTGATTGCGGTGAGGAAGCGCTTAATATTTGGCTGCGCGAAACCGCGCTGAGCAATCAGCAAAAATATTATACAAGCAGCTATGTTATTACGGATAACCGGCAACAGGTTATTGCCTATTATGCGCTTTGCACAAGTATGATTTACAAACAGGATATGCCGCGTCGCCTGCGCGATAACGCAGCTCCGCGCGAGCTGCCGGCTATTTTACTGGCGCGTTTGGGGGTTGATAAAGCTTTTCAAAAGCAACGCCTGGGCGGGTATTTACTCTTAGATGCTTTCAAGAGGACGGCTCAGGCAGCACAGCTAAGCGCCGCCCAGGTGCTCATCACCCACCCAATACACAGTCAGGCAGAAAGCTTCTACCTTAAGCATGGTTTTCTTAAATTGAGAGGTGAAAAAGAAGCTTTATTTATCCCCCTGCCTGTTATCACAGCTATTTTAAAGCAGAGCTAATTTATTCCTCTTCTTCATCAAGCTTTGGGCCGGGGAGGATATAGCGGCCGGAAAGCCAGCGATTAAGGTCAAGGCTGCGGCAGCGATTGGAGCAAAAAGGGTAAAAGGCGCGCTGTGACGGTTTGCCGCATTCCGGGCATTTTACCGGCGCCCGCAGCGGCGTGACATTATCCTTCGCCTCTGCTGTTTTAACTTTTGCCTGCTTATCTTCTACCATTATCTACTGCTCACACTCTATTATAGCAATTTCCTGCTTTTTATAGCCTAAAACCTGCCTTAATCAAAGCCGCCGCCCGCCCCCACCCGGTAAAGCAGCAAACGACAAGAACATAGCCAAGACCAATAACACTTGCCGCATTTACAAGCCGCCGAATCGGAACAACAAGATCTTAGCGCAGCTCTCGATAAAATCTGCCCCAACGCCCCAAAAATATTAACCATAATCAACGGCGCTTAATACCAGAAAGCGCGCATATCCTGCCTATGCTGCCTATATTGCTCCAGGCTTGCTGTATCATGCTTATTTATTTCATTATTAACGCAATTTTGCAAGGCTTTCCCCTGCTCTCCCTTGATAGAGCAAGCCTGTTTATACTGGCTGACTAAAGCAATTTGCTCTGTCGGCGGCAATTCCGCATAGGGTTTTCTCACTGAAGAACAGCCGGCAAGGACAGCGCCCAAAACAGCCAGACCGCTATATTTATAGCGCATAATCAGGCCTCTCTCCACTTTCCGCTTTCGGCTCCATGCTATTGTAACTTTTCGCCGGCAAAGGCGGCGTGCCTTCCACCTGCGGGCGGCGATATATCCCGATAGTCAGTCACCCGGATTTTGACCATTAGCCATACAACCGCCTTTCCCCGGCCGCAGGCGCGGCACCTCAGCCCCTCCCCGGCAAAGCTGGCCACGGCTGCCTCGTTATTGCGGCCTCACCATTTTCTTCCGCCGCCATTCCCGCGCTGTCCCCCTGCACGGCCTAACCGTCACCGGCCGCCTCACCCTCAGCAGAGCGGGTTGTTTTGCCACACTTCAAATAATGGGTAATTTTGCGCCAGCAGCAAATCATAAGTGCCGGCCATATCCAGCCCGACAATAGCGCTGTAAGAGCCGACAAGGCGGAGGATAAAATTGCCTGCCCGCCCTTGCACGGCATAGCCGCCGGCTTTGCCCTGCCATTCCTGCGAGGCCAGATAAGCGGCTATCGTCTTTGAGCGCAGCAGGGCAAAGCGCACCCGGCTTTCACTCAAACGATGATGAATTTTGTCCCTGGCGCTTACCAGACTCACAGCCGTATAGACTTTATGCGTCCGCCCGGAAAGCAGGCGCAAACAATCGCGCGCTTCTTCCTCGGTTTCGGCTTTCGGCAAAATCGTCCTCCCCACTGCCACCACTGTATCAGCCGCCAGAATCAGCGCCTTTTCCAGCCCGGGCACCTGGCGCACCGCCTGTCTGGCTGTTTCCGCCTTTTCCCGCGCCAGCCTTTTGGCCAGCGAGCGCGGGTGCTCGCCCCTTTTGGGCGTTTCATCAATATTGGGAGCGTGAATATGCTGCGGCACCGCGCCGATTTGCTGTAAAATCTGCAAACGGCGCGCCGAGGCGGAAGCCAGCACCAAAACCGGCCTTTTTCCCTCCGATACGGGGAAAAGCGGGGTAAGCCCGGTTATTTCTGCCAGAGCAGCGCCGCTATCAGCGACTTCCGGCGCAAAAGGCGCCGCTTCATTGCCTGTATCTGCCGGTTTTTTATGCTTTGCCGCAGCGGCCGCAACCCCGGCACCGGCAACCGGCGCAAAAGGCACCGCCTTTTTTTCAACCCCGCTTATTACTGCCGCCGCTTTTTGCGGCAGCGGCCGGCGGCCTTTTAGCGGTGCTTTTGTCTTTGCCATGCTCAACCTCTCCCAAATCGGAGCAATCCCGGCTCGCTTCAAAACACCCCCCGGCGCCACCCGGCCGGAACAAGGCAAAACAGCGCCGCAAGCAAAAATATGCGCCGGCAAATTATTTATAACGATAGGTAATGCGCCCTTTGCTTAAATCATAAGGGGTCATTTCTACTGTCACTTTATCGCCCGCCAAAACACGAATGCGGTTTTTGCGCATGCGCCCTGCCGTATGGGCAATAATTTCATGCTCATTATCCAGCTTCACCCGAAACATTGCATTAGGCAGCAACTCGGTAATAATGCCTGAAAACTCCAAAACTTCTTCTTTTGCCATAGAAACCCTGTCTGATTTGCCCGGCTCTCTGCCAGAGTGCCTGCCTTTATTGCAAGTCCTGCCAAAACTTATACGATATTCTTGTCTTTGTGAATAGGCATATGCTTTTGAGCCTGCTTGAACAAGGGAATATTCCGGTTTATTGCTTTGTTTAAGCAAATTTCGCGCTTACATGCCGGCCCGGCAGCGCAAATCTGCCAAACTCCACCTTGCTCCGGCGGCAAAAACGGTTTATAATGGCCGCCGGTTTCCCCAAAAAGTGGTTTTACTCCACCTCCTGCCTGCGCTAATCGGGCAGGCGACAGAGAAGGATTATATTTATGGTCAATCGTCTTTTAATGCCCAAAGCCACGGCTGTCTGGCTGGTGGATAATACGGCGCTTACTTTTGAGCAAATTGCCCAGTTTTGCAATTTGCACCCGCTTGAGGTGAAGACTATTGCCGATGGCGAAGCGGCACAGGGTATTAAAGGGCTTAACCCGCTTACCACCGGCCAGCTCACGCGAGAAGAAATCAGCAAAGGGGAAGAAAACCCTGAGCACAGGCTGCAACTGGCTGCTGCCAAAATCACTTTGCCGGAAAAAAAGCGCCGCGGGCCGCGTTACACCCCGCTTTCTCGCCGGCAAGACCGGCCAAATGCCATTTTATGGCTGGTGCGCAACCACCCGGAGCTGAAGGATACGCAAATTTCGCGTCTTGTCGGCACCACCAAATCCACTATTGAGCAAATTCGCAGCCGCACCCACTGGAATGCCGCGAATCTGACGCCGATGGATCCTGTCACTTTAGGCCTGTGTTCGCAAATTGACCTGGATATTGAGGTAGAAAAAGCCGCCAGAAGCAAACCGCAGGTTGAAACACAGGATACCGGGCTGCTGCCCGCCCGCGCGACAGAAAATTTGCCGCTAGAGGCAGAGACTCAAGCGGATTTGGACGAAAGAAAAGTTTTTTCCAGGCTTTCTTCCCTCGGCAGCGATGCGGAAAAAACAGAAAAGCCGGAATAAAATCTGCCGGCCTTGGCCGCTCTACGTCGTCTGCGGCAAACAGAGTGCTTGACTCGAGCCGGGTCGCGGTGCTACCTTGGCGGGGAATGAATGTGGCCCCTCTCTTGTCTTACGAAGTTTGGGTGCGCTCGGAAGTGACGCGCGCTACAAGAAGTCGAGATGATGTTGCAGGAAGCAAAGCGCCTGTATCTCATTGAGATACGGGCGTTTTGCTGTGTATAAGGGGAAACCGGTGAAAAAAGCGTTGTCGCTGGAAGAGCAGATCCATTTTATCAAAAGCCTGCCTATAAAAATTGATGATGAAGCGGCGGCGCGCAAATATTTGCTCAATATCAGCCTGTGTCATTTAAAAGCTTATTGGCTGTCTGTTCCCCCCGACATTCCTGACCGGAATTTTGCTGAGCTTATCAAGCTTTATGAATGGGATTGCCGCTTAAAACAGCTCATTACGGCGGCGCTCGCGCCGATTGAGCTTTCTGTCCGCGCTATCTGGATACAGGTGCTGACGGATACCAAAAAGCATTATCATGCCTTGAGCTATTGTAATGCGGCTCTGTATCAGACCGGGCAGTTGCGCGATTTGCAGCAGGCTATGCAAAAGGCTTTACAGAAAGACGGCGCGCATTTGCCTTATATGCAAAAATACCGCACAGATCAAACTATGCCGCCTGTCTGGAAAATGTCGGAAATTCTGTCTTTTGGCCTGCTGTCGCGCTTGATCGCAGCTTTAAAAAATGGTTGCGTCATCGCAAAACGCTATTATCTTGAGAGCTACACTTTCTACAATATTTTACGGATAATGTGCCGTATTCGCAATATTTGCGCGCATCACGAAATTTTGTGGAATTACACAGGGGGAAGGCTTAATTTGCAAAAATGCGCCAGGGCAGCGCTACTGACAAACTCTCTGCCGGCAAACGGCCGGCTGTCCGCAGTGAAGCTTTATATAATCGGCTGTTTTTGTGCCTGGTTACTGCGCATTATTAGCGGCAGGCATAATTACCTCGAATGGAAAACCGCTTTTAAATACCACATCGCCGCCGCGCCGGCTTATACGCCGCTTGACTATATGGGCTTCCCGCCCGGCTGGCCAACGCAGCCGCTATGGCAGTAAAGCCGCGTAAAGGCGGGAGTGAACGGCTTAGCCTGCCCTGCCCGCCTCAGCTTTCCTCACTCAAGCAAGGCCGGCATTGGCCGCTGCTGTCCGTTCGGCCGGCAGCCCGGCTAAAGCAGCTTTTGCTGCGCCGGGCGCTCAAACTCCCTGCAACGGCTTGGCCTTCCCTGCCAAACAGGCCGGGCGCGCCTCAACTTTCCTCACCAAAGCGGGCTTGCACCAGTTCGGCCAAAGCCTGCAAGGCCTGCCTGGCCTCGCGGCCGCGAGCGCGAATAGTGATAGAACTGCCCGGAGCCGCCGCCAGCATCATCAGCCCCATAATCGAATCTCCCCCTACTTGCATACCGTCTTTTTCTACCTTTATTTCAGCCTCAAACCGGGCAACGGCTTGCACAAAGCGGGCAGAAGCACGGGCATGCAGGCCAAGCTTGTTACAAATTTCCAGTTTGCGGCTAAATTCTTTATCCGTCATTTTGCCCTGCAATCCCGCTTGATATTACCCCTATGGCAGAGCCATATATTTTATAATCCGGCATTGGCCCTGCTGCAATTTTACCGGCTGCCCGGCAGCCTGACGCAGCTTTTATCCCGCCGGTTTGCAAGCTGCCTTTCCCGGATCAGGCTCTATCAGGCACGGCAGCCGGATAAAGCGGCATAACAGGCCGCCCGGCGCATAACAGGCTTGCTCAGGCTGAAAGTCCGGCCTGTGCCGCAGGCCTTGCCGGCGAAAGCCGCCCCTCCAGCTTTAATGCCAGAGCCGCCTGCGCACAAGCTGCTTTTGCTAGCCTTCTTCATTATTTAAAATCATGCTTGGAACATTGATATATTTGCGCCCGGCTTCCTGCGCGGCTCTTAACGCCTCTAGCATGGTTTCGGTCTTGCGCACACTGGTGAGTTTTATCAGCATTGGCAGATTGACACCGGCAATAATTTCCACCTTGCCTTCCCGCATGGTGGAAATAGCCAGATTAGACGGCGTGCCGCCGAACATATCGGTGAGAATAATCACTCCCTGGCCATCTTCCACCTGCTTTATTGCTGCCAGAATATCCTCGCGGCGGCGATCCATATCATCGTTAGAATCAATGCTTATTGTCGCAAATTTTTCTTGCGGCCCGACAACATGAACAACAGCACGCAAAAATTCTTCTGCCAGACGTCCATGCGTTACCAGCACCAGTCCAATCATAGGAAACCCCGTCAAAGAAGAAAACGCCGACTGCCCCCTTTTCTTCTTATATATGTTTTAAATCACATTGTGCGGCTATTATAAACTCTTTATTTTGGTCTTCAGAGCTGTAATTGCAATAGTTTCTGTGTAAAAGGCAAAATTTATATCCTTTGTTTAAATCGGGCAAAGCCCGGTTTGTCTCAAAATTTACGGCCAATATAAGCTTTCTTGAACAGCCGCGCTTCAATAGCCTGGCATAAAGCCGTCATATCTGCTTTGCCTGCTTGCGGCAGCTTTAATAAAGGCAGGCCTGCACCTTGTTTTTGTCCTGTTTTTTGTTGCGCACCCGGCACTTGCGCCGCGGGCGGCCAGTGCCAGCTCAACCCCTGCGGATAGCGCTCCCCCTCACCGGCCAGCTCTACCGCCAGATCAAGCCGGACAAAAGGCTCATAGGGCATTTGAAAAACCCCGGCGCCGCGAATTTCCAGGGCGCCGGCAATATGCGGCGGGCTTTCGGCATAAAGAGCGCCGTTTTCCCGGCGCAGCCGGCTATAATCATCGCCAATCAAGGCGGCCGTGCGGCCAAACAGGGCTGCCCGCTCCAGCAAAGCCAGAGTCAGGGCTGATTTCCCCGCCCCGGCAGCACCAATAAGCAACAAGCCATAGCCCCCCAGCCGCAAACTATTGGCTTTTATCAGGCCGGTGCCGGCCGGCTCCGGCCCAATACCGCTATCGCACCGGGTTTTATCTGTTTGCTCTGCCGTCATACAGGCCGTCCCTGTTGATATTTGCACCGGCACTTATTGCAGCCAAAATCGGCACTGATACCCGGCCGCCTCAGCTATCCAGCGCCGGCAGCTTAATAATAAAACGCGCCCCGCGACAATGTTGCTCATCATTCTGGACAAAAATATTTTCGGCAGTGAGTGTGCCATTATGTGCCTCAATAATCTGCCGTGAGATAGAAAGCCCCAGGCCGGAATTCTGGCCAAAAGCCTCATTTCCCGGGCGATCCGTATAAAAACGCTCAAAAATACGGTCAATATTTTCCGCCTTTATCCCCGGGCCGTTATCTTCTACCGTAATCAGAATAAAGCCTTCTGCCTGCTTCATGTGAATATGAATACGCCCGCCCGCCACGGGGATAAAGGAGCGGGCATTTTCCACCAGATTAGAAAAAACCTGCCCCAGCCGCAATTCATAACCGCGGACACGATAAGGCCGGCTGCCGGTGAGCGGCTCTGAGGTAAAATCTATCACGGCCTGCCGGCGATTTTTGCGCACTTCCTTTGCCGCGCGCACCAGATTACCCAGCAGTTTTTCCAGATTTACCGGCCGCGCTTCTTCCCGCGCCAGTTCGGCGTCCAGCCGGGAAGCGCCGGCAATATCGGTTATCAGCCTGTCCAGCCGGCGCACATCGTGGCCGATAATATCCATCAGCACCTGCCGGGATTCATCTGATCGCGTCAGAGGCAAGGCTTCCACCGCACTGCGCAGCGAGGTAAGCGGATTTTTCAGCTCATGGCTGACATCGGCAGCAAAACTTTCAATCGCCTCAATCCGGGCATAAAGCGCATCGGTCATCTGGCCAATAGAAACGGATAAATGGCCGATTTCGTCACGCCGCGCCGAATAATCGGGAATTTTAACCCGGCTTTTAGCGCTGAAACGCACTCTTTGCGCCGCATCAGACAAACGCCGCAGCGGCGTGGCTACAGTAGAGGCCAGCAGCAATGACAAAACCAGCATAGTCAGAGCAACAACCGAGAAAATTTTAACAATACTGCGCCGCTCGGCGCGCACAATTTCTTCAATATCCGAGCCGGCTGTTGACAGCAGTAAAACCCCCAAAACCGCGTGATAACGCTGAATAGGCACAGCGACTGAGACAATTAACGCGCCTTGCCGGTCACGGCTTTGCGCTGTTACAATATTGCCCAGCATGGCGGCTGCCACTTCCCTGTGCACCTGATTGGCAATATTTCTGCTGCCGATATAGGGCATGGAATCCGTGCCGAAAACAAGATGATGTCCCCATTCGTAAAGCCGCCGCAACAGGCCGGGTTTCTCTTCCGTCACCGGCGGCAAATTATAGCTGGAAATCCGCCCGTCTGAATAAAGGCGGCGCGAATCCAGCAATACATTGACATCGCGATCATAAATAACGGCACGGGTCACGGCGGGAGAAATAACACGCCGCAAAATCAGCGCCACCCGCTCTGAATCAATAGGGAAATACCATGTTTCCACCATATTGCCCTGCCCCGGCGCCGCACCGGGGCGCGGCTCTACATAAACCATGCCTGTATCCACAGTGGCAGAGGCGGCAATAGCGCCGGCAATAATACGCCCCTGTATACGCAGGCTTTCGATTTTAGCTTCTATCAGCCCGTCACGAAACCGGTTGAGATATAAAATCGCCGCCACCAGCGCACATAAAGCTGCCAAGTTTAAAATAACAATACGCCGTGTCAGGCTGGAAAATAAAATTTGCTCGAACATACTGCGTCCGCGCAGATAAAAATAACATAAACGCTGCCCTGCCCGCCGCCAGCACCAGCGCAGAAAAGCGCGAATACCGCGTTTTCTGCCATGCGGCGCAGTTTTGGCCGCCGGCACGGCCTCAGCCGCCATGACAGGCGCATTTACCCCCTTTGCTGCCGTGTTGCTGCCCGCCGGCCGGTTTTGCTGCCGCCGGTATTTTTGGATAAAATCGCCGATTTTTTTCAAATTTCTGCCATTTCCAACGGCTTCTGCCGCAATAATCGACAAGCAATAACGAGCGCACTGTCACCACAACAGGCGCAGCACAAGCAGTAGAACCCGACCTCACCAATAACAGGCCCGACCGGCGTTTAACCGGCTTCAGGCCTCACGAAAACGATAACCCACGCCATAAAGCGTCTCAATCATTTCAAAATCATCATCTGTTACTTTAAATTTTTTGCGCAGGCGCTTAATATGGCTGTCAATCGTGCGGTCATCAACATAGACCTGGTCATCATAGGCTGCGTCCATCAGCGCATCACGGCTTTTAACCACGCCCGGGCGCTGCGCCAGGCTCTGCAAAATCAAAAACTCAGTGACTGTGAGGCTTACCGGCCGGCCTTTCCAGGTGCAGATATGCCGCTCGGAATCCATTAGCAGGTCACCGCGCTCCAGCAAAGCGGCCGGATTGACAGCCGCCGCCTCATGGCCGGCTTCGGCCTTGTTTTCACGCGCGCCGGCGCGGCGCAAAACCGCTTTGACCCGCTCTACCAGCAGCCTTTGTGAAAAAGGCTTGGTGATAAAATCATCGGCGCCCATTTTCAGGCCAAATAATTCATCAATTTCATCATCTTTGGAAGTGAGAAAAATAACCGGCAAATTGCTTTTTTCCCGCAGGCGGCGCAATAATTCCATGCCGTCCATACGCGGCATTTTAATATCCAATACAGCCAGATTAGGCGGGTTGGCCGCCAGCCCTTCCAGCGCCGAAGCGCCATCTGTATAAGTTTCCACTTTATAGCCTTCCGCTCCCAGCACAATAGAGACAGAAGCCAGAATATTGCGATCATCATCAACAAGAGCAACGCGCTGCACCGGTGTAGGCTTATCTTTCATTTCTACTCTTTCCTTGTCACAAGGCGCAGGCAAAAAACTTTCGGCCCTTGCTTGTCTCGGCTCTTTTTACAAATTTACCCGGCAGGCCGCCGCCGCAGAATTCGGCTGAAAAACTATTTTATCACTATTTTTGCCGATATTAAGGCAAAGGCCGCAGCAAAACAAGAGAGGATAAGGGAAAGCCGGCAGGCCGGCCACACACATAGCAAAGGCAAAGGCTGAGCCTGTCAAGGCCGGGTAAAACCGGAAAAACGCGACAGACCGGCCAGGCATGGTAGAAAATAAAGACCCGGTGGAGATTTGCCCAGGCGCTCATAAAAGCCATTGCTTTCTCTGAATTTCTGCCTCAAAGATGAAACAGACAGCGAAAGCAGGGCAAAGGCGCCAGGCCGGGCCGGACTAAATTAGGACAGTCTGTCGTTTTGCGGCTTGAAGCAGTTGCACCTCATTTTCCGGAGTAATATTATGCTAGAGATCGGTCTTTTCAACCGTCAAAATTCTATCACCCAGGCAGGCTTTCGCAATCTGGCCAATGTTTATTATAATTTGCCGCCGGCGCTGCTTTATGAGCAGGCAGTGCTGCGCCGCGAGGCGCAGATTACGGCTCAGGGGGCCATTTGCGCCAGAACCGGGCAGCATACAGGCCGCTCAGCGCAAGATAAATTTATTGTCCGCAGCGATGAGACAGAAAATACGGTCTGGTGGGAGCAAAACAAACCGATGGCGCCGGCGCATTTTGATGCGCTTTATGCTGAATTTCTGGCCTTTGCCCAAAGGCGCGATCTGTTTGTTCAGGATTTAATTGCCGGAGCAGAACAGGATTGCGCCCTGCGTGTGCGTATTATTACCGAGCAGGCTTGGCATTCGCTGTTTATCCGCAATCTGCTGATTCGTCCTGAAAAGGAAGAACTGGCAGAATTTGTTCAGGATATGATAATTTTGCATATGCCCTCTTTTGAGGCGATGCCTTGCCGCCATTTCTGCCGCTCCTCTACCCTTATCGCCTGTGATTTGAGCCGCAAAATCGTGCTTATTGGCGGCACTTCCTATGCCGGGGAAATTAAAAAATCTGTCTTTACCGTTCTCAATTATATTTTGCCGCCCAAAGGCATTTTGCCCATGCACTGCTCAGCCAATATGGGAGAGGCAGGCGATACAGCTTTGTTTTTCGGCCTTTCCGGCACCGGCAAAACCACGCTTTCGGCGACAGCAGAACGGATTCTTATCGGCGATGATGAGCATGGCTGGAGTAAAAAAGGCATTTTTAATTTTGAAGGCGGCTGTTATGCCAAAACCATTCACCTTTCCCCCAAAGCCGAACCGGAAATTTATGCCGCTACACAAAAATTCGGCACCGTTCTGGAAAATATTGTTTTAAATGCCGATCATGAACCGGAATTTGACAATGACAGCCTGACAGAAAATACGCGTTGCGCCTATCCGCTCAATTTTATTGCCAATGCCGCCTCAGGCGGCAGAGCCGGCCCGCCCAAAAATATTATCATGCTGACAGCCGATGCTTTCGGCATTATGCCGCCGATTGCCAGGCTCGACAAAGCGCAGGCAATGTATCATTTTCTTTCCGGTTATACGGCCAAAACGGCCGGAACAGAAAAAGGCATAACCGAACCGCAGGCGACTTTCTCCGCCTGTTTCGGCGCCCCTTTCATGCCGCGTCTGCCGACAGAATACAGCGCTTTGCTGGGAGAATTGATAAGCAAATATGAAGCGGAATGCTGGCTGGTAAATACCGGCTGGACAGGCGGTGCTTACGGCACAGGGCAGCGCATGCCCCTTGCTGCCACCCGCGCTTTGCTTGCGCAAGCGCTCAATGGCAGCCTGGCTGAAAATACAGATTTCCGCCGCGATAAATGGTTTGGCTTTGCTGTGCCTGTTCATGTCAACGGGGTCGATGATAAATGGCTTATCCCCGAAGATACATGGCAGGATAAAACCGCCTATGCCGAACAGGCGGCTAAACTGGTTGCCATGTTTAGCAAAAATTTTGCAAAATTCAGCCTCTATGTGAGTGAAGAGGTCAGAGCGGCCGCCCCGCATTTGCCGGCAGCATAATATAGTGCCTGCCTATAAATTATAAACTTTCCTAACCTGCAACACTATGGAAATTATATATTCCATAGTGTTGAATATAATAAATCCTGTATTTTATCAAATAATACTAACCCAGTAAATTTATTCATTTTTCGGTTTTAATATTTTCAAAATTAACGCTTTCTTTATAATAAGTTTATCTTGTTCTTGAAAGCTTCTCCAATACTCTAATTTCTTCCTCTGTAAAATATTCTGCGCTGCTGTTTCATGCCGCGCCGGGCTTACAGGGTGTTTTTATGAGTCTTGTGCATTTTGTAAAAATTACAGGCAAGGATTTAAGCGGCAAAGGGCAGCCCCCAACGGCTGCCCTTTTGAAGCGGGATCTGGATTCCTATAATCTGGGCACAGAACGCGTGCGGCTGCAAATTGAAGGTGACACAGTAATATTGCGCGGAGCAATCAGTAATCGCGGTGCCTTTGAAAAAATGGTAGTGGCTGTCGGCAATATTCTGGGCATTGCCGCAGTAGAGAGCAAAGCCGTAAAAATAAACGAAGCCGGTTCGGATACCGGCATTACCTATAAAGGCCGGCTGGTTTATTATATCGTCAAATATGGTGATAATTTATCCCATATTGCCGAAAAACTTTACGGCCACGGCTTTGGTGTTAAAGGAGGCCTGATTTTTGAGGCCAATCGCCCCATGCTGCGTATGCCGAGCAAAATTTTTCCCGGCCAGTTATTGCGTATTCCCGCCTTACCATTGCAGAAATAGCTTTTATCAGGAATTATTAAGGAAAAGCTGTACTAACGGTGTATTGATATAGTAATTATTTCTGCCGATTGTACATTTTTTAACAAAATCCTTTGCTGCCAATTCCTCTAAATATTTTGCCGCAGTCTGGCGTGATTTCTTTAAATCCTTTGCCACAAATTCGGTTCTTGTATAAGGGTGACGAAACACATTATTCAGCAAATCTTGCGAATAAAGATTCGGCAATTCCTGCCGCAGCCTGTGTTTCATCGCCGCCATTTGCTTGCGAATATGTTCTACCAGATTCAACGTTGTTTGCGCTGTTTTATCGACAGCATTTAAAATATACAATATCTACTCCTCCCACTCCCCCTTATCTCTCACGGCCTGAAGCAAATGATAATATTCATCTTTCGAGGCATTGATAGCCCGGCTTAAATATAATATCGGACTATCCAAAAGACCTGTGCGGGTTAAATAAAGAATATTTAGAATGGGGCCAATCCTGCCATTACCACCTGAGAACGGGTGAATGCTTTCAAATTGATGAGGAATCAAAGCCATTTTTATCAACAGGTCAACAGCAGACAGGGAATCATCATTGACAAAGTGCAACAGCCTGGCCATAGCCTGCTCTATTTTCTGCCTGTCCTGGGGCGGGATATAAACATTTTCTCCCGTTCTGTCATTTCTCAAAACTGTTCCCGGTGTTTGCCGATAACCGCCGCCATGCCCCTTCAAAATCCTGAACATATCTGTAATAGCCGTATTGCTGATAATATTTTGATAGCGCTTCAGGTCGCGAAAGCCGGCAGTAATGAAGGCTGAGATGCCAAATCAGGCAAAATATTAAACAGGCTTTAACATGTCCTATCCCAAAACAGGAAATATGATAAATTTTTTAACATAACGGCCATAATATGTTAAAAATTTCCATTTTTTTTAACATATCAAGCCCAATATAGCAGAAATACAGATAGTCATTGATAATATAACGGTAAAATGCACAAAGGCGCGGCCGGCAAAAGGCGCCCCCCCCCCCGGCTAAGCTTTATACTTTTCGCCTCTGCCCGGCACAGCCGACCCTAACGCACAACAATCGGCGCATCAGCCGGAACGCGGCCATAAAGATCGATAATATCCTGATTGATCAGCCGGATACAGCCTGAAGACACAGATTGGCCGATGGACCACCATTCCGGCGAGCCGTGAATGCGGTAACCCGTATCGGCATTTTTGCCTTGAGCATTTTTACGGTAAATATAAAAAGCGCGCGCGCCCAGCGGGTTCATCAGCCCCGGCTCCATACCGTTTTTATATTTTATCAGCTCCGGCTGGCGGGCAATCATTTCCCGCGGCGGGGTCCAGCGCGGCCATTCTTTTTTATATTGCACATGCGCCCGGCCCGACCATTCAAAACCCTGCTTGCCAACCCCGACACCATAGCGCACGGCATCGCCATCAGGCAGAGTGTAATAAAGAAAATGCGCTTTGGTATCCACTATAATCGTGCCCGGGCGCTCGCCGGTTGTATTCGGCACAAGCTGGCGGCGGAATTCACGCGGCACACGCATATAAGGCACGGCAGGTATATCAAAACCGCCATCATGCACGGCGGCATACATTTGGGCAAAGCCTGATATATCGGAATCCACACCGATTTCAGGCCGCATCGGCGCCTGGCGGCCGCCTGAATTATCAAGCCCCGGCACGGCACAGCCGCCAAGCCCGGCAGCAAAAGCGGACAAAACGGAAAAATGCAAAAATTGCCTTCTGGAAAGCGGAAAAGAAGATTTGGACATAGAACTGACAATCGAAACTTTTGACACAACGCACTGCGCCTTTTATCTGTAGCCCGCAGGGCAAACAGCACAATAACCCGCTTACAGCACCAAACCGCGCGACACTACATCAAAACGGCTCTGGAAGAATCATTAAAGGCGAAAACCGCCTCATAATAAAGTTTTTCTCTTACGAAAAAGTTAAATGGGCCTAATCTGCCCGCTTTGCCTGTTACCCGGGCTTTGTCCCACAGCCACAGGAATCAAAAGACAAAAGCCGGGCCAAATTGCCGCCATGACACCGCTGCGCCCCCTGGCGAAACCGGTAATAATTCCGACAGGCTGAAAGTAATATTTGCTCTGACAGATCGCCGGCAATGGCAGACCCCCGGCATTATTACGCTTAAGCGAAACAAGAGCCAAAGGCCGTAACGGGCTGCATTTTCTGATTAACTATACGCCGCTGCCGGCTTTGCCGCGCGCAACGGCCTGGGCGCGAGTATTAGCGCAAAATAAAGCGGAGAACACCGCCGAAAAATGGAGCGGGCGATGGGATTCGAACCCACGACCCCAACCTTGGCAAGGTTGTGCTCTACCCCTGAGCTACACCCGCATACTCCCCATAAAACACAGCCCGACCCCACAGATCAGCCCCGCTTTATGTGCTGCCTGTATGGCGCAAGATAAAAAGAAATGCAATACAAAAATTTATTTTTTTGCATTTTTATTGCCGGAATTTTTAAAAAGCGACAAAGGCCAAAGCCGCCATGCGGCTCATAGGCACAGCAAAAATAAAACGGCAGATTAAAGCGGCGGAATTTTGCCGAGCTTCAAAAAACCCAGGCGCATATGGCTATCGATAATCTCCAGCACCAGTTGCGGCTCACCTTTTTTATTTTTTGGCATAGAGTTTAAAACAAAAAACAGGCTTTCCAGATTATCCGCCTGATTGGGGAAAACAGAGCGAGCAGTCCGCATAAGCGCCGTAGAATCCGTCAATGAAATGGTAATTTTGCCGTTTACCCGCCCATTATCGGTAACGGCAACCGGGCCGGATAAAGCCAGGCCGCCACCATTTTTAAAAGATAAAACCAGTTTCCTGATTTCGCCCGATTTACCCCTGAGCCAGGTTTTATCCGGCCGGCGCAAAACCTGTCGCAAGCCGGCATAAAAATCCCCCGCTTTGTCACAGATAATATCGAGCGAGCCGTCAGCCGGCGGCAGAGCTATATACGCGCCCGAAAACAAATAGGGAACCGATAAATCATCGAAAGAAAGGGAAAAAGATAATTTGCCGCCATCACGCTTTTTGCTGCCAAAGCGCAAAAAATCAGCCGAGAGCAGCGCTTTATCGGGCAAAAACGGCAAATTGCCAATAACCAGTTTTTCGGCGCTTATATCAATATTGCGCGGCCGGCCGGCCGCGCAATCACCCTCACATTGCAGTTTTTGCCAATCCGCTTCAATCACCCGGCTATAAGGCAGTTTCAGCAAAGCGGGCGCCCCCATTTCTGCCAATATCCAATGCGGTGCATAAACCGGCGCGCCGGCGGTTAAATAGGAGCTGCGAAAAATCAGGGCGCCGGCATTACCGCTGCCCGGCACAGCGCCCCCGCCCTCTTTAGCCGCCGCGCCGCTTTCCAATATAATATTGGTTTCAGCCCAGCCCGGCACAGCACTTTCTTTATCAATCGATAGACCGGCGCAGGATATGGCCAGGCGCAGCGGATAACCGCTTTTGCGCAAATCGCCGCAGCGAATATCCACCCCTTCTACCGCCGCCTGCCCAATATAGGCAATGAGATTATTTTCCACGCGGCCGGCCATAAAATACCAAAAGCCGCTATAAATAGCGGCGAAAAGCAGTATTACTGCCAGGATAAGGCTGCGGCGGCGCCTGCCGCGAGATTTTATGTGCCCCTGCCCGTTTTTATGCGACATTAACGCCTGATCCTCAAATTTTACAGCCTTCAAGGCCGCCGGCTCCGGCCAAAAACCAAGTTTGAGATAAAACCGCAGGCAAAACAAGCGGATTTTACCAAAAAAACACATAAAAATGGCAGAAAATTGCTTTTATCCGGCAAATTGCCACATTATAAAGGCAACATAGCAGGTTTGAGTTTTGCTTTTGGAATAAAGTGATGAAAAAGGCCTTTTGGGTTTTCGGTTACGGTTCTTTAATGTGGAATCCCGGCTTTGTCTATAGTGAGGCACAGCGTGCCCGCCTTGCGGGCTATCACCGCAGCCTGTGCATTTATTCCCACCATCATCGCGGCACAAGAGAACAGCCGGGGCTGGTCATGGGGCTTAACCCCGGCGGCTCATGCTGCGGCGTGGCTTTTTATGTCGATAAGGGCAATGCACCGGCGGCCTATCATTATCTGGTAAAGCGCGAACAGGTGGATAATAGCTATAAAGAAGAGCATATTCCGCTCCAATTAGCCGGCGGAGCTGAAGTAGAGGCGCTGGTTTTTGTCTCCGACCTTGAGCATGCCCTGTTTGCCGGCGATTTACAGGCCGCTGCCATTGCCGGCATTGTTGCCCCGGCGTATGGCGTGGCCGGTAGCAATCGCGCTTATGTCGCCAATACTGTGTCAGCCTTGCGCCGGCTCAATATTCATGAGCCAAAGCTGGAAGAAGTGCTGCACAACCTGCTACAAACAGAAAGCCGGCAGCGAAAATGCCCGCCGGCAGCGTGAGAGGCTGCAAATTTTGTGTTATTTTTATCTTGCTTTTTTGTTCTTCTCGCCTTATGATCACGATAATAGTTCCTTTCACGCTTGTGAAGGCGTATTTCACGCTATAACACAGCGCACCAGAAAGGCCTTTGAAGCTTCATAGAAGCAGCGTTGCGCAGAATTTCTTTTGTCAGGGCGCCGAGTGGTGAGTCGATGGGGGCAGTCTTTGCCAAACTGGCTTTGTCTCCTGCCGAGCAAGTAGCGCATCTGCAACGCAAAGGGCTGCGTATTGCGGATCCGGCGGCGGCGAGGCATAGCCTCGCCCATATTGGTTATTACCATTTAAGCGCTTACTGGTTTCCCTATAAAACATCAGCCGGAGCTTCCCGCGCCTTTCGCCCCGGCACGGATTTTGCTGAAATTGTCAAACTCTATGAGTTTGACCGGGCCTTAAAATTACTGATTATAGATGCTATAGAGCGGATCGAAATCTCTATCCGCGCAAATTTCGTGCGCTTTATGAGTCTGGAATATGGTGCCCACGGCTATTTAGACTGGCAGCATTACAAAACCGCTGCCCCTTTGGCAAAAATTATCAGCGATACAAACAGAGAATTGCAGAAACCCAATAACCTCTTTACCCGGCATTATAAACAGGTTTATGACAGCCCGCTCTTGCCGCCTTTATGGATAGTGGCCGAGCTTCTCACTTTCGGCACATTATCAAAATTGCTGGCAGATTTACGGCAGCCTGCTGACAGAAATGCCATTGCCCGGCCATATAGTTTGGACGAAACTATATTTCTGCCGGTTTTACAGCATTTATCCTATATTCGTAATATTTGCGCCCATCATGGCCGCTTGTGGAATCGTGATTTAATCATTAAGCAGCCGATAGCAAAGAAACCGGAATTTCTAGCGCAAAATCTTAATAGCTCTGCCAATAATAAGATCTATAATGCACTCGTCTATATTGCCCATTTGCTCAAAATTATTAAACCGGAGGCCGTCTGGAAAACAAAAATTAAACACTGTGTCACTACGCGGCCATCTTATGCCCACTTAAACTTTATGGGCTTTCCGCCGGATTGGCAGCAAAGGCCGCTTTGGCAATATGCAGCGGCCACAAATAAAGCCGCAAGCCGGGTTATTATTTATAATTTTTGCAGGCGGGCGGCAAAAAAACCGTCCAGACCGGCGAAAAGCGGCTCTTTATCCGGCAAATCAGCGGGGGTCGTGCGTAAAAAGCCCTGCTCCGTTATAAGCCCGGCGGCCTGAGCGCGCATTGCATCTGATTGCCTGGCTTCATCATCAAGCAAAGCCTGCATATCTGCCGCGGTAAAAGGCAAAAGCTTGACCGCGCTCTTATAGTCGCGCAAAAAACCATTCACCACTTCTTCCCCTTCGCGCCGAGCCAAAGAGCAGTTGCAAAACATAATCAGACCGCCGCTCTTCACCAAAGGCAGGCAGGCTGCCAGCAACTCCGCCTGCAACTGCGCCAAAGCGGCAATATTACCGGCATTTTTTGTCCACATTATATCAGGGTGACGGCGGATTGTGCCGGTGGCCGAGCAAGGCGCGTCCAGCAGCACGGCATCATATGGCCGGAAGCCCGGCTGCTCGGCAATAGTACGCATATCTCCCTGCCAGGTTTCCACCGGCAGGCGCAGCCGCTGCATATTGTGCCGCAATCTGGCCAGCCGGCTGGCAGAAATATCAACCGCCGTCACACTAGCCCCATTCAGGGCTAATTGCGCGGTTTTGCCGCCGGGAGCAGCGCATAAATCAGCCACGCGCCGGCCCTTTATATCCCCCATCAGCCGCGCCGGCAGGCTTGCCGCCGCATTTTGCACCCACCAGGCGCCCTCGGCAAAGCCCGCCATAGTCGCCACGGCGGTTTTGCCCGCCGGCTCCGGTTGCTGCCGTTCCACATTAGCTGCCGCTTTATCAGCCGCGCCTTGCTCAGACTGCGTATTATCAGCCGCAGCAAGGCGCACAGTGCCAAAAGGCAGAAGCCTGCCGCGCAGCTTTTCCGCCCAAAACGGCGCCTCTGCTTTAACTGTAATATCCAGCGGCGGCAGATAAAGTTGCGCTCTTATAATAGCTTCGGCTTTTTCAGCGCCGTAATCTGCTGTCAGCATTTGCCAGAACCATGGCGGCACAAAAGCCGCCGCCGGCAGCGCCGCATCGCCGCTTGCCGCGCCTTGCCGCGCCAGGCGGCGCAAAACCGCATTAACCAGGCCGCCAAAGCGCTTTGTCTGCGGGTGGCGCCTGGCGCTCTCTACCGCCAGATCAATGGCAGCGTGATCAGGCACATTGAGATAAAGAATTTGCGCCGCGCCAATATGCAAAATATGCTCCAGTGCCCTCGCTTTTGGCGGCAGCGGCCTTTGCAGCAACTGCGCCAATCGCGCCGCCAGCACGCCGCGATAGCGCAAGGCGGCCTGTAATATAGCGCGCAGCAAAGCCCGATCGCGCCGGTCAAAAGCCGACAAAGCCCTGCTGCCGCCGGTCTCGTCCAGCAACCCGTCCAGCGAAGTTTTCTTATCCACTACCGCCGCCAGCAGCCGGGCCGCTATTTGCCGCAATGCCAGCCCCGCAGGCATTGCCGGCGGCACTGGGGCTGCCGGCTTTTGCTGTTTTGGCGCTTTTTGACGCTGTATTGCCTTATCTCCCGCCTGCCCCACTGCTTTCGGCTCTGCCATAATTTTACCCACGCGCCAATCGGCTATTTTTGCAGCCATTTCGGCCTTTTATAGCGGCTTTCCTGCGCTTTTGCCATAATGCGGGAAAAATCATCTTCAATATCCGCATTCATGACACGCGCCATTTTACGCAAAGCAGCAATGCGATTTTCTGTCGCCGGGTGGGTGGAAAACAAATTATCCGCCCCCTGACCGTGCAGGGGGTTGATAATAAACAGCGGCGCCGTAGCGGGGTTATGCTCTGCCTCTTCATTGGGGATTTTGCGCACAGCGCCGGCAATTTTTTGCAAGGCAGAGGCCAGCGCCAAAGGCTTGCCGCAAATTTCTGCTCCGCCTTTATCTGCCTCATATTCGCGCGTGCGGCTAATCGCCATTTGCACCAGCATGGCGGCAAAAGGCGCCACCAGAACTGAAACCAGCATGGCAATAGCCGTCAGCGGATTACCCTGCCCTTCACTGTTTCGATTAGCCCCCTGGCCGGAAAACAGAGCAAAATTGCCGAGCATGGAAATGGCACCGGCAATAGTGGCGGTCAAAGTCATGGTCAGTGTATCATGGTGGCGGATATGCGCCAGTTCATGCGCTATCACCCCGGCCAGCTCATCACGCGTCAGGCTTTGCAGCAGCCCTGTTGTTGCCGCGACTGCCGCATGCTGCGGGTTGCGCCCTGTGGCAAAAGCATTGGGCTGGGGATTGTCAATAATGTAAACACGCGGCTGCGGCAGAGAGGCAGCGCGGGCCAAAAGGCTGACAAGATTATAAAATTCCGGCGCGGCCCTGGCATTGACTTCACGCGCGCCATACATGCGCAGCACAAGTTTATCGGCATTCCAGTAAGAATAAAGATTCATGACAGCGGCTATTAACAGCGCAATCAACATGCCGTTAATCCCGCCGATAAAATAGCCGACAGCCATAAACAGCGCCGTCATAAAAGCCAGAAGCATGGCTGTGCGGATAAAATTCATGGCGCTGCACCTCTTGAAACAGGTTTGCCGTTATTTTGCCTGATACGATTATAGTCACTCTTATTATACGGCCGGCAAGATAAAGGAAGGGTAAAAACAACAGCCATAGCACAATCAAGAGCTTCTGCCCCGGCCGCAGTAACAAAAACCAGATAAATAATAAACAGAGAATGGTACGCCTAAGGGGAATCGAACCCCTGTTTCCGCCGTGAGAGGGCGGCGTCCTGACCGCTAGACGATAGGCGCATAAACACAGGCAGCATAAAACCTGCTATGCCGCCTATAAAGCATATTGCCACTCAAACCGCAAGCCCTCCGCCGCGCAATCGAGCGGCAAAAGCCGCCTGATCAAAGCCCGCGCCCGGCCGCTTTTGCCTTAATTTTTCTTAACCATAAAGTGATTCGGCCATAAAGAGGCGGCAGAGTTAAAGATTTTGTTAAGAGAGTCTCTCTAGATTTGCAGATTATAATGTAAGCACAAGGTGAGGCATATGCAGCGCTTTTTATCAGGCATAGCGCTTATAATTTTATTGCTGGGGCTTGGCAGTTGCGCCTCCACCCCCACGCAAACCGACAATGCCTGTGCTGTGCTCAGCCAGAAAAACGGCTTTTTCCATAATTGGGGGCGTTCGGCCAAAAAAGCAGAGCGTGAATATGGCATTCCCATGCCGGTTATTTTGGCCACAATCAACACGGAATCAGGCTTTAAACAGCGCGCCAAACCGCCGCGGCGCAAGCTTTTGGGTTTTATTCCGTGGAAACGGCAATCTTCCGCTTACGGCTATGGTCAGGCGCTTAGCGGCACATGGGAGCATTATAAAAAATCTACCGGGCATTACGGTGCCAGCCGCACCAGTTTTGACGATGTGGCGCAATTTATCGCCTGGTATCACCGCGGCAGTGTGGTTAAAAACAATGTCCGCCCAGATGATGCCTATAGCCTGTATTTAAATTATCAGTTGGGGCACGCAGCCTATGCTCGCGGGCAAACAACGCCGGCAGCGGTGGCGGCAGCGCGGCGCACCCAGCGCATGGCAGAGCGTTATGACCGGCAATTACGTAATTGCGGCCGCCGGTGACAATATTTTTCTGCTCCGGCAGGGCAAAACGCGCAAAGAGCCGCCTGAATACAAAAAACTGCGTGCCGGGGGCATAAGGCAAAAGCCTCGCACCTCCGGCACGCAATCAATCCTGATCTGTCTGGCAATCCTGTTTTATCTATAAAAACCATTGCGTCCTTAAACGGCACTGGTCGAATCTTTCCCTTAACCGCCTATCGCCAGCAGCCCTGCTTGCGGCCAAAACGGTCGGTTGCCGCCAAAAAGCGCGCCAAAGGCGGCTCCTCCTGCACCAGCCGGGCGGGATTATTCACTTTTGGCGGCCTCTCCCACCCGGCGCAGGGCAGAGCGGCATGTTTCCCGCACCCCGCCAAGTGCAAGACACAAATCAACAGCGTCAACCTTATCCACAGCATGGTTGATTTCCTCCCGCGCGGCAAAAGCAGCAAGTGCCTGTTGCAAATTATGTTTTTTACCGGCAGCCTGGCCATAAAAAAAGCCGCAGGCAAAAGCGGCACAAGCAATAATAAAGCAAAATTGCAAACGATACGACATGCGCCGCCTTTCTCTCTGTCACCCAGGGCAAAATGCCTCAAAACATTGCCCGGCGCATACGGCGAACAAAATACCAGGCACCGCCTAAAGCGCATAAAACCATAATCAAAGCCAAAGCCCATTGAAACGGCCCCTGCCCATCGGCAAAAGCGGCCAGCCCGGCGGCCGAGCCGGCCAAAGGCGCTACAACTTCCGGTGCCAGCCAGCGCATTTCCCGTTTCGGTTCCGCCCGCTGCGCGCTTGATGAAACAAAATCCCCTTTTGCCCACAAGCCGGCCTCGGCCGCGCGGCGGTTAACAAGGCCTTCCAGCCTTTTGCCGCCGGCATAGACATAACGCATCAGCTCAGCCGGCACAGCGTGATAATTGCCTTTATTGATCAGCGCCGGAATGCGTGATTTGGCAAAAGCGGCCGTGCCGATATTATAAGCAAAGGAAACCAGCGCTGAGAATTGATTATCGGAAAGCGGCGCCCGCACCAGCCTCACAACAGCCGCTTCATAATGCTGCAAATCCTGTAGCAGTAAGGCTTCAGCGCGCATTTCATCAATCACCATGCCTTTAACCACAGCCGGCGGGCCGGCCGCAACTGTGTGGCCATAGCCGATTGTCCAGGCACCGCCCGGGCATAAATAAGCGCGCAGACGCAGGCCTTCCCAGCGTTTTATATGTTCCAGACCTTGAGCATTTATCTGCCTTGGCGGCGTTTGTGCCTCTATCATTACCTGTCTCCACCAACAAAAACCCGGCAAAAGCCGGGTTTTTCGTTAAAGTTTCCAATTATAGTCGCCAGTGGCGGTTGCGGCATAATAGGGTAGTCTGACCATAGGCGCATTACCCTGGCTTAACATATGCCCCTGGCCGTCATCGGGGACAGTGACAACATATTGTTTGCTAAACCGGCTATCGGGCAGGTTAATCACCAGCCGATAATCTTCCTCCTGCTTTTGCGACTGAATATTTATCACCGGCACACTGCTATCAATACGATTATCTATCATAGTGCTGATACTCATGACAAAATCAGCCCTGGCAGAGGATATTCTGAATAATAGCGGGCTTTTATTGGCGGGAGAAAGCACCATGCCCGCCGGCATTACCATTATGCCGGGAACAGAGCTTGCTATCCGCAAGCTGAATTTGCCGGAAATATTACAAGGCGTCATTTTCACTATAGAAGTCGTATTTGTCTGCCGATAATATTCCAGGCAAAAATTATCGCCGGCAATAACAGGGTAATTTTCGTCCCATTTATTTAAGCTGAAAATATTGGAACTGCCCTCATTTGTTGCAATAATCAGCCGATAACCGGGGCTGATACTGCCGGCCACTGTCTCGCCATTTGATAAATCTATTTCTATATTTGCGGTAGCGGCCATTTACACAATCCTGATTGCCGTAATTGAAATGCCGTTTTGCCCCGGCTCGCCCTTCTCGCCTTTTTCACCGCCGGCAGCGATAATTTTAATGTCGCCGGTGCCAATCAAACCTTCGCCATTGATTGTTTTAAAACCGGTCTCAATGACCGCCTTAAGATCTGTGCCCGGCTTTGTCAAAGTGATAGACTGGCGCGTAGCCGTGCTGTCAACAGCAAGCGACAAATTTTTCCATTCACTGTCAGAGACAAGCCCGTCTTTGCCGTTTTGGCCATCTTTGCCGTCCCTGCCGTTTTTACCGCTTTCTCCCGGCTCGCCTTTATCACCTTTGTCGCCCTTCTCGCCTTTTTCGCCGCCGCTGCCGCCGGCCGGCAATGGCCGCCACACACCGTCACCATGCAAAACCGCATTATTGGCCATGGTGCCGGCCGCCGCAATATCGGCCACAGCCACCTGGCTTTTAAAAGCCAGATTGCCCAGATCGTTTTTGCTGACATCGCCTGCTTTTTCAGCTTGCTGCAAGGCTTCTTCCGCCTGTTTCTGCGCGGCCGCAATCGCCTGTAACTGCTCACTGCCCAAAGTCAGCGTAATATCCTGCGTTAGCGCACCGCCGCCGGCAAGTCCCTCCCCCGCGCGGATAAAACGCATAGCCGGGACAGCATTATCGGCCTTTACGCCTTGGGCGGCACTGGCAAAATCTTTAACCGCCGCTACTGCCGCACTGCCGAGGCAGGCGGGCACAACCGCTTTGTCAGTGGCTGTGCCGTCTACAATATCCTGCCGGCTCGCTGTGGGAATTTCAAAATTATGGGAATGATAGGGAACCGTCATCACTTTCTCCTTTTAAACCGGCCTGGGCGGCATACCCTATAGCCAGCCAAAAAAAACCAGGCCGGCCGCCGGGCTGCGCCTGAGAGGCCTTATCCGCCGCCATCAAATGGGGAACCGCTGCCCTCTGCACCGCAAATCCTGTTTTTTCCAGGCTTTCTGCCATGATAAAAGCCGCGGCAGCGCTCTCATTCGGCCCGGCACACAGGCTAAAAAAAGGATAATAATCGGCATTGGCAAAGCTGAGAGGAAAGCGAATATTCAGCCTGTCATTAGTGCCGTTGCTGCTTTTATCCACCGCCTGAAAACCGTATTGGATAAGCAGCGTCTCATTCAGGCGAATAAAATGCGCCGGCTCTGCCAATGCCGCTTTCGGTTTTTCTCCGCCGGCCTGCCCATTGCTGCTTTGGGCTGCCTTATATCCTGTCTGCACCGTTAATTTTAATATTTCGGCCAAAGGCACATGCGCCAGTTGATTATTGGCATAAATCACGGCGCGGATTTTACCGGCCTCCCGCAGGCCGGGGACAGCCACCGGTCTTGTCATATTTTCCATCATATCTCCCCGATCGCTGCTTTATTTCAACACATTGTCACCCGGCGCGGCACTGTTTTTCTCAACCCGCTTTGCCCGGCGCATAAAGAGCAGCATTGCGCGCCTTGTAATCCGCCCAATAGGCCAGGCCGTTTTGCGCTTCTCCCAGCCCGGCCTGAGCCAGCCTATAGGCCGCATAATCGCCCTGCTGCTGCGCGGCGGCCTGTTGCTCGGCAGCGACCCGGCATTGTTCCTGCAACTGGAAAAGTTTATTATCAATAAAAGTCGTAAAAGCAGTTTCCTGACTCACAGGCCGCCTCCTCAATATTTGATACAATAGAGCAAGGCCACATTTTGCGGCCGTGTTTCACCGCCCAGGCGGTTATTGTCATTCAGCCCCCAATCGGTTACAAAACTATGCGCATGAGCGCCGTCACCCATTGTCATTTCGGCTGAATTATTGCGAGTTCTGCTATCTACCGAATTACCGCCATTGGCTCTGGTAAATGTCGGCAGAAAATATTGGTGGCTATGGCCGCCGCCCCAATCAGTTGCGCCGCCATGGCGGTGTGTTTCCAGCATAGCGCGTTCCCAGGCGCCAAGGGTGCGCCCGTTTTGCATGCCCATATCCGTGCGGTCATCAACCCAACCGCGGATAAATTCACCGCGCAAATCCGGCAGCCGAAAGGCAAGGCCTTTATCATCACGGCCGAAGCGATCGCCAATAGCCTGATATAAATCGGCATAATCGGCGCGGGCAATAAAACGGCCATTGCATTTCAGCCAGCCGGTCGGGGCGACCGCGCCGCAAAAAGGCGCCACAAAACCGGCCGGCACCGGCGGTGGCGCCGGCGGGATAAAAGCCGGCGAGAGCAAAAACCAGGCACCGCCGGCGGCAAGAGCAGCATTATAAACACATTCATAAACTCCGCCGGGCTGCATTTCTCCGCCCTCCAGCGGCACTGCCGCATTCAGCCCGGCTTTCAAAATCGGCTTTGCCGTCAGATTGTTCAGGCTCAAAGCGGCGCCGGCGCTATTGGCCAAGGTCGCGCGAAAGCGGATAATAAGGCCGCCACTATAAGAGCGAACAGGCGAATTGCTGGTAATTGTGACCAGAGCTGCCGTGCCGCCGGCGGCAATATTGCCGCCTATATCGGCCAGAAATTCCCGCAAACGCTGCATCATAGTGCGGGCAGAATTATTGACCGTGCTTGGCGGCTGGCCCTCCGCCCAATTTATGCTATTATCAGCATTGGCATTATCGGCCGCCTGCAGCGACCAATCATAAATGGAACTCATCAAATTTCTCCGCAGAAAAAGGGAAAAACAGCCTGAAACAAGCATTCCAGACCAAATGCGGCCAAGAGAGACCCGCCGCACAAAACAGCAATTTTAAACAAAATCGCTGCCTGGGCGCCGAACGGCCGAAATTTTTCAAAAAAGTGCAATTTTTAGCGGCGTAAAAACCTGCTCCGGGTTTTCGCTCTACCCAAAAAGCATTTTTACCCGCCGCTGTTCTTATCTCAAACCCCCGCCGGATTTGAGGAACAGCTTAAACTTTTTGCGGTTCAAAGACTTATCCTTCGGTTTTCGCTCTATCCAAAAACTCTGCAAGTTTTTGCGGTTCAAAGCCGAGCTGCCCGTAATCCACGCAATAAAGCCCGTCTCCGGCGTCAATAGTTACTGCTTCCGGTTTCAGGCGCAGCACATCTTGCGCCATCACCCCACGCCAGCGCTGTTTTTCTCCTTTATAATTAAATTCATAAAGCGGGAAACCGTTTTTACAGCCGGCAGGAATAATATTCTCTTTGGCACGGCGGTCGGATTTCCGCGTCAAACCGCCAAGCGAGCCGACCATATTCCACGGATTATTCCTGTCGCTCATGCTGGTGCTGCTCTTGCTTGTTTGTGTGCCGTAATTGCCGGCAAGACCTTTGGCCGCATCTTGCAAATAGCCCAAACGGCGCCAGCCTTTATTATCCTCTTCTTCCCATTTTTGTTGCGCCGCCGCCAATTTATCCTGCGCATTATCATCTACCACGCGCCCGCCTTGCATTTGCGCCTCGGCCGCGCCGCTCCAGTTGCGCAAATAATTGCCGGCGCTGTTCAAGGCACCTTGATTGGCGCTGTCTATTTGCCCATTGGCCGCCAACATATTTTGCATTGCCCGGTCATAATCCGTATTCAGGCCGTTCACCATCATGGCAGCCGTATTTTTAGCCAGAATATTGCTATTGGCACCGGAGCCGTAACGCCCGGCACCCGACATTTGGCTGTTGACTTTGGCTGCCATCTCATTGGCAGCCTCATTCAAACGCTCGCGATAATAAGGATTGCCCTGCTGCAAATAGCTGCCTGAGGCCATATCGGCCAAATTGCTTTGCGCCGCTGTCGGCTGGCCAAGCCGGCTTTGCAGGGCATTATTGCCAAAGCCGGAGAGCGCCTGCTGCAAACCTTGCAGGCCGCTTTGTGTCTCACGGCTTAAATCTGCCACACGCTGCCCCTGATAGACATTGCCCCCCTGGCCGGATTGATAAAAATTCTGCGCATCTTTAGCCCCCTGCCGGAACAAAGGCATAGCCCAGGCAGGGGGGCTGCTCGTCTGCGTTGAAGATTGCTTCTGCTGTTTACTGCTGCCGCCCATTTCAAAGCTCCTTTATATATTTCACTGTTGCAATTTTATAGCCGCAACGCGCCAGTGCCCGGTTCCAGCCCAAACGGCCGCAAGGGCAAATGGCCGCTGCTCCCGCCCGGCGGGCAAAATCTTCCAGTTGCGGCAAAAGCGCTGTCAGGGCAAGCGCACCTTCCCCCGCCAGCTCCAGCAATAATAAGCGTTTTTTGCCGCCGACCGTTATTTCCATTTCCGTAATGAGAAAAGCAATAAAAGCTTCATTTTCGTCCACAATCAGCCATAAATCGGCAAGGCCGCAGGCCACATTTTTCGCCAGTATTGCCGGCGACACATCATCGGGAAAGCGAGCGGCCAGGCTGTTCACTGCCGCTGTCAGAGCGCTGTTATAAGGCGCCAGGCGGGCCAGAGGCCAGTCCCGCACCCGGTGCAAAATATAGCTCATCGCCGCCCCGCCTGGCTCATTTCCGCGTCAAAACCGTTTATATGGTGCCAAATCTCCCCTTCCGGCACGCGCAGCCGGAATTTATGAAAACGGGCGCGCGAACGCATATGATAACGCCCGGTATAATAAGAAGCGGCAAGCGGCGGCGCCCAACGCATTGTCTCTGCCGATAAAAAGCGCGTGCCCAGCTCCAGTTGCGCCGCATTGCTGTCAATTTGCGGGTAGAGCGCGGTTATTCTCTGCATGGCACCGCTTGGGCTGCCCAGCTCCTGGCTGGCAACCAGCGCCTCCATTGGCGGGCCGGAAAAAGCGCCCAAACGATAATCATCTGAGAATATACCCAAAATCGGCGCGCTACCCTGCCAGGCCTTGCTATCCAGCGAAAATGGCAAATTTCCCAGCTCCGCCGCTACTTTATCCAGCCCTTCCAGACTATAGCCGGCCGGGTAAATCGGCAAAATCGCCAAAGCACTGATAGTTATTAACGACCAGCGCTGCAAGCCCCAGTCATAAACCAGCATTTCATCAAAATGGCCGCGGCCTTCATAATCCATGGCCCAATAAATACGCGCATAAAACGGGTCAATTACTCCGTAAATTTCAGAAATATTGACCGCATTCAGGCGTGAAAAAACAGTTCTATCAACTTTTTCAAAGCCGATAGAAACAATTTCACCTTCAGCCCCGATCTGGAAGAATCCACCCTGGTCGGCATAAAAAGCCTGGGTGCCGCGGCAGGCAATCGATTGCGCTGAAACGGCGCCGCGCTTGTCATGCAATTTGCGAAAACTGAAAACAATATCCGAACCGGGGATAAAACTGCCGGCATAAATACCGGATTGCAAAAAAATAATCGGATTAGTCGTCTCAGTTGAGCCTTGTACAAAACCGCCATCGGCAAAATCCTGATAATCGCAATTATTCTCGCCTTCCGTCCAGCATTCGGCATCATTAAGGCCAGACCAGAAAACCCGGTTGGGATTATCCGGTAATTGCATCAGGCAGACAAAATCGCCCCATATTTTCACCAGCCCGGCGCGCGGCGGATTACCGCCTAACGGGCGAAATTTATTGGCTTTACCCAGCTCAAAAACCTGCGGCGCATTATTTTTATTCACCGCCAGCACATAATTGCCAAATACGGCAAAAGACCAGCGCGCCTGAATATTGGCCGAATAAGTGATATTATCCGGCGTTATATCCTCCCACGAAAAATCAGTATTATTCAGCCGATAAAGCCTGTCAGCCGTGCCGGCAAAAATGCTGGTGCCGCCATCGGCCGAGCGCACGGCAAAACTGCCCAGCGGCATGGAAGGCAGCTTTTGCGACAGCGGCTTAAAAGACGGCATGGGAATATAAGAACCGTCCGCCGGCAAAACATTGCGGATTTCATCACTATAAGCGCCGTTTAACAGCGCAATATCCGGCCGATATTCGGCAATGGGGATAAAACTCATGAGCCAAACCTTTTTGAAGAATAATCAAACACGCTCGCCGCGCCTGTTTCGGCACAGATTGCGGCAGCGATGCTGTTTGATTGATATAATATTGCAACAGACAGCCGGTATCAGGTGCCCCTCGCCCGGCGCGATGTCTCTGCCTGCAAGGCCGCCCCAAGAGGCGAGGAGCGCCGACAGGCCAGCCTGTGGCGCGACAGGGACAAAAGAGCAAGGGGCGGCCAGAGCCTAAAATTGTGTAGCCCGCAACCGCCCTGCCCCCGCCCGGCGCGATGTCTCTGCCTGCAAGGCCGCCCCAAGAGGCGAGGAGCGCCGACAGGCTGGCCTGTGGCGCGACTGGGAAGCAAGAATACATGGCGAGGAGCGCCGACAGATTAGCCTGTGGCGCGACAGGGACAAAAGAGCAAGGAGCGGCCAGAGCCTAAAATTGTGTAGCCCGCAACCGCCCTGCCCCCGCCCGGCGCGATGTCTCTGCCTGCAAGGCCGCCCATTGCTCTCTAAAATCATTAAAAGCAGCGGCAGCCAAAGGCGCGTCTTTCAAAATATCCTTATAAATATCATATTTCGCCCGCGCTTTGATTAAATCAAAAGCTTCCGTAAACCACGGGCTCGCCTCTGCCGCCGATTTTATCGCCGGCAAGGCAGCCGGATTCAGCAATAGCCTGATTGTATAAATTTTATCAGGCACTGGATAAAGGCATAATTTTTGCCCAAAAAAGCCATAAAGGCAGGGCAGTCCCATCATGACATTGCTGCCGGCCAACAGTTCCAAATCTTCGGCGGGTTCACGCTTCAAGGCAAATATTTGGCCGTCAGCCTCACAATAGACAGCATGTATACTGCCAAACGCGGCCAAAGTGGCGTTATCCCTGGCATCATAACAGGAATAGCCAGGCTTCGTCGCCAGCACTGCTTCGCGATTGCGGTTAAAATAAAAAGGCTCGCGGGCGCAAAAGCGGATAGCAGCCAAAACCGCATTTTGTATTTGCGGCAAATAAGTATCATTCGTGTCGTCCAGCTCATCTGATATTTGATCGACCATATCTCTATAGGTCAAAGTCTCGCCGCGCGACAATATGGCCATATTATCCATAGGGCCGCCTGTTGTAACGACAATCGGCATCACTATCTCCTTTGTCAAAAATTCGGGAAATTACTGTTCGGGGGCCTGAGCGGAAAGCTATCGGCCGCAAGCCGGCTTGTGAGGCTGCACTGCCGGCCCTGGCTTGAGGCCGCGCTCCTGTCACGCAAAGCGGCGCCCCAATCACCGCCTGTAATAAAGGAGGCCCGCAAGCCTCCTTTTATCTTTCTCACCTTTATCTATTTCCCCGCTTTATGCCTGCTTTTTCAGGTTTTCTTCCCGGCAAATGTACTTTTGCGCCGGCCATAGGCAAAATAAACAGCAAGCCCGGCAAGATTCCAGATAAGAAAGCCGAATTGCGTCCTGCCCGGCAAATTCCAGAATAAATAGACACAGCCTAATATGGCCGTCAGCCCCACCAGCCCGGCGCAGGGTGCTTTGAAACCGCGCAAAGCCTGCGCCTCTCTTTTACGCAAAATCAACAGGGAAAGACCGACAGAAGCAAACAGAAACAGCGGCCCGGCATTGGCATAAACGACAATTTTATCAAAAGGCAAAAAGCCGGAAACCGCCGCCGCAATAATCGCCGTTATCAAAGTGGTGGCAATCGGCGTCCCCTTTTTGCTCATATGCGCAAACCGCGCCGGTAACAGACCGTCACGGCCAATGGTAAAAAGCAGGCGCGTCAAGGCATAAAACAAGGCCAGAATCACAGTCGGCAGAGCCATAACCGCCACCAGCGCCACCAGCCCGGCCGCCCGGTTGCTGCCCACTTGCCGCAAAACAAAGGATAAAACATCACCTTCCCGGGCAAAAACAGTATAATTAACTGCCCCCAAAGCAGCAAGGCAAACCAGCATATAAATAATAACCACCACCCCTAATGAGCCGATAATGCCAATAGACAGATTCCGCTCCGGATTTCTGGTTTCTTCTGCCGCCGTTGCCACAGTGTCAAAGCCGTAAAAGGCCAGAAAAACCATCGCCGCCGCCGCCATAACTCCGCGCTCCACCCCGTCTGCTCCAATATGTTTGACAAAGCCGTAAGGCATAAAAGGCGAAAAATTCGCCGACTGAAAATGCGGCAGGGCAATCAGCGCAAATATCAGCAAAGCAGCAATTTTCATCACCACCAGGGCAGAATTCACCAGCACGCTTTCTCTGGTGCCGACAAGCAACAGGCCGGCAATAATAACAATAATCGCTACTGCCGGCAGGTTGACAAAACCCTGTGCTCCCGTGTCCGTATCAACCGTGCCATAGGAATGCAGCAGCCAATAAGGCAAATTTATACCGTAATCCTGCAAAAAAACCGTCAAATACGGCGTGCAATAGGAAGCCCAGCCTACTGCGACAAAACAAACAGAAAGCAAAAAACCGAAAATCGTGCTCCAGCCGACAAGCCAGCCGACAATTTCGCCGCAGGCTGTATAAGCATAAGTATAGGCCCCGCCTGAAATCGGTATCATTGTCGCCAGCTCGGCATAGGCAAAAGCAGCACAGGCACAAACAAGGCCGGAAATAATAAAGGCCAGCAAAACCGCAGGCCCGGCTTTATCAGCCGCCGCGCCAATGAGAATATAAATGCCGGAGCCGACAACCGCCCCCACCCCCAGCGCCACCAAATGCGGCCAGCCAAGGCTTGGCACCAAACTTCGGGCGGCACTATGCGCGCGCATTTCTTCTATTGTTTTGCGCCTCAATTTATCAGCCATATATTATCCCTGCAAAAACTCTTAGCCCCCATGCCGGAAGATAAAACAAATACTCTTCATCTCCGCTTGTCTGTTGCATATTTTGGTATTTCACCCGGCTTGTCGGCCGCCGGCGCGGGCAAATATGCTTTTGCGCCGGCCATAAGCAAAATACACGGCAAAACCCAAAATATTCCAGCCTAAAAAGCCCAGCCTGGTCTCATTGGGCAAATTCCAGAACAAATAGGCACAGCCCAAAATACCGGTAATACCGACAAACCATACATAAGGCACTTTAAAGGCGCGGGGAGCCATGGGGTATTGGCGCCGCAAAATCAACAGGCAAACACTGACCATGGCAAAAGTAAATAACGGCCCGGCATTGGCATAATCGGCAATTTTGGCAATGGGGAAAAAGCCGGCAATCAACGCCATTAACACCGCAGTAAATATAATCGTGCCGATAAGTGTGCCGCTTTCTCCTATTTTGGCAAAGCCTGCCGGCACCAGCCGGTCACGCCCCATAGTAAACAAGAGGCGCGTCTGCGCATAAAAAAACGCCAGAATAACAGTCGGCAAAGCCAAGCCGGCAATAATGGCAATAATGCCGGCCGCCCAGTCATTATCCAAACGGCGCAAAACAAAAGCCAGAACATCGCCCTGATGTGCAAATTCAGTAAACGGCATAGCGCCGACAGCCGCCAGGCTGACAAAAATATAAATCAGAATACAGCCCATAAGCGAACCGATAATGCCGATAGACAGGTTCCGCTCCGGATTTTTGGTTTCTTCTGCTGCCGTTGCCACAGTATCAAAACCGTAAAAGGCAAAAAACACCGCCGCCGCCGCCGCCATCACCCCGCGCTCCACCCCGTCTGCGGTAAATTCCTTAAAAAAACCATAAGGCATAAAGCCCTGCGTGCCGTCCGCATTAACCGGGTGCATATTCTCACTGTTAAAATAACACAGAGCCACAGCGGCAAACAGCAGCAGCGCTCCCACTTTCAACACTACCAGCACCGCATTGACCAAAGCGCTTTCTCTGGTGCCGAGCAGCAAAAAACCGGCAACAATAAACACTACCACCACGGCCGGCAGATTGATAAAACCGTGCGCCCCGCTTGCCGCATCAACACTGCCGTAGACATGCAGCGCCCAATAGGGCAAATCTATCCCTAAAGTGCTGAATAAATGGACAAAATAAGGTGAGCAATAGGCCGACCAGCCGGAGGCAACAACACTGGCCACCAGCAAAAAGCCGAAAATTGTGCTCCAGCCGACAGCCCAGGCCAAAATCTCGCCGCAGGCCGTATAAGTATAAGTATAGGCGCCACCGGCCACCGGAATCATGGTCGCCAGCTCGGCATAGGCAAAGGCCGCACAGGTGCAAACAATACCGGCAATAATAAAAGCCAGCAGCACGGCCGGCCCCGCTTTGTCGGCAGCCGTGCCGATAAGCGTGTAAATACCGGTGCCGATAATGCCGCCAATCCCCAGCGCCACCAGATGCGGCCAGCCAAGGCTCGGCACCAGGCCTTTGCCCTTTAGCTGCCCGCTCATCTGCGCCAGTGTTTTGCGCCTTAATTTATCGACCACCAAACCTTGCTCCTCTCACAAAAATACGGCAATCTTTGTGCTTAAGCCATAAGTGAGAGAAAATAAATACAAAGCAGCAAATTTTCTGCATATAGTGCGGCCAAAACAGCAATTTCCCTGCTATTCTCGCCTCATTAAACAAAAAGGCGGCCCGAAACACCGCCTTTTCCTGTCTTGTTTTACCGGCCGCCAGGCGGTTTAATCACGCCGCTTCCTGAAGCTGATAAGGCCTGTCGCGATTATCATTGGCATAAATGAGGCAAATTTTCTGCCTGTCGGCAGTCGCCACACTCCGCTTTGCCAGCTCTTCCATGCCCAGATTAACATTCAGGCTTAATTTCTCAATCGCCAGCCGGCGGATAACCGCTTCAGCCGTGCCGTCTATTTCCGTTTCGCCGCGCTCCCAGCGGCCAATAGTCTGCTTGTCTTTATGCAGCAGCGCCGCCAGTTCTGCCTGCGTCAGCCCCATTTCCGTGCGCAAATAGCGCAATTCCGCCCCGCTTATACCCTTTTTATAACCGACAATGGCCTCGGCAACCGCTTTAAACAGCTTATTGATAAACGGAATGGTGATAATCTCTTCCCCGGCATCATCAATCTCGGGCGCAATGCCGATTAAATAGACATTATCCAGGCCGATTTCCGTATAATGATAGATTTTATCTTGCTGTGTCATTTTTAACCTCGCACCCTAAGCCAAATGCGCCGCTCATTCACCTGGCGCATTTGGCTTACTGTGTTCCCCGCCAACCCACATAACCGTCACAATTTTCAAAAGCAGTTTTTCCCGGCAGGGTATAACGACAACGCGGATAATGCCACCATCACTATTCGGCGTTTCACATTGTATTTTATATTTAAACAAACCGCCCTGTGTTGAGGCCTCGGCCTCGCCAATAACGACACCATGCTTTAAAACATGCCGAACATCAGAGGCAATAATACCGCGCTCGGCCATGCGATTTTTATAATGCAGTGTTTTCGCCTGGGTCAAATTGTCTTCACGCGCCAGTTGGTGAATATATTTCTCTGCTGTCGCGCTGTCCCAAGGCTGCTCCTCCACCATTATGCCACCCCGATTACCGCTACTTGCGTTACCGTATATATCACCATGATACTTTAAGACAAGTTAATTTTTTTATTTTTTATCAAAATTTATCTTTAATGTGCCGCAAGCTCCAAACCTGCGGCACATTTTCTGCCTCAAATCAGCCTTCAGGCGGCTTTAACAGCAGTCGAGACCACGATAGAAGCAAAATCCTGGCCGTTAAACACGGTTTTCTTAAAGCCGAAAACCGTCTTGGCCGCCACACCCAGCTCGCGCTGATAATCAAACAATTCTTCCACCAGCCGATATTTTTCGGCGCTCAACCCTTTGCCAAAGGCAATAATCCCCGCTTGCGCCCCCAATAATACGGCGCGGCGCACATTAGGCAGCTCAGTTCCGGTTGCGCTCAGCCCCGGCATAATATGCTCCGCCTCACGCAAAACCACGCCATTATACATGCCGAGCGAACCGTCAAAGAGCGGGTTTTGCGCGCGGGAACCCTGATAAGCGGCTTTTTGAATATCCAGCCACTGCCCGGCGGCCGTATTGGTGCGCAAGGCGGTTACCTGCTGCGGGTGCAAATACATAACATAAACCTGCTCGCCGTTAATGCGAGCCGGGCGGATTTTCGGGTTGGCCAGCTTGGCGCGCTCTACGGCTTTATCCACCAGGCTTAGATCAAACAGATTATCGCTTTGCAGCTCACTATCGGCTTTTTTGCCGCCGGCCCAGAAAATACGCTCAACTGTTGCGGCAGTCGGCGTGTTAAAACCGGTATGCAAGGGGGTAATATTCAGCTTGCGCCCTTCAAAAGTCAGGCTGGTGCCGGTATAACCGCATAAATGGGCAAAAGCCGTCAAAGACAGCCGGTCGGCATACCAGTCCACCAGCCCGGCATTAGCCTCTTCCCGCAGATTAAACGGCACGCGCTGGGCATCAATCGTGCCTTCATTCTTCACCCGCACGGCATGCGCCAGCTCGTTAAGCACCACTGTATCGGCATTCGTTGCCAGCGCCTCTTCTCGCCCTTCCAACTGTGTGCCTTCCGATACGCCTTCGCCAATAAGCTGGTTGCGCAAGCCAAAGGTCACCTTGTCGCCCGCCCCTTTGGCCGTTTCATCTTTAAGCTGGATAATATCGGCCGAAGATGTGCCGATAAGCGGGGCAATAGAAGTCGCTTTGGAAACTTCTGCCGCCAGTTGCCGCGACCATGTTTTAACAGCAAGCGGGTTATTCACCGCAATATTGCTTACAGCCATTTGGCTCTCCTTAAATTTTTAATGAAAAAGAAAAGCCGTTTGATACGCTCAAACGGCAAGGCGCAAACCGGCTTATGTTTTGGTGCTCAAATCAAGACAGCCGCAAATACAGGCGGCCTTTGCCCCGGCTCCGGCTCAATCCGGCGCAAATATCCTATTCCCCGTTTATGCCTCAGCCGCCAAACATTGAGCGAAAACTGTCTTTATTGCGCTCATACCATTTGGCAAATTCGGCTTCCGGCATATTGGCCACTGTCTCCAGCAAAAACGGGTCGCCAACCTGTTTGCCCGGCCCGGCAGTCAGGCTGCGAGCGCCGGCTGCCGCCTGCTTCAGCCTGTCCATGCGGGCAATTTCATCACGGCCATAGCCATAGGCTCTGGCAATATCATAAACCGCTGCTGCCGGGTTTCTCCCCTGCTGAAAAGTGCCGATAACAATATCGCGCAATTCCGCATAAATCTGCTTTTCACAAAAAGCTTTATCGGCAAAGCGCGGATCAATCGGCGCCAGCACGCCCAGCTGGCTCATACGCGCTTCCTGCAAAAATTCCAGCGCCGCATCAATATCAGGGGTAGAGCGGCGCGCGTCCTGCACTGCTTTGTCCCATTCCTGCATAATCGCCGTCTCTGCCGCGGCTGCCCGCTGTTTTTCTTCTGCCTGCTGCTTTCCGGCGGCAATTTCCTCGTTCAAGCGGTTAATCTCCTGCCCCTGCCAGCGGGCAAAACCTAAAAAATCCTCACGCGGATCAGGCGGCAAGGCCGGTAATTCCTGTTGCGCCTGCGGCAGCCTGATTTGCGGCAAGGCCGCCAGTTCCTGCTGCCATTCCAGCGCCTTGGCGCGCATTTTCTGCAATTCGGCTCGGGTCTTTTTATGCTCCTCCCGCTCAGCATGCAAAGCCGCATGCGGCACGGTTTTATTCTGCTGCGGCTCCACCCGGCCCGGTGCCTCAGCCTCACCCGACCCATCAGCCGGCCGGCGGCTTTGCCGTGCTTCCCCGGCCTCTTCCGGCAGCTCAGCCTCACCGCGCGCGGCAAAATAAGCTTTTTCCGCCGCAGTCAAATTATCACTGCCACTGGTCGGCCTGTCCGGCAGGCCAGCCGGCCCGGCCCATTTCTCACGCGGGGTGCCGCCCGCCAGCCCGCCGGGTTGCGCCAAAACTCCGCTTGTCTCCGCTGCCGTTTCAGTGCCTGTATATACTGCCTCTGTCATTATATTTCCTCATTTGTTGGAAAATTCAGAATTTATGCAAATATTGCCGGCTCTCAAGCATTTCTCGCGCAGGGTGCCGCCACAAGCTGGCCTGTCCAACCTGCGCGCTTTATTTGTCGCGCGCGCCGCCTGCCAACCCGCGCGCTAGCCCAAATCCGGCGCGCTATTCCCGGCCCGATAAATATTGGCCAGAGAATCCACCAGCGATTGCGGCAAAGGCGAATAGCGCAAAATTTCCAGCCCGATTTCCGGGGTTATATAATCCCGCAAAACCGGCAGCATTTGCTGGATAAGAGCAAAACTCCGCTCTTTCTCATTGGGGCTGGTCGGCGCATCATCAACAATAATATCATATTCGCCGCTGGCTACAGCAGAGCGGGTCAAAGGCACATAACGGCTTTTATCGGCACCCGTTATGCGAATAAGCCGCCCGTCTGACAAATAATTCTGAATAAGATATAAAACCAGCCGCCCCTGCCGCTTGCGATAACGGCGCAAGGCGTTAAACAGGGAAGCCAGCAGGTTAAGCGAGCTTTGCCGCCTGGTATGCTCCAGAATACCGGGCTGATTCACTTCCCGCGTGCCGACAAATTCCGGCGACAGGCCGGTCACCTGCGCAATAGCCTCCTTGCTCTCATTAAACAGGGTAAAAAAACCGCTGGGAAATTGCGCCAAAGGCTTCGGCTCAATCCGCCGGCCGGCAAGCGCTCCCGGCTTGGCCCAGGTAATGGCATCGGCGCGCGCCCAGCTTGTCTCGG
Source organism: Candidatus Tokpelaia sp. (assembly GCF_008636115.1). Taxonomy (GTDB): domain Bacteria; phylum Pseudomonadota; class Alphaproteobacteria; order Rhizobiales; family Rhizobiaceae; genus QLZD01. Next base: position 17,266 of record NZ_QLZD01000038.1, on the reverse strand, counting down.
CCTGATTATCATCGTCAAAAGCGCCGCGCTCCGCCATAATGCCGCCTTTTGACTGGCTGTTGAGCAAATACATAACCTGGCTGAAAAATTTATTGGCCCAGCGCTGCGGGTCTTTGGCCGGCCGCACCAGACCGTAAAACCGGCGCGCCGCTTTGCTGTAATAGCCGGTTATACACTCCCAGCCCAACTGCCCTTGCGGCACCAGCGGCCTGTCCGGCGCCGCCAGCAGCCCCCGCCCCAAAAAAGCGCGGCGCACCACCTTGCGATATTGCTTAATATAAGGGAAATCAGGAATTTGCGCCAAAATAGTGTCCAGCTCCGCCCGGCTATATTCTCTTAACTGCCCGCTTGAGCTATCCGCAGCGCGAAAATAGCTCTCTGTCTCAAACCAGCGGCATTCCACCAGCACGCACATTTTATCGAGCGTGGCCGTATCAGAACCCTGCTCCTCTTTATCATACAGCGCCGGGCGCTGCCGCTCATAAGGTTCATCTTTCGCTTCCAGCCCGCTTTTCGCCCAGCCTGCGGATAAAAGCGCCGGGTCGCAATCGGGAAACATGGCCTTCACCTGCTCCAGCGGCTTTTCATCAATATACCACAGCCGCCCAGCATCAGCGAGATTGGCTTTGCAGGCCCTGGCGTCCCACGCCATTTTCAGCGGATCAAGCCGCTCTATCACCGGTTCACCATCAGGATCAGCTTCAAAATCCAGCCTGGTATCAACAAAACCCATGCCGCAAATCACCGTATCGGCAAAAGCTTCACTTTCTTCATCTTCCGCACCGGCCTGATCACGAAACCATTCCCCCGCCCCGGTCAAAATTTCATTGGCAAGGCAATCCCCCTGCTCCCGCGGTATATAGCGCACTTCGCGCCGATTATTGATTTCCGAGCCGATAACCGCATTAACCAAAGGAGCAATACGGTTAAAAGTCATTACCGGCCGCTTCATCTCCGCCAACAGGGCTTTATCCTCTTCCGCCCATTGTTCGCCATTATAAAAGGCATAATCTTCACGCGCTTCAGCCCGCCAGGCGGCAGCCACAGCAATATCCTGTTTAAACCAGGCTTTCAATTTGCGTTCCAGCGCCTCCGCCGCGCCGGCGCTCCACCCCGCCTGCCCCGGTTTTTGCCTTTTTTCCCTGTCCGTTTCTGTCGTTTGCCCGCCGTCTGGCGTCCAGCCCAATTCCGCCTGCATATTCGCCTCTCATTGTTATGATTCTAGCCCGACATCCAACTGCCGCCGCTTATCGGCCGGCGCTCATCTCTGCCCCGTTTTGCCGCCACCGGCTCTTCATAAGCCACGCACATCAGGCCAAAAGCATCGGCCGCATGGCTGGCCCAGTCATGCTCCGGCCCCAGCCCCAAATTGCGATTTTCATCGCGCTTTTCATGATAGGCGGCCAAAGCATTCAGCCCGGCCGCCGTTTTGCGCGCATCAAACCACATTTGCGGCAACAGGCGCCGCGCCGCCTCTATCCGCAGCCTTGCTGCCCCCGCTCCCTGATTGGGGATAATCTCCACTTCAAAGCCGGCCTGGCGCAAAGCACTCTCAAAACTGACATCATGCACCCGGTCGCGCGTAGAGCCGTCATGCGGCAAAACCATGCGCGCGCGCTCATATCCGCGCCCGCGCAGCCAGCTTATATGCGCTTCCAAAGGCTGCCCCTGCGCCTCATAATAATCAATAATGCGGATTTCCTTGCCGATAAATTGCGCCACCCAAATCGCTGTTGCATCTGAGCGCGCGCCGGTGCCGCCAATATCCCAGAAAGCCTGGCAGGCCATTAACGGGTCGGCCGCCACGGCGCCAATGCGTCTCTCTTCCCGCGCCAGTGTCAGCCCGGCAGCATAATAGGCGCCGCTAATATAAGTGGCAAAATCCCCTTCCCAAATATGGGCATAAGATTCCGGCCGATCGCGCAAATCCGCCTGCCGCTCTTTATCCAGCACCGAGGGAAACCACGGATTATCGCGCCAGTTCAGCGCCACAATTTTGGCCTCATGCGGTTTTGCCTCACGAAAACGCTTATGCGTGGCCGAAGCGCGCGATTCCGGATTCCACGTCACCCAGATTTCCGAATCCCGCTCGCGCACAGTGGGGATAATTTTCTGCCATGCCGCCTCCGATACGCGCTCCGCCTCATCTATCCATAATAAATGAATATGCGCCTTGGATTTGATCGAATCCAGATTATGGCGCAAACCGATAAAAGCAAAAGCAATCCGCCCGTCTTTGGTGCGCACATAATTTTCACCCATACTATAATAGCCGGCCAGCCAGGGTGTGGCGGCAATCGCCTGCCGCAGCTCAGCCATTGAGCTGTCTTCCAGCGAATTCATAAATTCGCGGCCGCAAATAATCAGCCCGCTTTTGCCCGCTTGCGCCAGCAAATAGCCCCGGATAGCCGCCATAACGGCAAAGCTGCGGCTTTTGCCGCTGCCGCGCCCGCCATAAGCGCCGCGATAGCGCGCCGGCCCAATAAAAACGGGGACAAGCTTTGGCGGCAGCTCCACTTGCACCACAGCCCCGCCGGTACTTTTCTGCAAGCCGCGCAATACTCTTTCCTGCCCGTTCGCACAGGCAGAGTCCATTTTTACCGGTTTTGTCATAGCGCAATATGTTTCGTGCTCAAAAAATAATAAATATAAATTGGGTAAAAGGCCGACCGCGGCAAATCCATATGCCGGCTGCTACAAATCCGTCTCCCCTTTGCCCACAGCTTTGGCCGCTTTCTCCACCGCCGGCATGCTCTCCTTTTCCGGCCCGGCCGCACCGGCGGCAGCTACCAGCTCAATCCGCCGTACCGGCGGCACGGTTTTATCTTCCGCCTCAGTCAATACCTTGCCTAATAAGGTCAAAAACGGGCTGGGTGTGGCCACAGCCTGCGCCTGCAAATAAGAAACGAGCCCCGCCTCGCCAAATTCCTTGCCCGCCGCTTCCGCTGCCTGTAAAATCGCTTTGTGCAGTTTTTTACGCCCGGCCTTGCCCGCTGTTTTTTTGCCGGCCACATTTTTGCCGCCCTTTTTCTGTGTCATCAGGCCATTCCTCAAAATACTATAAAGCGCGCAAGCCGTGCCGCCGGCACACCATAATAATTTAAAATAATCGCAAAAGTCGGGCGCCGGCAAAAACCCGCCAAAAATAAAATTTAAGGAAAATATAAAAGCCGGCAAAGGCCGGCAAAAATCATTCAAATACAAAAACGCATTTTGAAGTTATCCGTCCTATATTCCAAAAAGTTTTTTGCTGTCAACAAAAATCGCCAGAATTTATTTTTGCAAGAATTTATATATTAAAAACAATGAGATATAAAAAATATATAAAACAGATTAAATGACAAAAAAACGCACCAAAGGCCGCTTTTTCACCTTTCCGCCCGGGCAGGCCGGCTCAAACCCAGTTGCGCTGCTGCCAAAAAGCAGACAAAGCCGGAAATAATCCACTGCACCAGCCCTACCAGCACTATGTCAGCGCGCCAGGCACCCCCGGCAATCACCACAAAACACTGGTAGAAAACTTCACAGGCAAGACCGCACAGCACCATGCGGCCTATCGCCCCGCTCACAGTCAGCGCCAGGCCCTGCGCCGGCCGCCAGGCCGACATCAGCGCGGCAAAAAATACCGGCGGCATATAAAAGGAATAGCCGGAGAGTAAAAACGGCACAACACGCTCTCGCAGCACCGCGCCGATTTCAAATAAAATCTGCCGCCCGCCAATAAAATCATGCTCCATAAAAGCAGCCACAACCACCTGCACCGGCGGCGCCAGCAATAAAAAAACAACAAGCACACCAATACCGCGCCAGGGATAGGGAAAGCGCATTACTTCCTTATTATCTGTCATAGTTTTTCTTCGCAATCTGCTGCTTATCACGCATCACGTATTAAGTTCATAGTTTAACGGCTTGCGCCCCTTTTTAGACTTAACGCTTTGCTCAAGGCGTTTTTGCAAAGCGTTCTTAACTTCCTCATCGGACGGATAAATATATTTTCGGCAACCATGATACAATCCCGAGGCGCGTTCTTCTTTTGTCAGCCGCCGCGGTTTCACTAACTCATGCCGATAGGCGACTCTTTTTATGGCCTCCATATGGTGTTCAAAATCGCTTTCTGTTAACAAATTTTCTGATATTTTGAATTTTATAATCCTGCCGTATAATCTCGTTGGTCTGGTCGCGCCAAAAATCTCTATAAAATGCTGCCGGAGAGCGCCTATTTTTATCGCCGCCGGGTTTCTCTCGACCGCCGCTTTTATAAAACGTGCATTTGCCAAAGCATATGCACGTTCAATATCATTTGCCGGATTTAAATAGAGTTCTCTCATTCTGCGTATTTTCATCAGCAGGAAATCATTTACCAGATCCGGATATTCCCCCAAAAGCCGAATAATATTATTGGCTTCAGACCAGACACAATTATACGGCATAGAATCTATAAACAATCCCTTCGCCAGGCCGTTAATTTCTTGCGGCATAAAATCTGGCAAGTACCTCGCCAGGCTGTTATCTTTTTTCCATCTTGCTAAACGCGCCTTAAATTTGTCAAATCCTTCCAATGCTGAAAATTGCGAACGCTCAGCCGCTATCAGATCTTGCAACTCTTCTGCGGCAATACTGCTTTCCTCAAAAAGCGCAAGATTTGAATGTTTCACTGATCTCCCCCTATTGTTGCTCTATTAGCCTGTTATGAAAAGAGGCCGCGATAGCATTATGAAAATCAATCCCGATAAATACTGTTTCAGCATTAAATATTACAGGGTTCGGTATGAGCGCTATCGGCATGACATAAAGCTGCCCCGTTCTGGAATTCAGCACGGATATTTTATCAATCGCACAAGGCCTGTTTTCAAAATGATCCGTTCTGACTTTTAATATCCAATATAAGACAAGCTGCTGCAACCAGCTTCTGTCAGGCTTGTTGCGCAACGAAAATTTTAAGTCGCCGATAAAATCAACCCCGTATAAATCACCGTCCCCTGTAACAATGATTTCGCCAAAAGCTTCTCGGCAAAAATGCAGCGAAAATTCAGGCTTCACCAGTTTATAAGTTTCCATAATGGATTGAACAGCAAACCGGATTGCTTCATATATATCGTCTGTCAAATTAAAATATCTTGGGTCAGGAACGCGCCCTAAAACCCATTCATGACGGTTGAGTGCCGCGGCTTTTTTGGCGAATATATTTGTCCCCGCTCTGAAAAATGCGATAAACATTGCTAATCTGCATATTTTCAGAGTAAAATCTTTAGTTATTTTATTATAGCTTTTTAATGAAACTATATCAGCGCCGGCATCGGCTTCGAAATGCGCTGTTAAGCCGGATAGCGCCGCATATTTATCCATGCCGCGGGCGCCGGTTCTTGCCAATTCAAAATACGACTCGCATTTTGCATAACCATGCAGGGCATAAGCCGCTATAAATTCACTTGACGTCCCTATTATAGAGGCAAATCTATTGTCAATTTTTATTTCCGGCAGATTCAAATGCGCTTTTTCATAAGCATTTAACGATGGAGCAGTTTTAAATATATAAGTCGCAAGTTTCCCGGTATGCTTCAAAGCTTGCGTAACGGAATATACTTCCCCCGTTTTTGTGCCTGTTTGCGCCAACAAATCAGCGCGCGCGGCCTGCCAGTCAGGATATATATCCGACAGTCTTTCAGACCTTATACGCATAGTCTCCCCAAGCTGCCCTCAGTATTTTATCTATCGTCAAGACGGCGGCAGCATAAACAGCATAAACAAGGTTGACAAGCATAGCCCGGCAAACAGCAGCACATAAACGGCAAAAACCGCATAAGTTGCGCAAAAACTGCGTTCACGCCACAAAAAATATTGCATAAGCCCTATAGATACACTTATCCTTGCATAATGCGGTGGTGGCGCAGCAAATGGCGCACCCAATCTGCCATGCCCGCACCCGTCAAGCCGTCAAGGTAAAATCGCCGTTTCAGGCAGGATAGCAGCCCAATGGTTAAAACCGAACAGGCCGTTTTGGTGTTTTTGATAATCCTGCCTTTTCTGGGCAGCATTATTATCGGCTTTTTCCGCTCTACTGCCCGCAATAATGAAGCCTGGTTTGCCGGGGCTGTGGCTTTGTTCAGCCTGTTGCTCACCATTATGCTCTATCCTGCCATAACTAATGGCCAGGCAGTGCAGTTTTCGCTGCCGTGGCTGCCAATGTGGGGGCTTAATTTTACTTTGCGGGTTGACGGCTTTGCCTGGCTGTTTCTGCTGCTCATTACCGGTATCGGTTTTTTAATTGTCATTTACGCCCGCTATTATATGGACCCGGCCGATCCCGTGCCGCGCTTTTTTGCCTTTTTGCTGGCCTTTACCGGCGCCATGACCGGCATTGTCCTGTCAGGCAATCTGCTGCTGCTCACGGCCTTCTGGGAGCTGACAAGTATTTTCTCCTTTCTGCTGATCGGCTATTGGTATCATAATCCCAGTGCGCGTGACGGCGCGCGCATGTCGCTGATTGTAACCGGCTTTGGCGGCTTTGCCCTCATGATCGGGGTCATTATGATAGGCACGATTGTCGGCAGTTTTGAACTCGACAAAGTGTTGAAATCCGGCAATATTATCCGCCAGAGTCCGCTTTATGTGCCGGCTCTTGTCTGCATTTTGCTGGCTGCTTTTACCAAAAGCGCCCAATTCCCGTTTCATTTCTGGCTGCCTAATGCCATGTCGGCGCCCACGCCGGCTTCGGCCTATCTGCATTCCGCCACTATGGTGAAAGCCGGCATATTTCTGCTGGTGCGGCTGTGGCCCGTTATGGCGCATACCAATATCTGGTTCTGGCTGGTTTGCGGCGCCGGGGTGATAACCCTGCTTATCGGCTCTTATTTTGCCATGTTCCAGCAGGATTTAAAAGGGCTTTTGGCTTATTCCACCATTAGTAATCTGGGCTTGATGACAGTTCTGCTCGGCTTTAGCGCCCCTTTGGCCTGCGTGGCCGCCATTTTCCACATGGTAAATCACGCCACTTTCAAAGCCTCTTTATTCATGGCTGCCGGCATTATTGACCATGAATGCGGCACACGCGATTTGCGCAAGCTTTCCGGCCTTTATCGCTTTATGCCCTATACCGGCACGCTGGCCATTATCGCTGCCGCCGCTATGGCAGGTGTGCCGCTCTTAAACGGCTTTTTATCCAAGGAAATGTTTTTTACCCAGGCAGCACTTACCATAAACGGTAACTGGCTGGATAATTCCATGCCTTTTATCGCCACTATTGCCGGGCTGTTTACTGTCACTTATTCCGTCCGCTTTATTTACGGCACATTTTTTGGCAAGCCGCCGCAGGATTTGCCCGCTACCCCGCATGAACCGCCGCATTTTATGCGCCTGCCGATAGAATTGCTGGTATTTTTATGTATAGCTGTCGGCATTGCCCCCAGTCTCAGTATCGGGCCGTTTCTGGCCAATGCGGTTATTGCCGTTATCGGCCCCAACGCACCGCCTTACAGCCTGGCGCTGTGGCACGGCTTCAATGCCCCGGTAATAATGAGCCTGCTCGCCCTTGGCGGCGGCCTGCTGTTTTACATAATTTCACGCCATTATATGCAGGAGCATGAAGGCGGCCCGCTTTTTCTGCCGGATTTATCAGGCCGGCGCATATTTGAAAAATTACTGGCCGCTGTTTCATGGAAATGGGCGCGCCTGGCGCGGGATTTATTGGGCACGCGCGACCTGCGGGTGCAAATTCGCTGGGTGCTGCTGTGCTGCTTTGCCGCTATTGCCCTTATCATGCACGGCTCATGGCTGTGGCGCGGCACGCAGGCGCTGCTGCCTGTCAATCTGTATTTTGCGCTGCTATGGCTTGTCGGCGGCTTTTGCGCCGTTTTTGCCGCGCACACAGCCAAATTTCATCGCTTGTCCTCACTGGTATTATTGGGCGGTGCCGGGCTTGTTACCTGTGCCAGCTTTGTCTGGCTGTCGGCGCCTGATCTGGCGCTGACACAATTATCAGTAGAAATTGTCACTACTGTCCTGCTGCTTTTAGGCCTGCGCTGGCTGCCTAAACGCTTGAGCAACCCCAATCCTGAGCCGCCGGGTTTTAAAACCTATTTGCGCCGCGGCGGTGATCTGGCGCTGGCGCTTATCGGCGGCGGCGGCATGGCCTGGCTGTCTTATGCCATTATGACCCGCCCGCAAGATAGAACCATTGCCCGCTATTTTTTATCCAATGCCTATAATCAGGCCGGCGGGCATAATGCCGTCAATGTTATTCTGGTAGATTTCCGCGGTTTTGACACAATGGGGGAAATCACGGTCCTGGCTATTGTCGCTTTATCCGTTTATGCGCTTTTGCGCCGTTTCCGCCCGGCGCCCGAAAGTATAGGAGCACCGCGCCAGCAGCAGTTTCAGGCAGAATTTGACCAAAAGCGCAGCAATGGCCGGGAGGGTGACAGCCTGCGCGATTATCTGGCCATACCGGCGCTGATGATGCACTGGCTCTTTCCCTTTATTATCGCTTTTGCCTTATATTTGTTTTTCCGCGGGCATGATTGGCCGGGCGGCGGCTTTGTCGCCGGCATTACTTTATCTATCGGCTTTATTTTGCAATATATGGCCTCCGGCACCCGCCTGGTAGAAAGCCATCTGGTTATTTTACCGCTGCGCTGGATAGGTGCAGGCCTGCTGCTTGCCGCCGGCACCGGGCTTGGCGCCTGGGGCTTTGGTTACCCCTTTCTGACCAGTTTCTTCCGCTATCTCAACATTCCCTTGATCGGCAAAACCCCCATCGCCTCTGCCCTGCTGTTTGATGCCGGCGTATTTTGCCTTGTTGTCGGCGCGACAATATTGATGCTCATTGCCCTGGCTCATCAATCGCTCCGCCATTACCGTATCCGGCACCAAAGCCTGCCCCGGCAAGATGAGGAGGAATTTTAATGGAAATAGTCTTGAGTTCAGGTATCGGTATTTTTGCCGCCTCAGGTCTGTGGCTTATACTCAGGCCGCGTACATTTCAGGTTATTATGGGGCTGTCACTGCTGTCTTATGCTGTTAATCTGTTCATTTTCGCCACGGGCAGGCTAAAGCTTGATGCCGCGCCAATATTGGATACAGGCAAGGCAATAGACCCCGCCGCTTATACTGATCCGGTGCCGCAATCCCTGGTGCTGACCGCTATTGTTATCGGCTTTGCCACAACAGCACTGTTTCTGGTAATATTGCTGGCTTTGCGCGGTCTTTCCGGCTCCGACCATGTCAATGGGAGGGAACCCTATTGATTGCAGTCTTCCTGCACCATATCATGGTCTTGCCGGTTATATTGCCGCTGATAACCGGCGCGCTGCTGCTGTTTATCCGCGAGCACAGCCGCCGGCTAAAATCGGCTCTGGCGCTTGTCTCTACCGGTTTTGTCGTCCTTATTGCCGCTATACTCATTTATCGGGCGCAGGAGCTGGCGCCGCAGGCCGATGTCTATAATCTCGGTAATTGGGCAGCCCCTTTTGCCATTGTCTTTGTGCTGGACAGGCTCTCTGCCGTATTTTTGTTGATGTCCGTGCTCACTGCCTTTTGTGCCCTGATATATGTGACCGCCCATTGGGACAGGCTGGGCGCACATTTTTATTCCTTGAGTCAATTTTTTCTGGCCGGCATTAACGGCGTTTTTCTAACCGGCGATATATTTAACCTGTTTGTCTTTTTTGAGGTTATGCTCGCCGCCTCTTATGCGCTGCTCATGCACGGTTCAGGACTGGCGCGGGTGCGCGCCGGCGCGCATTATGTGACTGTCAATCTTGTCGCCTCCTCCTGTTTTCTCCTTGGCGCCGCCTGCATTTACGGCGGTTCAGGCACATTAAATATGGCCGATCTGGCCTCCCGCCTGGCGCTGCTGCCTGAAGATACAGTGCTGATATGCCAAATAGGCATGGGCTTTCTCGGCATCGCCTTTTTGATAAAGGTCGGCATGTGGCCGCTTTGCTTCTGGGTGCCGGCCACTTACAGCGCCGCGGCGGCGCCGGTGGGCGCCCTGTTCTCCATTACCGGGAAAGTCGGCTTTTATGTCATTTTGCGCCTGTCACTACTGCTGTTGGAAAATGATACAACAGGCCTGCATGCCGCCTTATGCCAAATCCTGTTTTACGGCGGCCTGATAACGCTTATTGTCGGCTTTACCGGTGTCCTGGCCAGCCAGAATCTGTCGCGGCTTTCTGCCAATTCCGTGCTGGCGTCAACAGGCATAGTGCTGGCCGCTATGGGGCTTGATCACCCCGCTTTAACTGCTATTACGGTTTATTATATCCTCTCTTCCACTTTTGCGCTGGCGGCCTTTTTCCTGCTCATCGAGCCGGTCGAGCGCAATCAGGACATTGCGGCCAATGTTCTTGCTGTCACAATGGAAGTTTATGGCGAAGATGAAGAGGAAGAGGAGGACGAAATCGGCTTTTATATTCCCGCTACTGCGGCAATTTTAGGCGCCTGTTTTACTCTTTGCGCTATTTTGCTTATCGGCATGCCGCCGCTTTCAGGCTTTATCGCCAAATTTATGATGATAACAGGGCTGTTTTGGCCGCAAGGCCCGGCGCGCGCCTATATATTGCCCGATATACAATCCTGGCTGTTTATTATTTTTCTGGTGCTGGCGGGATTTGCCCAGCTTATCGCCATGACCCGCTCCGGCATTCGCCTTTTCTGGGCTTCGCTGGACACATATATGCCGAAAGTGCAAATCAGCGAAATTATCCCCATTGCCGTTCTGCTGACTTTTTGCTTCACTATCAGCCTGGCGGCAGAGCCTGTTATGCGCTATCTGGATTCCATGGCGGCGGAAATATATGTCCCGGCCAATTATATTCACAGTGTCCTGGGCGGCGCTATCAATAAGGGGGAATAATCTCTATGCGCAAACTTCTCCCTTATCCGCTTTTGTCGCTGGCTATTCTGGCCATGTGGTTGCTTTTATCCGGCGCCGGCCTAGGGCAGGTTTTGCTGGGCAGCTTTGTCGCGCTGTTTTGCGGCCTGGCAATGACAAAATTAAAACAGAAAAAAATATATATTCATCATTGGCGGCTTTTGCCCATATTGCTCTGGCGCGTCCTGCACGATATTATTCTCTCCAATTTCACCGTAGCGAAAATTATCCTCACCGGCGGGCGGGCAAAACACCCTTCGGGGTTCATTATTCTACAGCTTTCTCTGAAAAATCGCATGGCTATTGCCCTGTTGGCCTGTATTATAACGGCAACCCCCGGCACTGCCTGGATAGCCTATGATCATCGCAACAGCAGGCTGATATTGCATATTCTCGATCTGGCAGAAGAAACCTATTGGCACAAACTCATCAAAACCCGTTATGAAAGCCTGTTATTGGAGATATTTGCATGAGTCTCACTATTCTTATCTGGGGCGTATTTGCCGCGCGCCTGTTACTGGCCTGCTCCTGCCTGCTGCTTTCCTTCCGCCTTATTAAAGGGCCAAAGGCGCAAGACAGGATTATCGGGCTGGATACGCTTTATGTTATTGTCATGATGCTGTTTGCCACTTTCACTATCACCACCAATAGCCGCATTTATTTTGAAACCGCGCTGATTATTGCCATGATCGGTTTTGTTTCCACTATTGCTCTGGCAAAATTCCTCATGCGCGGCGAGGTAATAGAATGACCCCGCAACTGCCCGATTTAACCAATGTTCCGGAGCTGCCGCTCATTTTAAGCCTGCTTATTGTGTTTTTTCTGCTGCTGGGCAGCCTGTTTACTTTTATCGGCGCTCTTGGCCTTGCCTGTTTCCGCAATTTTTACGACCGGCTGCATATGCCTGCTCTTGGCACAACTATCGGCGTTACTGCTGTTTTGCTCGGCACAAGCCTCTATATATCCTATATTGAGGGGCATATTATCGGGCGCGATATATTGATTATTTTCTTTCTCGCCTTCGCCGCACCAATTAACGGTATGATGCTGGCGCGCGCCGCCGCCATGCGTGATTTCACGCAAAACTGGCATGACCCGTCAGATAATATGTTCCACCGGCTGGTAACTGATGAAACTGATACACAGCTCGAACAGGAAGAAAATAAAAATGCCGCAAATCAGGGCACAAAAACCGCACTGGCGCCAACGCATACCGGTAAAGCGACCCCAAAAACCCGACACCGCAGCAAAAACAATGATAAAAGCCTGATATAAATCAAGCTGCCCAACAGATTCCGGCCACGGCAAGGCGCCGCAAGCCCGCTCTGGAAAAATAGCCTGCTCCTTTCATAAAACATATATTTCAGATTATTTTCTTGAACCAGGCAAAGTGCTCCTGCTTTTCCCTAAAACGCCCACAGGAGCCGGTTAACCCATAATAAAGACTGGAGCAACAGGCAGACAGGCCGTCTATATAGCGGGAACGATGCCGGCCCGCAACCGGCGCAAATGACCGGGAGGCTGCTTTATCAAGAAAAAATGAGCAGACACACCGGCCTTGCCCGTTTAAAACAAACCTGGACTTTGCCGCACCATAATGACACAGGCCAATATAAATATCCGGAATATAATATTCAGAAACCGCGCTCGAGCCGCAATAACAAATATTGCGGGAGTAGCTGCAATCGGGAGTTTCCTCACCGCCACTTCGCCGAAAAAAAGAAGCTATGAACAAGCGGCGGCCGGCACCAGACAAAACCGCTATGACCTGAACCGGCATTGGAACAGACAAATAGCCGCCACTATCGGGCAGCATATTGCAAATATCGGCCGGGCAATCCGCATTTTATCGGCGCTATCCGGCGCAGAGCGCGACATAAGGAAAAAGACCATGCCGGCATGATTTTTCCGGCAGCTTATAATTATCTTTTAAAGAGATATAAAAAATTGATGCAATAACGCTAATCTACTGATTATTACCATATAAATCTAAAAAAGATAAAAATCTGACTCATTGATTTTTAAAAAATTATTCCCCAATAGCGTATCAGAAAACGCACTCATGCCGCAACACCGGCTGAATAATCGCCTCTATCCTCCGTGTAATTATTCAGAAACTACGCCCAAACCGCAACGCCCCATCATCGGCCGCCATGTTACAGGCAATAGCAGCGCATCAGAAAAAGCACTAATGCCGCAACCGGCAGGGTATTTACCCTCCGCCAAAGACGAATCTAGCCCGTCAGCAAAACGGGCCAGGCCGCAACCAACCGACATATACCGGACAAACAGCGACAATTATCCCGTTTCTCCCCGCTGCCGCCCCGCTTTTCGGCCGATTACCGGCTTTCCCGATAGCTCCCAAGGCAGATAAACTCCATCAGCTTATTCCCTGTGGAATCCACAAAAGAAGCAGCAGCCTGTCCCGCAATCGGACAAACCTCACCAAAATTTTGAGGAAAGGGACAGAGCCCCCGGCAGAAACCTGCTCTTGAAAGCAGGCAGCCTCACCGGCCTTATTTACCGGCAGGCGCAGAGCACCGCAGAAGCCCGCCCCCGCAGGCAGGCAACCATCACTATATTCAACACCGGGCCCCTCACAGACATGGCAGCAGCCCGCCCGCAAAAATAAACCCCTGCCTTGCCTTCGCCTCGAACGCCCCCCTAATCTCACCCAGCCCTGATTGCATCGCCCCTATTGGCGCGGGGCCAGAATCATCAGCATTTGGCGGCCTTCCAGTTTCGGCTCAAGCTCCACTTTGGCAAGTGCGGCGCTGGCTTCCTTTACCCGCAACAGCAAATTCCGCCCCAATTCCTGATGCGCCATCTCACGCCCGCGAAAACGCAAACTAATCTTCACTTTATCGCCCTCTTCCAGAAAACGCGCCAAAGCTTTCATTTTCACTTCATAATCATGCGTATCAATGCCGGGACGCATTTTCAGCTCTTTAACTTCAACAGTTTTCTGCTTTTTGCGCGCTTCTGAGGCTTTTTTCTGGTTCTGATATTTCAGCTTGCCTAAATCAATAATTTTGCAAACCGGCGGCTCGGCATTGGGCACAATTTCCACCAGGTCAAGCCCCGCTTCTTCAGCCATGGCCAAAGCATCAGCAATCGCCACAATACCGTGATTTTCACCTTCTGCATCAATAAGCTGCACACGCGGCACGCGAATATCCCGGTTAGAACGGGGGCCGTCTTTCTGGACGGGTAAGGACTTGAATGGGCGGCGAATGATCAATTCTCCCTAAAATTTATGATAATTGCTCTATTCCCTTAATATAAGCAGAATTTGCCGCAAATTTATAGTCTCTTTTTAATTTTTTTAAAGAGATTTTTTGAACAGGCCGTTTTTTCTGCCTGATATACGCAAAACAGCATAAGCAATAGTCAGAACCCGGCAGCCCGGCAGAGACGCAGCCGGAATCGGCCTGTTTTCAAAGCCGCAAATTTGCGATAAAGATAACAGATTATAAGCCGGCTGATTGCCGGGATACAGGGGAGCAATCTCATGCCTGCAAATATCTCTTATAGCAGCCTGCCCAAAACTGTGCCGCCGGTAGAGTTTCTGCCTTGCGGCCCTATTGCTATCGCCCTGCGCCACCGCCCCGCCGTCACGCAATCGAGCGGCCCCGGCCGGCAAACAGCCCTGCTCTGGCTTGGCGGCTATCGCTCCGATATGGAAGGGACAAAAGCCCAGGCAGTAGATGCTTTTGCCGAGGCGCACGGGCTTGAGGCCGTCAGGTTTGATTATTCCGGTCATGGCCGCTCCGGGGGTGATTTCTATCAGGGCACAATCTCGCTCTGGCTTGCCCAAAGCCTTGCTGTTTTTAACCGCTTTTACCGCGCAACTACTATCAAACCGATACTTGTCGGCTCTTCCATGGGCGGTTGGATAGCCTTGCGGCTGGCGCAGGAACTGCAAATGAGCGGGCGCTCACCCGGCGGGCTGATATTGCTTGCCCCCGCGCCGGATTTTACCGAAATTCTGGTCAAGCCGGCTCTCCAGCCGGCGCAAACACAACAGCTCAAGGAAAAAGGCTTTTTTACTGTCAGCGAAAACGGCTTTGAAACACCCTATAGCCAGGCCCTGCTGGCAGATGGCCGGCAAAATTGCGTGTTAAACAATGGGCTGTTGCAGCTTGACTGCCCTGTTCATATTGTCCAGGGCATGGCAGATGACAGCGTCCCCTATCGTCACACAATGCGGCTTATGGAATATTTGCCGCTGGATAATGTATCCCTCACTTTGATAAAAGACGGCGATCATCGCTTGTCCCAACCGCAACATCTTGTTTTTTTACAAAAATTGCTTGAAAATTTTATAAGCTTTATTTAAGAAACCTCTCTTTCGTGTCTCAATTTGCATTTTGGTGCGAAAATTTGCCCTTTGCCGCGGCAATCAGGCAAATATTTACTCTTTATCGCTTTATAATGCGGATATATGTCATGCGTCTTGCCATTTTTGCCAAAAAATGCGCCCAAAAGGCAAATTCTCTGTATAAACAGGTGCTGATACTGTCTGCTTTGCCAAAATCGCCTGCCAAAGCGGGGCTGCCGCAATTTTACACTGTGGCTAATCGCCGCTTGCCGCTAAAATTAGTGCCGCATAATCGCACCCGGCGCCTGACCTTGCGGGTTGAGGCCGGCGGCCGCGGCCTGCGCATAACCGCCCCCCTGAATGCTGAGAGCAGCGAAATTTTAAACTTTATCCGCAAGCACCATATCTGGCTGGAAAAGCGTCTCGCCGCTTTGCCGGCACCGGATACGGCCAATGCCCCCAGTTTAAAACATGGCGGCTTTATCCCGCTGTTTGGCCTTCCACATCGCATTATTCACTGCACCGGGCGCGGAGTAACACAGTTGCGGGAAGAAAACGGCGAGAGCCAAATTCTGGTCTATGGCCAGGAGCAGTTTCTGGCGCGCCATATTCGCGATTTTTTAAAAAAACAGGCAGAAGCCGTGTTAACCCCGCTGGCGCACAAACACGCTGCCGCGCTTGGCCGCAAACCGAAGGCCATCAGCTATAAAGATACCAAAACCCGCTGGGGCTCCTGCTCTTCCGAGCAGAAGCTGGCCTTTTCCTGGCGCATTATTATGGCCCCCGCAGGAGTAGTGGATTATCTGGCCGCGCATGAAGCGGCGCATCTGCTAGAGATGAATCATTCCCGGCGCTTTTGGGATTTATGTGAAAGGCTCTGCCCGGAAAGCAAAAGACACCGCGCCTGGCTTAAACATAATGGCCAGCAGCTCCACGCCGTGCTGTTTGAATGAAACTCCGCGCCCGATATTAAGGCGCGATGATTTTAACTCTTCTTTCGCCTTAGCTGAAAAGCGCCCCTACAGGCTCTAATATAAAATCCGCAATTATGCGCTTTTCAGGGCTCAGAATGCGCCAGGCCTTAAACATAATGGCCAGAAGCTCCACGCCGTGCTGTTTGAATGAAACTCCGCGCCCGACATTAAGGCGCGATGATTTTAACTCTTCTTTCGCCTTAGCTGAAAAGCGCCCCTACAGGCTCTAATATAAAATCCGTAATTATGCGCTTTTCAGGGCTCAGAATGCGCCTGGCCTTAAACATAACGGCCAGCAGCTCCACGCCGTGCTGTTTGAATAAGCCCCCGCATAACTGGCCGCCGCCGCAACCGGCACAACAGGAGCAGCCGGCAGGCCAAGCCGGTAACCTTGCCGCTATTGCTCCGGCTCGGCAAACCCGGCGGCCGGCGCTCCCTCTGCCGCGGCGGCAAGCTACCCGTTTTTGGCCTCAAAGCTGTTCAAAGCTCAACAGTCTGTCGCGGTAATATTCATATTGCTTCTGGCGCAACTCTTTTTCTGCAGTGAGGGACGCAGTGAGGGACGCAGTGAGGTTAACAAATTTATCTAACACGTCAACAATTTCCTGCTGTCTTGCCAATACAGGGAGAGGGATTAAAAAATTATTGAATGTATCCGTATCGAGTTTTGGATAAGTTGAAGTATCAATATAAAATTTTTTAGCATTCTGTTGGATAAAATGGAATAAATAGCGGCCTGAAACACAGCTCCTGTCTTTCGGCGTGATAATATGATTATTGGAACTGACAAACTTTCCTTTATGATACTTTAAATTGGCATAGCGCGCACGACCAAGGGTTATAACCTCTCCCTCACACAACCAATCGCCCGCCGTTTGCTCATCTGTCCACCAGTCTTCATTTCTGGAGCTTGGCAATAACCGCACATCACCCTTCTCAACCCTTAAAGCTTCCAGCTCACTTGCCCCTGCTTGCTTAAACGGGCTTTTGGCAATAATTTCCCCCAGACATACCCACCTCTTACGCTGGCTGGCTGGCTGGCTGGCTGGCTGGCTGGCTGGCTGGCTGGCTGGCTGGCTGGCTGGCTGGCTGGCTGGCTGG
>NZ_QLZD01000045.1 GCF_008636115.1 Candidatus Tokpelaia sp. | reverse complement strand
GCCTTTCCGCTCCACCGCGCCAGTCAAAAATTTCTCAACCGCCCTGACAATCGCCTGTTCAGAACAGCCTTCAAGCGCCAAAAAAGCAGCACGAAAGAAAATTTCGTAATCAATGCCTTCCGACTGCGGGAAGGAGTTCACCAAATCCAAAATCGCCCTTTTCTTCAGATTCTCGCTCATTTTTTTGCCTTTCTTCCTCGGCTATTAGCCGCATCATCGCATCGCTTGCCCGCCCTCGTATGTATCGCCCCGCACGAGGCGGCGCGCCGGGCATTCCGCCGCCTTGCACTGCCGGCAAAGCGGGTTCATCAGTCCAGCGCTGCTGGTTCAAAAATGTAGAGGGATTACACCATGAACGGTCAGCGGGCTTGCCACGGCAATACCGCTCCAGCCCGGCCATAATGGCCGGTAA
>NZ_QLZD01000028.1 GCF_008636115.1 Candidatus Tokpelaia sp. | reverse complement strand
CTGGCTGCCCCCCCCCCCCCCCCCCGATAAGTAAAGGTGAGGTAAGGCATAAGTTTTTCTCTGCTTCTTATGTTATTTTACAGCAGCATAAGTTTTGATGTAAGGGGAATATCATAATGTATTTTAATGCGCAAGGTAGAAACAATGCGTTTAGGTGGCGTTTTACAAGCAGTAACTGAAATTTTAGCGGCGGCTGAAATAAGCAGGCAGCCAATGGCTGAAATTTTAAAAGACTGGGCGGCAGGGCACCGCTTTGCCGGAGCCAAAGATCGTGCTTTTATCGGCAATATTGTTTATGATGCCTTGCGCCGGCGTAATTCGCTGAGTTACAAAATGGGCGACAATAAGCCGCAGGCGCTGGCTTATGCCGCTTTACTGGCGCAAGGCGCTTATAATATACCCGCTCTGGAGCGGCTGCTTTCCGGCGATAAATTTGCGCCGCCGCCTTTGACAGCGGCGCAAAAGCAGGCCTGGGCCGGCGGTGCTATAAAATCTGCGCCACCGGCAGTGCAAGCTGATATACCGCAATGGTGCGCTGCTTCTTTTGCCAAAATTCCGGGCGCGGATTGGGTGGCGGAAGGGCAGGCGCTCAGTGAGCGCGCGCCGCTGGATTTGCGGGTTAACAGCCTGAAGGCTGAGCGGCAACAGGTGCAGGAGCGGCTTGCACCTTTTGGCTCGGTGCCGGTGGCGCTTACGCCGTGGGCCTTGCGTATCGCTGCGCCTTCCGGTGTCGGGCGCCACCCCAATCTTCAGCTTGAGCCGGCTTTTCAACAGGGCTGGTTTGAGGTGCAGGATTGCGGCTCGCAAATGGCGGCGCACCTGTGTGCTGCCCGGCCGGGAGAGCAAGTGCTGGATTATTGTGCCGGCGGCGGCGGCAAGGTTTTGGCGCTGGCGGCGGAGATGCAAAATAGCGGTCAGATTTATGCTCATGACCGCGATAAAGCGCGTCTGGCGCCGATTTTTGCCCGCTTAAGCCGCGCCGGCGTGCGTAATGTGCAGGTTTGCAACGAATCACGCCGGCTTGCTCTGCCGACCGGCACTATGGATTGCGTGCTGCTGGACGCGCCCTGCACCGGCAGCGGCACATGGCGCCGCTTCCCCGATGCCAAATGGCGCCTGACCCCGGAAATACTGGCGCAAAAGCTGGCTGAGCAGCGGCAGGTGCTGGCCGCCGGCGCTGATTTTGTCAGGCCGGGCGGGCGGCTGGTTTATGTTACCTGCTCTTTATTATATGAGGAAAATGACGCGCAAATCCGCCATTTTTTGCGCCGGAACAGCAATTTCAAACCGGTAAATATGCGCGCCCGCTGGGCTGCCGCTATAGCATTTGGCTCAGGAGCCGCCTTGCCGCCGGGGGGAGGTGGGGCAGAGCCGCGGCGGCGTGATAAAATTTTGCCGCATTTTACTCCTTACGGTCTGTTACTATCGCCGCGGCAGACAGCGACAGACGGTTTTTTTGTCGCCGTGCTGGCAAAAGCGGCGGCGTAACAGATAAGGGCAGGGGTGGCCGGCAGTTCAGCGGGCGCGGGGTGAGAATTATCTTGCCTTTTGTGCCAAAATTCCTTAAATCCTGCACATGAATGATACGCACTCTGATACAGTTCTGATTATTGATTTCGGCAGCCAGCTAACCCGGCTTATCGCCCGCCGTGTGCGTGAAGCCGGCGTTTATTCAGAAATTGTGCCGTTTCAGGCAGCAGAAGCGGCTTTTGCCCGGCTTGCGCCCAAAGCGGTTATTCTTTCCGGCAGCCCGCACTCCACTATCGATATTGGCAGCCCGCGCGCACCAAAAGCAGTGTTTGAGGCCGGCATTCCCGTGCTGGGCATTTGCTATGGTGAGCAAACAATGTGCGCCCAGCTTGGCGGCGCGGTGGAAGCGGCCGATAAGCGGGAATTTGGTCGCGCTTTCCTGAAGGTGGTAAAAGACAGCCCGCTTTTTGCCGGTGTCTGGGCCAAAGGTGACGCGCCGCAAGTCTTGATGAGCCATGGCGACCGGGTGGCGGCTGTTCCTGCCGGTTTTAGCGTTATCGCCATTTCAGAGGGCGCGCCTTTTGCCGCTATTGCCGATGAAAAACGCCGCTTTTACGCGGTGCAGTTCCACCCTGAAGCCGTGCATACGCCGGACGGCGCTCGGCTTTTGCGCAATTTTGTCCGCAATATTGCCGGCTTAAAAGGCGGCTGGAGCATGGCCGCTTATGAAGAGCAGGCAGTAGCAGCCATTCGCCGCCAGGTGGGCAAGGGCAAAGTGATTTGCGGTCTTTCCGGCGGGGTGGATTCTTCCGTTGCAGCGCTGCTGATTCATGCGGCTATTGGCGATAATCTGACCTGCATTCTGGTGGATCACGGCTTGATGCGCGAAGGGGAAGCGGCGGAAGTTGTGGCCATGTTTCGCGAGCATTATCACATTAAGCTGGTGCATGTTGATGCGGCCGAGCTGTTTTTAACGGCGCTGGCTGGGGTGAGCGACCCGGAGCAAAAGCGTAAAATTATCGGCCGGCTGTTCGTGGAAACCTTTGAGCGGGAAGCCAGGAAGCTGGGCGGGGCAGAATTCCTGGCGCAAGGCACACTTTATCCCGATGTGATTGAAAGCGTTTCTTTTACCGGCGGGCCTTCAGTGACAATTAAAAGCCATCATAATGTCGGCGGCCTGCCGGAGCGCATGAACATGCAACTGGTGGAGCCGCTGCGCGAATTATTTAAAGATGAGGTGCGGGCTTTGGGGCGGGTGCTGGGCCTGCCGGCAGATTTTATCAACCGCCACCCTTTCCCCGGGCCTGGCCTGGCCATTCGCTGCCCGGGCGCGGTAACGGCAGAGAAGCTGGCGATTTTACGGGCGGCAGACGCTGTTTATCTGGACGAAATCCGCCAGGCCGGGCTTTATGATACAATCTGGCAGGCTTTTGCGGTGCTGCTGCCGGTGCAGACAGTCGGCGTTATGGGTGACGGCCGCACTTATGAATATGTCTGCGCCTTGCGGGCGGTGACTTCGGTTGACGGCATGACGGCCGATTTTTACCCCTATAATATGGAATTTCTGGCGCGTGTTTCCACCCGCATTACCAATGAAGTGCGCGGCATTAACCGTGTCGTCTACGATATTACCTCTAAACCCCCCGGCACCATTGAGTGGGAATAGGGCAGAGGTGGCTGATAGGGGAGTTTTGTGCTTATGCAAGTTTTTCTGGATAGTAATACTTATCTTTCTGTTAAGGGCAAGCATTACTGATAATACTGATTTCCAGTTTTTATTCGAAATTATAAAAACTAATAAAATTTCTATTTTGATGACGGAGATGACTTTTCACGAAGTTGTTAAACATTTGGTCTCTCGTGAATTGGATAAATTGAGGCCTTTGTGTGAGCTCGATTTTCGCTATGCCTATAAGAGGCTCACAGGGGCGCTTTTGTCTGATTGCAAGAAATCTGCGCTAAAAGAAGCGCTCAAAACGCGTTATAATGATTATTTCAAGGGAGTTTGTGCGTCGAATTTAAAGGCGCAGTTTCTTGATGGTGCAGCTCTATCGCCTGCTCTGATTTTCAGCGCTTACGCGAAAGGAGAAGGTTTTTTCTCTTCTGAGGCAAAAAAAGAGCAGTTTCCTGATGCCTTTAATTTTGAAACGCTCAAAGCGCAAGCAACAAGGGATAATCCTCTTATCCTTGTATCTAAGGATAAAGATTTTGATAATAATTATGTCAAAAGCTGTCCGCATATTTCTGTGGTTGAGACTTTTTCAGAGCTGTTTAGCAAGCTTGGGTTAAAAGCAGAAAGAGATAGATTCCCACGGGAGAAAGAGGTTTTTGCTTTTCTAACAAAACATACAGACGCCATAAAGGATAGTTTGGACACAGCATTAAGCGGTGCAGACTTATTTGATGACAGTCTACCGGCTGAGCACCAGCGAATATATATAAATAATTTTTCTGCTGTGGAATTTCCGCAAGATAATCCTGAAATGTCTGTATTCCATGAAGGTAGTTTAATTCGTGCTGAATTGACTCTAACGGCGCGGGCAAATGTTTATTATCGCTATACAGACTATGATAGTCTGGTATGGGATAGTGAAGATAAACTTTATATACCGGCGGGCGATGAAACAGAGGGAGAGACAGAAATAGATTTAACTCTTGATATTACGCTTTCCCTTGAAACCGATAAAGCGGGAAAGCCGCGGAAAATTAAAGGTCTTAGTGTGCTTGATAATAATCTTAATATGCGTGGTAATAATCATTGTTTTGTCACTCTGTTTCCTCAGCATGATGAATATGGCTATAAATAGCGGGTTTTATGAAAAAGCTGGCGGATAGTGAAATAGAGGCGGGGGATGCGCTGATTGCAGCAAAGCATGAAAAGTACCTTAAGTAATACGGCATTAAGCTGCCGAATTTGCGTAAAGCGGGGCAGTGGACGCGTGACGCGCTGGTTCTGGTGAAATTGGCGGAGGGTTACCCTGCCACAAAGCCGATTTCCAAAACGGATTTAACCGCTTTTATCAATCTCTACTATCCCGGAGCCAATGATGTGCAGCAGGCGCGGCATTTGGCGGCGCAAAAAGGCTTCAATATTCTTTCCGGCACGCGCGGCAATAAAGAAATAGCGGCTAATCATTACCAACTGGAAGAGCTGTATCCCGCTTTTATCGGTGACCGCCGCGCCGGCTATGCAGGGGATTTTGCCGCGCTCAAGAAGCATTATGACTATTGCTGCGCTACCTGCGGATCGAAGGAAGGGCAGCCGCACCGTTATAGACGCGGCGTGACCGTCCAGTTGCAGCAAGGCCATATGGATAATAGCAAGCCTCTGGCGCCAGGAAATATTATCCCGCAATGCCAAATATGCAACCGGGCAGATAGAGACCGCTGGATATATGATAAAACCGGGCGCGTTACCGGCATTGCCGCAACGGCAGATGGTTTGCGTATGGTCATGGATTTCCTCAAAAGAATAACAAAAGAAATGCGCGCCAAAATTCTGGCCTTTTTAGGCAGCAAATAACGCTTCCGAAAAGCTTTCTGCCCGGTTTTGCTTTACTGTTGCCGGGCTTTGCCGCTGCTTTTCGGCGATGGCCGGCGTCTCAAGGCCAGCGTATTTTTGTAATCTATTTTCAGCAAAGCGGCAATAACGCGGCTCTATTTCAAAGCCGATAAAACGGCGCCCGGTTTGCAGCGCTGCCGCGCCGTGGCTGCCGCTGCCGGCAAAAGGGTCAAGCACTGTCTGTCCCGGGCGGGTGAATAATTTGATTAAATGGGCAATAAGCGCAACAGGCTTAACCGTCATATGGTCAATTTTATCGCTATTCTTCCCCTGTTTGGAAACTTCCATAATATTGCCGGGAAAGCGGCCGTCCAGGCTCTCACGCGTATCCAGCAGGCCGACACCGTATTTTTGCCAGTTCTCAACAAATGTGCCTTCCCGCGGCTTTTGCGCCAAACTCATTGGCTCAATTTGCGGCTTTAATTGCGGTGTCTTTAGTCCTTTTAGCTCGGCAATCAATTTTGCCTTGTCACGGGCAGACAGGCTTTTATCTTTGCGGATAAAGTGATTGGGTGAAAAAGCTTTGGCTTGCCCTTCATATTTCCAGCCCAGCATATCGCGTATTTCAAAGCCGGCATTATCCAAGGCCTGGGCGACACGGTGATAAAGCCGCCCTTGTGAAAACACAATACAGAAGCCGCCCGGTTTCAGCACGCGCAAAAATTCTGCCGCCAATGGCTGCATAAAAGCCTGCAAGCGCTCCCCCTGCCTGCGGTCAAATTTCATACCTACCGGCAAGCCACCAATAATACCGGCTTTCGCCGTTTTATGTTTCAGCCGCGCATCATTCCAGTCATCGCCCATGCCGTCAATGAAATAAGGCGGATCGGTCACAATAAAATCAACGGAATTTGCCGCTAATCTCGGCAGGCCACGGCGGCAATCTTCCTGAAAAAGCGTATAAGGCCGATTCTGCGTCATCAAAAAATCCCTTGAACCTGATATTATTGTCACTTTAAAGGGAAAGGCCGTTTAAAACAGCGGGGAGAGGGAAGTTAATAACAATAAATATTGTATTTATATATGATTACACACTTAAAAGGAGGCGCATTAAACCCATGCGTCCCCTTTTAAGAGCTTCAGGCCAAAAGAAGGAAGATTTATTTTCGCGCCAGCAAATTGCGGATAAAGCCGATAATGGCGGTTAAAATAATGCCGGCTACACCGCTGCTGACAGCCTGGCCGAGATAACCGCTCATCATACCCTGTGCCGTATCGGTGAGCATATGGCTAAAACCCTGCCCGGCCAGGAGGCCGCCAATAGCACCGACAATGGAATTGCCCGCCGAGCCGAGGCTGAGCCTTTTGGCAATACCGGCAATATTGCCGCCAATACCGCCTGAGACAAGCTGTATAATAAGGGAAATAATGGATTCCATTTTCTTCTCCGCTTCTCTTAAATTCCGGTTATGAGATTTTTGGTTGTAAGAGCCATTTTCCAAAAACGCGCAAAACACGCATGAAAAGCGGCGCCCCTTTAGCTGAAAAATTAGCGTAGCTTTAGCAAAAAACAAGGCAAAGCCGAATTTATAATAGCGAATTCTTATCTTTTGTAAAAAAATGTGATAGCGCGCCGGCGGAAAAGGCAGGAATCTGCTTGTGTCAGGCCTGCCCGGTTTTGCCGGCCTGCATTTTTTGCCGGGCAGCGTGGATAAGCCGTCTTTTGTGAAAAGCCTCCAGCCGCGAGCGGCGCGATTTGCTTTTATAAAAGCGGGCAAGCGTATTTTCTACCAGTTGCAGGCTGTTGGCACAATCAGCCCAGCCCAGCGGCACTTCACCGCGGTGGCTGCGCTCCTGACGGATAAAATTGCCGTCTTTAATTTCTCCTGCCAGCAAACGGCAATTTTCCGCATTGATAGCGAGCGATGTTGCAAACCATGCCGGCGCTGCCTCACTATGCTGTTTTTTCAAACCGGCCAGCAGCGCTTCACACAGTAACAGGCTGGAAGCATAAAGGCGGATAGCGGCGCGTTTATAATGTTCGCCCAGGCTGTTTACCTGCCGTGAGGATATAAAACCGCGCAGCGACCATAAAGTATTTTCCTGCGCGGCATTGACATTGCCCACCAGCGTTATCAGCGCGCCGTGAACCCGGCTGCAATTATGCAGAGCCTGCCGGGCCAGCGCCATATCGCGCGATTCCAGCGCGGCGGCTGCCATATCAAAAATACCGGCCAGATCATGGAACAGCAATTCCGCTGAAACAGAGAGCGATTTCAGCGGATTGGGCGTAAACAGAACCTGGCTGAAAACAAGGCCTATCCCGGCACCAAGAGCCACATCAGCCAGACGGGAGAAGCCGGCTACCTGCGGCCCCATGGCAAATACCATTATTGCCGCCATGCCGGATTGAATAATCAGCACCGGAACAATAGCGTAAGAGGCGGCAAGGAGCGAGGCAATAAAAGCCACGAGGCCGATACGAATAAAAACCGGCACAGGGGGGAAGAGCATGGCAAATTCCCCCACCAATACACCGGTGGAGACACCGATAAGCAGATAAAAGGCCTGTTTGCCGTGATTGGCCAGCCCCGGAGAAAGGCAGACCAGCGCCGCCATAGAGGCAAAAAGCGGGTTGGTGTGACCAAAAAGATCCTGCGAAACAAACCAGGCCAGTGCGGCTGCCAGGCCGCCGCACAAAGTGTCGCCCCAGCTTGCTTTTACTTGCAGCAAAGCCTGCTGTAAATACGCTTTAACCGAGGAAAGATTTATCATCGTAATGGCCATATCAGCAATAACATTGGAACGCTGACAATAATCACCAGCAGCGACAGGGGCAAGCCGAATTTGGGATAATCGGCAAAATGATAGCCGCCCGGCCCCATAACCAGTAAATTGCATTGATGACCGACCGGGCTTAAAAAATCGCTGGCAGCGCCAATGGCAGTGGCCATTAAAAACGCCTCAGGCCGATAATGCAATGAGGCGGCAAAGCTGGAAGCAATGGGGGCCATAGCCATAACCGTTGCCGCATTGTTTAAAAACGGCGTGACCAGCATGGCGGCAATCAATATCAGCCCCAGGGCGCCGGCCGCCGGCAATGTGCCGGCAAAATCGGCCAGTTTTCCACCCAGAAAACCGGCGCAGCCTGTGGTGCTCAGGGCTTCGCTTACCGGGATAAGAGCCGCCAGCATCACCAGAATCTGGCCGTCAAGCGCCTGATAAATTTCTCGCCCGGGGATAATGCGAAAGACAATCATCGCCACAGCGGCACTAAAAAATGCCACCGATACAGAAAGCAGCTGCAAGGCTGTGGCGGTAATGGCAATAGCCAGAATGATAAAAGGCACCAGCCCGCGCCGCAAACTGCCCAGCATAATGGGGCGGCGCGCCAGCGGCAGGCAGCGCAAATCAGCGAGGAGGCCGGGCAAAATATTTTCACCGCCTTGCAGCACAATAACATCGCCCGTATGAAATACTGTCTCCCCCAGGCGTGAGCGAATGCGGCCATGCGGGCGGCTTATTGCCAGCATATTGATTTTATGACGGTCAAATAAATCCAGATTTTGGGCAGAAAGGCCGATAAGCGGCGAAGATTCGGTAATAACCGCCTCTATTGTATCTGTTTCGCCGGTTTTTTCATCAGCGGCGAGCAAATGGCGCTCGGTTGTCAATAACAGGCGAGCAGAATTGGTGACATTATCCAGCGCTTTCGGGGAGCCTTCCAGCAGGATAATATCGCCCTCAGCCAGGATTGTATCCGGCAAAGGCGAGATTTTATTATTGGTGTTGCGGATAAGTTTGACCACGCGCACTTCGCCATTGGCGCCGGCTGTCAAATCGGTCACCCTTTTGCCGATAATGGGTGAGGCGGCGGGGATCCGGGCCTCTGCTACATAAGCGTGAAGAGCCAGATGCTCATTATTCGGCACGGCGCTTTTGCGCCTTTGCGGCAAGAGGCGATAGAAGAAAACAAGATAGATAATGCCGATCGCCGCCACTGCCAGCCCGACCGGGGCATAATCAAACATAGTGAAGGGCTGGCCGGTCATTTTTTCGCGGATTTGCGATACCACAATATTGGGTGAAGTGCCGATTTGCGTGCACATGCCGCCCATTAGCGCGCCAAAAGACATAGGCATTAAAAACAGGGAAGGCGAAGTATTGGAGCGGCGGGCAAATTGAAAGGCAATGGGCAGCATCATTGCCAGCGCGCCGATATTTTTGACAAAAGCAGATAAAATAGTGACCATTATCACCAGAAAAGCAAGTTGCAGAGAGGTTGAGCCGGTATTAGGGAAAATGCGATTGACAATATTTTCCATCAGGCCGGAGCGCGCCACCCCGGCGCTGGCCAGTAAAGCCGAGGCAACAATAATGACAATATCATTGCCAAAGCCTGAAAAAGCCGCTGCCGGGGAGACCGTGCCAACCGCCACTGAAGCCAGCAAAGCCAGAGCCGCCACAATATCATAGCGAAATTTGCCCCATATCAGGAAAAGCATTAACAGGCCGAGAATGGCCAGTGACAAAATTTGCGGCAGTGTCATAAATATTCCCTTATTTGTATCTGGATTGGCTATTCGGCCTGCATTGCTGTTATGATATATAAAGCTGTTCTCCAAAAGCCACTAGTGGCCGTTGCAGACTTTTTGGACAGGAACTGCGTCACTTATATAAAGCTGTTCCCCAAAAAGCTGCCGGCGGCCGTTGCAGATGGCGGCCGGCCGCTTTTGGGCGAGAGGCCGCGTCATTATAAAATTGCATGAAAAATCAAAGGAACAGCCCCTGGCCGGCGGGCGAAGCGCATTGGCAGTGTGTTCCGGCGGTTTGCGCTTCCTGCTGTCTGGCGGCGGCATTTATGTTGAAAATTATAAGAGAGCCTGGCCGGCTTGCTTGTTTTTCACTTGTTTTTGTTCCATTTTAAGGGCAAAACAGCGGGCAGCAGGGTTACGGCTATTGAGACAATAATAATGGGCCGGGAGCAAAGCCTTACCCCTTCGGCTTTGACCATTGGGGGAGGAGGTTCCACATTTTACGAGTAAGGAACAGGCATAAATGGAATCGGCTTTCGGCTTGCAGCTCAAAAAATTTATTGTGCGGGCACTGTGTTACGCTCTGGGGCTTGTTATTATTCTGGCGCTTGCCCTGGCGATAATTTTTTCGCTGCTCAAGCCGAAATTGATGCTGCTGGCGCAGGCGGAAATGCGCAAATATGGCGTGGAAGCACAAAATATGGATATGAGCCTGTTCGGCACTGTGCATATGCGCAATATTGCCATGCCGCTGCCGGCCGGCGGTATGGTGCGCATTGATGAGGTTTCTGCCCGCCCGCCTTTGCATTTTTTGGGGCAGACATGGCTGGGCAGCAATGGTGTGCTCTATAATTTGCGGCTGGAAAAGGGCGGGGTGCGCCTGGCTGTGCCCGAATTGCGGTTTAGCGGGCTTGCGGTTGAAGATAAAGATCAGGCTATTGTTTCGCATAGTCTGCAAATGCTGAAGCGTTTGGCGGTGCGGCGCCTCTATGCCGATAAAATCCGGCTTGCTGTGGTGCCGGAAGCAGGGCAGAACAATGCTGCCGCGCCTGAAAGGGTAAAACTGGAAACAGTAATCGATAATTTTGTTTTAAGCGGTCTGGCGCGGGGGAAAATTGCCGGGCTTGCTTATGATTCTATGGAATCCGGCGCGGTTTTACCGGCCAGTGAACAAAAGCAGGCAGCGGGTGACAAGGCAGCAGCCGGGCAAAACGGGGCTGCTCAGGCTGCCAATGGGCAGAATAACAGGCAATCTACTGTGCAGAGCGGCGCTTTTCTGGCTGAAAATCTGGATATTGCGGCGCTTTATGCTTTGACAAAAAACCTGCTGCCGCCGCCGGCGGCAAAAAATGCCGCCGCACTGCCGCTTCCCGTTGAAGCGCGCCGGCTTGTCGGTAAAATTCGGCTGCATAATATTGCCGTGCGGGCAGAAGATGAAAAATTCGGCTCGGTTCATGTGACCGCGGGAGAGTTTGGCAGCAACGGCTTTGCTCTGAAAAGGCCTATGGCGCCGGCAGATTTTATTATCCGGATTTCTCCTGCCGCCGGGGCTGAGGCGGCAGCGGCAAAAAAACAGTTGGTGCTGCATAATTTGCGGCGGATTTTGGCCGATATTGCTGCTGTTAATATTGAAATGCGAAATGTGTCGGCAGAAGTGACGCCGGGCAGGGAGGCCCTGGCCGGGATTGCTGCCGCAGCACCGGCGCCGGCGGCAGGCGATGACAAACAAAAAACTGTCCGCGAAATTCTTGATGAAGAGCAGGCCGAAGAGCCGTCGGCCGGCCGGCCGGCGCTGCATTTGCCGGTGGATTTCAAGCTTAGTCTTGCGGCTTTTGCCTTGACGGCCGATCATTGGGAGCAGCTTATTCCGTATAATTTTTATGTCAAGGTAAAAGACCTTGTTTATAGACCGGGGCCGACTGATAGTGCCTTGCTCAGCGCCTTGCAGGAAACAGGGCGTCAGGATCTGCAATTTTCATTGCTGGGCGATATGGCCTGGGAGGCTGCCGATTCTTCCTTAAATATCCGGCGCCTGGCTTTTAGCGGGCGCGGTATTGGCGGCTTTGAGCTGCAGGGTAAATTTTTGGATATTCCTGAAAGTTTTTTTGCCGGAAAAGCAGAATCGGTAGACGCAATTTTGAATAAAGCCGCTATAGCCAATATGGAAATCCGCCTGCAGGATAGCGGCTTTATCCATAGTCTGGTGCAATGGGGGACACAGGAGATAAATATTTCTGCCGAAGAATTGCAGACAGATTTGCATGATATTGCCGTTAAAAGCCCGCCGCTTTTGTTAAAAAACAGCCGGGAAGCACAAAATTTCTCTGATGTTTTTGGCGCTTTTATTGCCGATTCCGGCACTATTCGCATTAGCATGAGCGCGCCGCAGCCGGAGGGGCTGAAATTGAGCGATATTTTATCGGCGCAAGATGATTTGCCGGCTTTGCTGTCCAGGCTGAAATTAACGGCAGACAGAACAGATTCGGCGCCGCTGATAGAATAGCGGCGGTAAGCCGCCGGCACTTGCCGCCGCAATAAATGTTACCGATAATGGAAGCCCGGCGTTGAAATCTGAGAGGCTGAATTATGGCTTGTTTTACCGCAGCGCATTGGCTCTATGCTGTCCGGCGGGCTGGTGGCGCGGTAAGGGCAAAATGGCGCTATTGGCTACAGCAGGAAGCAACAGGCGGAGTGTTTTTGCTCATCGCTGCCGGTGCGGCGCTGTCGCTGGCCAATTCTCCCTTGCGGGCATTATATGAAAGTTTTTTGCATATGCCTCTGCTGCCTTTTGCCGGCTCCCGGCTGTGGCGGTTTGACGTGTCTTTTCTGGTTAATGACGGGCTGATGACACTATTTTTCCTGTCTGTTGGGGCGGAAATTCGGCAGGAGATTCATAATGGCGTTTTATCTGAGTTAAAACAGGCGGTTTTGCCGATTATTGCCGCTATTGGCGGCGTTTGTCTGCCGGCGTTGCTTTATTCGGCTTTTAATGCGCAAACAGCTTTTGCGCATGGCTGGGCGGTGCCGACTGCCACAGATATTGCTTTTGCTGTCGGTGTTCTGGCGCTGCTGGGCAAAATTATCCCGGCCGAATTACGCATTATTTTGCTGGCCCTGGCCGTTATTGACGATATTATTGCCGTGCTGATTATCGCCCTTTTCTATTCCGGCGGTTTGAATGCGCCCGGTGCCGCTCTGGTCATTGCTGCTATTATGGCTGTTATGCTGCTGCAATTTCTGGGTTTTTCTTCCCTTTTGCTTTACGCTTCTGCCGCTGTAATTTTATGGTTCGGCCTGTGGCAAACAGGTATTCACCCCTCATTGGCCGGCATTATTCTCGGTTTATTGACTCCTGTCGCGCCGCTTGCCAGCGCCCCGGCAACGCATAAAGAGAAAAGCGGCAAAGTGACAAAATCCGGCACAATAAAGGCAGAAAAAACCGCGCCGGCACCGGCTGTAAGGCAAAAGCCGGCCGGCAATGGCTTATCACCGGTCAGGCGGCTGCAAAAAGCGCTGCATTTCTGGGTAATTTTCGGCATTATGCCGCTTTTTGCCTTTGTCAATGCCGGCATAAATCTGGGAGATATAAATTTTTCTGCCGCCGGCTCAGCCTTTATTTTCCCTGGTGTGGCCGGCGGGCTGTGGCTTGGCAAGCCGCTCGGCGTTTTATTGGCAAGTTTTCTGGCAGTTAAAAGCGGTCTGTGCCGTTTGCCGCCCGCTGTCGGCTGGCGCGGCATGGTGCTGGTGGGTCTATTGGCCGGTATCGGCTTTACCATGGCGATTTTTGTCTCTATGCTGGCTTTTGCCGATAAAAGCGCTTTATCCCTTGCTGTTTCAGGGGTGTTATGCGGCTCAGCTTTTTCTGCTGTGCTGGGGCTTGGCTATGGTTTGCTCTATCGTAGAACCTTGTTGGCGGCTGCCGGCCGGTAAGGGCAATCCCGGCACGGAAATTGCGTAATTTTACTGATAAAGACTGCCGCTGCGGGGTAATGGGCTTGGCAGCAGCGGCAATTTGCTTTACAAGTTTGACTGTATTCGGCAATTTACCGCCCATAGGGCTTGTGCAGGATTATTATGGCACTTGATAATGACAGCTTTATCCGTGAAGTGAATGAAGATATAAGGCAGGAAAATCTGGGGCGTCTCTGGCGTCTGCTCAAGCCGTTTATCCTCGCCGGTGCTGCTGCGATTATTCTTATTACTGCCGGGGTGCAGGTCTATTCTTATTATACTCTGCGTGAGGCAGAAAATATGGGCGATGCCTATAATAAAGCGCTCAAACTGGCAGAGGCCGGCCCGCAGGCCGCTGCTTTTGCCGCCCTGGCGGCAGTTGAAAAAAGCGGCTTTGGCGGTTATCCGCTATTGGCGCGTTTCCGCGCGGCCGCGCTGCTGGCGCAAAAGGGTGACAGCCGGGGCGCGGTTAAAGCCTTTGACGCTTTGGCTGCTGAGGCTCATTTGCCGCAGCCGTGGCGAGAGGCGGCGCTGGTGCGCGCTGCCTGGCTCCTGGTGGATAATGGCAGTTTTGCTGAAGTGGAACAGCGGGTGAAAGCTCTGGCCAATGATGTTAATCCTATGCGGCTGGCAGCGCGTGAGGCTTTGGGGCTCTCAGCGTGGAAAGCGGGCAATTTGCAACAGGCCGCTTATTATTTTAACCGCAATTACAGCGATAAAGAGAGTGTCGGCTCTGCCTTTGCCGAACGGGCGGCCATGATGATAGCCCTTATCGGCAGCGAAAGCGATGATACTGTGCCGCCGGCAGGCAGAGCGGGTGCGGGTGCGGCACCTGCCGCTGCTGCGGCAAAGCCGCAATTATCGGCGCCGGCGGCTGCAAATCCGGCAAAATAGGGCGAGCGGCCATGGCTTTTACTGTCGCGCTGATTGGGCGCCCTAATGTCGGCAAATCCACTTTGTTTAACCGTTTGGTCGGGCAAAAACTGGCACTGGTTGATGACAGGCCGGGGGTCACACGTGACCGGCGGGTGCATGCGGCCCGCCTGCAGGATTTGCGTTTTAATGTGGTGGATACGGCCGGATTGGAAAAAGGCGAGGCCTCCAGCCTGGCCGGGCGTATGCGGGCGCAAACGCGGCAGGCGATTGAAAGCGCTGATGTTTTGCTGTTTTTATTTGACGCCAAAATCGGCCTGACACCGGCCGATATGGAATTTGCCGCTTTAATCCGCAAATCGGGCAAGCCGGTGGTGCTGGTGGCTAATAAGGCTGAGGGGCGCGCTTTGCCGGCCGGTTTTTATGAAGCCTGGCAGTCAGGTTTCGGCGAGCCTTGCGCCATTTCGGCCGAGCATGGCCTTGGCCTTGCCGATTTGCGTGATGCTGTGGCGCAGGCAGTGGGGGAGGAGCGCCTGCGCGCGCAAGGCCGGGTTGAGGAAGAAGAACGCCGTGCCGGGCAGGAAACGGCGCTTATCGGTGAAGATATTATAAGCGCCGATAAAGCTGAACTGGAAGAAAATGAAGAAAGCGAGGAAGAAGAACCGGCTTATGATACCGGCAAGCCTTTGCGTATTGCTATTATCGGCCGCCCCAATGCGGGGAAATCTACCCTTATCAATACATTATTGGGGGAAGAGCGGCTGTTGACCGGGCCGGAAGCCGGCTTGACGCGCGATTCTATCAGTGTTGACTGGCAGTGGCGCGGGCGTAAGGTAAAATTATTTGATACAGCCGGTCTGCGCCGCAAGGCGCGCATTAGTGAAAAGCTGGAAAAGCTCTCTGTGGCAGAGACTTTGCGCGCTATTCGTTTTGCTGAAGCGGTTATTATAGTCATAGATGCGACCGCGCCGTTTGAAAAGCAGGATTTGCAAATTGTCGATCTGGTGGTGCGGGAAGGGCGGGCGCCGGTTATCGCCTTTAACAAATGGGATAAAATAGAAAACCGTCAGCAAATACTGGCCGGGTTTTATGAGCAATGCGCGCGGCTTTTGCCGCAAATAAGCGGGGTGCGGGCTGTGCCTGTCTCCGGCGCTTATGGGCAGGGGCTTGAGAAATTGATGGAAAATGTGGAATTTGTCCATAAAATCTGGAATCGCCGCCTGCCCACCGGGCGTCTTAACCGCTGGCTTGCCGGTTTGACCGCCAATCACCCGCCGCCGGCTGTGGCCGGCCGCCGGCTGAAAGTAAAATATATCACGCAAGTGAAAATGCGTCCGCCCGGTTTTATGCTTTCCTGCTCCCGCCCTGATGCCATGCCGCATTCTTATTTGCGTTATATTGTCAACAGGCTGCGCAAGGATTTTGACATGCCGGGCGTGCCGGTGCGACTGGCGCTGAAAAAGGCAGAAAATCCTTTTGCCGGCCGCGCCAGAAAACACTAAGACTTTTCTCCCGGCGGTGATACGCCGGTGCTGCTTTTTCTCATTTTCTTGATCTGTTGCTTATTATTTTTCCGGCGGTGCTTTTGCGCCTTGCCTGATATTCTATCTTTTACCCCTTTTTACTCTTTATTTTTCCGGCTGCATTTTACCTGTCTTGCGAAATTTTTGCCAATATTCGGCGTGCAACTGCCGGTTGCGGCAGGCCATTAACTTTAAATAAATTTTGCCGTTCTATGGTGGCAGCGAGAGAAATATTGCAAGCTTTTGGCGCCGGCTTTGTCTTTATCCCGGTTTTGCCTGCCTTTCCGGTGGAGTATGTTTTGCGTAAGTCGGTTTTCAAAAAACTGTTGCAGCGCTTTTCGGCAGATTTTTCTCCCGCCTTTCCCGGTAAAATTGCTGATACTTATTATTTGCCGGAGGGGCGTTATTATGCGGTGCCAATCTGTTGCAAGCGCCGCCGCCAAAAAAAAATCGGGCTGCCGCTTGTTTTGAGCTTTGGCTTTTCTGTTTTTTTCCTCTCTGCCGTGCAGCAGAACATACCTTTATCTGCCCCCGCCAATGTCACAATATTGGCGAGCCTGCCGGCTTTATCTACGCTTGCCTACAATAATAGCGCCGAAATGGCGGCCGATGCGCCGGTGCTGGATATTACTCCTGCCAAAAATGCGGCAGAGGCGGCTTTTTCGCCGGGCCGGGCACAGCGGGAAGACAGGCTGAATAGCGGTGCCAAGAGTCATTCTGTTCTGGCGCGGCGCGCAAACCGCCGCCCGCAGCTTGTTAATTATGACCGGCATTATGCGGCTTTGGCGCAGGATTCTGCTGCCGCCGGTTTTACAAATGTGTTAAAGAGCGGCGCCGGCCAGGCCTATGCTGTGCGTTTTATGCCGGCACGCTCCAATAAAGCGGCTGTGCAAACAGCAATGGGTTTTGTCCCCGCGCCGCAGCAAAAGGCAAAGCCGGTTTTGCCGGTGCCGCAAATGCTGGCCACGCTGGTTAATAATGACAAACCGGATATTCTGGCACTGGGCTATGCTGCCATTCCTGCCGATCCGCTGCGGGAATCGCCTTTTGACAGTATTTTGACGGATAATAATAAAAAAGATACTGGCCGTTTTATCCCGCCTATTGGTAAAAAAGACCATTCCTGGGCAGCTCAGCCTTTACCGGCTTCAGTCTTTGAGCCAAAACAGCAGAAATGCCTTGCTGAAGCGGTTTATTTTGAAGCGCGCAGCGAATCCTTCAAAGGGCAGGCCGCCATTGCCCAAATAGTGTTGAATCGTGTGCGTAACCCTGCTTATCCCGATAGTGTTTGCGGTGTGGTTTATCAAAATGTCAACTGGTATAATCGCTGCCAGTTTTCCTTTGCCTGTGACGGCAGAAAACACCGCGTAACCGAGCTGCGCCCCTGGCATATTGCCGAAGCTGTGGCCAAGGCAGTCTCTGCCGGGCAGATATGGCTGGCCGATATTGGTTCTGCCACCCATTATCACGCCGTTTATGTGCACCCTTATTGGGCCGGTTTAATGGATAAAATGCAAAAAATAGGCAGCCATATATTTTACCGCACCAGAGGCGGCGGCTGGAGCTGAAATAAAGGGCGGCATAAACCTCCCGTCTGCCTTGGGCAAAAAGGGTGAAAGGCCTTTAAATATGGCTGATAAAGCGAAAAATAAAAGCGCGGAAAATGAGGCGGGTTTAACTGCGCGCCGCAAAGCTTTGGCCGAAAAATTATCGAAAAAAACGGCGCAAGCCGCACCGGCAATGCCTTTTATGGGAAAACAAAGCCGCGGCGATAGCGGTCAATCTGCTCTGGCCATGGGGTTCCGCCTTTCCGCAGATTTTTTATCTGCCATTCTGGTCGGCGGTGTTCTGGGGCTGATAGTGGACAAATTGGCAGGCATTTCGCCATGGGGGCTGCTGGTTTTGCTGCTGCTTGGTTTTGCCGCCGGGGTAATGAATATTTTGCGCTCACTGGGGCGCTCCACGCCTTTTGAAAAAAGAAAACAGCCGTAAATCCTGCGTAAAATCTGCTTAAAAGGGTGAAATCTGCCGGCGCCGAAAAAATAAAGATTGCATTAACACTTTATTGCTTTTATGAAAATAGAGCACAGTTTAAGGCAAAATCAGGGCGGGATATGCTGAATTTGCTCTATGCGCTTTTTGCCCGCTCTGTTATGCTCGCTTTTGGGCCGGGCGCTGCGGCTTTGTGCCCTGCCGGGTCGATATGCCTTCATCACTATGAGGTTGGAAGTGTCAGATTCTGTTGATCCTATTCACCAATTCGGAGTTTTGCGCCTGGTGCCGGTATCTGTTGGCGGTGTTGATATTTCTTTCACCAATGTTTCGCTGTTTATGGCGGCTACGGTTATTATTTCCTCGCTTTTTTTGCTTCTGACTTCATCAGGGCGGCGGCTTGTGCCTACACCCATGCAGTCTGTATCGGAAATTTGTTATGAATTTGTGGCGCGCACTTTGCGCGAATCGGCCGGCGCGCAGGCCATGCGCTTTTTCCCGCTGGTTTTTTCCCTGTTTATTTTTATCCTTATGGCGAATTGTCTTGGTCTTTTCCCCTATTTTTACACGGTTACGGCGCAAATTATTGTCACTTTTGCTCTATCCA
This sequence comes from Candidatus Tokpelaia sp., assembly GCF_008636115.1. Lineage (GTDB taxonomy): Bacteria > Pseudomonadota > Alphaproteobacteria > Rhizobiales > Rhizobiaceae > QLZD01. The sequence goes on along the minus strand of NZ_QLZD01000028.1, from coordinate 52,989 downwards.
TGCTGGTTATTATGACTGTTGTGATTTACGGCATTATCAAAAACGGTTTCCGTTTTTTGCGGATTTTTGTGCCCGGCGGCGTTCCGCTTGTGCTTTTACCCCTGGTTTCCCTTATTGAATTTATCTCTTTTCTGTCGCGTCCTGTCAGCCTTTCCGTTCGTCTTTTTGCCAATATGCTGGCCGGCCATATTACTCTGAAAGTATTTGCCGGCTTTATTGTTTCGCTGGCGACCTTAGGGCCTTTGGGGATTGGCGGTGCCGTATTGCCCTTGATTATGACAGTCGCTCTGACAGCGCTGGAAGTTTTGGTTGCCTTTTTGCAGGCCTATGTTTTTGCTGTTTTGACGTGCATTTATTTGAGCGATGCCATTCACCCGGCGCATTAAGGCATATGGGTGCTGTTTGATGTTGAAAGCGGCGCGGTTAGATATAATGCGGGCAAAGCACGGCAGAAAATAAAAGCGCATTGTCTTTTAGGTTTGCCGCCTTTATAAAGAGATTGTGGCAGATTGAGGTGAGTCAGGCGGTGAAAACCGGATAGGTTTTGTCAGCCGGCCTGTCCTGGTTTAAAGGAGAATATTATGGAAGTTGAAGCCGCGAAATATATAGGTGCCGGTTTGTCCTGTTTCGGCATGGGGCTGGCTGCTATTGGTCTGGGCAATATTTTCGGCAGCTATTTATCAGGTGCCTTGCGCAATCCTTCGGCAGCAGACGGGCAGTTTGGCCGCTTGATTTTTGGCTTTGCCGTAACCGAGGCTTTAGGCATTTTTTCTCTGCTTATTGCTTTGCTCCTGCTCTTTGCTGTTTAAAAAACGGCATTAAAAGCTCTTTGCCGGCTAAAGGCAGCCAGGGGTAAATATTGGGTGTTGCCTCTGAATCCTTTTGGGTCGGCTATTGTATCTCACAGGGCCTGCTTTGACAGCGGATTTTGCAGCGAGCCTGTCTAATTTGAGGCCTGTCTGATTCGGGGTTTGAAAAATAGCTATGTCGGTTACTAAAGCGCAAATTTATGCGGAAAATCATGCCGGGGGGGATTCTTCGGCTGCTTCTGCTTTATTGGCGGCAAGTGCGGGGCCGGAGCAGAAAAGCGGCGCGAATGTGACCATTGCTAATAGCCCGGTGCAGAAATCCTCAGAAACGCAATCGGCGGGGGCCGCGGCGCAAAGTAATTTCGCCGGGCAGGGCATGCAAAAGGAAGCCGGTGCCAAGGGGCAGACAGCAGCAAAAATGCCGCTGTCAAAGGGGAAAGAAACTGTGTCTTCTCCTGCTCTTGAATCGCGATCAGTATCGGCATTACAGGTGAATACGGCGCATAATACGCAGCAAAAAGGGGTTTTCCCGCCTTTTGATACAACTTATTTTGCCTCACATATTTTGTGGCTGGCTGTCTGTTTCGGTTTTTTTTATTTTTTCATGGCGCGCGTGGTTTTGCCGCGTATTGGCGAAATAATTGAAACGCGGCGTGATCGGATTGCCGCTGATCTGGATCAGTCTGCCCGTATGAAAACTGAGGCTGACGCGGCGGCCGAGGCCTATCAGAAAAATTTGAGCGAAGCGCGCAATCAGGCAAAGACTATTGCCCATATGACGGCGGAAGACGCTAAAACCAAAGCCGAAGCCGAGCGTAAGGCTTTTGAAACCGGGCTGGAAGAGAAACTGGCCAAGGCGGAAGAGCATGTTGCAGCCTGTCGTAATAAGGCTTTGACCGAAGTGGATATTATTGCCGGCGAGATTGCCGCTGATATTGTGCAGAAAATAAGCGGTAAAAAAGCTGATAAAACGGCCCTTGCCCAGGCAATAGCTGCGGCGGGCGGCACAGGGAGTGCTGCTTTATGATGACGAATAGTTTTTGGGCTTTGATTGCTCTTATTCTCTTTTTTCTTATTCTGGCTTATTATCATGTGCCGGCAATGGTGAAAGGCGCTTTGAATAAAAGGGCAGAGCGCATTGCGCAGGAGCTGGAAGAAGCGCGTCATCTGCGTGAAGAGGCACAACAGCTTTTGGCCGAATATCAGAAGAAGCGTTTTGCTTCCGAGCAGGAGGCCGCTGAAATTATCGCTTCAGCCCGCCGGCAGGCAGAAATTATTATCGCCGATATGAAGCAGAAAACAGAAGAATATATTGTGCGCCGCAATAAAATGGCCGAGCAGAGAATTGCACGGGCAGAAACAGAGGCAGTCGCCTTGATTCGCTCTGCGGCTGTAGATAAAGCCGTTGCCGCTGCCGGTAAAATTATGGAAGCAAAAATTAAAACCGACAAGGCTGAAGGTGCGCGCCTGTTTCATCAATCTGTGCTTGCGGCTGAAACCGGTTTAAAAAAACTCTCCTGAAATTTACTTCTATAGTGATTCGTCATGCAGTTTGTCTGCTCTGATATTTGAGCTTTTAGTGTCATTGCCCCATTATGGAGAGCAAATAGTCAAGAGGCGGCATTGTTTGTCGGCTTTTTGGCGCGTTCTGCCGCGATAAGGGGAATTGGCTGCCATAGAGCCTGCCCGGCCGCTGCTGCACCGTATAAGCGGTTTGCTTGCAGTTTTGGCCTGGCTGTGCTACCGCAGAACCGGGCAAACAAAAATGGAACATATAATGCAGATAATGCAAAGCGACAAAAAATCAGAAAATAATGAAGCGGCACAGCCTGGTTCGGCGCGTATGGAAGAAAATTTGTTCCGCTCGCGTTTTGTTTTTATTGTCGGCCAGATTGAAGATAAAATGGCAAAAACCGTGGTGGCACAGCTTGTTGCCCTGGCGCAGGAATCACATGAGCCGATTTATATTGTCGTTTCCTCTCCCGGCGGTCATGTCGAATCGGGTGATTTGATTCATGATATGATAAAATTTATTCCGGCGCCTGTTTATATGATTGGCTCCGGCTGGGTAGCAAGCGCCGGCGCCATTATTTTCCTGGCTGTGCCGAAAGCGCGGCGCCTGTGTCTGGAAAATACCCGTTTTCTCTTGCATGAACCTTCGGGCGGGATTGGCGGCAGTGTCAGCGATATTGAAATTCAGGCTACTGAAATTATTAAAATGCGGGAAAGGCTGGCCGCTATTATTGCCCGTGAAACCGGGCAATCTGTAGTCAAAGTGCTGGCTGATATTGATCGTGATTTGTGGATGTCGGCAAAAGAGGCGGTGGATTACGGCCTGGTGGCGCGTCTTATTACCCATATGAGTGATATAAAGGTTGAAAAATAACAAGCGGCAATTTGCCGCCGGGTATTGGCCGGCATAATATAGTATAGCTTGCAGCAGCCGGTTTTTAAAAAGGGGGTAATGATGCTGTCAGACCCGGAAAATGCGCCTGCTTCAACCCAGGCAGATAAATTTAATATTGATGAAGCGCTGGATAATGCGCCCCTTTCGTTGCTGATTGTCGCTATTATTATTGCTATTGCTTTGGCTGTTGTGCTGGAAGCGGTAAATAATAATTTATTGGGGCTGGCTATTCCCAAACTGGTCGATGACTGGCATTTGCCGCGTGAGGCTTTTAAATATGCGGTCACCTTTTCCATGATCGGCATGGCTTCAGGAGCTTTTGTCAGCGGTTTTATTGCCGATAAAATCGGCCGCCGCGCGGTTATTCTGCTCACTTTGCCAATATGCGGTCTGGCTACTATAGTGACCGGCGCCTGCCAGACGATGACTATGCTGATTATATTGCGCTTTTTTGTCGGATTCAGCTTTGGCGGGCTGTTGCCTGTTGCCTCCAGCACGGCAGCGGAATTTGCCCCGGTGCGTTATCGGACAATGGCGGTAACCGTGCCGATTGTCTGTATTGCTCTGGGCACGATTTTGGCCGGTTTCCTGTTTAATCTTGCTCTGCCTTTGGGCGGCTGGCGCTATGCTTTTTATATTGGCGGCCTGTTGCCGCTTGTTTTATGTGTGATTTTATTTTTTGCTCTGCCTGAAAGCCCGCGTTTTATGGCACAGAGCAGGAAAAAATGGCCGGCTTTGCGCCTGTTACTGCGCCGTTTGGGGCATGAAACGGGGGAGAAGGCTGTTTTCGCCGATGCGGCTGATGAAGCTGCGGCAAAAGCGCAAAAAGGCGGCATTAAAGCCTTGTTTCAAAACGGTTTGGCGCATGACACAATCGCTATATGGATTGTGTCCTTTTTTGGTATTGCCGGGCTTTATGCTGTTTATATGTGGCTGCCGGCCATGCTTGGGGCAGAAGGTGTCAGTGAAGCGGCGGCGCGCACCGCCATGTCCTACTGGTTCAGCACCGGCGGTTTTATCGGTGCCTTGCTCTGTGCCTGGGCCTGTGCGCGGTTTGGCTCACGCAAGGTAATGGTTGTTTTTGCCATTGGCGGCGCGGTCTCTGTTTTTGCCCTGCTGACATTTAATGTGAAAGAGCATTTATTGCCAATGTCGGCCTTTTTGGGTTTATACGGCTTGTTTAATAATGGTATTCAAGTGCCGCTTTATGCGATTTTTGCTCATCTCTACCCTACTTATATTCGCGCTACCGGTTCTTCTATTGCTTCCTCTATCGGCAAGACAGGGACGATTTTTGCCGCTTATATTGGCGGCATTGTCAGTGTGACAGAATATTTTATCATGCTTGGCCTGTGTATGGTCGTAGTCACCGCAGCTTTGCTGTTTTTCAGACGCCATATTCCCCCCATTGTCAAAAAATAAAAAGCCTGTGGAAAACTTTAGGATATGGATTATATTTATGATTCATATAATATCACATTTGTAATTTTATGCTATAAACAAGCCATAGACAATCATGTCTATAAAATGTGAAAGGTAAATTATTATGGCTGATGTTAGTAATGGTAATGTTAAAGGACAGGCTGCCGAAATAATTGAAAATGCAGGCAAGCTGCATTTGACTGATGTAGCCGGGTTCAGTGAGTTGGCTTATGACAAAATTGCCGGTATGGAAGCTGTGAAAATGGCCGAACTGGAGCATATGGAAGCCATGAAAATGGCTGAACTGGAACATATGGAGATGCGCAAGCTGGCAGAAACAAAAAGACTTGCTGAGATCAAGCGCGTTGCCAATCTGGAAGAAGCGGCAGAATTGGCTAAAGCCGAGGCTGTGCGTATTGCCCGGGCGGAAAAGGCCAAAAAGCTGAAAGAAATTGAAGCTATCGTGGTGGAAGCCGAGATTGAAAAGGTTGAGGCTGTGCGCTTGGCTGAAATCAAAAAGAATACTGCTCTGGCTGAAATTCATGCTTTGACTGTTGCGGCCGAAGTCAAGGAAGCGCAGGAAGTGAAGCTGGCGGAAATCGAAAAAATGAAAAAACTCCGTTTGGCCGAGCTTAACCGTATGGAAAAGCTGAAACTGGCGCAAATGGCCGGCATGAATGAAGCAGCAAAACTGACGAAAATGGTTGAGTTTGCTGTAGCAGACAGGCTGCGTCTGGCCGGTTTGACTAAATAATATTTGCAAAGTCTGATATTATAAACAGTTTAGTGCCCCGCTATCTGTGCGATGGCGGGGTGTCTGTGTGAAGGGATTCGCCCGAAATATATCGAGGCGATTTTCCAATTATTTTTTGCTGTTCACTATTTTCTGCTATTCCGTCTTCTATCAGATTTGAGAGCCAGGCTCAGTCAAGGCAGGTCGAAGGCAAACAGCCTGTCATCAGGCTGCACAATATCCGCATTCGCCTGGCTAGCGCCATAAAGCCGGCGGCCCATTTTGTGGCGGAGATTGCGCCTGCCGGCGGCACGGCAGGGCGTCTTCTGTCAGATTTGAGAGCCAGGCTCAGTCACGGCAGGTCGAAGGCAAGCAGCCTGTCATCAGGCTGCACAATATCCGCATTCGCCTGGCTAGCGCTATAAAGCCGGCAGCCCATTTTGTCGCGGAGATTAGCCTGCCGGCGGGGCGACAGGGCGCCGGCAGGCCGTGCGGCGGTTATCAAGCAGCCTGTTATCCGCCTGCCGCTATCAGCCTTGGCGGCATTGTCTGGTATGATATACTGCTTATCTCCCCGCCGTTTTATTATTCTCAATCATTCAGGATTATGAAATGGGGCAGAAAACCTGTGCAATAGCAGGTGTTCTTTCTGCTGCGGCTTATTCTCTTTATCTCTGGCACTTGATGATTGTTCATTGTGCTGTCTGGCTCAAAAGCAAGCAAACAGTTCCGCCTGTCATGCCTAGTGTCGGCGCGACCATTGCTGCCTTTGGGCTGGGAATAGTTATTTATAAATTGCTCTGCAAAACCAGACTTAACCGGCTTGTGCGCGGATAAATATTGGCGTGCGAAATTTCTGCTCCTTTCAAAACGCTTTTGCAGACCCTTTGACTGACGCTTCAAAAGCTTGATTTTGACAGCGAAAAGATTCCAAAACCGCGTGTCAAAAATTCCAAAACCTTTTATCCGGCTATATTGGCCCCTCAAGCTTGTCTTATCGGCTGCTATCTGTATTTACGCTGCCGGCTATGCCGCAGCCAGGGAACGAAGGCGGAGCAAATGCACTGTCTCTGTCCGTAACGTGTCTTTGAGATTGCCGTATCAAGATAATTTAAAATATTTATTGCATAAAGTAATTTATAATATTAGTCTCGGCCGCAGTGATTCGACTTTTGCGTCAGGTTTAACGGGGGCACATTGTGCGTTTTGTCGGTTTGGTTTTATTATTGAGTGTCTTTTTATCTCCTGCCGGTTATGCTGCGAATCGAACTGTGCCGGGGGCAAGATGTGTTATTGCTAATTTAGATCTGGCAACAGTCAATATTGGCAATATCCATAAGGCTCCCGATGTTTCGGGCAGTATGGACTGGACATGCACTCTGCGCGATACAGTGGCCGGGCGGATAGATAGCGGCAATAAAGTGACCTTTTGCTGGCACATTCACGGGCCCACCACTCTGCGTAACGGCTATCGCTACGCCACTTTAAACGCCAGGAATGAGATAGGGTTTAATTTTTATTCAGACGGGGTGCGTGTTGGCGGCCTCGGCACCAGCCAATATAATATAACCGGCATAGCCACCAGGCTAGATGATCTGACTTATTCCGTGCACAGTCCGATTACCCTGAAACTTGAAGGTAATGATGCTGTAACCAGCCTGGCCGAAGGCAAATATAATTATAATAATGCGGTAACCCATTTCACCATTCACCAGATAGGAGAAAATGACGCAATTACCAATCCCAATACTTGCGGCAGCGCTACCAGCGATATTGGCGGCGATCCTAATGTTTACAGCTCAACCAGCGTTACTATCAATGTTAAAACCTATTGCAACATTGCCAGCGTGAGCGATATGGTCTTTCCGCGGCAGTTCAGCCTGAGAAATGCCGTAACCACAACGGCTAATGTTACTGTTGATTGCTCCGCCGGGACAGATTTTGCCGTGAGTCTTGATAATGGTTTAAATTATAGCAACAATACGCGCCATATGATCAACGGCACCGATGCGGTTTCCTATTCTCTTGATCCGGAAACATGGACTGGTCTTGGTAACGGCCTGCCTGCGGGTTTGAACTATAGTGTTATCGGCACTATTCCGGCTCAGGCAACGCCGCCAATAGGCAGTTATAAAGATACGATCGTGGTAACCGTCAGCATAATAGATACTGCGGCCAGGCACTCCTGACGGCTGTTAGCGACCATGTGCCCGGCTTGTCGACGCGGTTGGGGGGCTATATCATGCCGGCATTTTGTAATTGCCTTTAATTGTAAACTGAAACTATCATTATCGGTTTTCTAAATCTCTTACCTGCCTTCGCAAGCAATCAACATCATCACCATAATTATATATAATCCCGCTGCCATCAATATTAAGCGCGGGAGCCGGTTGAGGGTGTTGCGCCCGCGGAGCCGACTGCATTTGCAGATTTTTATTTGCTCCATCTACAAAATTATCATAGCCCTGCCAGAATTTATCAGAGCAGGCAGACAATAAAAAAAGCGGCTATAATAGCCGCTATAATTTTAAACATTTTCATCAACTTCTATGATTTTTGTTTTTTCACCATTCCACCCGACAGGATACCCGGCATAATCCTGCCTTTTTGGTTTTTGGCCGGGGAAAATATCGCCCAGCCCCATATAGCCTGTCGGCACCGGCTTTGGCCACTGCCATACTTTCGGAGCGCCGTTAAAGCCGCCATCATATTTGCCGCTAAACATTGCCCAATCCAGCGGCGCGGCGTTTTGCCAGCCCCTCATTGTATTTTCCCCCGCCATATTGCCGGCTGGAAAAGCAGCTTTCATATCACCGCCATTATAGCCCGGCAAGCGGTTCCGGAAACGGGCTATAGTCAAAACTGTAAGGTAACCGCTGCCATTTATCATCTGCCCCTCTCTCTATGACCGGGGCGTTATGAGCCGGGAGCGTAAGGGTCGTTTACCCATTCAGCCTGCTAAAATCCGCCAGCGGGGTGAGCAGATTGCGAATACGCGCCAGAATAGCCAGACGATTGGCCCGCCGGGTGGTATTTTCGTCATTGACCAGCACTTTTTCAAAAAAAGCGTCAATCGGTGCGCGCAACTCCGCCAATGCCGCCAGAGCGTCACTGAAATTATCCTCTGCCGGCAGCGCTTGCAGTTTTTTCTCAGTCTGAAAAACAGCATCATAAAGCGCTGTCTCTTCTTTGGCAGTAAATTCTACCGGGTCAACCTGCGCGGCAATTTGTGTCTTTTTGCCGGCCTCCGCTGCCAGAATATTAAGGGCGCGCTTTGCTCCATTTAACAGAGCTGCACCATTAGTGCTGCCGATAAAAGCAATCACAGCCTCTATTTTGCGCGCTGTTTGCCGCAAATCATCACTCTGCGCCGTTAATACGGCCTCTATGGCATCATGGCGCGCGCCTTGCTCCCGCAGCCAGACTTTAAAACGCTCATGAAAAAAGCCGAGCAAATCGCGCAAAGCAGCGTCTGCTCCGGCAATTAACTGCTCTTCAAAATGTTTTTCTTCTTCCGCCGGCCGCAATGCAGCGCCGTTCTGGCCGGTTGCAGCAGAAATTTTGCTGCCGGCAAAATTTTGCATATGCTGCTCCACAATAGATATATGCAATAAATGCGCCGCTTCACGAAATAAAGGCAGTAAATGAAGCGGCCGGTCTTGCGCCAAAACCAGGCGAATCACCCCCAAAGCGGCGCGGCGCAGAGCGTAAGGATCTTTAGAGCCGGTCGGTTTTTCATTTATCAGCCAGAAGCCGACCAGAATATCAATTTTATCAGCCAGCGCCACGGCGACAGAGACAGGATTGCGCGGCACATTATCTTTGGGGCCTTGCGGCTTGTAATGTTCTTCTATTGCCGCGGCAATAGCGGCATTTTCGCCCTGCAGCAGAGCATATTTATGCCCCGCCAGGCCCTGCATTTCAGGAAATTCGCCGACAATTTCTGTCTGCAAATCGGCCTTGGCCAAGGCGGCTGCCCGGCGAGCCGCCTTACTTTCTGCCCCCGTCAGCGGAGCAATTTTGGCCGCCAGCGCCATAATTCGCGCCACGCGCGCCCCTTGCGTGCCTAATTTGGCATGGAAAGTGACATTAAGATAATCCAGTTGCGCCATGCGCTGATCCAGCGGCTTGTGCATATCAAGAGCAAATTTTTCTGCCGATTGGCGCAATAGCGGCAGATCAGGCAGAGATTTCTGATCTGTCTGCCAGAAATAAAGGGCATCAGCCAGGCGCGCCTGCACAACTTTGCCATTGCCTTTAATAATTTCTTCGCCTTTATCTTTTGGTTCAATATTGGCTGTCAGAATAAAATAATTTGCCAGTTTTTTGTCATGATGCTCATGCGGGCCGGCCATTTTTTCTATTTGCCCGGCTGCCGTTTTGGCTGCCGGCATAAGGCGAGTGACAAAACATTTTTGATTGGTCTTAATTGTCAGGCGGATAATTTCCGGCGGGATAGCCAAAAAGCGCTCGGCAAATGTTCCGGACAGCACTACCGGCCATTCCACCAGCCCGGCCACTTCTTCCGCCAGGCGCTCATCTTCCACCAGTTCCAGCCCGCGGGCAAAGCAGAGATTACGCGCATCAGCCAGGATAATCTCCTTGCGCCGCCCAGCGTCCAGAACCACTTTGGCCTTGGTCAATCTGGCGGCATAATCGTCAAAATTCCGCACATTTATCGGCTTGCGCCCATACATAAAAGGGTGGCCGAAAGTGGCGCGCCCTGATTTAATGGAGCCGACATTAAATTCTACAATATCGGATTGCGTATCCGTGGACAGCACACATAAAACAGAATGCAGCGGGCGCACCCAGCGCAAGGCACCTTCGCGGGCAGAATCTGCCCCCCAGCGCATGGACTTCGGCCAGGAAAAATTACGAATAATTTCCGGCAGAATTTCAGCCAGAATATCCCGCGCCGCCCGGCCTTTATGGGTGATTGCGGCGCTGTAATAGGCGCCTTTTTTGGGATCAGTGAGGATTGTCGCCTGGTCAAGCGATGTCAGCCCGCCGGCGCGCAAAAAACCCGCCACGGCTGCCGGCGGCGCTGTAATTGCGGGGCCTTTGCGCGTTTCCTGCCTATCAGGTGATTTTTCACTCAGATTGCTTATATGCAAAACCAAACGGCGCGGGGTCCAATATATATGCGCATGCGCATAAGCCAGCTTTTTCTCCGCCAGCGCTTCTTCAACCTGTTTTTTCAGGTTTTCAGCCGCCGGGCGCTGCATAAAAGCCGGTATTTCCTCGCTATAAAGTTCCAGAAGAAGGTCAGGCATAGGTACAATCTTTACTTTTTATTTTTTGTCTTATGGCTCGTCTCGCCGCTATTGGTCTGTTTTTCAACTGTTCTTGCCGGCGGCACTGCCGGGGTAAAACCGCCGCCCTGCGTTTGCAGAAAAGCCTCACCGCAAGCACGCGCCAAATTGCGCAGACGCAAAATGTAACTTTGCCGCTCGGTTACTGAAATAGTGCCGCGCGCCTGCAACAGGTTGAAAATATGGCTGGCTTTGATACATTGATCATAAGCGGGCAGGACACAGCGATAAGAGCAGCCTTTTTCTACCGGCCGGCCGGCGGCCAGAAGAGCGCCGCACTCTTTTTCTGCCTCGATAAAATGGCGATGCAGCAGGGCCGTATCGGCATATTCAAAATTATAGCGCGAATATTCCTGCTCCGCCTGCAGGAAAATATCGCCATAGCTTATTTTTGCCGCGCCGGTGCGGCCGTTAAAATTCAGCTCATAAATATTATCAACATTTTGCAAATACATGGCCAGGCGCTCCAGCCCATAGGTCAGCTCACCGGATACAGGGGCGCATTCAATGCCGCAAACCTGCTGAAAATAGGTGAATTGCGACACTTCCATACCGTCACACCAGCATTCCCAGCCCAGCCCCCAGGCGCCTAAAGTCGGGCTTTCCCAATCATCTTCAACAAAGCGAATATCATGCCTGTCTGCATCAAGCCCGACTGCCTTGAGCGAGCCGAGATAAAGCTCCTGCAAATTTTCCGGCGAAGGTTTTAAAATAACCTGAAACTGGTAATAATGCTGCAAACGATTGGGATTTTCGCCATAGCGGCCATCTGCCGGGCGGCGGCAGGGCTGGACATAAGCCGCCCGCCACGGTTTTGGCCCCAAAGCGCGCAAAGTAGTGGCAGGGTGAAATGTGCCGGCGCCCACTTCCATATCATAAGGCTGGAGAAGGGCGCAACCATAATCTGCCCAATAAGTTTGCAGCGTTAAAATCAGCCCCTGAAAGGAGCGGCGCGGGTCAAGATAAACAGGCAGGCTCACAAATCCAATCCCTTTGAACTGGCTACTGCCGCCAAAATGCGGCTTAAAGCAGAAACAGCATTTTAGCCTTTATAGGCGAATTTCTGCCAAAGCCAAGCCCTAAAGCCGGCCTTTGCCGCAAAATCCTGCCTTTATCCTTTATCCCTGGCGCCGCTGCGGCAGATCCGGCATTTGTGCAGCGGTGCACTTTGGCTGCGGCCGGCTTGCCCTGTTCTGTTTCGGCTGATAAAGCCGTTGCAAAAAAAACAGGCGCGGCCTGCCGGCTGCGCCAGCCCGGTCAGCGGCCGGGATTGGCGCTGTTATCACTTTTGCCGGCAATATTCTCTGCCGTTTTTGCGGTTGCGGCCGGTGGCAGGCCGAATTGCAGCTTGGTTTTGATCGCCGCTTCTTCCTCCGGCTCAGGATTAAAAGCCAAAGCGTGATTCCACTGAAAAACTGCGTCCAGCTTTCTGCCGATTTTCCAATAAGCGTCCCCCAAATGGTCATTAATGGAAGATTCTCCCGGCTCCAGCCGCACGGCTTTTTCCAAAGTGGTAACCGCCTCATCATAGCGGCCGAGCTTGTAATAGGCCCAGCCGAGCGAATCAATTACCGCGCCGTCCTGCGGGCGCAAATCCGCCGCCTTGCGCACCATATCCAGCCCTTCTTCCAGCCTTATGCCGCGATCCGTCAGCGAATAGCCGTAATAATTCAGCACATCGGCATTTTGCGGCGAAAGGCGCAGCGCTTCACGAAAATTTTCTTCCGCCTGCGGCCAGTTTTTGCTTCTTTCATAAGCAATGCCACGCTGGAAATACAGGCTCCAATCTTTTCCCTCAGGCCTGGTCAACCTGCTTATCATAGTGTTGAGCAGGTTAATAGCGGCAGAATAATTGCCGTTTTGCAGGTAAATATTGGCCAGCACATTTTGCAGCGGCGCTTTATCGGGCGAGCGGGCAATCATTTTTTCCAGCTCAGCCGCTGCCTGTGTATCTTTTTTATCGGTTTTGGCTCTATCGGCCAGCTTCCGGTTCAGGCCGAGAGCCAGCAATAATTCGGCATCATCAAAATAAGGCGAATTTGGCGCAATGCGGGCAAAGGCTGCCTGCGCCTTTTCCCTACGGCCGCTTTTGGCCGCCAGAATGCCGAGCCGGAAAAGAGCCGCCTCATTTTCAGGGTATAAAAACAAGGCGGTCTGCAAATAAATATCGGCATAAAGATCTTCCCCGGCGCGCAAAAATGTGCTGCCTGTATCATAAGCAAATTCTGCCGCTCCCTGCGCCGGATTGTTAACAATAGGAGGGATAATCTCCCCCTGTTCCAGCCGGCGGCGCAAGGTCTGCACTATTGGGGCGGGGGCGCCCGGCCCGGCCTGCGCCCGGTCAAGCCGCTTTATTGCTGCCTGTTTGCCATGCAGCCGCTGGATAAAACTTATATAGGCTGTCAGCAAATGTTCATAGGCTTCCGGCGCCATTTCAGCTAATTGTTTATATTTCAGCGCTTTTTCATAGGCGGCGGCGGCCTCGGCAGTATTACGGCTCAAATCCTGCATCAGGGCCGTATTGTAACAGCTTAAAAAACTATACCATTCTGAAAAATGCGCCCGCTGCAAATTGCGTAAGGCTTTTGCCTTTCGTCCGCTGCCGTAATCCGCCCATGAGGTAAAGAAAACCCATAATAGCGATTCATTATCGCCTTTGGTTGCGCCAACAGTCGCATTGACCTCGGCATAATGCTGCTTTTTAAACGCCGCAGCGGCCAGAACCAACTGCACAATCGGCCGGATAGCAGGGTCGGAATCAGCGCGCATAGCTGCTGCTGTCTGCACGGCCTGCGTATAATTGCCGTCTTCAATCAGGCTGAGCAGTAATTCGCGCTGCGCTATTTTATCATGCGGGCGGAAAGATAAAGCAAGGCGGAAATAGGCACCGGCATAAGGACTGCCCTGACTGGCGGCATAAGAGCCGGCCAGATAAGCGCCGGAAAAGCTTTGCGCCGAAACTGTGTCACTCTTTATTGCGGCGAAAGCGGTAGTGCCGGCAAACAGCCCTTTACCCAAAACAGCCGGCCATAAAGGTGCCGGGCCCGATATTATGCCGGCAAGAAGCAGGGCTTTATAAAAGCAGGAAGATTTTTTAACCGGCATAATCTGTCTTTCGTGCTGCCTGGCCACAAGGCGCTTGCGGGCGAAAATTGCAGTCATTCCCATAATTATAGCGGCGGCTTGTATATGGGTTGAGAGCGCCGCCGGCTTTGTTACGTGACACGATTGACGCAGAAGTCAACCACCTGCATCAGCGCCTGTTTATAAGGCGTATCGGCAAAATCCGCCAGTGCCGCCCGCGCTTTATTGCCAAAATCCCGCGCTGCCTTTATTGTGTCTTCCAGTGCCTGATAATTGCTGATAAGGGCCAGCGCCCGTTCAAGCGCGGCCTCATTATTATTGCCCTGTTCCATAGCACCCCGCCAAAAGGCTTTTTCTGCCGCATTGCCGCGTATATAGCTCAAAATAACCGGCAGGGTAATTTTCCCCTCACGGAAATCATCGCCAATATTTTTGCCCAGCTCAGCAGTTTGCCCGCCATAATCCAGCGCATCATCGACCAGTTGAAAGGCAAGGCCGAGATTTTTGCCGTAAGCGGCCATATTCCGGCGTGTTTCCCCATTTTCTCCGGCAATAATGGCGCCGACTTCTGCCGCCGCGGCAAATAAAACCGCTGTTTTGGCCTTGATAATAGTGAGATAAGTGCCTTCTTCTGTTGTCATATGCCCGGCAGCGGCAAGCTGCATAACCTCACCTTCGGCAATGACAGTGGCAGCATGGGATAAAACCTCAAGGCAGGGCAGGGAGCCGGTTTCCACCATCATTTTAAAAGCCTGCCCCAGCAAAAAATCACCTACCAGCACGCTGGCCTGATTGCCCCAGATTATGCGGGCGGTAGATTTGCCGCGGCGCAGACCGCTTTCATCAACCACATCATCATGCAGCAATGTGGCCGTATGCATAAATTCTACCGCTGTGGCCAGTGTGACATGATGGGCGCCCTTATAGCCGAACATTTTGGCCGCGGCCAGGGTCAGCATTGGGCGCAGCCGCTTGCCGCCGGAAGAAATAAGGTGGTTTGCCACTTGCGGTATCATGTCAACATCGGAGCCGGCGCTGGCAAGAATAAGCCTGTTGACAGCCTGCATATCGGGCAATGTCAATTTTGTCAAAGGTTCAATGGAGGCTTGCATAATCTGATTTTATCCGCTTTTATTAAAACTGCCGGTTGTCTCTATTCGCGCCTGGAGCAAATTTGTGCAAAACCGCAACAGGGAAGAGACTGAACAGGCAGGTTTTGCACAGACGCCTTTCTTATAATTTATCCTGAAGTTTAAGCAAGGCGTTTTCTCGCGCGCAAGGCAGGAAAACGGCAACAGGCACATAACTCATGGGCTGATATAAAGAGAAAGCAGGCAAAATTCCGGGCGCAATGGCAAAAGATAAAGCAGAAGATTATAGCAGGGATATATTTCATCGCGGTCGTTTTTGTCTGATACAACCGCGCCGCTGCGGGCATCGCTCCGGCATTGACGCCATGATTCTGGCCGCCTGTCTGCCGCGGGATTTTGCCGGTCTGGCGGCTGATTTCGGCGCCGGCAGCGGTGCTGTCGGCCTGGCGGCGCTTGCCCGCTGCCGGCAGGCGCGGCTGGCGCTGGTTGAAAATTCTGCCTTTATGCTGGATTATACGCAAAAAACCCTGAATGAGCCGCTTAATGCCGCCTTTGCCGGGCGGGTGCGGCTAATTGCCGCCGATATTGGCCTCAAAGGGCAGGCGCGGGCTTTTGCCGGGCTGGCGGATAATATGTTTGACTTTGTGCTGATGAATCCGCCTTTTAATGATCGGCGTGACCGCCCTACGCCTGATGATGAAAAAGCGCGGGCGCATATTTTGCGTGAGGGGCTGCTGGAAGACTGGCTGCGCACGGCGGCGGTGACCTTGCGGCCGCAGGGCGGCCTGGCGCTGATTGCGCGGCCGCAATCGCTCAATGATGTTCTGGCCGCCTGTCGCGGGCGGTTTGGCGCTTTGCAGATTGTGCCGGTTTACCCGCGTGAGGAGCATGCCGCTATTCGCTTTATCCTGCGCGGCATAAGGGGCAGCCGCAGCGCCTTGCAATTTATGCCGCCGCTCATTTTGCATGGCGCTGACGGCCATGGTTTTTTGCCGCGCGCCGATGCTGTCAATAATGGCCGGCAAGGCCTGTTTGATTAAAGCCTCTCATTGGGCGACTATTCAAGGGAAAACGGCGGAAGACGGCGCGCCGGCGGTAATCGGCACTTGTCGGCAAAAAATTTGTGTTCCCCTGGCCGTTTTGTGCTAAAAGCCTTGAAGAACCGGGGCGGGAGGCAAATTTGGTGATGGCAGGCCGGGAAAACCGGCAATATAGGAGATTTGTTTTGAAAAATCCGCTTAAATTTTTGCTGCCGCGGCGTTTTTTTGCCGCTGCGCCTGTTATTCCTGTCGTCCGGCTCAGCGGCATGATTGCCGCCAAAGGCGGCCGCCTGCAAACTGTTTTATCGCTGGAAAACTGCGCTGCTTTGCTGGAAAAGGCTTTTGCCGCCAAGCATGCTCCGGCCGTGGCCTTGATTGTTAATTCTCCCGGCGGTTCGCCGGTGCAATCGCGCCTGATATTTCGCCGTATTCGCGATCTGGCGGCTGAGCACAAGAAAAAAGTGCTGGTTTTTGTCGAAGATGTGGCGGCCTCCGGCGGCTATATGATTGCCTGCGCCGGTGATGAAATTTATGCTGATCCGTCTTCTATTGTCGGCTCTATCGGCGTGGTTTCCGCCTCTTTCGGCTTTCCTGAATTGTTGAAGAAAATCGGCGTGGAGCGGCGCGTTTACACAGCAGGGGTCAACAAGGTTTCGCTTGACCCTTTTGCCGAGGAAAAGCCGGCCGATATTGCTCATTTGCAGGATTTGCAGCGGCAGATTCATGAAATTTTTATTGATCTGGTAAAGACAAGCCGCGGCGATCGGCTGCGCGATGACGGCACAATATTTACCGGCATGTTCTGGACTGGGCTTAAAGGTAAGGAATTGGGGCTGGTTGATGATTTGGGCGATATAGGTTCAATTTTAAAAGCGCGTTTTGGCTCTAAGACCAAAATGGAGCTGATTGCCTCGCCGCGCAATTTTTTGGGGCAGGTCAAGCAGGCGGGCGCGGTGCAGGCGGCCTGGGCGGGTAAGGCCGGCTGGGCGGCGCAGGCGGCGGAAGGAGCGGTGGAAACTGCTGCCCAACTGGCTGAGGAACGCAGCCTTTATGCGCGTTACGGCTTATAGGCAGAGAATTAAGAGAATATTCGCTCAGGCCCGGCGACAGTTTTGCCTTTGCCGCCGGGCCGGCGCTCAAAGGGTAAGGAAATGACGCGCAATTTATTGCTTCTGGCCTTTGTCGCCTTTGTATTTTGGAGCGGGCGCAGCTTTTGGCTGAAAAAAAGGCCGCGGGGAAAAGCGCCGCCACCCCGGCGGCCTGAAAACAAAGCCGGCGGCGGGCAGGAGCCTGTTGATCTGGTGCGTGATGAAAAAACCGGCGAATATCGCCTTAAAGAAGATTGATTATAGAAAGCCGCTTTGATTATGTCTTCTTTTGCCGCTTTGCGTCACACTGCTTTGGCACAAAGGGAGGCCGGTTTTGCCCTGCAGGCGCCGCTAAAGCTGAATCTGGCTTTGCATGTTTTAGGCAAGCGGGCAGACGGTTATCATGAGCTGGAAACTCTGATCGCTTTTAGCGCTGCCGGCGACAGGCTGCATTTCCGCAAGGCGGCGCAGGACAGTTTTGCCATTACCGGCGCTTTTGCCGCCAATACAGGCAGAGCAGAGGATAATCTGGTTTTGCGCGCGCGTGATAATTTGCGGGCGCTATTGGGGGCAAAATCTGTGCCGCCGGTGGCAATCCGCCTGAGCAAAACTCTGCCGGCTGCCGCAGGGCTGGGCGGCGGCTCGGCCGATGCGGCGGCCTGCTTTATCGGGCTATGCGCGCTGGCGGCGATAAAGGCGGAAGAGCCGGCAGTGCAGCGCCGGCTTATGCAATTAGCGGCGCAGTTGGGGGCAGATGTGCCTATGTGCCTGGCCTGGTTTTACCGCCAATCCGCTTATCTTGCCCGTGGACGGGGAGACAGGCTCACACCTTTGCCTTGTTTCCCCGCTTTGCCGGCGGTCATTATCAATAATGGCACGGCACTGGCCACAGCTTCTGTCTTTGCCCGGCTGAAAAAGGCAGATAATGCGCCTGTGCTGCAAAAGCCGGCAATTAAGCCGGATATGAATTTTGCCGATTATGTTGCCTTTTTACGCCTGATGCGCAATGATTTATATCCGCCGGCTTTGGCCGCCCTGCCGGCTCTGGCCGATAATCTGGCTTTATTGCAGGCCAGCGGCGCTGCCTGGTGCTCTATGTCCGGCTCGGGCGCCAGTTGCTTTGGCCTTTATGCCACAATGGCAGCGGCAGAGGCTGCTGCTGCTTTTATCCGCCGGCAGCAGCCGGGCTTTTTTGTGCTGGCAACAAAAACAAATGGCGCGCCTTTGCCGCAATAGATCGGCGCAATCTTCCTGTTTGCGGCAAAGCCGCCTGACAAGGTGCCATGACAGCCGGCAGGGCAGAGGCTGCTTGAATTTTGCCATTGGCGTTACTCAGGCCGGCGAGATTTTATCGCTCATGCCGATTCTGCCGGCCGCCTCTATTTCCCGTCCTTGTCATTATTTTACCTGTATCTGCTAAATGTTCTTGATTTGTTCTAAATTTGCCGGTAAACAGTAAACAAGCGGGGAATATATGAGGGATATTATGATAAAATTTACATCTATTGCGCCGGATTTGCAAAACCGGGCCGAGGCTGCCGATAAGGCAGCTTTTGGCGGACGGCCTGTTGCCGGCAAAGCCGATAAAATGCCGGAAAATTATGGGCGGGGGACAGAAGTGGGACAAAGCGCTGCTTATGTGCCAAAGGACAGGGAAAACTGCCTTGCAGCGGCCAATCAGATAATGGCGGCCGGCCGGGCGGCAGCCTCTTATCGCCGCGGCCGCGGGGCGGCGCTTAACCCCAAAGGCCGCTTTGAAAAACTGGCAATAGAGGCTGCTGCTGCCGACCAGACAGAAGAAGAGGAAGAAAATTGGCCGCCTGCCCGCCTGCAAACCCAGGTGCAGGTAGAAAAACCGCGCTCTATTATCAACCGCAATGATTTGCCGGATATTCCTTATGATTATTCCATCAACCCCTATCGCGGCTGCGAGCATGGCTGTATTTATTGCTATGCCCGGCCGAGCCATGCTTATATGGGGCTTTCTGCCGGGCTGGATTTTGAGTCGCGCCTGTTTGCCAAGCCGGAGGCAGCGGCGCTGTTGCGCCGCGAATTGGCGCACCCCGCTTATCAACCGCGCATTATCATGCTGGGCAGCAATACTGACCCATATCAACCGGTAGAAAAACACTATCAGATCACCCGCTCACTGCTGGAAGTGCTGTATGAAGCGCGCCACCCGGTGCATATTATCACCAAATCAGCCTTGATTTTGCGCGATAGCGATATTCTGGCGGCTCTGGCTGAGGCGCAACTGGTGCATGTGGCATTTTCTATTACCAGTCTGGATAACAGGCTGGCGCGGCGGCTGGAGCCGCGCGCTGCCGCCCCGGCGCGGCGCCTGCAGGCCATGCAGCGGCTGGCCGAGCAAAATGTGCCGGTTTCGCTTATGCTGGCGCCGATTATTCCTGCTTTGAATGATCACGAAATAGAAAATATTATGCGGGCCGCCGCCGCTGCCGGTGCCGAAACGGCTCATTACACGCTTTTGCGCCTGCCCTATGAGGTGGCACCCTTGTTTAAAGATTGGCTGCTGCGAGAATATCCCGATAAATATCGGCGTGTTATTGGCCAGTTGCGGCTCTTGCGCGGCGGCAAAGAAAATAATGCCGGGGCGCCCGGCCATGGGTGCGGGCAGGGTGTTATGGCGGTTTTGCTGGCGCGCCGCTTTCAACTGGCGGCAGAAAAATACGGCCTTAACCGGCAAAAAATTCGCCTGACCAGCCATTTGTTCCATGTGCCGGCCGCCTGGCGGCCGGCAGCAGACAGGCCGGGCAATGCCGGCGGCGCAAAAAGGCCGGGCAGTGTTGCGGCCAGGGCACCGGCAGCGCAGCAAAAAAAGGAGCAATTATTGCTGCTGTGACAGGCGCGCGCCTTGCTTATTGCCGGTAATCAAGCCTATTATCGGCGCCGGCCGGCCCAGGCCGCGCGGCGAAATTGCAAATAAAGGGTATTATAATGCCGGTTGCTACTTCAGACTCTGCCGCTTTGGCGATGAAAGCTGCCTTTATCCCGGCTCAGCCGGATTTTGCCGCTGAGGCTTTGCTGCGCCGCCAGGGCGCGCGCGCCGTTTGCGGGGTTGATGAAGTGGGGCGCGGTCCTTTGGCCGGGCCGGTGGTGACCGCGGCTGTCATACTGGATCCCGATAATTTGCCGCAAGGGGTCGCCGATTCCAAAAAGCTGAGCGCGCTCCAGCGCGCTGCTTTAGCTGAAGAAATTCTGGCCAAAGCTTTGGCGGTGTCGATAGCCTCGCTGCCGGCCAGAGTGATTGATGCCGGCAATATTCGGGCTGCTGCTCTGGCAGCTATGCGCATGGCTGTGGACGGCCTGGCGCTCTGTCCCGATTATGCGCTGATAGATGGGCGCGACATTCCGCCCAGATTGCGCTGCCGCGCTTTTGCCCTGATAAAGGGCGATGCAAGATCGCTTTCTGTTGCCGCTGCCTCCATTATTGCCAAAAATATGCGTGATAAAATGATGCAGCGGGCAGAGAGCAGCTATCCCGGTTACGGCTTTGGCAAGCATATGGGCTATGGCACGGCGCAGCATTTGGCCGCTCTAACGCAGATGGGCGCTGTGCCCGGTTTGCATCGTTTTTCCTTTGCGCCGCTAAAGATTTTGGCCAAAAAATGACGGCAGGGCTTTGCCTGTTGCGGGTCTTAAGGCCGTTAATCACCGGCAAGGCCGGCTCCATAAATTTTTTTAAAATCGGCGATTTCGGCCTATTCTGCCTCATACGCCTCATTATCGGCGCGGGAGAAAGATTTATCGCCCTTTTTGCCCGGCCGGACAGCAGGAATAATACGCAAATAAGGCTCAGCCTGGTGACAAGCAGATTGTAAACAGGCGGTTTTTGCGCTAAATTCTCGGTAAAATGGGGGATTTCGCCGTTGGATACAGGCTGCCCATGATTGTGCCCGTTAATGAAAAAAATATTGCGCGTGCTGCGGCTTTATTGGCTGCCGGGCAGATTGTTGCGCTGCCGACTGAGACTGTTTACGGCCTGGCGGCTGATGCAATGAACGGGCAGGCCGTGGCGGCAATATTTGCGGCTAAAGGCCGGCCGCAATTTAACCCGCTTATTGCCCATGTCAGCGGCGCGGATATGGCGGATAAATATGTTGAGATTGACGCCTTATCGCGAAAATTGATGCGGCATTTCTGGCCCGGGCCGGTGAGCTTTGTCCTGCCCTTGCGGGCGGGCAGTTTGATCCACCCTTTGGTGACAGCCGGCCTGCCGACTATGGCCGTGCGTTGCCCGCAAGGTATTTTTGCCGATA
Organism: Candidatus Tokpelaia sp.; assembly: GCF_008636115.1. Classification (GTDB taxonomy): domain Bacteria; phylum Pseudomonadota; class Alphaproteobacteria; order Rhizobiales; family Rhizobiaceae; genus QLZD01. Next base: position 31,720 of record NZ_QLZD01000028.1, on the reverse strand, counting down.
TTATTGCCAGGCTTGGCCGCCCTTTGGCCGCGCCAAGCGCCAATATTTCCGGCCGTATCAGCCCGACCACGGCGCCGGCAGTAGAGCGCGCTCTGGGCAGTAAAATACCGCTTATTCTCGATGGCGGCGCTTGCGCAATAGGGGTAGAATCAACAATTCTCGCTATAAAGGGAGGGGAAATCAGCCTGCTGCGCGCCGGCGGGCTGACGCGGGAGGCAATAGAGGAGGCGGCCGGGCAGGCAGTTATAAAGCAGAATTTGGGTGCAGCGATTGCCGCGCCGGGCATGCTGCCGTCACATTATGCGCCTGAGGCTGTGCTGCGGCTCAAGGCGCGGATAATCAGGCCGGGCGAGGCTTTGCTGGCCTTTGGCGCAAACCGGGCAAAAAACTATGAAAAAGCCGTTGCTATGCTGAATTTAAGCGAAAAAGGTGATGTCAGGGAGGCGGCCTTGCATTTATTCGCCTATCTGGCGCGGCTGGATAAAATAGTGAGCAAAACCGGCGGCCTTATTGCCGTGGAGCCAATACCGCAGTCAGGTCTTGGCGAAGCGGTAAATGACAGGCTGGCACGCGCTGCGGCAAAACGGCCGCCGTCAGGTTTTTAAGGGCGGCAAATTGCCCCCGGGCAAGAGGCAGCTCTGCCTCAGCGCTCGCTATCATCTGCTTCGCCATTATTATTGACGGTCTCATTATTTTCGGCCGGGTCAGTATCCGCTGCCGGCTTACCCTGCACTTCAATATCGGTTATATAAGAGCCGGAAGGGTCAGTATCATAAAATACCGAGACTTTCTGCCCGACACGAAAATTTGAATAATCAAATTCTCCCGGCAATTTGTAAAGCCTGCCATTATTCAATGTCAAACTATTATCACTCTCATCGATCCGGGTAATTGTGCCGTCTGCGCTATCGGCTAAAGCGGCGGCGGCAAAACCAATGCTCAAAACCGCTGCCGTCAAACTGCACCCGGCAAAACGGGCAAGCCGGCGGGCAAAGTGTTGCAAGAAAAATGTAAAAGGCATTGGCAGCTCCTCAGGCTGGGCTGTAATTTTCAGTTGCGTGCTTTGGCGGCGGCAAGACAGGCGGCGGCAAAACCCGCGAGGCTGCCTTATCTCCCCCAATTATGGTATTTTATCGGTGCGCGGCAGATTTTCCGTTAAATTTATGCCAAAACCTGTTGCATAATTTGACCGCAACTCCTTATACCGATAAAATACCGGGAAATATCTGGGAATAAAATGGGGCGAGGCCGGTTGCAAGACAAGGTTTGTCGGCATAATTTTAAAAATCGGATAAAGGCAGGAAAACCGGAAATTATGAGTGAACAAAAAAACGAAAATGCTGTTGACGCGGCGCTTGAGGCCTTTGCGCGCGGTGAGATTGTGGTAGTAACAGATGATGGCGGCCGCGAAAATGAAGGTGATCTGATTATTGCCGCTGTGCATTGCACGCCTGAGAAAATGGCTTTTATTGTCCGCCATACTTCCGGCATTGTTTGTGCCGCCATGCCTAAGGCAGAAGCGCGCCGCCTTAATCTGGCGCCAATGGTAGCTGATAATGATTCGCCGCATAGCACGGCCTTTACGGTGACGGTGGATTATAAGCACGGCACGACAACGGGCATTTCGGCGGCTGACCGCACTTTGACCGTGCGTAATCTGGCCAATCCCAATGCCGGGGCGGAGGATTTTGTCCGCCCGGGTCATGTTTTCCCGCTTATTGCGCGTGAGGGCGGGGTGTTGACGCGCTCCGGCCATACGGAAGCTACGGTGGATTTATGCCTTTTGGCCGGTTTGCCGCCCATTGGCGCTTTATGTGAGCTGGTGAATGATGACGGCACAGTTATGCGCGGCCCGCAAATAGCTGCTTTTGCCGAGAAACACGGTTTGCATTGTGTAACCGTGGCGGATTTGATTAGCCGGCGCCGCCATAAAGAGAGGCTGGTGGAGCATATTGGCACTATGCCGATAGAGACTGTCGCCGGCCGGGCGCAGGCGCTGAGTTATCAGTTGCCCTTTGAAAATTTGCAGCATTTGGCGCTGGTGCTGGGCGATATTGGCGATGGTGACAATGTGCCTGTGCGCATTCACCGCGAGGCCGTGCTCAGCGATGTTTTTGGTCGCCGGCGTGAAGTGGATTTTATGCTGCGGCGCATGCGGGAAAAATATGGCCGCGGCGTATTTGTTTATTTGCGTGAAGGCTCAGCCGGTGTGAATAGCGGCGCTGATGACGGGCATTATCGCGACAATACCGCAGCAGGGGGTGAGGCGCATAAAGAGGCGCAGTTGCGCGAGGAAGAATGGCGGCAGATTGGCCTTGGCGCCCAGATTTTGCGCGATTTGGGGTTGCGCTCCATTATTTTGCTGGCCTCGAAAGAGCGGCATTATGTCGGGCTTACGGGTTTTGGCATTCATATTAGTGCAACAGATATTGTATAATCGGCGCCTGCTGCGATGTGCAGCAGGGCGGCATAAATGACGAAAGATAAGGCGGCATGAGCAAAGCGGCAGAAAAGGCGGCAGGCGCGGGCGCGGTTGGAAAAATGCGTTTTGAAGAAGCTTTGGCGGAATTGGAGATGATTGTCAGCCGCCTGGAGCGCGGTGATGTGCCTTTGGAACAATCTATTGCCATTTATGAACGGGGAGAAGCTCTGAAAAAACATTGCGAAAACCTGTTGCAGGCGGCAGAAGATAAAGTGGAAAAAATCCGCCTGGATTCTGCCGGCGCGCCGCAGGGAGTGGAAAAGCTGGATTAGCGCCGATCTTATTGGCGTGCGAAGCCGTGCCGGCCGCCGCCGAGTGCGGGCGGCAAGCCGTGTTTTTATAAAATATGGCCGAAAATATCGGGCAGGGCACCCCAGCATAAAACCCATAATAAAGCGCCGATAAAATTGCCGGTCAGATAGCGGCCGAAGCTCATGCCGAGACTGCCGCAGATTAAGCCGTTAAACTCCCGCGCGAGGGGGATAAAACGGGCAATGACAACAAAATACACGCCTTTTGTAGCTGTCATGGCCGCAAATCCGGCGAATTTCTGCCGGTCAAGATGAAGAAAATGTGCCAGCCGGGCGACAAGTTTCTGCCCGCCCCAATGGCCGATATACCAGGCAGTCTGGCCGCCCAGAAATGTGCCGGCAAAAGCGGCGAGCAGCATAGTGTTAAAATCAATTTTGCCTTTATCCGCCAGAACAGAGCCGGCAAATAACAGGCTTCCGGCCGGGACAAGCGGCAGACCAAGGGCATTGACATACATAAGCGGGAAAAAGCTCAGCCCGCCATAATGAGCAATCCAATAGGTAATATGCTGGACTATAGTCATGAATTATCTTGTAATTTCAGGCCGGCGCCCAATCAAGCCCGCCAAAAGATCTTTACAGGCATATTTTGACAGGATTTGTGTTTATTTTTGCCAGATTGCCTGACAAAACTTGTTTTATTGCACCGGTATGCTTAAAACCGAGGCGTTAAACAAAAGCCGTTTTAAATCATTATGGCCGGAGCCGCACTGCAAAGTGCCGATAACGGATTTGGCCAGGGAGGTATATGTGCCGCGACCGGAAACAGTTTTGCTGGATAATATTGCCGGCCCTGCCGATTTGCGCAAAATAGCGGCAAAAGATTTGCCGCTGCTGGCAGCAGAATTGCGCCGCGAGACGATTGATAATGTTGCGCAAACAGGCGGCCATTTGGGCGCCGGGCTGGGCGTGGTTGAGCTGACTATAGCGCTGCATTATGTGTTTGATACACCTTATGACCGGCTGATATGGGACGTAGGCCACCAGTCTTATCCGCATAAAATTATCACCGGGCGGCGCGGCAAAATGCGCAGCCTGCGGCAGGCAGGCGGGCTTTCCGGCTTTACCAAACGCAGCGAGAGTGAATATGACCCGTTTGGCGCCGGCCATTCTTCCACCTCTATTTCGGCCGGGCTGGGCATGGCTATGGCAGAAAAACTACAGGCCGAGCAGGATAAAGAGGCCGGCCGCACCCACGAAAAACGCAATATTATTGCGGTTATCGGTGATGGCGCCATGTCCTCCGGCATGGCCTTTGAAGCCATGAATAATGCCGGCGCTCTGGACGCTAATCTGATTGTTGTTTTAAACGATAATGATATGTCCATTGCGCCGCCGACAGGGGCGATGAGCGCTTATCTGGCGCGGCTGGCTTCGGCCCCTGCCTATCTGGCTTTGCGCGGGCGCGCCCGCGCTTTGAGCCGCAAATTGCCGAAATTCTTTTCCGACACGGCGCGCAAGACAGAAGAATATGCGCGCGGCTTTTTGACCGGCGGCACTTTGTTTGAGGAATTGGGCTTTTATTATATCGGCCCGATAGACGGGCATAATTTAAGCCATTTATTGCCGGTTTTGAAAAATGTGCGCGATCATAGCGCCGGCAGCGGCGGGCAAATGCCGGTATTGATTCATGTTGTGACCAAAAAGGGCAAAGGCTACCCGCCGGCCGAGGAAGCGCGCGATAAATATCACGGTGTCAGCCGTTTTGATGTCAAAACCGGCGAGCAGGTGAAAGCTGCGGTCAACACACCCTCTTATACGCGTGTTTTTGCCGACAGCCTGGTGGAAGAAGCGCACCGGGACGAAAAAATTGTCGCCATTACCGCGGCCATGCCGGGCGGTACCGGGCTTGACCGGTTTGCCGAATATTTTCCCCGGCGCATGTTTGATGTCGGCATTGCTGAGGGTCATGCGGTAACTTTTGCCGCCGGGCTGGCCGCCGAAGGTTTCAAGCCTTTTGTCGCTATTTATTCCACCTTTTTGCAGCGCGGCTATGATCAGATTGTGCATGATGTCTCTCTGCAGGGGCTGCCGGTGCGTTTTGCTATTGACCGCGCCGGTTTTGTCGGCGCTGACGGTGCCACCCATGCCGGCAGTTTTGATACGGGGTTTTTAACAGCTCTGCCCGGTTTTGTTGTGGCTGCTCCCGCTGATAATCTGGAGCTGATGCACATTGTGCGCACGGCCGCCGCTTATGATGACGGGCCGATTTCCTTCCGCTATCCGCGTGGCGAGGGAGAAATGACGGATCTGCCGCAGCGCGGTGAAATTTTGCCGATAGGCAAAGGGCGCATAATGCGGGAGGGCAGCCGGCTGGCACTGCTTTCTTTCGGCACTTTATTGCATGAGGCTCTGGCTGCGGCTGAGGCATTGGCAGCAGAGGGGATTGCTGTCACTGTCGCTGATGCGCGTTTTGCCAAACCGCTGGACGAAGAGCTGATAGCGCGGCTGGCGCGTGAGCATGAGGCGCTGATAACTCTGGAGGAAGGTGCCGGCAATGGCTTTGGCGCGCAAGTGCTGCAATTTTTAAGCCGCAAAGGCCTGCTGGACGCAGCAATCGGGCGCGCGGGGCTAAAAATCCGCACTCTGACTTTGCCGGATTCTTATTTGCAGCATGGGGAGCAGAAACAGGTAATGGCGCAAATCGGCCTGTCGGCGGCGGGTATTGTTGCAACGGCAAAATCTGTATTGAAGGGCGGAATCTGACAGGCCGTATCACAAATGAAGCAAAATAGCGGCGGGCAATTATGGGCGCAGATATGAGCAAAATGCGGCTGGATAATGTGCTGGTGGCGCGCGGTTTTTTTGGTTCGCGCGCCCGGGCGCGTGATGCTGTTTTGCGCGGCACAGTGCGGCTGGCGGGAGAGATAGTGGCCAGGCCGGGGCTGTTGGTGGCGACCGGCGCGGCGCTGGAGGTAGCCGATCCGGCGCGCGCCTATATTTCGCGCGCGGCGCTAAAATTGCTGGCGGCGCTGGAGCGTTTCGGCCTGTCGCCGCGCGGGGCAAGAGCGGCGGATATTGGTGCCTCTACCGGCGGTTTTAGCCAGGTTTTGCTGGAGCGCGGGGCGCGCCATGTAACCGCCATTGATGTCGGTCATGGGCAAATGGCGGCAAATCTGCGCACAGATAAGCGGCTGACACTTTATGAAGGGCTGAATGCCCGCGCGGTGACCGCGGCGCATTTTACCGGTAAAGACGGTTTGCACCGGCCCGATTTTATTGTTTCTGATGTCAGTTTTATTTCGCTGAAATTAGCTTTGCCGCCAGTGCTGCAACTGGCCGCCGCCGGGGCAAAGGCGGTTTTGCTGGTCAAGCCGCAATTTGAGGCCGGGCGTGAAAATATTGGCAAAGGTGGGCAATTACTGGATAGAGCGCAGGCAAAGGTGATAGCGCAAGAGCTTTATCACTGGTTGGACAGCCTGCCGCAATGGCGTGCTTGCGGCCTGTGCGTAAGCCCGATTAGCGGCGGAGAAGGGGCACAGGAATTTTTGCTTTATGGTAAAAAGCAGAGCGCGGCTGAGCCGGAGCTTCACCTGGCTGAGCCGGAGCCTGGCCCGGCCGGCCGGCGGAAGACAAATAATAAGGACGCCGGTAATGGCTGAGGTGGAGATTACCCATATGGGCGCAGAAGGCGAGGGCATTGCCATATTGGGCGGCCGCCCGGTTTATGTGCCCTTTACTCTGCCGGGCGAGAAAGCGGAAATAGCGGCGGGCGCGGGCAAGGCGGCAATATTGCAACAAGTGCTGCGCGCCTCACCTGAGCGGCAGGCGCCGCTCTGCCGCCATTTTGGCGCCTGCGGCGGCTGTGTTTTGCAACATTGGCAGGAGAGGCCTTATCAGTCATGGAAACGCGGCCGGCTTAAGCAGGTTTTGGCGCAGGCCGGCCTGACCGAGGCAGAAATAAGCGGCCGCATGGTGCCGCTTGTCAGCGTGGGCGCGGCGAGCCGGCGGCGGCTGGTTTTAAGCACGGGCTGGCGCGGGGGAGCGCTGCAACTGGGCTTTAACCGCCTGCACAGCCATGAAATTATTGCCGTGGAGCAGTGCCCGGTGGCTGAACCTGTTTTGGTGGCGGCGCTGCCCTTTCTCCGCCACCTATTGGCGCTGCTGCGGGCACGGCGGGAAGGCTGCCATATTGTGCTGACAGCGGCGGAAAACGGCCTGGATATAGCGCTGCAAGGTCTGACCCCGCCGCTAAAAGAAGAAGAAAAATTGCGCAGCGCTGATTATGTAATAAAAACGGCTAGAGCGGCCAATATTGTGCGGCTGAGCAGTGACGCCGAAATTATTGTCGATCTGACCCGGCCGTTTGTGCTTTTCGGCACTGTGCCGGTGGATTTGCCGCCCGGCGGTTTTTTGCAGGCCGTGCGCGGAGCAGAAGAGCATATGGGCGCTTTGGCTGCTCACGCTCTGCGCCGTTGCAAAAATGTGGCGGATTTATTTGCCGGTTGCGGCAGTTTCACCTTTCGGCTGGCGGAAAATAGCAATATTCATGCGGTGGAACAGAATAAAGCCGCCTTGGCCGCTTTGGCGCAGGCGGCTGCCCGGGCGGCTTCTGTTCAGGCGGCCGCGCATGGGGCGGCTTCGTCATCGGCTGCCGCGGCGCAGGAAAGTGCCGCCTTGCCGGCTGCGGCCGCAGCGCAAAAAGGCAGGGAAATCGCAGCAGGCAATGTTGAGGCAAAAGGCTGTGAGGCAAAAGAGAGAAAAGCAGCAGACCGTATTGCGGCCGGCCGCCTGGCAGCAGGCAGTGTGGCGGAAAACAGCGCAGCCGGCGACAATGTGCCGGCAGTCTGGGCAGCAGCGAGCAGCAAGCCTCTGCCGGCTTTAAAGCGCATAAGCTGTGAGCAGCGCGATTTATTCCGTCAGCCGCTGACCGCGCGCGAACTGGCCGCCTATGACGGGCTGGTTTTTGATCCGCCGCGCGCCGGGGCAGAGGCGCAAGCGCGGGAAATTGCCAAATCAGCGGTGAAAACGGTAGTCGCTGTTTCCTGCAATTCGGTGACCCTGGCGCGCGATATGGTGATTTTATTGGCCGGCGGCTATCATTTGCAATCTATAACGCCGATTGATCAGTTTTTATGGTCACCGCATAGTGAGGCGGTGGCCATTCTCACCAAACGCCCGGCCAAAAAGACCTGGCAGCTTTAAAAAGCTAGTAAACACCTCCTTATGGCAAGAGATTAGCGGACATAAGAGAGATTATATGTCATGCTATAAGAGCCTTGCCTGTTTACTTCTCGTTTTTCTTGCGTCTTTTCAGTTTCCGGCTTCAACCATTCTGCTCCCTGCCGCTTTTGCAAATAAAGGATAATGTCTGCCCCTTTTTGCATTTCAGCCAGCAGAAATTCCGCATTCCAGACATAAGAAGGCTTTTGGGGAGATTGCCGGTAACCTATTTCCACTTTATGGACAGAAAAATATTTTTGGAACCCGCCCTTCTGTGCTCGCCGGTAAATAGCTTCTGTCAAATTTTGAATAGAACTCATATTATCTGCACCGATAAAGATTCGTGCAAATCCCTCCGAGGAATTGGAAAACAGGATAAGCTCAAAATTATAAATGTAACTTATTATCACTATATTTCTCCCTGATCCAATTATGGCAAAAATTCTGCCTTATAATTTTGCAGAATCTCTTCTTTTGGTAAGACCTCTTCCTCCTGACCTTGCTCTAATAGCTTGTAGAGCTTTTCGATTTTATCTTTTGGATCCGCCATTCTATTTGCTATTTGTGATGAAGAAGACTGGCATTCCTGTTTTAACAATTCACATAATGCAATAGCTCGTTCCCTACAAAAAAAATCAAAACCCGTGTTCTGTATACTATTTTTACCATTATTTTGCAATTTTACAAATTCCAGAATACTTTCTAACTCTATAATCAACCGGCTAAAAATTGGTGAATCAGACATATGGGCATAGAGCAACAGATTATGTTCCAAGCTTGGCATTCTGTAGCTCGGTATATAAATAATCGAGGAAGGAACGCCGCCTCTATAGCGTCTCATTGCTCCGATTGCTATAGCCGATTGTTCCATTAAATTGGCCTGAACAGAGCAGATATGACCGTAAAAAGCATAAAGCGTGCCGCGCCTTTGGGCACGTTCCTTGCGGCTGTCACGCCACCAGATAAACCAGACCATAAGGCAGGTTGCAGCCGCGCTAATAAGCGCACCGATAAAGCCGAGCCTGTCTACGGCATCATGACAGGCCGGTTGAGCTACCGGGCAAGCGGGCTGCGGCCAGACACATAACCAGCCACTTACAATAACTAAAATAACAAGCAAACTTGCGGCAAGAACAGATTTCTCATTTCGGCCAAAATTTTTATACCACTCCACTTTAACTCTCTCTTTGACCGACTTTTATAGTTTCTTGTATTTCTGTTTATTAGCAAAATTGCAGAAGTCTTGAATATGGCAGCTTGGTAGCCAATGCTCCGCTTCACCCCGCTTTAGTGCCGCCGATAATCATATCATTGAGGCGCAAATGCGGCTGCCCCACGCCGACAGGCACGCTCTGCCCGGCTTTGCCGCATGTGCCAATGCCATTATCCAGCCGGGAATCATTGCCGATCATGGTGATACGCTTCATCGCCTCCGGCCCGTTGCCGATCAGGGTGGCGCCTTTTACCGGCGCCTTCACTTTGCCGTTTTCAATGCGATAGGCTTCCGTGCATTCAAAGACAAATTTGCCGGAAGTAATATCGACCTGGCCGCCGCCAAAGGAAACGCAATAAATGCCGCATTTAACCGAGGCGATAATTTCTTCCGGCTCTTTATCGCCGCTTAGCATCATCGTATTGGTCATGCGCGGCATGGGAGCAGCCTGATAAGATTCCCGCCGGCCATTGCCGGTCGGCTGCATGTTCATCAGCCGCGCATTCAGCCGATCCTGCATCAACCCCACCAGTTTTCCGTCTTCTATCAGCACAGTGCGGGCACCTGGCGTGCCCTCATCATCAATGGTCAGGGAGCCGCGCCTCTCAGCGATTGTGCCGTCATCAACCACAGTGACCCCTTTGGCTGCTACCTGAGCACCCATCAGGCCGGTAAAGGCCGAGGTTTTTTTGCGGTTGAAATCTCCCTCCAACCCATGGCCGACAGCCTCATGCAGCATCACACCCGGCCAGCCATTGGCGAGCACAATATCAAACCGCCCGGCCGGCGCTGCCTCTGCCTGCAAATTCACCAGCGCCTGGCGCAGAGCTTCATCGGCACTTTGCTGCCAGTTTTCCTCAGTCAAAAAATCAGCAAAATCTTTGCGCCCGCCACAACCGTAAAAGCCCTGTTCCAGCCGCTTGTCGTTTCCGGCCACCACACTAATGCCAAGATGCACCATGGGCCTTGTATCGCGCATTTGCGCGCCGTCAGCGCGGATAATTTCCACATGCTGGAGCGAAGCATTCAGCGACAGGCTCACTTGTCGGATTTTTTCGTCTTTATTGCGCAAATAGGCGTCAATTTTTTGCAACAGCGCTGCTTTGGCGGCGAAATCAGGCTTATCCAGCGGGTTTTCATCACCATAAATATGCTGATTTGTGCCTTGCGGCGGCGCGGCTGAGTGCCCTTTATAGCCGTGTGCTACTGTCGAAACAGCGGCAGCGGCGCGCGCCAAAGCCGCCTGGCTTAAATTATCGGCATAGGCATAGGCTGTAGCTTCACCGGCAATAGCGCGCAGGCCAAAGCCCTGATTGCGGTTGAAAATTCCTGTTTTTAATTGTCCATTATCAAAAACCAGCGCCTCATTTTCCCGATATTCCAGATAAAGCTCGCCATCATCGGCTGCGCTGAGCGCCTGCTCGACCTGCCTGTGCACTTTTTCTTCCGGAATATCAAAAGATTGCAGCAGATTTTTCATCATAATCCTCTTTTACTCCGGCTGCGGCCATTTTCGGCAAAAAGCAGCCGGCGCGCATTATGGACGCCGTGCGCTTCAAGGCAGAGAGTCATAACCTGCCTTTACCCCATTCAGGCTGACAGTGCCGCCTACGCCCTCTTCCGGTGTAGGGAAAATAAAAAAAGAGACTGCGCGCGCCGCAAAGAAATTTTGCATATCTTTTTCTGTCAGCACCGCCTCAGCCAGGCAGCTATCGCCGAAACAGCGGCGATAAAGCATATTGCCCATATCCTTGGCTCCGTCAATATTCACCCCCACACCCATGGGTAATTCTACCCGAATGGGGACAATGACGCGCAATAATACCCCTTTTTTTTGCGGCAATTTGATAAAGGAAATGCGAAAAGATATATCAGGCCGGTCTTTAGCGCGCGCTGTTTGTGTCAATTCGCATATCATATTGGGGGTGCCGGGCGGTGTCGTGCAGTTTTTCTGCCAGTCGCCATAGCGAACCGGTGCCGGATTGCGTGCTGTTCCCTGCGCTGCCGCTTTGCCGCCGGCTGCAAGGACGCCGCAAAGGCAGAGAAACAACACTGCTGTCAGCAAGCGCGGCGCCATGCGGCATTGTTTTGCACAAAACATAATTTTCTCCAGGCAGATAATCCTGCTTTTATATAAAAGCTGTTTGGGCAAAATAAAAGCAAAAGACAATAATAAGGCACTGGTTTGCACCGGATTATCGGCATTATAACAGAAAATTGCCGGAATTGCGGCCGCAATAAAATTTATTGCCAATATGAGTGAGAAAAAACTATTGCCTCAGGCCGGGCATTTATTGCCGGCTTGGGGCCAATATCAGGCTGCGGGGAAGTTTGCACCGCATAAAGAGCGGGAAAAGGACATAAATCAGGTATTGCAAGGCAAGAAGGCGGTTCCCTCAACGGGTAAAATGCTTTAAAGGAGAAAGGGGATCCGACTGTTGCGGTTTTACGGCTGTGTGTCTTGAGCCGAGGGCAGGCGGAGATTCAAGTCGTAACGGGAATGCGCATTATCCATGGCAATTGTCACAAAAGAGTCGGTGCCGGTCGATAAAACGGCGAAAAAAGAACCTTTGCAGGGTGAAGCACAGCCGGCAGCAATTTTGCGGCCTGACGGCAGCAAAGCCGGCAATTATATGGTGCTGCTCAAGCCGCGTGTCATGTCGCTGGTGGTCTTTACTGCCCTGGTCGGCTTGATGGCCGCGCCACCGGGGCATATCACCCTGTCGCAGGCGATTTTGGCGATTATCTGCATTGCCGTCGGGGCCGGGGCTTCCGGCGCACTTAATATGTGGTATGATGCCGATATTGATGCCGTGATGAAGCGCACGCGCGGCCGCCCTATCCCCAAGGGCCTGGTCTCTCCGCGCCAAGCTTTGCTTTACGGCCTTGTGCTCTCAGCGCTGTCTGTGGCGGCTCTCGGCTTTTTTGTTAATGGGTTGTCGGCTTTTTTGCTGGCTTTCACCATTTTCTTTTATGCGGTAATATATACAATCTGGCTGAAACGCTCTACCCCGCAAAATATTGTCATTGGCGGGGCGGCCGGTGCTTTTCCGCCAATGATTGGCTGGGCTGCCGCTACCGGTGAAATCAGCCTTTCTTCCATTGTGCTGTTTTTGATTATTTTCCTGTGGACGCCGCCGCATTTCTGGGCTTTATCGCTGTTTAGCAGTGATGATTACAAGACCGCACAAATTCCCATGATGCCCAATGTGCGCGGAGAACGCTCTACCAAAAGGCAGATTTTTGTCTATTCCGTCCTGATGGCGCTTATTGGCGTAATGCCGAGTTTTCTGGGTTTTGGCGGCAAAATTTACGGTCTTTGCGCTGCTGTTTTAGGGCTGATTTTTGTTGAATATGCAAGACGGCTTTTATTGGCGCAAGCGCCTGCTGCCGTAATATATTATGCTCGAAAACTGTTTTTCTTTTCGCTTATTTATTTATCGCTGATATTTGCCATATTGCTGACAGAAACGACCATCACCCGCGCGCTGGAATTTTATGACCGATTGGCGTGAGAGAGCAGTAACAGACTCTAATAATGCTATTTGCTTTTTGCAAGACAAGTTAGGGGCGGTGGGGGGCAGATATAAAGGAAAATAATGGAAAAGCCGTCTTTGACAATCCGTTTATGCGCCCCGCGCGGTTTTTGTGCCGGGGTGGAGAGGGCTATTCAGATTGTTGTTGCGGCGCTCAAAAAATATGGAGCGCCGGTTTATGTGCGGCATGAAATTGTCCATAATCGCACAGTGGTAGAGGGGTTGAGGGCGCGCGGCGCTGTCTTTATTGAGGAAATTGACGAAATTCCAAAGGAGCATAGCGATCGGCCGGTTGTTTTTTCTGCTCATGGCGTGCCGAAATCTGTCCCGGCTGAGGCGGAACGGCGGAATTTGTTTTATCTGGACGCGACCTGCCCGCTGGTTTCCAAAGTGCATAAGCAGGCTATTCGTCATTTTCGCCGCGGGCGGCATATTGTGCTTATCGGCCATGCCGGCCACCCGGAAGTTATCGGCACAATGGGGCAGCTGCCGGAAGGGGCGGTATCGCTTGTTGAAACCGTGCGCGATGCGGAAATTTATTGCCCTGAAAATGCAGCACTGCTTGGTTTTGTCAGCCAGACCACGCTTTCAGTAGAAGATACGCAGGCTGTTATTGCCGTGTTAAGGCGCCGTTTTCCGCTGATAGAAGCGCCGGCGGCTGATTCTATTTGTTATGCTACAACCAACCGGCAGGAAGCGGTAAAACAGGCAGCTGACGGCGTGGATTTGTTTTTGATTGTCGGGGCGCCGAATTCTTCCAATTCTCGCCGCCTGGTGGAAGTAGCAGAAAATTCGGGCGCAAAGCGCGCGCTTTTGGTGCAGCGGGCGCATGAACTGGTTTGGGTAGATACGGCAGAGGCAGGCGAAGGCATTATTGAGCCGCAATTCCGGGGCAATAATGTTTCGGCAAAAAATTTGCGTCTTATTGGCCTGTCGGCCGGGGCTTCGGCGCCGGAAGCCGTGGTAGAGGAAATTATCCGGGCCTTTTCGCGCTATTACAGCGTGGTGATTGATTTGGCGGAAACGCGGCAGGAAACAGAAATTTTTCCGCTTAATCGGGTTTTGCGCGGTGTCCCTTTGAATGTTGCCGATATGGCTTTTGTCAATGGTGACGCTGCCGCGGCAGTGAGCGCCGCCGGGCGAAAATCGCAGATGATCTCTAATAAGGTCACATAACAGGCCGGCTATGGCTGAGGCGCGCGCGATTGCGGCTGGGCGGTCGCGCCGGGGGGATTAACCGGCTGCGGCTCACGCGCCGGCGCAGCACCAGGGGAGGATAGTATATTCCCCGGCAAAACCGGTTGTGAGACAAAAGCCGGGGGGCGGCTCATATAGATTATAGAGAGCAGAAATTTTATGAAAAAAATTATTATTTATACGGACGGCGCCTGTTCCGGCAATCCCGGCCCGGGCGGCTGGGCTTGCCTGCTGGTTTATAACGGCCATGAAAAGGAAATTTATGGCGGCGAGGCGGAGACAACCAATAATCGTATGGAGCTGACAGCAGCGATCAGGGCGCTGGAAGCGTTAACCCGGCCATGCAATATTGAGCTTTATACGGACAGCGCCTATGTGCGCAATGGCATTACCCGCTGGATAGAAGGCTGGAAACAGCAGGGCTGGAAAAATTCCGGCAATAAGCCGGTAAAAAACCGGGAGCTGTGGCAGAAACTGGACGCAGCACAGGCGCGGCATCATATTGCCTGGCATTGGGTGAAAGGCCATAGCGGCCATGTGGAAAATGAGCGGGTTGACAGGCTGGCGCGCAAGGGAGCCGAGACAGCGGCCGGCCAAAACCGGCAAAATACGGCAGACACGCCGCAACCCGGCATTAAATAAAGCGATTGCCCCCTTGTATATAGCTGATCAGAAAGAGCAGCCAGGCCGCCGCCAAGTATTGTCTCACTGTGTGGCCGCCCCCAGTATAGCTACTTGGGAAATGCGGTCAGGCCACAGCCATGAGCGGCTAATTCTGCCATCGGAATAGAGTATAGCTGCCCGGAAACCGAAGGGGCGCGCGGAGCGTGCAAACCGAAGGGGCGCGCGGGAGCGTGCAAAATGCAGCCAGGCCGCAGCATAAACTGCTTTAAGAACCGAACTGGATTGGCTCGGGCGCGGATAAATAGTTTTAGATAAATTGGAAGATGCCTGTTTCGCCTCTTTAATTATCCGTAAAGCCGTTGAGCTGCTTTCAAATATTTTTCAAAGGCTGTTTGCCTATATCTTGAAAGTCTGTTGGTTTATGCCGGTGAGTGCCTTATAAAGGCTATTTTCCAGTCGCCTGAAATTCCAGAACTGCGTGTCAAAAATTCTAAAACCTTGTGACCGGCTATAGCGGCAGAAATTTTTGGCTCGCTTTGTCTATAGGCGGCGACCTTATCCGCGATTTACCTGTTACCCGGACTGACAGTCTGACAGGCGGTTTTTGGCTAAGGCTTGCCTTTTCCTGAAGCCTCAACATGCACCTGGCCGGAAACAGCTTCGCCATTTTTTAAAACCGCCGTATAGGCAATGGGGGCACCAATCTCTGCCTCATCAAGCAGCAGCGGCGCTTCATATATTTGCAGCGGCTTTTTTGCCCGATTCAACGTGCCTGGCCTGCTTTTGCCTGGGCCGGCAACCGGCCGGGCTTGCCCTGTTTGCATATCAAAGCCGTCCAGAAACAAATGCGGCGCCTCCTCTCCCCGGTTTGGCGGATAGCGTAAAACCAGCCGCAGGCCGCCTGTTACAGCTTTGGCGCTCAGGAGCTGAAAATTCTTGTTTGCCGCTTTGGGCACAGTTGCAAGCGCGGCGGCAATCTCAGCCGTCTCTCTGTCATTATCGACTATGGAAGTGCTAAAGCGGAAGGGAATTTTTTGCGGCATACATAAAGTTTCGCATATGCCGATTGTCAGCGTGCCGCTATAAAAATTCTGCGGCTGCGGCGGCAGAATAAGGCGGAAAGGCAGCCTTACACGGGTTTTATAACCGTAACTCCATTCCTCCCCCGGCCCGCGGAAGAGCTGCGGCGCAGGAAACAGAATTTCGGCCCTGGCGCCGCCGTCAAGCTCTATTTTCGGGGCAAAGCCCGATGTGCCGGGATTGCGCCAGTAAGTCTTCCAGCCCGGTTTCAGCTCCATGGCTATCAGGCCGTAAATCTGCCTGGCCTCCCCGGTTTTTGCTTGTGCCTTGCCGCTTTTTCCGGCGGCAGCGGGCGCGCGGCCGGCTGCCATATTGGCAAAGGAAATGCGCATAAAACCGCTTTCCAGCGCATAAGAAAATACATTTTTTTGCCCCTCACCGGCAAAATTGGTGGAAACGGGAAAAGGCGCCGGGCCGGGATTTGGCACCTCGGCTGCCACGGCACTGCCTGCGCCTGAAAAAATCAGCCAGTGCACAGCGGCCGCGCTCACCGGCAGCAAATATAAGCGCCTTAAATGCAAACGGAATTTCCCGGCTTTGATCATATTTGTCCTTTCCGGCGCGCTTTGCCGACCTATATAGCAGAGTCACCTGCCTTTACCAAATATTTTCCTCATATTCCTTTTCAAACTAATGCCATGATAGCTGAAATATATCATGGTTAATAAAATATTATATTTATCTATATTTAACTATATTTAATTTTAGCTGAAATAATATGGAAGAATAAGGAGAATTTAATTAGCGAATATTTTGATATTTTACTTTTTTAAAAGATTTTATTTCTATTCTGAAAGCTGTCACAGGGACGAAAGTGTAAGATTTTATGGAACAGTGTAAGACAATGATGCACAGAGACGGTTTTTTAAGCGGACAGCTCCTTATTGCCATGCCGGGCATGAGTGAAGGCAATTTCACCCGCACAGTTGTTTATATTTGCGCCCATTCCAAAGAAGGGGCGATGGGAATTGTGCTTAATCAGTTGCAAACGGCAGTGCTGCCCGATTTATTGCGGCAGCTTGGCGTTATCGGCAATATGGAGGCTGTTCATCTGCCTCGCGCTTTGCGTATGCTGAAAATCCGCAATGGCGGCCCGGTTGAGCAAGGGCGCGGTTTTGTCTTGCATTCTGATGATTATATTTGCGATTCTACCGTGCGGGTGGCGGAAGGCGTGTGTTTAACGGCAACAGTCGATGTTTTGCACGCTTTGAGCAAAGGCATGGGGCCGGCCCATGCTTTGGTGGCACTGGGTTATGCCGGCTGGGGCCCCGGGCAGTTGGAAGCGGAAATTAACGCCAATGACTGGTTGACCGGTGTGGCAACCCGCTCTCTGCTGTTTGAAGGTGAGGCCGACAGCCAATATGAGCGTTGCCTGGCACAAATCGGTGTTGATCCGCACCGGCTTGTCCGCCAGATAGGCCATGCCTGACCGGCTGTTTGTATCTTGCAGCTTTTTTCCTTACGCCGCATTTTTGCGACCGCTTTTGCGGGGCAAAACTGCGGCGCTGTTTTTTACTTCTATCACCCGGCCAGGGGGGCGGCCTTTATCGGGCAAAAGCAGATATAAATAAGCGGAGAAGATAAGGGCAAAATCTTCAGGTGGCGGAATGTTTTTCCAGCAGGGCAATAGCTTCGCCAATTTCCAGATTATCGCAAAATGTATAGCTTTTAATAAAATTGCAGCCCAGTTTTTGCAGCAGCAGCGCCGTATTTTCATTTTCCACGCCGTCAGCTATAATTACCGCACCAATATCGCGCGCCATATCGATAAGCGGCTTGAGCAACAGGCGGCTTTTGTCTGAATCATCATTAAATAACACGCTGTCAAGCTGAATCATATCAAAGGGAAAGCGGGTGAGATAATAAAGCGAGGCATGTTCTGCGCCAAAATTATTCAGCACCAGTCCAATACCCAGCGCTTTCAGCCGCTCTGCCAATGAAAAAGCCAGCTCAGGATTTTGCTCAATCATATTTTCAGAAAAGCCTATTTGCATTTGCCCTTTTTTGAGCGGATTATGCACGAGGACTGATTGTACACAAGGCAGCAATTCCGAACTGACAAGCTGCGGTGATGGAATAGTGACCGAGGTAAAAATTTTGCGCCCGGGAAAATGCTCTTCTATGCGGTTAATATCGCGTGCCGCCTGGGCGAGCATAAAGCGCGCCACTTCCATAATCAGGCCGCTATTTTCTACCCCGGTCATAAAATCCTGAATATTCAGAATACCGCGTGCATGATGGTCCCATTGCAGGCCGGCCTCAAAGCCGACAATATTGCCCTGTTTAATATTAAATACAGGGAGATAGACAAGGTTTAGCTGCTGTTTCTGCAAGGCTTCCTGCAGTTCTTTTTCCATAGTGCCGTCAGCCAGATTACCGGCGCGCATCGCCGGCTGGAAAGGTTCAATTCTGTCACCGCCATTATATTTTGCCTGATACATAGCAAGAACAGCATCATTTAACCGCTCTTCTGCCGACATAGTGTCATTTATCCAGGGCAGCAGGCCGATAGAGGCTGTCAGTTTTATAGTATGGCTGGCAAAATTTATCGGCGTGGAAACGGCTTTTTTCAAATTTAGCGCAAAGGCGGCAACATTGGATAAATTATTTTGCGAGGCCAGCAGCAGCACAAAACGATCACCGGAGAGGCGGCACAGACTGTCCAGCGGTTTTAAATGGCGGCTTAAGCGCCGGGCGACAGCCAGCAGAAAAGTATCGCCCACTGACAGGCCGTAACGCCGGTTGATGGAATGGAAATTGTCAAAATCTATCACCAGCAAAGTTGGGCGGATTTTTTCATCCAGCCGGGCGAGATTGCAGTAATTTTGCAGCCTGTCCAGCAATAACTGGCGGTTGGGCAGGCCGGTCAAACTGTCATAAATGGCGTTTTTAAGCAGCCTTTCTTCCACTTTGCGGGTTTTGGTCATATCTTCCATCATACCGACACAGCGGATAATTTCACCGTCATTGCCGATAACCGGGCGGGCATGAAGCGCAAACCAGTGATATTGGCCGTCTCCCGAACGCAGGCGGAAGCTTTGGTCAAGCCGGCCGCCGCGTTTGTCCAGAATATAATCCAGCGCCATGCGAAAGCGGTCACGGTCTTCATTATGCATATTGGGCAGCCAGTTGCGCATTGGCCCGGCCAGATTTTTGGCGGCGGAGCCAAGAAAAATGGAAAGGTCAGGGCTGGTTACCACTTTATCGCGGGCGACGTCCCAGTCCCAGACAATATTATCTGTGCCCATAACCGCCAGCGCCTGCCGCTCCAGGTCGGAAAACAGGCCTTGATTGACACCGCCGCCGGCAAAAGCATGCTGCATGACGGTAAAGCTGATAAGCAGCACAATCAATACCAGGCCGCCGGCCAGAGCCGGTTGAATAATATCATTATCCAGCCGGCCGGAAACAGCGGCATAAGCGCCGACCAGCCAGATAATGAACAGCAGCCAGGCGGGAATAAGCATAATAGCGCGGTCATAGCCGCGAAAAGTAAGATAGCCGATAAGAGCGGCGCCGATAACGGCAATAAGGCCAAGCAGCAGCCGCGCCAGCCCGGCAGCGCGCACCGGGTCAAAAAAGACAAGCGCTACTACGCCGACAAGCGCACATATCCAGACAAAACCGCCAAAGCGAAAATGATTATGCCAGCGGTGTAAATGCAGATAGGCGAATAAAAAGGCGGA
The DNA here is from genome assembly GCF_008636115.1 of Candidatus Tokpelaia sp. GTDB lineage: Bacteria > Pseudomonadota > Alphaproteobacteria > Rhizobiales > Rhizobiaceae > QLZD01. The sequence goes on along the minus strand of NZ_QLZD01000028.1, from coordinate 12,428 downwards.
AAGCCCGGCTGCCAGCGCCACTTCAGTAGCGGCACGCCAGATTAGCTCATGCTCAGGTGTGGCGGCAAAAATTTTGTTGAAGAAATTGAAATCGGCACAAATATAGGCAAGGACAGCCCAGGCGAAAAAAGCCGTAGTAGGGAAAAGCGAAGTGCCCTTGACCACCACCAGCACGGTCAACAGCAAAGCCAGCAAACCGCTAATACCCAATAAAATGCCGTGATATAAAGTGTAGGAATTGACTGTGTCTTTATAAGCTTCCGGCTCCCACAAATAAAGCTGCGGCAAAGCGGCCGTGCCAAGCTCGGCGACAAAAGTGATAACCGCGCCGGGATTGATGGTAAGCCGGAATATATCGGAATCCGGGCTGGCCTGCCGATCCAGGGCAAAGCCTTCGCTTGGAGTAATGGAATGAATGCGGACAGAACCGAGATCCGGCTTTAATATGCCGGAGCCGGCCAGGCGATAATGCGGGGCGACAATCAGCCGGTCTATTTGTTCATCTGTCGGATTGGCAATGGCGAAAACTGCCCAATTACCGCTGCCATGCGCATCATTGGCCTGCACTTCTATCCGGCGAATAATGCCGTCAGGCCCCGGGGCGGTCGAAACACGAAAACTCTTGCCCTGATCAAGGTAAATCTGCACGGCCCGCGACAGGTTCAGGGCAACATCGTCAGGAGAAATTTTAATCGGCTCGATCGGGCGTGCCGGAATATCCGGGCTGTCACTTGCCGGCTGCGCCCAAACACTGCCGGCAAACAGGAGCAGCAAAACAAAAACCGGCAAAACAAAACGCTGCAACAGGGGCTTTGCTCCGAAAAAGGGTTTTGAGACAAAAAACATGACAAATCGGCAATGTTTACAATATTATTCGGCAGGCGGTTAAACCCCTAATCTGTTTATTCCAAAACATGCAGCCCAACCCTGCCGCCGGTTCTGCGGCACACAAGAGGGACAAAAGCGATAATAGCATATTTCCGCAGGCCAAACCGGCAGCGGCAGAAAATCACCCTGATTTATGCACAAATTAAGCCTGTGCGCATAAAGGCAGAAGAGAAAAATACAGGCAAACAGCATAGCAGCCGCCTGTATTGTGCCCCTTTGCTGTCACATTCCCGCCGGTTTTTTGTAAACGGCTTTGTTTAAGCTCTCCTTAATAAAACCGCATAAAGGCCGTTTTGCGACAGGCTGCCTGGCAGATAAGCTTCACTTTTCAGGCAGAAAGCGCGCCTCAGACGCCGCTGCCGGCGCGTTCGCCGTCATTGCCTCGCAAATTGCTTTATAGGGAAGAAGAGTGTCAATGCAGCCAAGAGCAGCAAAGCAAGGCCTGCTGTTGAAAAACAGGCGCTGTGCCAGATTTTGCACCTGAGCGGTAGAAACTGCCGCCAGTTTTTGCAAAATTTCCTCTTCTGTTTTAACAAAGCCGTAAAACAAAATTTGCCGCGCTATGCCGGCCGCGCGGGCAGCGGCACTTTCCTGCCCCATAATCAGACCGGCAGCATATTGCGCCCGGGCGCGCTCCAGCTCGCGCTTGTCAATATTATGCGCGGCTTTGGCCAGCTCCGATAACAGCACCGGCATGAGTTCTGCCAGGCCGGCGCCGGAGGTTGCCGTGTGAATGCCGAAAAGCCCGCTATCGGCAAAAGCCCAGTGAAAAGCTGAGATGGAATAGCACAGGCCGCGTTTTTCCCGTATTTCCTGAAACAGGCGGGACGACATGCCGCCGCCTAAAATCATCGCCAGAATATGCGCGGCATAATAATCGGCATGCGTATTGGAGCAACCTTCAAAGCCGATAATAAGCTGTGTGTCCATTAAATTGCGGCTTTGCCGGTTATCACCGCCCTGATACTGCACCGGCAAGGCTGCCGCTTTTACCGCCGGCTCTATCGGCAGGCTGCCCAGTTTTTCAGCGATTTTGGCAGCAAAATCCTCATGTTCAACTGCACCGCAGGCAACGGCCACCATATTGCCGCCATAATAATGCTCGCGCATGAAAGCGCGCAAATCTTCCGGCTCAAAACTTGCGACTGTTGCCGGCGTGCCCAGAATAGGGCGGCCGATTGCCTGCCCGGGCCAGGCGATCTCGGTAAGCTGGTCAAAAACCACATCATCAGGTGTATCATTGGCAGCGCCGATTTCCTGTAAAATCACCTGTTTTTCCCGCTCTAATTCTGTCTTATCAAAGAGTGGCGCGGTGATAATATCACCCAGAATATCTGCTGCCAGCGCCAGATCTTTCGGCAAAATACGAATAAAATAGCCCGTTGTCTCCAAGCCTGTGGCGGCGTTAATATCACCGCCGACATCTTCAATCGCCGCGGCAATTTGTTCTGCCGTGCGCCCTTTTGTGCCTTTAAAGGCCATATGTTCCAGCAAATGGGCAATACCGTGCCGGGTTTGCCCGCTTGACGGTGCCCCTGCGGGTTCCTGCTCATTGCGCGAGCCGGCTTTTACCCACAGGCCAAGGGCAATGCTTTTCATAAATGGGCGGTTTTCGGTAGCAATGGTCAGGCCATTGGCCAGTTTTGAAATTACCAGTTTTGAAGCGGCAAGAGTCATTTATTGCTTTTCCTTATATTTTCATGCGGGCCGCAGGCGCTTCCAGTCAAAGCGCAGCTATAGTCTTATAGCGTATAATTTTTCCTGGTTTTGCTCAATTTCAGCCTGGAATATTCACTGTTGCTGTTTTAAACTGCTCTTACTGCCGGTCGCCCGAGCCGGGCCTTATAATTTGCGGCAAACGGGCATGGGCCGGCGGCACAGTATCATAATATCATATAATTCGGCCGAAATTGTGTTAACAGGTGTGCTCATGAGCATTATCAAAGCCCGCATTATATATTGGAAAATTTTTTCTGCCGCTTTTTTGCCGCTGCTGCTTTTTTGCCTGCCGGCCTGCCAGACACAGGCGGCACGGCGGGCAGAGTTGAAAAAACAGGGTGAAGAGGCAATCAGCGCTGCGGATTTGCGTGCTTTTTGCCCGCCGGTGGAATTTGCCGAGGGCGGTTATGCCTATAATATTTATGCCGGGAGAGCAATAGCCTGGCAGGCTGCGATTGCCGATATTACGCGCGATTGCCGCTATGATCGTGATAAGGGCCTGATTCTCATACATATTGCGGCGGCTGGGCGCGTAGTGGCTGCTGCCGGTGCGGGCAGGGCTTCGTTAAACCTGCCCATTGCGATAAAAATCGCCCGCGGCGATCAGGTTTTGTTTGCCCGGCTTTATCAGCAGCGTGTTATGCCGGCACAGGCCAATGCGGCGACACAATTTTTATTTTCTGAAAAAGCAGCGGTAAAAATTGCCGAAGCGGTAAAAGGCACAAAAATTACCATCGGCTTTGCCGTGCCAGAGCGCCCGCCTGCCCGGCCAAAGGCAGAGCCGGACAAAAAGCCTGGTGAGCGCCTGCCCCGTCATGACCGGCTGTCACCCAAAACGGGAGATATTATAATCCCCGAATCTTTTTAAATCCGGAGCATTTATTCCTGAAATTTGTCTAAAGCGCGGATTGTGGCGGGGAAATCGCTCTGACGGGCAATAGTCGTCTCTACCCCTGTTTCCATTAAATCACCGCTGAGCCGCGCCCTGGCATGCCGGCCGCCGGTAAAGCCGACAACGCGCATGCCGGCCGCAACCGCCGCTTTGGCGCCAGGCACAGAATCTTCCAGCACCACGCATTGTTTGGGGTCAAGCCCGGCTTTTTCTGCGGCAAACAGATAAATATCAGGCGCCGGTTTGGGTTTTTTGCTGCCTGCTTCCGGGGCAGAAAATATCCGCCCGCGAAATAAATCATAAAGCTTCACCTGCTCCAGCATAGCTTTAATATTGGCGGAAGCAGAATTGGAGCAAATGCAATAAGGCAAATGCAGCTGCTCGCGAATTGTCGCCACACAATCGCGCACTCCGGTAATTGCCGCCAGGTCTTTTTTCATGCGTTTTCTGAATATTTGATCGGCTTTATCAAGCAGGACGGCAGAAACAGCCCGGTCACCGGTTTTTTCCTTTATCTTTAAAATCTCGGCAAAGGACAGTCCGGTATAATGCTCTATTATATCCTCTTCGGTCGTGGGAAAGCCGGCCTGCGTCAGCAGCTCGGCATGGATTTGCGCTGCCAAATATTCAGAATCAACCAGCACGCCGTCACAATCAAAAATAACCAGTTTAATTTTTGCCATGGCCGAACCTTTAACCTTAAACCCGCTGCCTGCCTGGCGAGCCGTAATCGCATTATAAATTTGGGGGCGGCAAAATTATAGGCAGTTTTCGTCCAATAAGCAAAGGGGCAGGCAGAAATATGCCGCCTTAACGGCTTGTTTACCGATATTTAACGGCATTTTTACCCGCCGGCGCCATAATAACAGCCAATCTCAAGGCCGAATTCAAGTAAAAAGTGAAGTGTGTATGTCGGTAAAATCAGCATTGCAACAGGCTCCCGCAGCGCCGGCACAGGCGGCTCAGTGGCAAAACAGCATTATTCAGGGAGATTGTCTGAGCGCGCTGGCGCATTTGCCGGCGCAAAGTGTCGATATTGTTTTTGCCGATCCGCCCTATAATCTACAGCTTGGCGGTGTGCTTGCGCGCCCTGATCACTCCGTGGTTGATGCGGTAAATGATGACTGGGACAAATTTGCCGATTTTGCTGCCTATGATGCCTTTACCAAAGCCTGGCTTTTGGCCTGCCGCCGGGTGCTGAAACCGGGCGGCACGCTGTGGGTTATCGGCTCTTATCACAATATTTTCCGTGTCGGCAGTATTATGCAGGATCTGGGCTTTTGGCTGCTTAATGATATTATCTGGCGCAAAAGCAATCCTATGCCCAATTTTCGCGGCCGCCGTTTTCAAAATGCGCATGAAACGCTTATCTGGGCCTCGCGTGATAAAAAAGGCAAAAATTACACTTTTAATTATGAAGCGCTGAAAGCTGCCAATGAAGATGTGCAAATGCGCTCCGACTGGTTGTTTCCGCTCTGCACCGGCGGGGAGCGGCTGAAAGCCGCCAATGGCAAAAAACTGCACCCTACACAAAAGCCGGAGGCGCTGCTGGCGCGGATCATGCTGGCTTCCACCCGTCCGGGCGATATAGTGCTTGATCCGTTTTTCGGCTCCGGCACAACCGGGGCAGTGGCTAAAAAACTGGGGCGCAATTTTGTCGGCATAGAGCGGGAGGAAAGCTATATTACCGCGGCCCGGGCGCGCATTGCCGCTGTTTCTCCGCTGGGCAGGGCAGAGCTGGAAGTGCTGCGTGGTAAAAAGGCTGAGCCGCGCGTGGCTTTTTTAAGCGTAATTGAGGCCGGCCTGTTGCAGGCAGGGCAGGCCGTCTATGATAAAAAACGTGAGCGCGCCGCTTTGGTGCGGGCAGACGGCACGCTTGTTTATAAAAATCAGGCCGGCTCTATTCATAAAATAGGCTCATGGGCACAAGGGCTGGAAAGCTGCAATGGCTGGACTTTCTGGCATTATGAAGATGAGGGGCAGTTGCAGCCGATTGATATATTGCGCAGCGAAATTCGCCGCCAGATGACGGCCGCCGGCGGTTAAAGCCAGGCGCCGGCAAGCCGGGCTGTAAGCCGGAGCGCTGCTACATTTTGCGAGCTAGCAAAGGGGAAGAGGCATTTCATGTCCGTTTTATGCTTCTCTCCCCTTTGCTTTTATTGGGTGTAAAGCCATTAGCTGCGATTGATAAAATAAAAGCCGCCCAAAGAGGGCAGTTTTTGGGCGAAGCGCCACTAATAGCGGCAGGCAGATTTACAGGCTGCCGAATTTTCTCAGCTTTGGCTTGAATACGGATATACCCGGAGGAGGAGGAGCAAATTTACGCGCCAAATCATAGCTTGTATGCTCAGGTTTGGGGATTCTGCCGCCACTTTGCTGCTCTGAAAGACGGCGCAATCTTTCAGCTTCTTTACGGACGTTTTCCAAACTGGGGTTCTTGCGCATATCCAATATTTTGTCAGCAATGGCCATAGTTCCTGTTCCTTTCCCTTTATTCTGCTTTATAGCTGTGAATGAGGAAGCCTTGTTGCATCAGGCTGCCATTATGCGTCATCATATCGCTATAAAGGCGGATTTGCCTTTGCAGTTCCTTATCTTTGCCAAAATCATCAATTTCTAAGCGGCACTCCTTTTCCAGAGTTTCAAGACCGATTCTTCTGCCATGAGAATGCCAGATTTTATTATCAGAAAGTGTATTGCCAATTTCTTCAGCCCGTTCCTCTTTTTCTGCATCGGTAACTGGCTCCCTCTTTTTATGTTCATCACTCCTATGGTGTGTCCAGTCTTTAAATTTGTATTTGACAAGCCGTTTTTTCAGCAAAGTGATAGACAAGTCCCGCGCTTGTTCATAAGCGCGCAGCCACCCTATATCCGGTCGCCTGCCATGCACATAATAGTGCCGGCAGACAGCGCATTATCCGGGATAATAAAATAAACCTGCTGATAATGGGCGTGGGTGAATTCAACGATTTTTTCAGCAAGCTCAGCCAGGCCGCCGCCTGTAGTCAAAAGAATAGCTATGGCCGGGTTTTTGTTGCTGTGCGCCGCAAGTTTCTCAATCACTTCCCGGAAAGGTGGAAATATAATACCGTAGATAGGCGCATCGAAATAGAGTATATCCGCTTTGAGTTTTTCCCCAAAGCTTTCTCAGCTTTTTTAGCCGCTTCCACACAAATTTCATCATAAGCAGACATGAACCCTCCTGCTCTTTAAATAATGTAAAGCGCAGCCTATATTTTTGACGGCGTAAAGTCTATTATTTTTTCTTAAACAAAGTGGGCAAGGCGGCGGCGATTGCCTTTTTCATCACAGTTGGCAGGGCCTCTGCCGCCAGTCCTTCTGTTTTGACCCAAAAGCCCGGCACAGGCTGTTGGGCCGCGGGCAGGAGAGCGGCAGTCTCAGTAATATTTTCTGCCTTATAAACCGCCAGAGTCAAATGAAAATGGGTGAAAATATGGGTAATCTTCCCCTGATAGCGCCAGCTACCGGCAAAAGGCGCGTTTTGCAAATCTGCTTTTGCCGGTGCTATTTGTGCGCCTTTTGCAAAATAATTGGGCACTTCGCTCATGCCGCCTAACAGCCCGTGAGCCGGCCGTTTTTGCAAATAAATTTTACCTGTAGCGGAAAGGGCGATAAAAGCGGCGCCGCAACGCTCTTCCCGCGCCGGTTTAGGCGCCTTGCGCGGCAGGCTTGCCGCCATATTATTTTGCCGCGCCAGGCAAAACCCGGTTAACGGGCATTGCGAGCAGGCCGGTTTTTTGATTGTGCAAATTGTGGCGCCTAAATCCATCATTGCCTGGGCAAAATCACCGGCGCGGTTTATTGGTCGCGCTTGCCGCCCATCGCTCAAAGCACTGTTTTGTCGCACATTATCCCGGGTGCCGTCTTGCGGCACATTATCCCGGGTGCCGTCTTGCGGCACATTATCTCGGGTGCCGTCTTGCGGCACATTATCCCGGGTGCCGTCTTGCGGCACCAGGCTTTGACAGGCAGAGCGGATTGCCTTGCGCGCCGCCGGCAGCGGGGTGGTAATGCAGAATAGCCGGGCGATAACGCGCTCAACATTGGCGTCAATCACCGCGCAAGGCTCATCAAAGGCAATGGCGGCAATAGCGGCGGAAGTATAATCGCCAATGCCCGGCAAGCGGCGCAATTCTGCGGCCGTGCGGGGGAATTCACCACTGTAATCGGCCATGATTTTATCGGCGCAGGCTTTTAAATTGCGCGCGCGTGAATAATAGCCAAGCCCGGCCCAGCCTGCCAGAATAGCGTCTGATGATGCGGCGCTTAAAGCCGCAAGATTGGGCCAGGCAGCGATAAATCTGGCAAAATAAGGTTTGACCGCCTCTACTGTCGTTTGCTGGAGCATGACTTCTGCCAGCCAGACACGATAGGCTGCCGCTTTTATGCCTTGCGCCTGCTGCTGCGGGGTAATGCGCCATGGCAGCAGGCGCAAATTTTTATCATACCAGGAGAGCAGCTTTTCGGCATAAAGCGCCGATGGGGGGAGAGTTTGCATAATTGTGCCGCAGCCGGGCATGGCAATGACCCGGCAAAAGAGGAAAAAGCGGTTTTGTAAGGCAGACTGCGCTTTTTGTATAGGCATTTTGCCTATGAGACTGTGGAAAGATGAGCAAATTTTGCCTTGCGCACTATTTGCCCTAAATTTGCTTTTCTTATATCATAGCGTATCCGCGCCGCTTTAATCGGAAACAGGCCTGATAAAATGACAAAACAAAAGAGTAAAAACGGTTTTTTGCCGCTATCGGCCGCAACTGCCGGCATTATGGAGCCGGTTTTGCAAAAAAAGGCGGGGTTGAACCGGCGCCTTATCCAGAACTGGACAGAAATTGTCGGCCAGGCTGTGGCTGCGGTGGCGGTGCCGGTTAAAATTATCTGGCCGCAGCCGGCAAATAAGGCGACAAAAAGCAATTTGGCGGCGGCGACACTGATCCTTGCCTGTTTTGGCTATAGGGCAGTAAAATTGCAGCATGAGACAAGTGAAATAATAGCGCGTATTAACCGGTTTTTTGGCTATCAGGCTATTGCTAAAATACGAATAGAGCTGAAAATACCGTTTCAGGCGCAGCCGCCGGTGCCCCGGCGCGGTTCATCGGCGGCTGCTCTGCCCTGGGCTAAAACGGCTTTCGGCTTTGCCGCAGCCAAGGCGCCGGCAGTCATGCCTGATAAAGTGCAGGCAGATATTGCCGAAATTACTGATGAGGCTTTGCGCGCCTCTTTATTGCGTCTGGGGCAGGCTCTTTATCGCGGTTGAGGTCGTCCGGCGGCAAAATTGCGCAAACGCGCGGCAGAAATATATTGCGCAAAGCCCCGGAGTTAATTATTGGTAATAAGGCCTTGCCAAAACGGGTTTTGCCGGTGCCGATGATGGTTATAATTATTTGAAACAGGCATGGGAGAAAGCGGATTATGAAAAATTCAACCAGAGGAAAGCGTATTTTCTCTTTTGTGGCGGCCATGTTTGTTGCGGCGACCGTCGGGCTTTGGCAAATAGTAGCGGCGCAAGCGCAGCATTCTGCCCCGCCGCAAGTGCCAAAGCCGGTGGCCACAGTGAGCGAGGCGGCTCTTTTGCGCCCGGGTGAATTAAAGGATATGGCTGAGGGTGATGCCAGGGCGCCGGTCACTATTATTGAATATGCGGCTTTGTCTTGCGGCCACTGTGCTGATTTTTATTTAAACACCATGCCGCAACTGCGGGAGAAATATATAAAAACCGGTAAAGTGCATTATATTTTGCGCGAATTGGCGGTTGAGCCGCGGGGCACGGCCGCTGCCATGTTAACGCGCTGTGTGCCGGAAGACAGGTTTTTCCCCTTTGTTCAGCTTTTATTTGAAAAACTGGAAGAATGGGCTTTTGCCCCGGACGGCAAAACGCCGATGATGCGCCTTGCCAAAATGGCCGGGCTGGACGAGAAAGAATTTAACGCCTGCCTGACTAATCAGAAATTATTGGATCAGTTCCGTAAAACGGCAGATCTGGCGATGAAAGATTTCGATATTCGTGTAACGCCGACTATATTTATTAACGGGCAGAAATATGAGGGCGCTTTAACGGCGAATGAAATTTCTCTTATTATTGATAAAGCGCTGGAAAACAAGAAATAAACCCCGATTTTCCTGCCGATAAACAGTGAAAAGCGGGCGTGCCGGCGCCGCCCGCTTTTTATTTATGCGTCTCTTTTATTTTGCCTTGTTTTTTTAATTGCCCTATTTATCGGCAGAGTTTTATTGCCCAACCGGGCTATTGCCTGTGTTGCGGCCAAAACTGCTGCTGTTTTGCCGGATAAAGGGGTGTTTATGCAGTTTGTCAAACTGCGCCTTGCGGGGTTTAAATCATTTATTGACCCGGCAGAGCTGGTTATAGAAGCCGGGCTGACAGGCCTTGTCGGCCCTGATGGCTGCGGCAAATCCAGCCTGGCAGAGGCTTTGCGCCGGGTTAGCGTGAGCCAAGCGTCAAATTGGCTGTTGGCATCGGTTATCTCTGGCGCCTGGCATACACTATCTAGTAGTGCATGAATTTTGAGCGTGGCGCGTTTTTGCCAAAATCCGTCTGTTTTTTTTGCCAAAATTTTCAGCGCGCTACACTGTTTGGCGGCGGCAAGGCAGAATTGTAATGGGTGGAATCTGATGATCCGCTTAATATCGGACTGGAAATTCTGGTTTGTCCGCCGGGAAAAAGCTGAAAAATATCAGCCTGCTTTCCGGCGGTGAGCAATGTTTGACCGCTTTATCTCTGATTTTTGCCGTGTTTCTAACCAATCCGGCGCCAATATGCGGGCTGGACGAGGCCGATGCCCCGCTTGATGATTATAATGTTGAGCGCTATTGCCGCTTATTGCGGGATATGACGGCACAAACAAAAACGCGTTTTCTGGTTATTACCCATAATCCGATTACTATGGCGCATATGGACAGGCTGTTTGGCGTAACAATGATTGAAAAGAGGCTTTCCACCCTGGTTTCGGTTGATTTGCAGCGAGCAGTGGAGCTGACAGAAATATGAAAGCCGCCAAAACCGGCGGGCAATGGACAAAACAGAGAATATTGAGCACAAAATATCGGAAGTGGCGGGGCCAGGCGGAGTCAGGCGGTTTTGCAATTTTTGCCACGAGGTTCCGGAATCTTTCCGCCGGCAAAATCGAGTTTTTGAAGCATAAGCAAAGATCCTGCAAAAGCGCCTTGACAGGAGCGGAATGGAATAATCCGCCTCTTTATTATCCGCGCCCCAGCCAGTTCAATTTGGTCGCGCGAAGCAGTTCATAAAGAATTATCCCCAAAGCGAAATGGAACATAGCTTAATATAATAAAAACCACTCCAAAGGCGGTTTAATGGGCTTTAAAAGCATTTTCAAAGGCAGCAGCAGCGCTTTCAAAGCCTCTTTGAAGCTTTGCGCATTATTCGGCCGATTTTCACCAGATTGCGCCTGCCCGGCTAAAATATCTGTCAAAATCTTTTCGCCGCTCCCTCTGGTTTTCGTCCTCCAAATTTTCAATAATTTCCTGATTTCTTTAGAAACTTCTATACTTCCCCGCAAATTCCCGCATATTCCAGAACTCTGTGTCAAAAACAATCCCCAAATCTTTTAACCGGTGGTAACAGGCTTGCCGGTTTAGGGAATTTTAGCCAAATTATGCTTTCCTGCCGGGGAGGGGGAAGCTCGTCCGGTCAAGGCCTGCCCGGCCAAAGCCGGCGGCTGCCCGATCGGATAGGTTCCCCTTCTATCAGGCCCAAGAGAGATTATGAGACGCAAATATATACGCCCGCAATCAAAAGCCGCGCTTATGTGCCCGCGTTTTGGCCTGTTTGCCGTGGCTCTGCTATTGGTTGCGCTTGTTTTACACCGCTTTGGTTTTATCCAAACGGTAAATTTGCCCTATATTATGGCGCTTGTCGGTATTTCTGCCGCGCTCAGCCTGATTTTTGCTTTTTTCGGGCTGCGGGCTTTGTGGCAGGAAGGCTATAAAGGCGGCCTGTCTTGTGTGAAAGGCGGTTTGCTGGCCTTTATGGCTCTGGCGCCGCTGCTCTTTATCGGGGCAGCGTGGTTTGCCTTTCCGCCGCTTTACGATATTACTACTGATTTTGACACGCCGCCGGCTTTTCTGGCCGGCAGCCGCCCGGCCGATGCCTTGCCGGTCAAAGCCGGCTTTACACCTGCCGCAGCGGAAGAGCAATGGGCCGCCTGGCCGCAATTAAGCGGGCGGCGTTATGACGGTTCGCCCGATACAGTGTTAAAAGCGGTTTATGCCGTGCTGAAAGCAAAAAACTGGACGATAAGCGGCGAGCAGGGCAAAGCGGGAGAAGACAGCCTGCTGCTGGTTGAGGTTGTAGCAAAAACTTTTGTGCTGGGCTTTGTGTCCGATATTATTATTCGGTTGAGTGATGAAGGCGATACAAGCTTTGTCGATATGCGCTCTGCCTCGCGCTATTTGCCGCGTGATTACGGCATAAATGCCCGGTTTATTGCTGATTTTATGAACAGGCTTGATGCGGAAATCCTGTCTCTCCCTGTTGATGAAACAAGAGATTAAAGGCCGTTTGGGCGCGGCTTTTGCGAGGAAGATAAAGGCAATATTCTGACAGATAGCCTATGGATAAAAAACAGCGCTGAAAATGCTGCTTTTATTATAAGGCATATTGCCTTTGCCGCAGGGAGCAGTTATAAATCGCGGCGGCTTGCAGCCATTGCCTGAGGCCGGCGCTGCATATTGGGGTATAGCCAAGTGGTAAGGCATCGGTTTTTGGTACCGACATTCCCTGGTTCGAATCCAGGTACCCCAGCCATTTCTCTCAGCCTTTATGCTCTGTTATAATGCCTCTATTGCTGATTTTGCGGGCGCTGCGGCGTGCCAAAAGGCAAAAAGCCCGGAGGCAGCGCCCGCAAAATCAGCAATAGAGGCATTATAACAG